>NZ_JBVKBW010000007.1:0-128638 GCF_055635295.1 Streptomyces sp. NPDC111520 | reverse complement strand
AAAACACTTTGACCTACCTTTAGCCCTCCCCGGGAAGGGGAAGGGGGAACACGAAGGGAAGGGGCCCCCCTTCCCCTGAGGGGGAAAAACCCCCCCGCGCCCGTGGTGTTCCGGGGCTCGGCCCGCTGAGGTCAGCCCTGGCGGGCCTTGAAGCGGGGGTCCCTCTTGTTGATCACGTACACACGGCCGCGACGGCGGACGATCTGCGAGCCGGGGGCGTTCTTGAGGGAACGCAGCGAGGCACGTACCTTCACCGGTCGCCTCCTTTCGGGCGGTTCTTGATCCGCCCATGCCAACGCAGGGAGGGCGCGGTTTCTTCCCGGCTTCCCGGTGCCGTCGCCGTGGCGGGCCGAAAGCAGAATGAGGGGCATGAGTTCCCCCGCCGACGGCACCGCCGTCCCCACGCCGCCGCGCCCGGTCGTCCGCTCCCCGCACGAGCGGGTCCTCTTCGCCCGTGGGAGGGGTGCCCAGGACCGGGTCGCGGACGTGATCACCGCCTTCGCCGGCTCGATGGCCTTCGTCTACGTCCACATCGTCTGGTTCACGGTCTGGATCCTGCTGAACCAGGGACTCGCCGGGCCGGGCGGGGTATTCGACCCCTACCCCTTCGGGCTGCTCACCATGATCGTCAGCCTGGAGGCGATCTTCCTCTCCACCTTCGTCATGGTCAGTCAGAACCGGCAGGCCGCCCGGGACAACATCCGGGCCGACCTCGCCTTCGAGACCAACGTGCGCTCCGAGGTCTGGACCGCGCACATAGGCCAGGCCCTCGGCCTCGACCCCGAGGAGGTCGAGCGGAACGTCCAGCGGCTCGTCGCGGAGAGCCGGGCCCGCATGGGGGTCACCTCCCCGGCGGCCACGCCGGACGCGGTGCCGCCCGCGTCATGAGCGGCCCTCGTCCCGGTCCGCGCCGGCGGGGTCGGCGCCGCCCACCGGCCCGGGGCCGGTGAAGTCGGGGCTCGAGTACCCCGGCCCCTCGAAGCCGGGCGATTCGAAGCCGGGCGATTCGAAGCCGGGGGACTCGAAACCGGGCGACTCGAAACCAGGGGACTCGAAACCAGGGGACTCGAAGCCCGGCTCCGTGATGACCGCGACCTCCGGCTCCGGGACCTCGTACTCCGGGATCCGCGGGGGCGGCGGAACCGCTGCGCCGTCCCCGGTGTCCGGACCGGGGACGTCGGCGGACGTGGAGAACCCCGGACTGGTGAAACCCGGGCGGCGCTCCGGCCCGGCCCCGGACCCCGTGTCTCGACGGTGCGTCATGTCCGTTTCCCTCCCCGAGGGCTCAGCGCCCCCGCCGGCGGTACCCCGACCAGCGCCCGCCCGCGCCCGAGCCGACCCCGCCGAGGTGCGCGGCCAGCAGCGTCAGCCCGACCAGCAGCAGGCTCGTCGGGGTGAACACGTCCTCCGTCGCCGTCCCGGTGGCGTTGATGACGAACGCGACCGCGAAGACGACGGCCGCAACGATGGCCAGCATCGGCCCTCCCAGTGGTCCGGGGGCGCGCCCTCGCGCCGCCCCTTCACCCACCGTGTGCCCCGGGAGCGGCCACCCAGTCGGCCGGGACCGGTCAGCGGGCCCCGCGCGGTGTCCGTGGGAGCGCTCACGGCCTAGGATTCCGCGGTGACCGGACGATGAGCCAGCGCCGTCTCATCACCCCGCGCCCTCGTGCCCCCGGAGTCCCCGCATGGCGTCGCCGCACGGCCCGCTCGACCACCGCTACCGCGGTGAGCACCCGATCCGCACCCTCGCCTACCTCTTCCGCCACGACCGCGGCCGACTGGCCCTGGCGGTGCTGGCGTTCATGGTCAAGCACACCCCGATCTGGCTGACACCGCTGGTCACCGCGCAGGTCATCGACGTCATCGTGCAGCACCGTCCGCTGTCGGGCATGCTGCTCGGCACCGGTGTGCTGCTGCTGATGCTGCTCCTCAACTACCCCTTCCACCTGCTGTACGTGCGCTGCTGGTACGGCAGCGCCCGCCGTACCGGCACCCGGCTGCGCTCCGCGCTCTGCCAGCGCATGCAGCAGCTCTCCATCGGCTACCACACGAAGGTCAACTCCGCGGTCCTGCAGACCAAGGTCATCCGGGACGTCGAGGCCATCGAGCAGGCGGTCCAGCAGACCGGCGACATGGGCCTGTCCGCGCTCGCCACGCTGCTGGGCGCGCTGGTGGTGATCACCGTGCAGGCACCGTCCTTCCTGCCGGTCTTCCTGGTCGTGGTGCCCGCGACGTCCGCGCTGGTGATGTGGTTGCGGGGACGGCTGCGCGAGTCCAACGAATCGTTCCGCCAGGAGGTGGAGCAACTCTCCTCCCGGGTCACCGAGATGACCACGCTCATCCCCATCACCCGCGCCCACGGCCTGGAGTCCGCCGCACTGCGCCGGGTCGACG
Organism: Streptomyces sp. NPDC111520; assembly: GCF_055635295.1. NCBI lineage: Bacteria > Bacillati > Actinomycetota > Actinomycetes > Kitasatosporales > Streptomycetaceae > Streptomyces > Streptomyces sp. NPDC111520. Next base: position 126,244 of record NZ_JBVKBW010000007.1, on the reverse strand, counting down.
GCACGCTCAGCCAGGTGCTCACCGCGGGGCTGCGCCTGGACCGGCTCAACGGCCGCTTCGGCTCCCTCGCCTGGATCGTCCTCAACGTCCTCGGCGTCTGCTGCCTGCTCGGTTCCGCGCTCGCCGCCTACCACGGCTGGCTCGGCGTCACTCCCGGCGACGTGGTCATGCTGACCACCTACTTCTCCGCCCTGACCGCCGCCGTGACCACCCTGCTCAGCCTCACCCCCGTGGTGAGCAAGGGGCTGGAGTCGGTGCGCTCGGTCGGCGAGGTGCTGCAGGCGCCCGACCTGGAACAGAACGCGGGCAAGGCGGAGGTGGCCGCCGTGCGCGGGCGGGTGGACTTCCAGGGCGTCGGCTTCACCTACGACGACGCCGCCGGCCACTCGGTGCGCGACTTCTCGCTCTCCGTCCGCCCGGGCGAGACCGTCGCGCTGGTGGGCGCCTCGGGGGCCGGCAAGTCGACCGTCCTCAACCTCGTCATCGGCTTCCTGCGCCCCACCGAGGGCCGGATCCTGCTGGACGGGGCCGACATGGAGGACCTGGACCTGCGCAGCTACCGCCGTTTCGTGTCCGTGGTGCCCCAGGAGTCCATCCTCTTCGAGGGCACCATCCGGGAGAACGTCGCCTACGGCATGCCGGGCGTCCCCGAGGAGGCGGTGCGGGAGGCCCTGCGGGCCGCCAACGCCCTGGAGTTCGTGGAGCGGCTGCCGGCCGGCCTCGGCACGGTCGTCGGGGAGCGGGGCGCCCGGCTGTCCGGCGGGCAGAAGCAGCGACTGGCCATCGCCCGGGCGCTGATCCGCGACCCCCGCGTGCTGGTCCTGGACGAGGCGACCTCCGCCCTCGACTCCCGCTCCGAGGCCCTCGTCCAGCAGGCGCTGGAGCGCCTGGTGCGCAACCGCACCGTCTTCGTGGTGGCCCACCGGCTGTCCACCATCCGCAACGCGGACCGCATCGTCGTCATGGAGGACGGGAGGATCACGGAGGTCGGCGCGCACGATCAACTGCTGCGCTCCGGCGGGCCGTACGCCGCACTGCGCAGCGCCCAGACCGCCTGACGACCGGACGCCTGACGACCGGACGCCTGACGACCGGGACCGCCCGACGGCCCGCCCGGCGCCGGGGTCCGCACGCGCCGGTGGCGCCCTCCGTGCGGACGGAGGGCGCCACCGGGGTTACGCGGGCCGGGCCGCGGGTCAGCGGCGGTGGTGGTTGACGACGTGGTGGTGACGGTGCAGGCGGTGACCGTGCCAGCGGTGGTGATGACGCTTGCCGTGGTGGCTGTGGTGACCGCGGCCGTGGTCGCCGTGCGTGGCGTGCGTGCCGTGGCCGCCGAAGGACTCCGGCGTGACGGCACCGGCGCCCGCCGCACCGCCCAGGACGACGGCCACGGCCACACCGACCGCGGCAACGAAACGGGAAACGCGCATGGATCGACTCCTGTCTCCGCGGGTGCCGTGGGCACCCGTGACGGGTGGGACACGAGAAGCCTCGGGCCTCGGCGTGCCCGACGAGGTGCGGCACGCCCGTTTTGGCACTCGATTTGCTGGAATATGACGTTCTGCGGAACCGGCGGCTGTAGGCGATCCGGGGAGGCCCGTGCGTGCCGGTCCCCCGTGGAGCCGCAGGTCAGGGGCGGTGCGATGTTTCGGGCGTGGCGCCCGGGGCAGGGGACCCCACGTTCCGGCCCCGCCATGGGGGCGGCGCACCGACAGGCGATGGTGGCGGTGGACGACACCGGCTTCGGCACCCTGCTCAGCGGACTCCTGCAACGCTCGCACGAGGTCGCCCCGGAGGACTGGGGCGCCACCCTCGCACGTGCCGCGCACGAGGTGGGCCTGGACGACGTCACGGTCCTGCTCGCCGACGTCCAGCAGGCCCGGCTCGTGCCCCTGTCCGGCGAGCCGGGCTCCGGAGCCCGCCGCGCCGTGGCCGTCGACGGCACGCCGGCGGGTGCCGCCTACCGGACGGTCTCGCTGCGCCTGAGCGAGCGGGACGACCGGATCACGATGTGGCTCCCCCTCGTCGACGGGGTGGAGCGGGTCGGCGTCATGGAGGTCACCGCCCACCGGATCGACCCCGAACTGCTCTCCCGCTGCCGGGCGCTCGCCGACGTCACGACCCTGGCGCTGGTCTCGAAGTCGGGGTTCAGCGACGACCTGCTGCGGCTCGTCCGCAGCCGTCCCATGACCACCGCCGCGGAGCTCGTGTGGGCGTTCCTGCCGCCGCGGACCCTCGGGACGGGAGAGGTCACCTCCAGCGCCGTGCTGGAACCCGCGTACGAGATCGGCGGCGACGCCTTCGACCACAGCCTCCACGACGACCACCTGCACCTGACCGTCCTCGACGCGATGGGCCACGACCTCGCCTCGGGGCTCACCGCGGCCGTCGCGCTCGCCGGCTGCCGCGCGGCCCGGCGGGCCGGCGTCGACCTGGGCGAGATCGTCAAGACCGTGGACGAGACGCTCGCCAAGTGGATCCCGGACCGGCTCGCCACCGCGGTCTTCGCCGATCTTGACGTCCGAAGCGGCCAGTTCGCCTGGGTGAACTGCGGCCACCCGCCGCCCCGGCTGATCCGTGCCCGGCACGTCGTCACCGGTGCCCTGGAACGCGAGGCCGAGCTGCCCCTCGGCCTCGGCCCCGACTACGGCGGCCGGCCGCGCACCGTCCACTCCACGCGCCTGGAACCCGGTGACCGCGTCCTGGTCCACACCGATGGCGTCACCGAGTCCCGCGCCGAGGGCGGCGACGACTTCGGCGAGCGGCGCCTCACCGACTACGTCGTGCACGCCACCGCGCTCGGCGACCCCGCGCCGGAAGTCCTGCGGCGACTCGTCCACGCCGTCCTGGCGCACCGGCACGGCCGCCTCGACGACGACGCCACCGTGTTGCTGGCCGAGTGGCACCCCACCCGCTGATCCCGCGTGCCCGGGCGGTTTCCGCCGCGCCGTGCGGGGCAGCCGCACCTCGACGGGTGGTCCCGTCCGCGGGACGGCGGACACGGCCGGTGCCGGGGCCGGTGCGCAGTGCGACCGGCGCCGGACACCGTGCGGATGCCCCGGACGAACATGTCCAGATCCGGAATGTATGTCGTGTAAATCACGTTCGAATGGGTATGCGGTTTCGAGAAGACATGAGGAGGCGCCCAGCCGTGGACACACGCAACGGCCACCCGACCATCACCCGCATCCCCCGAGACCAGCAGATACGTACGTGCCGGCCTGCTGTACTGAAGGAGGGCCGGGGCAATCCGCCGCAGCGGGAGCCCGACAGCGGCAAGGACTGGAACATCGTCAGGGGAGAGGACTGAGGGGCCCGGACCCCGAGTGACCGAGCGGGACCACTGCCCGGCGCCGGTGGGAAGGCGTAAGCGGTCGTGCGGACCGTGGGCGCGCCCACCGGCGGGGTGGTGGTCCCGTTCTCCAGTCCCGATGACCTCGGTCAGTCCGGCCGGCCCCCCGCGTCGGGCGTCCCCGCCGACCAGGTGACGAGCGGTGGACGCACGGCCGCGCAGAGCGGCCCGCCCCGGGCGTCGGTCAGGCCCAGCCGCCCGATGAGCGTCCCGGACCGGACGGCGGTACGCAGGATGCCGGGCTCGACGCCGTCGAGCATGAGCTTGGCGCGGCGGAACATCGTGAAGTCCCCGGGCCCCGCCACCGTCCCCCAGGACAGGTAGACGAAGCGTGCGCCCGGACCGCCCTGGATCCAGGGGCCCGTGACGTCGGGCCCGTCCGGGGTCTCCCGGACCCGGCAGTCCAGGTCCCACGTCGCCTCCGCCGCGTCTCCGGGACGGGGGTCCAGCGGTTCCGCCGGACGGGCGCGGCGCTGCACGGCGACGTGGACGCCGCAGTGGCCGCCGAAGGTGCGCCCCGGCAGGTCGTGCGCCTCGACGCGGATCCGCACGCTCAGCCGCCCGCCGTGACGAGCCGGAACGCCCGGCACACCACGGGCGTCGCGTCCTCGACGGGAGTGCCCGCCCGTTCCCAGGAACGGCGGTGCCTGGCGCGCCAGTCGGCGAGGGAGGCGTCGCCCTCGGCGGCGGCGTGCTCCCACGTCACCTCGGCGAAGGACGTCACCTCCACGCGGCCGACCTCGATGACGCCGACGCAGCGGCTCTCCCGGTCCAGCAGGGCCGGCCGCTCGCCGACGAACTCCAGGCCCTCGGTCTCCTCGACGTACTCGGACAGCAGCCCGGTCGTCGCGGTCCTCCGGCCCGCGAGGACCGGGGAGTCGAGCTCGTCCCGCAGCGCGTCGGCCGTGCCCGGTTCCCTGGAGCGCATTCCGTCGACCCGCGGCCACATCGTCGTACCGCCCCTCGGTGCGTGGGAGTGCCGTCGGCCGGATCATCACACGGCGGGCGCCACCTCCGCCAGGAACGGCGGGTCCGCACCGGCGCGCCCGCAGGTCAGAGCCGCGACCCGCGCGGCGAGTTCCAGGGCACCGGCCACCGCCTCCGGCACGGGTCCGCCGTCCTCGGCCGCGTGCAGCCGTCGCCGGGCCGTCGTCCCGCCGAGCAGCCCGGCGGAGAGGAGGCCGGCGAGCAGGCCCGCCATGAAGGCGTCACCGGCGCCGATCGTGTCGACGACGTGCACCCGGTGGCCGGCGACGCGGTGCCTTCCGTCCGCGCCCCAGTGGGCCTCGGCGCCCGCCGCGCCCCGGGTGAGGACGACCAGGCGCGGACCGCCGCGCGCCCAGCCGGCCGCGACCTCCGCGGGATCGCGTCCCGGGTGCAGCCACCGGAGGTCCTCCTCGCTGGCCTTCACCACGTCGGCGAGCGCCACCATCCGTTCGACGCGCGGGCGTTCGGTCTCGGGCGGGCCGAGCAGCGCGGGTCTGAGGTTCGGGTCGTACGAGACGGTGTGCCCACGGCGCCGGACCGCCGCGACCAGGGCGAGCAGCCGTCCGGCGCCCGGTTCGAGCGCGGTGGCGATCGAACCGGTGTGGAGGTGCCCCGGCACGTCGGACGGTCCGACCGGGGGCAGGTCCCACACGATGTCGAACCGGTACGCGGCGCTGCCGTCGCCGTCGAGTTCGGCCCTGGCCGTGGAGGTGGGGGCATGGACGACCGACCCCGGCAGCAGCCGCACCCGACCTTGCGTCAGCCGTTCCACCAGTGCGTCGCCGTGCGGGTCCCGGCCGATGCGGGTGGCCAGGGTGACCGGGTGCCCCAGCCGGGCGAGCCCGAGCGCGGTGTTGGCCGGGCTGCCGCCCGGGTGGGCCCGCGCTGACCCGTCGGGCCCGACGACCACGTCGGTCAGCGCCTCGCCGGCGACCAGGGTGCCGGGCGCGGTCACGGGCCTGGTCACGGCTGCACCAGGATCTTGCGGCCGATGCCCGCCTTGAAGCGTTCGATGGCTTGCGGGTAGTCGGTGAGCGGGAAGCGGTCGCTGATGAACACCCCCGGGTCGAGCACCCCGGCGGCGAAGAGTTCGGCGGCCCGCTCATAGCTGTGCAGGACCGCCATGGAGCCGGTGATGGTGATCTCCTGGTTGTAGATCCGGTACGGCTCGATGACCGCGCGGGCGGCGTAGTCGGCGACCCCGAACTGCAGGAAGGTGCCGCCCCTGCCGACCCGTTGCAGCCCGTCCTGGATCGCGGCGGCGTTGCCGGTGGCGTCCACGACGACCTCCCAGCCGCGCGGGCGGAGGATCTCCTCGGCCGAGGCGGCCGTGCTGTCGCAGCCCAGCAGGCGTGCGGTGGCGAGCCGTTCGGGGTTGACGTCGACGACGTCCACGCTCGCGGCGCCCGTGCGCTTGGCGAGCTCCAGCATCATCAGGCCCATCGTTCCCGAGCCGTAGATCAGCACATGGGCGCCGAGCCGCGTGCGCAGCACGTCGTAGCCGCGCACGGCGCAGGACAGCGGCTCGATCAGCGCCGCGTCGGCGGTCGCCACGTGGTCGGGCAGCACCACGCAGTTGGCGACCGGCGCGACGGCGAACTCGGCGGCGCCGCCCGGTTCTGTGACCCCGATCGCGGCCCACCGCTCGCACAGGTTGCCGCGGCCCTGGCGGCAGTAGTGGCACTCGCCGCAGTGCAGTGAGGGGTCGACGGCGACCCGGGCGCCGACCGCCACCTCCGTGACGGCCGAGCCGACCGCGACCACCTCCCCGGCGAACTCGTGGCCCGGCACGATCGGCAGCGTCGGTGCGAACTCGCCCTGCAGGATGTGCAGATCGGTTCCGCACAGCCCGCAGGCCGCGACCGCGACCACCACGTCACGAGGCCCGGGGGCGGGGTCCTCGACGGTGGCGAGCTCGATCTTCCCGGGCTCGGCGATGACGACTGCCTTCACTTGACGGCTCCCAGTGACAGGCCCTGGACCAGGCGGTCCTGGGCGGCGAATCCGGCGACGAGGACGGGCAGGGACACCACGACGGCCGCGGCGCAGACCTTGGCGAGGAAGAGTCCCTGACTGGTGACGAAGGAGGTGAGGAAGACCGGCGCGGTCACCGAGCGGACACCGGTGAGCACCCGGGCGAAGAGCATCTCGTTCCAGCTGAAGATGAAGCAGATCAGCGAGGTGGCGGCGATGCCGGGGGCGGAGACGGGGATGACGATGCGGCGGAAGACGGCCGGCAGCCCGGCGCCGTCGATCGCGGCGGCCTCGAGGATCGCCACCGGGATCTCGGCGAGGAAGGACCGCATCATCCACACCGCGATCGGCAGGTTCATCGAGGTGTAGAGCAGGACCATCAGCCAGACGTTGTCGAGCAGCCCGAGGTCCTGCGCCACGAGGTAGACCGGCAGCAGTCCGGCCACCGCGGGCAGCATCTTCGTCGACAGGAAGAAGAACAGCACGTCGGACCACGTGCGGACGGGCCGGATCGACAGCGCGTACGCGGCCGGTACCGCCAGTGCCAGCACCAGCAGGGTGGAGACCAGGCTCGCCGTGGCCGAGTTGACCAGGGCGGGCCAGGGGCTCGCGCCGGTCGAGGCGCCGAAGAACTCGCGGTAGCCGTCCAGGGTGAGCCCGGCGCCGAGGGAGGGCGGGTTGGTGGCGGCGTCCGTCTCGCTGTGCAGCGAGGTCAGCACCATCCAGGCGATCGGCAGGACGAACAGCAGGGCGGCGGCCCAGGCGACCAGCCCCCACAGGGAGCCGGAACGACGCCTGCGGACACCGGGCGCGGCCACGGCGCTCATGAGGACTCCTCCTTCAGCAGCGTCGACACCAGGCGCAGCGCGAGGGTGGCGACGACGATGGTCCCGGCGACCACGACGACGCCGGCCGCCGACGCCCGTCCGTAGTCGTGCGCCTTGTAGAAGGACTCGTAGATCGTGTACGGCAGGTTGGCGGTGCCCAGGCCGCCCGAGGTGAGGGTGAAGACCGCGTCGAAGTTCTGCACGATGTAGATCGAGCCCAGCAGCGCGGCCAGTTCGAGGTAGCGCCGCAGGTGGGGCAGGGTCAGGAAGCGGAAGACCTGCCAGGCGTTCGCGCCGTCCACCCGGGCCGCCTCCACCGCCTCCGTGGAGCGGCTCTGCAGCCCGGCGAGCAGGATCAGCATCATGAACGGGGTCCACTGCCACACCAGCGACGCCCCGATGGCCCCGAGCGGCATCGAGGTGATCCAGTCCGGCTGCGGCGGGCGTTCGCTGCCGAACAGCTGCCACAGCCAGGTCAGCGCGCCGTTGAACAGCCCGTACTCGGGGTTGTAGAGGGCGTGCTTCCACAGCAGCGCCGACGCGACCGGGACCAGCAGGAACGGCGCGATCAGCAGGGTCCGCACCAGCCCGCGGCCGCGGAAGCGCCGGTCGAGCAGGAGGGCCAGGCCCAGTCCCAGCAGGAGGCTGACGAGGACGACGCCGGCCGTGAGCCAGACGGTGGTCAGCACGGAGGCCCGCAGGTCGGCGTCGCCGAACACGTCGGCGTAGTTGGTCAGTCCCGTGAAGCCGCGCCGGTCGGGGTAGAGCGCGTTCCAGTCCATGAAGGAGATCACCAGTGTGGCCACGAAGGGCAGTTGGGTGACGACCACCATGAACACCAGCGCCGGCATCAGGGGTGCCCGGCGGGCCCACGCCGCGGCCCGGCCGGGGCCCGCGGCGCGGGCCGGCACCGCCCGGACCGCCGCCCGGCCGCGCACCTCCTCGGTCACGGTGCTCGACGTACCGGTCATGGCCGAATCACCCGTTCCGGTACTGGGCGGCGACCTTCTCCGCGAGCTGCTGGGACTTGTCCAGCGCGGCGTCCACCGAGGTGCGCCCGGCGATGGCCGAGGCGATCTCCTGCGAGACCTTGGTGCCCAGGTCCGGGAACTCGGGGATGTCGACGAACTGGATGCCGAGCGTGGGCCGCGGCTGGACGCCGGGGTCGCGCGGGTCCGCGCCTGCGATCGCCTCCTCGGTGGCCTTGGCGAACGGGCCCGCCACCTTGAGGTAGTCCGCGTTCTCGTAGGTGGAGGTGCGCTTGCCCGCGGGGACGCGGGCCCAGCCGAGCTTCTTGCCGACGAGCTCCTCGTACCCCTTGCCGGACGCCCAGGCCACGAACTTCGCCGCGTCGTCCTGGCGCTTGCTCGCCTTCTGGATGCCCCAGGCCCAGGTGTACAGCCAGCCGGAGCTGTCGGTCCTCACCACGGGGGCCGGGGCGTAGCCGACCTTGCCGGCGACGGGGGAGTCGGCGCTGTCGAGGATCCCGGCGGCCGAGGTCGCGTCGTACCACATGGCGGTCTTGCCCTGCTGGAAGGCGCCGAGGCACTCGGCGAAGCCGGCCTGCGGCGCGCCCGCCTCGCCGTGCTCGCGGACCAGGTCGACGTAGAACTTCGTCGCCTCCTTGAAGGCGGGCGCGTTCACCTGCGCCTGCCAGTCCTTGGTGAACCAGGTGCCGCCGAAGGTGTTGACGACGGTGGTCAGCGGCGCCATCACCTCGCCCCAGCCGGGCAGTCCGCGCAGGCAGATGCCCTTCATGCCGGACTCGGCGCCGTCCGCCTTCGCCGCGAGGTCGGCGACCTGCTGCCAGGTGGGCCGCTCGGGCATGGTGAGGCCCTTCGCCTCGAACAGGTCCTTGCGGTACATCAGGAACGACGACTCGCCGTAGAACGGCTCGGCGTAGAGCTTGCCGTCGGCGCCGGTCAGGCTCTCCCGCATCGACGGGAGGACGTCCGCCTGGTCGAAGTCCGGGTCCTTGGCGACCGTGTCGTCCAGCGGGGCCAGCCAGCCGTTCTTGCCGTAGATCGGCGCCTCGTAGTTGCTGATGGAGGCGACGTCGTAGGTGCCGGCCTGGCTGGAGAACTCCTGGCTGATCTTGTCGCGGACGTCGTTCTCCGGCAGCACGGTGAAGTTGACCTTGATGCCGGTGCTCTTGGTGAAGTCCGAAGCCGTCAGCTTCTGCAGGTCCAGCATCTGCGGGTTGTTGACCATCAGGACGTTCACGGAGGCGCCGCCGCCCCCGTCGTCCCCTCCGCTGCCGCCCGCCCCGGCGCAGCCGGTGGCGAGCAGGGCCGCGCAGGCCCCGAGTGCGGTGAGCGGGACGGTGGGGCGGCGCCGTGGCGCCCTTCCGCGGTCGGTGTCGGTCCTGGGCATGGGGAGGCCTTCCTGTGAGGGGGAACCCTGCGGCGCGCCGGCGTGCCGGGCGCTTCGGGGTGTGCCGGGGCGACCTGCGGCGGCTCGCGCGCAGGCTGGACGGAGGTGCGGTGGGTCAGACGCGGATGACGTTCGGGCCGAGCAGCGAGTAGCGGTGGGCCTCGGGGGCCGGCAGGCCCGTGTCGGTGACGATCGTCTCGAAGTCGCCGATCTCCGCGAACCGGCAGAAGCTCGAGGCGCCGAACTTGGTGTGGATCCCGACCAGCACGCGGCGCCGCGCGGAGCGCACCGCCTGCGCCTTGACGTCCGCGACGACGGGATCGGGGGTGGTCAGGCCGAAGTCGCGGGATATGCCGTTGGCCCCCATGATCGCCAGGTCGATGACGAAGGAGGACAGCATCTGGGTGGCCCAGGAGCCGACGGTGGCCAGGGTGCGGCCCCGTACCCGGCCCCCGAGCAGCAGCACGGTGGTCTCGGGGGACTGGGCGACCGCCGCCGCGGTCGGCAGCGAGGCGGTCACCACGGTCAGCGGCCGGTCGGTGGGGAGCAGCGCCGCCAGCAACTGCTGGGTGTAGCCCTCGTCGACGAAGACGGTCTCCGCCTCGCCCAGCAGCTTCACCCCCGCCGCGGCGATCCGGCGCTTGCCCTCCACCTGGTGGGTCTCGCGGCGGGCGAGGTCGGTCTCGAAGCCGGCGCTCTCCACGGGGTACGCCCCGCCGTGGGTACGGCGGACGAGTCCGCGCCGCTCCAACTCGCTCAGGTCGCGGCGGATCGTCTCCGGTGCCACCTTGAAGTCCGCGGCCAGCGCCGTGACCTCCACCCGTCCGGCCTGCCGCACCAGCGCGAGGATCCTGTGCTGCCGTTCGTCGCCGCGCATGGCCGCACCTCCCTGGTCCCGGTTCCGTCATGGCCGTTCGGGCATCGGCCGCCCGTTTCTGCCCGCCCGAGATTTATACCGCCGGGGGGAGCGGGGCGGTCAGCCCGTACAAGGGCGGAGTACGCCCGTTTCTGCCCGCTCCCGGAAGGGGGGTGGCGCAGGTCAGCGGGGGTGCGGCGGGATCACGCCAGTGAGTTTGCGGGTTTTTCTGCGTTTGGGTGATCATCGGTGGTGTCCGGCCGGCGGACGACGGGAGTGGGGCGGCGCGATGACCAGTTGGCGGAAGACCCTCGACCGGGCCGGCATCACCGACCCCGCCCTGCGCGAGGCGTACACCGCGCAACGCGGCGTGGTCGCGGGCTTCGACCGGGCCTCGTACGCGGCCGTGCGGCTGCTGCTGCCGGCGCCGCTCGTCCCCGACGCCCTCGCGGCCACCGCCTTCATGCACCACGGCGACAACCTCCTGGACCGGGGTGCGGACGGCCGCCGTGCCTTCGGGGCATGGGAGGAGCAGGTCAGGGCGGCCCTCGCCGGGGCCGACCCGGCGGACGCCCTGACGCGCGCCCTCGCGCACACCGTCACCCGGCGGCCGGTGCTGCGCGGCATCGTCGCGGACTACCTCGTCGCCGCCCCCGCCGACGCCGAGTGGCGCGGCTTCGCCACCGAGGACGACTTCCAGGCCTACGTCGACGCGTACTCGCTGCCCGCCTTCCTCCTGGTCGCAGGACTGCTCGCGCCGGACGGCGGCTTCGACGCCTACCGCGCCGCCTGCCGCACCTTCATCGAGGCCGCCCAGCGCCTGGACTTCCTGGAGGACATGGCGGAGGACCTCGCGGAGGGGCGGCTGGGCGTCCCCGAGGACGCGCTCGCCCGCCACGGCCTGGACCGCGCGGCGCTGGAGGGGGACTCCGGACCGGAGCCGCGCCCGGAGCAGGTCTCGGCCCTCGTCCGTGAGCAGGCCGGGCTGGTCCGGGCGGGCCTCGCCGGTGCGCGCGGACTGGTGGACCTCGTTCCCGGGCCCAACCGCCCCATGGTGCGCGCGCTCATCACGCTCCAGGGCCACCGGCTGCGCGGCGCGGAGCGCGCAGGCGCGACGCTGGCCCGGCGGCCCGCGCCGCGTCCGCTGGGCCCCGCCCTGCTCACCCTCCTGCGCGCGTACGCGAGCACCCTCCGGCACCGCGCACGGCCCTGAACCGCGGACGGACTCCGGAAGAGCGAGCCGGGCGGCCGCACGGCGAGGCCAACATCCGGATTCCGGTGGGGAGTTCGAGGCGAATTCCGGTCGGCGAGAATTATCCGGGCCGGAACGCGACGTTTCCGCTTTCGTGGTTGCGCGACACTGCGGAGAACTTAATATAAGGTTCAAGCATCGGCCGTACGGGTGAGGTCCGCGCAGTCATTCACTGCGGGATCGTCCGGTGCCGCATTCCTGGACGGCGTGCCGACGGGGACAGCAGGCAATGGTGCCGGCCCGGTCCGCGCTCATGACGCCCGCCGTCCGTGCCAGGTGGGGAGTTCATTCGTGGGGCACCAGCAACATCTGTATTCGCACGCCTTCTACCCCCTGCTCGCCTACGTCATGGCGGCGGTGGGCTCGGGCCTCGGACTCGCCTGCGCCGCCCGTTTCCACGCGCGCGGTCTCGGCAAGGGCTGGCCGTGGCTGGCCGCCGGGGCGCTGACGCTCGGTTCGGGCATCTGGGGCATGCACTTCATCGCCATGCTCGGCTTCTCCGTCGACGGCGTGGAACTCCGCTACGACGTGCCGCTGACCGTGCTCAGCCTGGTCGTGGCGGTGGTGATCGTGGGCGTCGGCATGCTGGTCGCCGGCCTGAGGCGCTCCTGGGGCGGGCTGCTCGTCGGCGGCGTCGGCGCGGGGATCGGCGTGGCCGCCATGCACTACCTGGGCATGGCCGCCCTGCGCTTCCCCGGCACCTTCGACTACACGACCGCGCTCGTGGTGCTCTCCCTGGTCATCGCGGTGGTGGCCGCCACCGCGGCGCTGTGGTTCACCCTGCGGGTGACCGGGCCCCGCGCGACGGTGGGCGCCTCGCTGGTGATGGCGATCGCCATCAGCGGCATGCACTACACGGGGATGACGGCCGTCACGGTGCGGAGCGTGACCGGCATCGCGAGCAGGGACGGCGTCACCGGCATCGCCCTCGTCGCGCCGCTCATCATCGGCCTCGGCATCGAGGTGCTGCTCGTCCTCTTCGCCGTCCTGGTCAATCCCGTCGCGGCCGCCGGGAACGCCCGAACGGCGCCGCGGCAGGAATTCACGCCCCTGCCGCACGAGAACCGTCCGGCCCCCGAAGCCCCGCGCCAGGCGGAGCCGGCGACTTATCACGTCCCGGCACCCGCCTCGCGTTTCGAGGCATTCGGAGGCGGTCAGGACGACCCGTACCGCGATTCCCGCGAATACCGGGACTGAAATACCAGCGAACGAAGGTGAGAACGGCGGCCGGGCCGCCGGGGTCGTCATTTCCCGTCAGCCCGGCCCCCGTCCGCTTCCCCATTCCCTTTCTTTTCCCCCCGCACTTCGGCGTGTTCGGGTTCCCCCGCGGTTCGCGCTGCGCTGCCCGTCCCGGTACGTCCTCCCGCCGATCGCCTCCGCCACCTCCGCCAGCGCGGCGAAGGTGTGGCCGCTGACGAACGCGTCGCAGTGGGGGAGGGCCGCCGCCATGCCGCCGGCGAGCGGGCGGTACCCCGGGGCCGCCTTGCGCGGATTGACCCACACCACGCGGTGGGCCAGCCGCCGCAGCCGGGCCGCCTCGCGCCCCACGGCCCGCGGGTCCTCGCCCTCCCACCCGTCGGAGAAGATCACCACGACCGCGCCGCGTGCCATGCCCCGGCGCCCGAACCGGTCGTTGAACTCCGCCAGCGCGTGCCCGATCCGGGTGCCGCCCGACCAGTCGGAGGCCGCGGCCCCGGCCCGGCGCAGCGCCGCGTCCACCCCGTACCGCCCGCTGTGGCGGAGCACCGGGGTGAGCCGGGTCAGGCGGGTGGCGAAGACGAAGGCCTCGGCGGCGACGCCCACCGCCGCCGCGCGGGGGAAGAGCCTGAGGTAGGCGCGGGCGTACGGTTCCATCGAGCCCGAGACGTCGCACAGCAGCACCAGCGGGCGGCGCCGCGTCCGGTGGCGCGACCGGGCCAGGCGCACGGGTTCCAGTCCCGTCGCGCGGATCGCGCGCAGCGTGCGGCGCGGGTCCACCCGCCGGCCGTGCGGGTCGGCGTCGCGGCGCCGGGTCCTGCGCAGCGGGGTGTGCAGTGCGATCAGCTCCATCAGCCGGTCCAGGCCGGCCAGTTCCGCGGCCTCCAGGGCGGCGAAGTCCTTGTGCGCGAGGACCTCCGCGGTGCTCCCCAGCGTCGGCACCGTCCCCGTGGTGCCGTCCGCGTCCTCACCGGTGCGGGAGGTGCCCGCCACCCGTACCGGACCCGCGCCGGCGGGGGGCCGGCCCGGTGCCGTACGGGCGCCGGGTGACGGGGCCCGCACGCCCTCCTCGCCGGCGCCCGGCGGGGCGCCGGCGAGGTCGCCGCGCTCCGCGGGTACGCCCCCGAGCCCGCCGAAGACGGCCTCGAAGACGCCCTCGAAGGGCACGATCAGCTCCCGGTCGGTGACGAAGGCGAGCCGCGCCGCCCAGTACAGCGCCTCGCGGTCCACCGGGGGCACCAGGCGCAGCGACCGCAGGAAGCACACCGTCCGGTCGGGGGTGACCGGCAGGCCCGCGCGGCGCAGCGCCTCACCGAGCCGGCCGCCGAACTCGGCCGTGTCGAACCGCGGGAGCGGCGGCCCCACCGGTGGTGCGGACGCCGGTTCAGGCGTCACGGCCGCTGCCCACCAGCCACTCCAGGCCCCGCTCCCGCACCAGTTCCTGGTCCTCCCGGTACTTCAGCAGCGTGCCGAGCGTCGCCCCGGCGGCCTCCGCGTCCAGCCGCCGCACGCCGAGCAGGGCGAGCGCCGCGAGCCAGTCGATGCTCTCGGCGATGCCCGGGGCCTTCTGGATCCCCAGGCCGCGCAGCCGCCGCACCGCCGCCGAGATCGCCTCCGCGAGTTCCGCCGAGGTCCCCGGCACCCGGCGGCGGACGATCCGCACCAGGCGCTCGGGGTCGGGGTAGTCGATCCAGTGGTAGAGGCAGCGGCGCTTCAGGGCGTCGTGCAGATCGCGGGTCCGGTTCGAGGTGAGCACCACCACCGGAGGCACCACCGCCCGGACGGTGCCGACCTCCGGGATCGTCACCGCCGACTCGGCCAGCACCTCCAGCAGGAACGCCTCGAAGTCGTCGTCCGCCCGGTCGATCTCGTCGATCAGCAACACCGCGGGCTCCGGGCCCGGGTGGGTGAGCGCGGTCAGCACCGGGCGCCGCAGCAGGTACTCCTCCGTGAACAGGTCGGCCTCGGCCAGCCGTTCACCGCGCGACTCGGCGAGCCGGATGCCCAGCAGCTGACGCGCGTGGTTCCACTCGTACAGCGCCTCCGCCGCGTCGAGGCCGTCGTAGCACTGCAGCCGCACCAGCGGTCCGCCCAGCACCTCGGCCAGCGCCTTCGCGGCCTCCGTCTTGCCGACCCCGGCCTCGCCCTCCAGCAGCAGCGGCTGCGGCAGCCGCAGCGCCAGGAACAGCGCCGTGACCAGCCCGGGGTCCGCGAGGTAGCCGAGTTCGTCGAGGGCGCGGCGCAGCCCGGCCGGGTCCGGGACGCGCCGCTCGGTGAACGTGCTCACCGCGCCTCCGCGTGGTCGCCGCGGCCGGCCTCGAACGCGGTGCGGCAGCCCTCGCAGCAGAACCAGCGGCGTTCGCCCCCGGCGTCGGAGTACGGGGTGCCGGGCACGGCGGCCACCGTCATCCCGCAGACGGGGTCGAGCGCGGTGCGTGCGCCCTCCCCGCCCGCCGGCCCGCCGGCGGGCACCGCCGCGGCGGCCGGGCCCCGCCTCCCGTCCCCGCCCCGCACCGAGGCGACCACCTCGGCGAGGATGGACAGCGCGACCTCGCCCGGTGTGCGGGCGCCGATCCACAGGCCCGCCGGCGTCCTGACCGCCTCGCGCTGCTCGCGCGTCAGGTCCAGCCCGCCGACCACCGCCGTCCCGCGCCGCGGGCTGGCCACCAGGCCGACGTACGGCACCCCCGCGCGCACCGCCGCCGTCAGCGCGGCCTCCTCCTCGCGCCCGTGCGAGGCCACGACGACCGCGTGGACGCCGGCGAGCGCCTCCGCGTCGAACCCCCCGGCCGGGGGCCCCGCGACCTCGTAGCCGAGAGCGGGGCCGAAGCCGGCCAGGGCGCGGGCGATGGGCGTGTCGCCCAGTACCAGGACCCGTGGGACGGGGCGCCGGGGTTCGAGGAAGATCTCCAGTTCGCCGCCCGACAGGCACGGGTTGCGCAGGCTCAGCGCCCCCTCCTCGGCCTCCGCCGCCCCGGCGGCGTCATCCTCGGCCGCCTCCGGGGAGATCCGCAGCAGCAACGCCTCGCCGCTCGCCAGCGTCCGCAGCGCCTGCGCGCGGACCGTCGCCTCCGCGCAGACGCCGCCGACGAACCCCTCGATCCTGCCGTCCTCCAGCACCACGGCGGTGTCGCCGGGGCGCGCGCTCGCCGGGCGGCGGGCGCGCACCACGGTCGCCCGGACGAACGGGACGTGCCGCGCCGTGAGTTCGGCGATCCGCTCGTCCAGCGCCGGAGCCCCGCTCACTGCGGCGCCTCGACCTGGCCGTGCCGCATCGCCTGCCACACCCGGCCGGGTGTGAGCGGCATGTCGGCGTGGCGCACGCCGATCGCGTCCAGCACCGCGTTGACCACGGCCGGGGGCGAGCCGACCGTCGCGGACTCGCCGATGCCCTTGGCGCCGATCGGGTGGTGCGGGGACGGCGTGACGGTGTGCCCCAGCTCCCAGGCCGGCACCTCCAGCGCGGTCGGCAGCAGGTAGTCCATGAAGGAGCCGGACAGGCAGTTGCCGTCCTCGTCGAAGCCGATGAACTCCATCAGGGCCATGCCGACCCCGTCCGCGAGGCCGCCGTGCACCTGCCCCTCGATGATCATGGGGTTGATGCGCGTCCCGCAGTCGTCCACCGCGATGAACCGGCGGACCTTCACCGCGCCCGTGCCCGGGTCGACGTCGACCACGCAGACGTACGCCCCGAACGGGAACGTCAGGTTGGGCGGGTTGTAGACCGTCGTGGCCTCCAGATGGCCCTCGACGCCCTCCGGCAGCTCCAGCGCGCCGTGCGCCGCCAGGGCGATCTCCTGGATCGTCCGGGTCATCGCCGGGTCGCCCTTGACCGACCAGCGGCCCTTGGTCCACTCCAGGTCCTCCGGGGACACCTCCAGCATCGCCCCCGCGATGATCCGCGCCTTGTCGCGCACCTTGCGCGCCACCAGCGCGGCGGCCGCGCCCGACACCGGGGTGGAACGCGAGCCGTAGGTGCCCAGGCCGAACGGCGTCTGGTCGGTGTCGCCGTGGACGACGTCGATGTCCTCGGGAGGGATGCCCAGTTCCTCGGCGACGATCTGCGCGAACGTCGTCTCGTGGCCCTGGCCCTGCGTCTGCACGCTCAGCCGCACCACGGCCTTGCCGGTGGGGTGGACGCGCAGCTCGCAGCCGTCGGCCATGCCCAGGCCCAGGATGTCCATGTGCTTGCGCGGGCCCGCGCCGACCGTCTCGGTGAAGAACGACAGCCCGATGCCCATCAGTTCGCCGCGCTCGCGCTTCTCCGCCTGTTCACGGCGCAGATCCTCGTACCCCGCGAGGTCCATCGCCTTGCGCAGGCAGGCCGGGTAGTCGCCGGAGTCGTACTCCCAGCCCGTCTTGTTCTGGTACGGGAACTGCTCGGGCCGTAGCAGGTTGCGCATCCGCAGCTCCGCCGGGTCGGCGCCGAGTTCGGCGGCGAGGCAGTCCACCATGCGCTCGATCAGGTAGACGGCCTCGGTGACGCGGAAGGAGCAGGCGTAGGCCACCCCGCCCGGCGCCTTGTTGGTGTAGACGCCGGTGACCTCGCAGTGCGCGGCCTCGATGTCGTACGAACCGGTGAAGATGTGGAAGAAGCCCGCCGGGTACTTGGTGGGCTGCGCCGTGGAGTTGAAGGCGCCGTGGTCGGCGAGGACCTTGACGCGCACCCCGAGGATCCGCCCCTCGCGGGTCGCCGCGATCTGCCCGGTCATGTGGTAATCGCGGGCGAAGGAGGTGCTCATCAGGTTCTCGGAGCGGTCCTCCACCCACTTCACCGGCCGGCCCGTGACGATCGAGCCGACGACCGCGCACACGTAACCGGGGTAGATGCCGACCTTGTTGCCGAACCCGCCGCCGATGTCGGGGGAGATGACCCGGATCTTGTGCTCCGGCAGCCCCGCGACCATCGCGTACAGGGTGCGGTGCGCGTGCGGCGCCTGGGTGGTCGTCCACAGCGTCAGCTTGCCGTCGACGGGGTCCATGGAGGCCACCGCGCCGCAGGTCTCCAGCGGCGCGGGGTGCACGCGCGGGTAGAGCATCGTCTGCTCGACGACGACGTCAGCGCCGGCGAACACCTCGTCGGTGGCGGCCCGGTCGCCGGCCTCCCAGTCGAAGATGTGGTTGTCGGTACGGCCCTCCAGGTCGTCGCGGATGACCGGCGCCGCCGGGTCGAGGGCGCGGCGGGCGTCGACGACCGGGTCGAGCGGCTCGTAGTCCACGTCGATCAGCTCGATGGCGTCACGGGCCGCGTAGTGGTCCTCGGCGACGACGAAGGCGACCTCCTGGCCCTGGAAGCGCACCTTGTCGGTGGCGAGCACCGCCTGGCTGTCCATCGACAGCGTCGGCATCCACGCCAGGCCCAGCCCGGCCAGCGTCTCCCCGGTGATCACGGCCTTCACCTTGGGGTGCGCCTCGGCGGCTGAGGTGTCGACGGACACGATCCGGGCGTGCGCGAAGGGGCTGCGCAGCACCGCCCCGTGGAGCATCCCGGGCAGCTTCACGTCGTCCACGTAGCGGCCCTTGCCGCGGACGAAGCGCGGGTCCTCCTTGCGCTTCATCCGGCCGAAGCCGATCGGCCGCTCCTCGGCGGGGGCGGCGGGGGCGGCGAGCGCGCCGGGAGCTGCCGGGCCCGCGGGTTCCTCGACGGTGGTCATGCCTGGCTCCCCGCTTCCTCACGGCCGGCGGACTCGTGGGCGGCGGCCCACCGGATGGCCTTGACGATGTTGAGGTAGCCCGTGCACCGGCACAGCTGCCCCGAGATGGCCTCGCGGACCTCGTCCTCCGTCGGGTCGGGGTTGCGGTCCAGCAGCGCCCGGCCGCTGAGCATCATCCCCGGGGTGCAGAAGCCGCACTGCAGCCCGTGCTCCTCGATGAAGCCCTGCTGCACCGGGTCGAGCCGGTCCCCGTCCGCCAGCCCCTCGACGGTGCGGACCTCGTGGCCCTCGGCCATGGCGGCCAGGACCGTACAGCTCTTGACCGGCTCGCCGTCCATCAGCACCACGCAGGTCCCGCAGTTGCTGGTGTCGCAGCCCCAGTGCGTCCCGGTCAGCTCCAGGTCGTCACGGAGGAAGCGGACGAGCAGATGGCGGGCCTCCACCTCACGGGTGTGGTCCTCGCCGTTGACGTTCACCGTGATCCGCACGTCCGTCATCCCTCCTTCGCGGCCGTGGCCGGGGCGGCGGCCCGGGCGACGGCGCGCCGCAGGGCCCTCTTGGTCAGTTCTCCGGCCAGGTGCCGCTTGTAGTCCGCGCTCCCGCGACCGTCGGTGACGGGCGAGCAGCTCGCCGACGCCACGCGTCCGGCCTCCTCGACGAGCTCCGGCGACGGCTCACGGCCCTCCAGGAGCCCCTGCACCGCCTCCGCGTGCAGCCCGTCGGCGCCGACCGCCGCCAGACCGACCCCGACGTGCGTCATGCGCCCGCCGTCCAGGCAGAGCGCCACCCCGGCCGCCGCCACCGCCCAGTCGCCGGCCTTGCGCTCCAGCTTCTCGTAGGCGCTGCCGGAGCGCGGCCGTACGGGGAAGCGCACCTCGGTGAGCATCTCCCCGGCGCCGACCGCCGTCTCGTACGGGCCGCGGTGGAAGTCGGCCATGGGGACGGTGCGTTCCGCGTCCACGCCGCGGATCACGGCCACCGCGTGCAGCGCCGCGCACACCGCCGACAGGTCCTCGGAGGGGTCGGCCTGGCACAGCGAGCCGCCGATGGTGCCGCGGTTGCGGACCGGCGGGTCGGCGATCACCCGCTCGGCGTCGTGGATGATCGGGAAGTGCCGGCCGACCAGCGGCGACTCCAGCAGGGTGCGGTGCCGGGTGAGGGCCCCGACCCGCAGTTCGCCGCCGGTCTCGTCGATGTGGTCGAGTTCGGTGAGGTCGTTGATGTCGACGAGCACCTCCGGCCCGGCCAGACGCAGTTTCATCATGGGGAGCAGGCTGTGCCCTCCCGCGAGGACCCTTGCCTCCTCGCCGAAGCGCCCCAGGAGTTCCAGGGCCTCCTCCACGCTCTGCGCCCGCTGGTACTCGAACGAAGCGGGTACCTGCACGGCACCCTCCTTCCCTGCCCGGACGGTGGACGGTGTGGGTCGTTGCGGGGTGCATGTGGGGGGAACACTCGCGCCGCGGACGGGACCGGTCAACGGCAACTGAAGAGAATGGTTAATACGGACTGCGACAGTTGACGCTCGAACAGATGTAATGTCCCCATGACGCTCACGCAGTTGCGGGCCTTCGTCGCCGTGGCCCGGCTGGGATCGGTCAAGGCCGCCGCCGAGTCGCTGGGCGTCACCGAGCCCGCCGTCTCCGGGGCCGTCGCGGCACTCCGCCGCGAACTGGGCGACGTCCTGTTCATCCGCTCCGGCGGCGGCATCAGCCTGACCCCCGGCGGCCAGCGCCTCGCCGCGGGGGCCGCCGAGATCGTCGGCCTGGCCGAGGAGACCCGCCACCGGGTGCGGCAGGCCAGCGCCGGCACCGCCCAACTGCGTGTCGCCTCCACCGAGACCGGCGCCGAGCAGGTGCTCCCCGCCCTGCTCGCGGCCTTCGGGCGGCGCCAGCCCGACCTGGACGCCGACACCCTCGCGGTGCCCGTCGGGGTCTTCGGCGAACTCCTCAGGGACCGCAGGGCCGACGTCACGATCGGGCCCGCGCCCGCAGCGCACCCGGCGATCGAGTCCGTGCCCTTCCTCCGCTTCCAGTTGGTCGTCGTCGCGGCGCCCGGTCACCCCCTGCGGCAGCAGTCCCGCATCGCGCCCGGCCGGCTCAGCCGCGAGCCCTGGCTCCTCGGCCCCGCCGGCATGGACCCCGACACGCTCGCCGGCGCCCTCCTCTCCCGCATCGGCGTCGACCCCGCCAAGGCCACCGCCTTCCCGAGCGTGACCGCCTCGCTCAACGCCGTCGCCGCGGGCGACGGCGTGACGCTGGCCCTGCTGCACGTCGTGCGCGAGGAGCTGCGCCGCTCCCACCTCGTCGTCCTCGACGTCCTCGGCCTGCCCGTCAACGGCATGCTCTACGCGAGCACACTCGCCCCGGACCGCCGCTCCGCCGTCGCCGCCGCGCTGTGCCGGTTCGTCACGACCCCCGCCGCCACCCAGGCCCTGCTGGCCCGCTCCAACGGCGTCCCGCTGACGGAGTTCCGGCCGCCCGTCCACGTCACCCTCTGGAGCTGACCCGCCGCCGCCTCCGCGCGTCGGCGCGCGTCAGCCGTCACCGCACTTCATCGCCTCCACCCGGGAGTCCTCCAGCTCCCGGCACGGCAGGAAGCCCCGGCCCTCGAGGAGCTTGGAGACGCCCCGGCTGCGCAGGAAGTCGAGGAAGGCGCGGGTGATCCCGGTCGCGTCCTCGCGGGTGTAGAGGACCTCGGAGGCCCAGAAGGGGTAGTCGCCGGCGAGCACGCTCTCCCTCGTGGGCGCCGTGCCGTTGACCGGGACGGTCCGGACGTGCGGGAAGAAGGGCAGGGCGTCGGCCTCGGCGTAACCCACGGCGTTCTCGGTGCGGTTGACGTAGTCCAGCAGTTCCATCGTGGACCCCACGGAACAGATCCTCGGGGCGTTCGCGGAGCCCTTGCCGTCGGCCGCGTCGGTCCTGTCTGCCCCGTCGGAACCGTCGCCGCTCCGCTCGGGGACCGGGCAGGGGGAGGCGGGCGTGGTGGGGCGCGTGCCGAGCACCCGCTCCTCGAAGACGTCCCGGGTCCCGGAGCCCTCCGCGCGGACGACCACCACGGGCGCCTGCTCGAACCGCTCGTCGGCGTCGTCCACCGTGCCTCCGGCGAACACCTGCCGCAGCTCCTCCTGGGTCAGCCCGCGGTCCCACAGCTCAGGGTCGTCGGAAAGATCCTCGTTGGCCACGACGGCGAAGACGAGCACCCCGACGTGGTGGCCGTCGAGCCCCTTCTCCGGCGGCTGCCCGGGCACGGTGTCCACCATCGCGATGGTCTCGTCGGCCGGGGTGGCCCGCAGCTTCGCCAGCCCCTGGCGGCTGCCGGTCGCCTCGAGCGACACCCTGGCCCCCGTACAGCGTTCCTCGTACGACTCCTTGACCTGGTGGGCGAGGGGGGAGAAGGCGGTCGACCCGGCCACGGTGAGCTCACTGCCGGAGCAGGTGGCGTTCAGCGCGAGGCTCCGGTTGTTCGCGTAGGTGCCCGCGCCCAGGCTCAAGGCCGCCACCAGCATCACCACGATGCCGGCCGCCCACCGGCGCCTGGCCCGGCCCGCCGTCCGCTTGATGCGCCCGCCGCGTACCTTCCCGCCCGCGGTGATCTTGGGCGGCTTGGCCGAGGAGCCGTTCCGGCTGTCCTCCAGGAGCACCAGCAGGCGGAAGCGGTCACGCCGGTTGAGGGTGAACAGCGGCAGGGTGATCGTGTCCGTACGCGGCAGGGCGTCCTCGGTGGCGGACTGCCGGACGGCGGGGCCGGAGTCGGCCCCGGCGGGGTGGGCGGCGGCCGGGGAGGTGTCGGCCGGCACCGGGGCGGCCTGCGCGGGCACCCGCGGCCGCAGGGCCGTCTCCAGCGTCTCGTTGGCGTCCCGGACCTTGAAGTGCACGACCTTCCGGCCCGCGAAGGTGAAGGTCAGCGGCCCCGGGAAGTGCTCCGGTTCGAGCGTCTGCACCCCCGAGTTGCGGACCTCCAGGATGACCAGGCTGCCCTCGCTGATCTGCTGGCCCTGCCAGTGGATCTCCCACATCCCGGGCGGCGGCTGGTTGTTGATGTGCTTGTTGATGGGCCCGTTGTAGACCTCGCTCCAGCTGATGCGCCGCCAGCCCTGGTAGCGGTCCAGCCAGAAGGCCACGACGCTGGCGCTGACGGCGCAGACCACGGCGCCCGCCCACATCTGCCCGTCGCTCAGCCCGCCGAAGAAGTCGGCGATCGTGTCGAACACTCCCGTCCCCCTGCCCGAGTGCCGTCCCGGAAGGAAGGAATGATCGGCAACGGAGGCTCATGGGACGCCACGGCACGCTGTACGGCGTGTGAACAGGCCCCCAACAGCGTGACGACTCGTCAATTTCCTTGCGGCACAACCCGTTCCTTCGGTCCGGGACACCGCGGAGGCGGTCCGGCCCAGGGAGCCGGTGTCTTAAGCGAACGCTGAACTGCGCGTTGACGGCCCGCGGCGGCGGGCCCAAGGTGTGGGCACCGTCCGGGACCGCCGGCGACGCCCCCACCGGAAGAGAGGTCTGCCCTCGATGGACTTCACCAACGAGTTCCGAGTGAGCCTGCCGCCGGACCAGGCCTGGGCGCTGCTCACCGACGTCGAGCGCATCGCGCCCTGCATGCCGGGCGCCCAGCTCACCGGGCGGGACGGCGACACGTACACCGGGCTGGTGAAGGTGAAGGTCGGCCCGGTGACCGTCCAGTACAAGGGCACCGCCGCCTTCGAGGAGCAGGACCCCGGCAGCCGGACGGCGGTGCTGCGAGCGCGCGGGCGCGACGCCCGGGGCCAGGGGAACGCGGACGCGCGCATCACCGCGCGGCTGGTGCCCGACGGCGAATCGACGCGGGTGACGGTCGGGACGAAGCTGACGATCACCGGCAAGGTCGCGCAGTTCGGCAAGGGCATGATCGAGGAGGTCAGCCGGAAGCTGCTCGGGCAGTTCGTGGAGGCCTTGGAGCGGCAACTGGCGCAGGAGCGCACCCCGGAGCCGGCGACGGTCGGCGGGGGCGGGGCCGCGGCCGCGGCTACGGCGCCGTCCTCGGCCGCCAGCGCGGAAGGCGACGCGCAAGGCGAGGCGCAGGGCGAGCCCCGGCTCGTCGCGGACGGCGCGCCGCCGGCCCCGGAGCCGTCCCCCGAACCAGCCCCCGAACCGCCCCCCGCCCCGGTGCGGACCACGCCGGAGCCGGAGCCGATCGACCTCATGGGCGTCGCCAGGGGCGCCGTGCTCAAGCGGGCGATCCCGGCCGTCGTCGCGGTGGTCGTGGTGGTCCTGCTCGTCGTCTGGCTCGTCTGAGGCCCGCGATGCGTGAGCTGGCCGGCCCCCTCCGCTCCTGGTACGAGGAGGGACGCACCGTCGGACTCGCCACCGTCGTCGCCGCCTACCGCAGCGCGCCCCGCCCCCCGGGCGCGGCGATGGCGGTGTCCGCCGGGGGCGAGGTCGCCGGGAGCGTGTCCGGCGGCTGCGTCGAAGCCGCCGTGTACGAGGTGGCGCGCGAGGTCGTTCGTACGATGACGCCGCAACTGCACCAGTACGGGATCAGCGACGACGACGCCTTCGCCGTCGGTCTCACCTGCGGCGGCACCATCGACGTCTTCGTCGAGCCGGTCTCCCCGGCCGGCTTCCCCGAACTGCCCGCCGTCCTCGACGACATGGCGGAGGGCCGGGCCGTCGCCGTGGCCACCACCGTCTCCGGCCCCGGCACCGGCACACGCCTGGTGGTACGCCCCCAGGGACGCTCGGGCGGGCTCGGCTCCGCTGCACTGGACGACGCCGTCACCGACGACGCCCGCGCCATGCTGGCCCGCGGCACGAGCGGGCTGCGCCGCCACGGCGATCGGCGGGTCTTCGTCCGTTCCTACGCGCCGCCGCCCCGTCTGCTGGTCTTCGGCGCCACCGACTTCGCCGCCGCCCTCGCCCGGCAGGGCGCACTCCTCGGCCACCGGGTCACGGTCTGCGACGCACGCCCGGTGTTCACCACCGCGGCCCGCTTCCCCGACGCCCACGAGGTCGTCGTCGCCTGGCCGCACCGCTACCTCGCGGCGGAGTCGGAGGCCGGCCGCGTCGACGCCCGCACGATGGTGGCCGTCCTCACCCACGACCCGAAGTTCGACGTACCGCTGCTGGAGGTGGCGCTCCGGCTGCCGTTCCTGGGGTTCGTCGGGGCGATGGGCTCCCGGCGCACCCATGAGGACCGCCTCGAACGGCTCCGGCGCGCGGGCCTGACCGAGTCCGAACTCACGCGCCTGAGTTCGCCGATCGGGCTCGACATCGGTGCCCTGACCCCCCAGGAGACGGCGGTGTCCATCGCCGCCGAGATCATCGCGGGGCGGCGCGGCGGCTCCGGGTCCCCGCTCAGCGGCACGGCGGGACCGATCCACGCCGCGGCGGTCCACGCGGGCCGCGGCGCCCTCTGACCGGACGCCGTCCGCCCGGTCCCCTCGGCGTGGGCCGCACGCACGGCCCACTCCGAGGCGACCCGTAGGGCCCGGCGGGCTCAGCCCGCGTCGGCCGCCGCGAAGGAGACCTCGGCGGTGTCGAGGGTGCCGCCACGGCGCCCGGGGGCGTTCTGGTGCCTCCAGTACAGGTTGGTGTGCGCGATCACCTGCTCCGGCCCGGGCGCCCCGTACGGGCTGAGGTCCTCCGTGGTGTGCGCGTCGCCGACGAGGGTGACGTCGTAGCCGCGGACGAGCCCCCCGTGCAGGGTCGAGCGGATGCACGCGTCGGTCTGGGCGCCCGTGACGACCAGCCGGCCCACGCCGCGGTCGGCGAGCACCGCCTCCAGCTCGGTGTCCTCGAAGGAGTCGCCGTAGAGCTTGTGGATCAGCGGCTCCGACTCCTCACGCACGAGCTCCGGCACGTACTGCCAGCCCTCGCTGCCCTTCTCGAGGTCCTCGTCCGAGTGCTGCACCCAGATCACCGGCACGTCCTCGGCCCGCGCCTTGCCGATCAGGGTGTTGATGTTCGCGATGACGTCGTCCCGGTTGTGGGAGCCGGTCACCACCCCGTTCTGCACGTCGATGACGAGCAGCGCGGTGTTCGGACGGTCGGAAAGGGTCGTCATGGGACTTCCAGTCTCTCGTCGCGGTTCCTGGTCGTCCCCACCCTAGGCCGCCCCACTGACAATCCGTCCCCGGGCGGCCAGGGGCCAGGCCCGCGCAGAGCAGCGGCGAAGGATGCGTCGGCCTGTCACAGGTCCCGGAGCACGGGCGTCCCGAGCAGGTGATCCAGCCCGGCCCACTCGAAGAGGCAGGCGGCCAGCACGGCGTGATCCGTGGGTTCCGACAGCTCCCACACGGTGTTCCCTGAGCGGAAGCCGGCCTCCTCCCCCTTCTCGACGAGCCGGAGGCTGAAAGCGCGCGGCACGATCCGGACGTCGATCGCGGGTCCTTCGTACGTGACCGATCGGCGGGAACGCCGGAACGCGGACGTACCGGTGAAACGGAGCGGTTCCCCGTCCACCTCACCCTCGAAGCCCTTCCGGACCCGCCACCGGAGCAACACGGGGTCCGCCACGAGCCGGTGCACCGTGAGCGTGGCCTCCCCCTGCCGCAGGGACACCGTCCAGCTCTCCACCGCGTCGGCGTGGTCCTCCGGACGGGTCCGCGGCCCGCGTTCCCGGACCAGGGTCGCCTCGCCGCGGGGGGTGACGCACTTCGCGTAGACCTCGGCCGCGATCGCCGGTTTCCTCCACTTCGAGAGCGGCATCCCCAGACTCACCCGAAACCCGGCCATATGCGCCCCCCGCTGGTCTTCTTGATCCGGACCACGCCATTATCGCGGGCGCTGCCGTGGAAAGGCTCAGTGCATCCTGTCGATCACTTCGTCCGTCGACAGCAACGCATGGGCGAAGAAGCCGTAGTTGATGATCGCCGCCTGGTAGCCGTCGCCCCAGACCGGATGCCGGGGCCCGGCCGTCGCGTCCCTGACCACGGCGACCTCGAATCCCTCCTCGATGAGGTGACGCATGTGGGACTCGACGCACATGTTCGCCAGCATCCCGCCGAGGATGATCCTCTGCATTCCGCGTTTGCGCAGTTGCAGTGCCAGGTCATTGCTTTCCGGTCCGAATACCTTGTGCGGGCTGGCGACGACCGTTTTGCCGTCCTCGATGTAGGGCTTGAACCGCTCCAGCCAGTCCGCCCCGGAGTTGCGGAACCCGGTCAGATCGAGCTGGCCCGTCCGCGCGAACGTGTGTGTCTCCAACTCGCTTGTCTCGAGCGGCCCGTTCATTCGCCACCCGTTGTCGGTCGGGTAGAAGTAGTGGGGCGAGATGAAGACCTCGTACCCGCCCTTCTTCGCCGCCTCGAAGATCCTCTCCATGTTCTCGACGGTCATGTTCTCCGTGACGCTCGCCCCCACCGCGTCCCAGTTCGCTCCGTCCTTGCTCAGAACGTCGTTCTGTGGGTCAATGAACACGACCGCCGTGTCGGCCCTGTCTATTTCCACCTGCCGCTCCTCACGCGATGACGGGCCACCGGTGCGATGGGCATCCGGTCGGGCGGATGCCCATCCGGAGCGCTTCCGATCCGGTGGCGAGGGGCCTGTGCCGTGGGTCGGTGCGGATTTCCGGCACCGAGCAGCAGCAATCCACTCGGTGCGCCCCGGAGCCTGTGCTCCGAAGAGGCGCTGTCCCGGCGATTCGGCCCTCGGTTCCACCTTGCCCCATCGTGAGGCTTTCCGCATGGGGTGCATTGCTGCGCACGGGAAACCGGCCCTGTCCACGGCACGAGTCATCCGTGTGGCCCTTTCGGGCCAAGCCTGCGCGCCACCCGACGTGACCCGCTCATACGCTCGAACGGGTGCCCAGCCCGTGACGCCGAAACGCGGCATGGGCCGGTTGTCCTGGCAACAGTGCCGAGAGGTGAGGAGCGCTGCCGCATGGCGAAGGCAAACGACCAATCGCAGCTCGGGTTCGGCTTTGAACAGCGCATCCGCGAGGGGGTCACCCTTTCGTTGAGCTCCTTCATCGACGGGAAAAGCCTCTCCGATTCAGCCGTGCCCAGGGTTTTCGAGCACCAGGACTTCGGAGGGCGGGCCGCGGAGCTCGAGGCGGGCACGTACACCGTGCTCACCGATGAGCAGGTCGGTGACGACATCATCAGCTCGGTGCGGGTCCCGGCCGGATGGAAGGTCACCCTCTGCACCGATCCCGGCCTGAAGGGGCGTTCGCTGGTCCTGACGGCCGACCTCGCCCGCTTCGACGGTGAGTTCAACGACAGGGTCTCCTCGATCAAGGTCGAGAAGAACTGAGACCGACCGACCGCCCCCGGCCAGGGCGCCGCTCCCCTCAGGCTCTGCCGCCGTTGCGGAGGTCGTCCCAGGACGGCCTCGTTCAGGGAGCCAGGGTCTCGGCGAAGTCGCGTGATGCCCGGTTCGTGACCCCGGGGTTCTGGGCGATGAAACGGGCCGAACGGCGCAGGCCCCATGAACCCGAGTGCTGATAGCTTCGCGCCCGTGATCGTGTATCCGCTGTGGCACGTCGGCCACCAGAACGAAGCCGGCGACGACGGCTCGACCGTGCACGTCGATGAAGGTGGCGTGTTCTGTGATGAGTCGGATGGTGACGACGTGAAACTGCTCGGCGTCTACTCAACCCTCGAACGGGTGGAGGAGCGTGTGCGGCAGGCTCGACTGCTACCGGGCTTCCGTGATGAACCGGAGTGCTTCTACTTCGACCCCTACAAGCTCGATGAGGACGAGTGGACCGAGGGCTTCGTTCGAGTCCTGCCGGGCGAGTAGGTCTGTGGGCAGGGATTCGACGGGATGCCGGTTCCTGGTCATGTGAGCCCGAGGAGCGCGAGGGGACGGGTCACGTCGCGGGCGTCGCGCCGCAGGCCGGCGACGAACCGGGATCCGGTCCGGGTGCATCTCCGCGCTGTGCGTCACGGGGCTCATCACGCCGCCGGCCTCCGACACCAGGGCACGGCAACTCTTTGGTGAGGGCCACCCTCGCGCCTTGCTCGTCCGCCATCCGCCACGCGTCGCTCGGCTTCGGCATCGCGAACGCCTCGTGGGGCCTTGCGGTGCCGTCGGGAGCGGTGTTCCTCACGGCCGCTGTGTGGGTGGGCGGTTCGGTGAGGACGCACCGCAGTGCGCGCCGCCTGGAGCGGCGGGCCCGGAGCACGTCCGGGGAATGACACGGACCGGCGCGGGGGCGTGCGATTCCTTGCCCACGCACCGCGACCTGGGTGCCGCGTCGCGGTCGCTCGGCGGGTGTGCCGGGCGGGGGTCCGCCGGCCGGGTGGCCGGCAGCGGGTGACCGGCGACCGTGCTCGCAGCTCACTGCGGCGCCTGATCGGCCACGGTGTTCCGGTGGCCGGGAGCCTGCGGCCGTAGTCGTGGGACCGTGCGCGGGGTCCGGTGGCCGTGTCGTGGTGCCGTCCGGGTGCCCCGTTCCACGAATGGCCCAGCCGGTCGCTCGTCAACTGGACCACACGCCGGGAACACCGGCTGCCTGGGCTCGACACGAAAGCTGCTGCGACCGCAAACGACCCTCGCTGGGCGTCCCGAGGTCGACACTGGTGCCTGCTGTCGGTTTCCGGCCGGTACCTCCCTGTCGGCCGGACCCGGTGAGAGGACGGAGAGTTGCTGTGAAGGCGTGCGGAGTGCTCGGGGCGGAGAAGGAAGTCACCCTGCTGGAGTTGCCCGAACCGCCGTCTCCCGGGCCCGGTCAGATCCTGGTGGCGGTCGAGGCGGCCGGGGTCGGTCCGTGGGACGAACTGCCGATCGACGCCAGTTGGGACGTGGGGCTGCGGCCGCCGGCGGCGCTGGGAGTGGAGGGCGCCGGGAAGGTGCTGGCCGTCGGCGCGGGTGTCACCGGGTTCGGCGTCGGCGACCGGGTGCTCGCGCACGAGGCCCCGCTGCCCGGGGGCAGCGGCTTCTGGGCCGAACGCGTCCTGATCGACGCGGATCACACGGCGGCCTGCCCGCCCGGGCTGGACGCCGTGCAGGCCGCGGCGCTGCCGGTGAACGGACTCACCGCGCTGCAGGCCCTGGAGAAGCTGGACCTCAGCCGTGGGCAGCGGCTCCTGATCACCAACGGAGCCGGGGCCACCGGAGCCCTGGCCGTCCAGCTCGCCGCGGCCGAGGGCATCGAGGTGACCGCGACCGCGTCCCCCGCCGCCGAGAAGCGCCTGCTCGGTCTGGGGGCGGTGGAGGTCGTCGACTACCACGACCCGGACTGGCCGGCCAAGGTGCGCGGCGGGTTCGACGCCGCCCTGATCATCGCCGCCGGCACGGCGGTGGCGGCCCTGCCCTTGGTGCGGGACGGGGGCCGGCTGTGCTCCCTGACCTCGGACGCGCCGCCGGAGGAACGGGGCATCACGAGCTGGGACCTCTACATCGAGCCGAACGGCGCGCAGCTTGCCCGGCTGGCGGAGCACGTCGCCGCGGGAACCTTGCAACTCGCACCGGAAACCGTGCCGCTGAGCGAGGGACCGGCCGCGTTCGTCCGGGTGGTCAACGGACGGGCCGCCGGGAAGAAGATCGTGCTCACCCAGGCATGACGGACCGGGACCGGGTGAGGGCCTCGAAGTCCGCGGGGGAGAGCGGACGTCGAGGCCCTCGGTCCTGTGTGCCGCCGGCGACGTTTCCCTCCCGGAGGCTTGGATACGCCAGGTCGGCCTGACCTTGCGGGAGCGCGTCCCGCGTGAGCAGCGGGGCGGCACGGTGGCTCGCGGACGGGTCCCGCCGCCTTGAGTCAGCCGCCCGGACCGGATGATGGCCGCGACGTCTCGCCGGCGACGGCCCGGTCGTACGGGCGCCTGTCCGGCCGGCCCGTACGACGGTGATCAGGACGGCGCACAGCCGGACGCGGCCGGTGCCGACGCGGGCGTGACGTGGGACACACCACCCCCGGAAGCAACCCCGGCCGGACCCGCGC
This sequence comes from Streptomyces sp. NPDC111520, assembly GCF_055635295.1. Classification (NCBI taxonomy): domain Bacteria; kingdom Bacillati; phylum Actinomycetota; class Actinomycetes; order Kitasatosporales; family Streptomycetaceae; genus Streptomyces; species Streptomyces sp. NPDC111520. Next base: position 95,907 of record NZ_JBVKBW010000007.1, on the reverse strand, counting down.
GTCTGTGGGATCGAGGGCCCCGGCGAAGAACGGGCCCACCGATCGACGTGTCCTGACACCAGGGATTCCCATGCCATTCAAGCGACTCAGCCCCCTCACGGCACGGTCCGGCGTCCGCCACCTGGCGGTAGGCGCCGTGGCCTCGGCAGTGCTGGCCGTCCTCTCCGGGTGCGGCGGCTCCGCGAGCGACCCGGCCGCCCACGACGCGGAGCCCCAGGTGGCTTCGCTGCCCCCGTCCGGCTCGGCCTCCGCGCCGGACGGGTCACCGGTCGCGTCGGGGGCGCCGGCGGACTCCGGGAACCGCCCCCAGCTGCGGCTGGACGACTCGCCGGAACGCCGCGCCCGTCTGATCAAGGCCTGGGACAAGTGCCTTCTGGCGAACGGTGCCAAGACCGGAGGGGCCGGCGCCGCCGCTCCTCCCGGCGAGGAGCAGCCGCTGTTCATCGCGGAGCCGGTGCCGGAGGGCGCGAAGCGGGCCTGCGCCGACAAGTTGCCCCTCGCGCCGCCCGAACTCGACCCCGCCCTGAACCCCCGGTACCGCCAGGACTGGCAGGAGGACGTGAAGTGCCTGCGCTCCAAGGGCATCAAGGTCCACCTGGTCGACGACACCAGTGACGGCCCGAACGGACTGTCCTGGACCTACGACGACGACTACGTCGGTACCGGGCAGGACACCTCCAAGATCGAGCACGACTGCGAGATGGAAGCCTTCGGTGGCAACGAATAGGCGGGTCCGGGCCTCCGGGAAGCGCCCGCTGCGGCGTGCCGCCACGGTCCTGGTCGTGGTCGTCGTGGGGGGAGGCGCCGTCCTCGGCGGGTACGAGCTCGTCTCCGACCGCCACCGCGCGCCCGGTACGGTCCGGAAGCCGGCGGATTCCGCCGTCGCGACGGTGGTCCGGCGGGACCTGGCCGACAGCCAGACCTACCGCGGAACCCTGGGGTACGGGGCCGACATCACGGTCAAGGGCGTCGGTACGGGAACGATCACCCAGCTCCCCGCGACGGGGACGACGGTCAAGCGCGGCCGGCAGCTGTACGCGGTGGACGACCGGCCGGTCGTCGTCTTCTACGGCAGTACGCCGCTGTTCCGGAAGCTGGACAAGTCCACGCTGCGCGGCAGGGACGTGACCATGGTCGCCGACAACCTGGAGGCGCTCGGTTACGACATCGGCCCCCGCGCCGACCCCGTCGCCCGGGGCACGGCGACGGGTGGCAGCCGGGCCGACCAGACGGGGGACGTCTACACCGCGGGTCTGTCGGCCGCGGTGAAGCGGTGGCAGGAGTACGTGGGAATGACTCCCACCGGCACGTTGGACGTCGGGCAGATCATGGTGCTCCCCGGTCCGGTGAGGATCAGCTCGCTGCAGGCCCAGCTCGGGGACCCGGTCGCCGAGCCCGTCCTGACCGTCACCCGGACCACCAAGTCCGTGAGCGTGCCCGTGCAGGCGACGGACACCGACGGCATCGCGGCGGGCGCGCACGTCGTGATCACCCTGCCCGACAACCGGGAGATCCCGGGGACCGTGGCCTCCATCAGCCAGAGCGTCCAGGGCGGCGGGGACGGTGCCGAGAACCAGAACACGCCGCCCACGCTCAACGTGAGCGTCGTGCCCGGGGCCCCCTTGAAGTACGACGCGGCGAGCGTGCAGGTCCGTTTCACGGCCGCCGCCAGGAAGGACGTCCTGGCCGTACCGGTCGGTGCCCTGGTCGCGCTCAGCGGCGGCGGTTACGCGGTGCAGAAGACCGACGGAACCTACGTCGCGGTCCGCACCGGGCTCATCGCCGACGGCCTGGTCGAGGTCACCGGTGACGGCCTGACCGAGGGCCTGCGCGTGGAGACCGCCTCATGAGACCCCACCTCCCGGACGGCTCCGGCATCGACACCGTGCGGCTGCGCGCGCCGGCCCCCGCGCCGTCGGGACGTCATCGGGCCCGGGCCGACGCGCCGCATGCCGGCGGGCCGCAGGCCGGGGGGCCGGGTGAGCCCGTCATGGAGGTCGTCCGGGCGAGCAAGGTCTACGCCGGTGATGTGCGGGCCCTGGACGACGTGTCCCTCACCATCCGGCGCGGGGAGTTCCTCGCCATCGTCGGGCCCTCCGGCTCCGGGAAGTCGACGCTGCTCAACATCATGGGCACCCTCGACAAGCCGAGCAGCGGGCGGGTGGAGATCGCCGGGCGGGACGTGTCCGAACTGCGGGACCGGCGTCTGTCGGTCCTGCGGGCGCGGTGGCTGGGTTTCGTCTTCCAGCAGTTCCACCTCACCGACGGCCTGTCGGCGGCCGAGAACGTGGCCACCGGGCTCCTGTACGCGGGCGTGCTGCGCCGACGGCGCCGTCCGCTGGCCCTGGAGGCTCTGGACCGCGTGGGCCTGGCCCACCGCGTGGACCACCTCCCGCACCAGCTCAGCGGTGGGGAGAAGCAACGAGTGGCCATCGCCCGGGCGTTGGTCAACGCGCCGGCCCTGGTGCTGGCCGACGAGCCCACCGGTGCTCTGGACACGGCCAACGGCCGGGCCATCCTGCGGTTGCTGAGCCGGCTCAACGACGAGGGCACCACCATCGCCGTGATCACGCACGACCGGGACATCGCCGCGGGACTGCCCCGGCGTGTGGAGATGCGGGACGGCCGTCTGGTGCGCGACACCGGCGTGGAAGGAGCCTCATGACCAGGACACCCGTGGACGACGCCACGCGCGGGGTGCGCCTTCCGCCGGGCGACCTCCTGCGGCTGGGCTTCCTCGGCATCCGCATTCGCCGCCTGCGCGCGGCGCTGTCCGCCCTGGGCATCTCGATCGGCATCGCGACCATGATCGTCGTGACGGGGATCCCGGCGTCCAGCCAACGGCACCTCGTCGACGAACTCAACGCCCTGGGGCCCAACCTGCTGCGGGCACAGGCCGTTCCCCAGCCCAAGGAGGAGGCCGCCCTGCCGGTGGAGGCCGTGGCCATGGCACGCCGTGTCGGCCCCGTGACCTCGGCCGCCGGAGTGGCGAACCTCAACGCGCAGGTGCGGCGCTCCGACAAGGCCTCGGCCGACGACGGCGTGGGCATCACCGTACTGGCCGCCCAGGACGAACTCCTGAAGACCGTTCACGGCAGCGTCCGCACGGGACGGTTCCTCAGCACGGCGAGCGCGTCCCTGCCGACCGTGGTGCTGGGCAACCAGGCCGCGGCCTGGCTCGGGATCACCAGGCTGGACCCGGGTGGCCCGACCCCGTTGATCTCGGTCGACCGCCGTTCGTTCGCCGTCATCGGCATCCTCGACCCGATGCCGCTCACCCCGGAACTGGAGCAGGCCGTCCTGGTCGGCTGGCGGTCGGCGCACTCCTACCTCGGCTTCGACGACCGTCCGACCGTGGTGTACGTCGAGGCGAGGGAGGACGCGTTGGAGGACGTCCGGGCGGTGCTGCCCGCCACGCTCAACCCCCAGGCGCCGGGCATGGTCCAGATCAGCCGGCCCTCCGACGTGCTGGCCGCCAAGCGAGCCACACAGAACACCTTCGCCTCGCTGTTCCTGGGCCTCGCGGGGATCGCCCTCCTGGTGGGGGGAATCGGGGTGGCCAACACGATGCTCATCTCCGTGCTCGAACGCCGCAAGGAGATCGGGCTGCGCAGGGCCCTCGGCGCCAACCGGGGGCAGATCCGCGGACAGTTCCTGGCCGAGGCCGTGATGCTGTCGGCGTTCGGCGGGATCGCCGGCACCGCCCTGGGCGCGCTGGCCTCCATCGGCTACAGCGTCCAGCAGGGGTGGCCTCCCGTCCTGCCCCTGCGGATCGTCGCCGCGGGGGTGGTGGGAGCGGTGGCCGTCGGGGTACTGGCCGGGGTCTACCCCTCGGTCCGCGCCTCACGCCTGCCCCCCACCGAGGCACTGGCACTCTGACCCGGGCACACGGTGTCCGCCCCGTCGCGGGGCCCGGGCGGCACGGCCACCGGGCCCCGCGGGGGGACCTGTCCGTCCTGGACTCAGCTCCCGCTGCCGGAGGGGGCCGGGACGGGCGCCGGCGAAAGGGAATCCGAGGGAGCCGTCGGCTCTCCGGTCGGCGAGACCGTCGGACGGGAGGGAACCACCGGTGCATCGGGCTGCGGCCACTTCAGGACCGCCAGCAGGCACACCCCGGTCAGCACCGCGGTCAACGCGACCACGACGGCCACCCGCGCCGGGCGCCACCGGTGCAGCCACGGCACACGGGCGAGCGACGGCGGCTGCGCCGCACGGAGATCCGCACGGGTGATCGCGTCGGCGTGCGCGGCCAGGGCCTTGGTCAGACGGTCCTCGAGCCGCTCCAGGTCCCGGGGGTCGGACTGCGCGGTCACCGGCGTGCCTCCAGGTTCCTGCCCAGGGCGGTCAGGGCCCGGCTGGCCGTGGACTTCACCGTTCCTCGCGACAGACCCAGGGAATCGGCGATCTGCGCCTCGGACAGATGCGACCAGTACCGCAGCACCAGCACCTCGCGCTGCCGGCGGGTGAGGAGCCGCAGGGCCTCGAACACCTCGCGGTGCTCCTCCTCGAGCAGTACCGCTTCGTCGGCGGCCGGCACCGGGACCGGTTGCTCGGGGACATGGGCGCGCACCGTGCGCCGGCGGCGCAGGACCGAACGGGCGCCGTTCACGACACTGGCCCGCACGTACGCCTCGGGATCGTCCACGCCGGCGAGGGAGCTGCCATGGCGGCGGAACAGCGCGGCGAAGGCGTCCTGCACCACGTCCTCGGCGGTGGACAGGTCGTCGACCAGGAGCAGCGCGAGGCGCACGAAGTGCAGCCGGCGGTGCTGATAGAGGTCGTCGATGCCGGGCCGCGCAGCGTGACCGCCTCCGGTACCGGACTCCGCGACCGGCTGCCGGCCGGCGGCGCGAGCGGGGCCGGGCTCCCGCCGATGTCCCTGGGACAGGCGCTTCAGCAGCCACGCCCGCGGCCGGCGCCACGCACCCGTACCCGGGGCAACCGGCCAGGCGACGGTGCTCATCCCAGAACCGCCCGTTCCCCTCCCGGTGCCCCGGAGCCGGAGTCGGGCAGCCGTAGCGGCGCGCTCGCGCCGAAGGTGTCGTGATGTTCGAACATGTGCGTGACCTCGAGGCCCTAGGTGTCGGGGGACGGCTGTCCCCTCACGTTGGACGCCCAGCCGAGGCTAGGGTTGCGGGCCGACGGAATCTGCGGCGTGGCTCACACTCACCGGCCGCGCACCGTTCCCACCGGCCCGCCGCCGGTGCCCGCCGACCGCCGTCGAAGCCCTGGCTCACCTCGAGGCGGCCGGGAAAGCCGCTGGTCAACGCTGTGCGTGTCGGCCGCGGACGCTCAGGGCGACGGCGGAGACGAGGAACCAGAAGGCGCCGAAGGCCGAGTAGCCGGCGACGGTGGACAGGCTGCTCGTCGCGGAGGCGGACGTGGCGGCGATCGTGGCGCCGGCGAGGACGGACTGTGCACCGCTGATCACCATGGGCCACTGGGCGCCGACGCTGCGCCGGCGCCGGATCGCCACGACGAGCTGGACGGCTCCGGCAAGGAGGGCCCAGACGCCGAACACGACGAGGGCCGTCCCGATGGTGGAGAACACGGCGCTGACCATCCCGGCGGTGGCGGCGAGGCCGAGACCGATGTTGACGGTACTGACGCGGTCCGCCGCGCCGCCGCCGGCCAGGCGGCGTTCGAGCAGCGTGGCGATCACGTCCCACAGCGGGTAGACGACGAGCAGCACGGCCGCGATCACCGTGGGACTGTCCGCCGACACGAGCGAGGCGGAGGTCGTGGCGAGGAGCGCCACCCAGATCAGGGAGAAGACGACCCGGATCAGGTGGAGCGATCGCAGCCCGGAAGGCGTCGTCGTGGCCGGGGTCGAGGAAGTGGCCGAGGTTACGGTGGTCTGAGTCATCGGGTGTCCCGTGGTGATCGTGACGGTGTGAGACGGTCGCCTCGACGACGAGTCTCGGGCGCCTCGGGAAGGGCCGCGTACTTCGAACGAAGTAGTTCCGCCCTCCGCTTCGACGGCACGCGTCCCCGCCGTCCCGGTCGACCGGGACGGCCGCGCGGTCTACATCGTTCGAAGTACACGCCCGCCGCACACGTGGACGACAATCGGCTCATGGTCAAGGCGCAGAACAGTCAGGACGGGCTCGCGGCACCGCTGTGGGTCCGCCGCCCCGAGGTGCTGCACCGCGGCGCCTACGCACTGGCCGCCCTGGCGTTCACCGGGCAGATCGTGGCCGTGGTCCTGCGGGGTTCGGACTGGCCGACGGCCCTGGCCGTGCTCCTCGCCGGCGCCGGCGTCACGTTGTCGTGGTGGAAGCCGTGGGCGGGACTGGTCGTGACGAGCGCGGCGTCCTTCGCCGTCACAGCGGTGGGCCACGACCCCCTGTCGGTGTGGATGATGGCCGTGCTCGTCCTGTTCTCGGTCACCCTCAGGGGCAAGCAGCCGCTGGCCGGAACCGGCATCGTCGCGGTGTTCTTCCTGGGGGCGTTCATGACGGTCGGCGGGTTCCGGGGCGGCGCGGTCGTGGGGGCCGCCGCCGTGTTCTCGGCCGTGGCCGGAGGCGCGACGGGGGCCGCGCTCCGCATTCACCGGGCCCACTGGTGGATCCTGGAGGAACGGGCCGAGAGCGCCATCGCCACCCGCGAGATCGAAGCCACCCGACGGGTCACCGAGGAACGACTGCGGATCGCCCGGGACCTCCACGACGTCATCGGCCACCAGGTCGCGATGCTGAGCCTGCACCTCGGTGCGGCGGAGATCGGGTTGCCCGAGGACGCCGAGTCCTCCCGGCAGGCCCTCGTGTCGGCCAGGTCGAGCGCCCGCACCGTGGTCGTCGAGACGCAGCGCATCCTCGCGCTCCTCCGCCTCGGGGACGAGGTCTCCGACGACGAGGCGCTGCGGCCGACCCCGGCGCTCAGCGGCCTGGAAGGACTCATCGCCTCCTTCGAGAGCATCGGCCTCGACGTCCGGCCCTCCCTCGACATCCCCGCCGGCTTCGTGGAGCCCAGCGTCGGTGTGACGGTCTACCGGGTCGTCCAGGAAGCACTGACCAATGCCTACCGGCACGGCGAGGGGACGGCGACGGTGGACGTGCGCGAGCACGACGGCAGGATCCGCGTCACCGTGGAGAACCGCGTCGGTCCCGCACCCCGCGGCTCCGGCCCGGGCAGCGGACTCGGACTCGTCGGGATGCGCGAACGCGTGGAGTCGTCCAGCGGGCGGCTGACGATCGACAGCCACGACGGGCGGTTCCGCGTCCACGCGGAGTTCAGCCCCCTGGGGGCCGTCGTCCGATGACGCGGATCCTGATCGTCGACGACCAGGACGACATCAGGGCCGGGATCCGGGTGATGCTCCGGCTCGACCCGGCCCTCGTCGTCGTGGGTGATCTCTCCGACGGGCTCCAGGTCGTCCCCTTCCTCCGGGAGCACCCCGTCGACCTGGTCCTGATGGACATCCGGATGCCCGGCATCGACGGTGTCGAGGCCACCCGCCGGATCCGCGCGGAGCATCCAGCCGAGAAGACGCGGGTCATCGTGCTGACCACCTTCGACCAGGACGACATCGTTCTCGCCGCCCTGCGCGCGGGCGCCAACGGTTTCCTGAGCAAGACCGTGAGCCCCGCCGAACTCGTCGCCGGGATCACCGAGGTCGTCGCGGGCGGCGGCGCGCTGTCGGCCGCGGCGACGGCCGCGCTCATCGGCCACATGACCGACCGGCCGCCCCCGGTCGTCGACCGGGAGCTGCTGCACCGCTTCGGCGCCCTGACCCCCAGGGAGCGGGACGTGGTCGTCCTCATCGCGAGCGGCCTCGGCAACGACGAGATCGCGGCCCAGATGTCCGTCTCGCCGTTCACCGTGAAGACCCACGCGGTGCGTGCCATGACGAAGGTCGGCGCACGTGATCGAGCGCAGCTCGTCTCGTTCACCTTCCGGGCCGGCCTCTACCCCTGAGCCCGCCGGGAAGACCCCGCAACAGGACGGCTCAGCCGGAAGCGCGCTGCGCGGCGAGCGGTCCCAGGGAGCCGAGGAGGGTGAGACGGTCGGTCGTCGGTGTGCCCGCGGCCGGCGAGAACAGGGCGAGGATCTGGGTGCGGTCGTCGTCGACGAGCATCTGGCAGTCGAATTCCAGCAGGCCCACCTCGGGGTGCTGGATCCGCTTGCGCCTGCCGCGCATCACTCCCACCGCGTGCAGCCGCCACAGGGCCGCGAACTCCGCGCTCGCCCCCAGCAGCCGTTCGACCAGGTCCCTGGCCTGCGCGTCGTCGCGGCGGACGACCGCCGCCCGCAGGTCCGCGACCAGCGCCCGGGACTCCGTCGCGTGGTCCTGGACCGGATACCCGGCCCGGACGCTGGGGTCGGTGAACCAGCGGTACACCGCCGTGCCCGTGGCACCGCGCAGCCGGGTGAGGTCGCCGAAGACGGCCCGTGCCAGGTCGTTCTGCACCAGGGTGACACCGAGGTCGGTCATCACCTGGGCCGGGACGTCGGACAGGCGGTCCAGTACGGCGAGCAGGCTCGGCGCGACGTGTTCGTCGGACCGCCTGCGGTCCGGCGGCCGGTGCCCGGCCAGCCGGAAGAGGTGGTCGCGCTCGTCCAGGGTCAGGCGCAGCGCCCTGGTGATCGCCCGCAGCACGCCCGGCGACGGCTGCGGCGCACGGTCCTGCTCCAGGCGCGTGTAGTAGTCCGTGGAGATGTCGGCCAGGCGCGCGACCTCCTCACGGCGCAGTCCGGGGGTGCGCCGGCGCCCCGTGCCGGGGAGGCCGACGTCGCCGGGGGTGAGCGCCTCCCTGCGCACCCGCAGGAAATCGGCCAACTGCTTGCTGTCCACCCTTCGAGTCTGCGTCACGGCCGGAGCGGCAGCCAGAGACCGCCGATCCCTGGGTAAGGCGACTCTGCCTGCCTTCTCCGGTCGGCGGAACGCTGGTCACCGGACCGGGAGCCGCCCGGTCGTACGACGACGGAGAAGATCCCCATGAGCAAGGCAACGACTCCCCGGACCTGGTTCCTCACCGGAGCGTCCCGCGGACTGGGCGCCCACTGGGCCGAGGCGGTCCTCGCCCGCGGTGACCGGCTCGCGGCCACCGCCCGCGACAAGGCGGCGCTGACGTCGCTGTCCGAGCGGTACGGCGACCGTTTCCTGCCCCTGCGGCTCGACGTCTCCGACACGGCGGCCGTTCGCGACGCCGTGCGGAGCGCCGAGGCGGCGTTCGGCGGAATCGACGTGCTGGTGAACAACGCGGGTCACATGCTGGTCGGCGCCGTCGAGGAGATCGAGGAGGAACAGGCCCGGGCCCAGATGGACGTCAACTACTTCGGCGCGCTGGCCGCCACGCGTGCCGTGCTGCCCGGGATGCGGGAGCGCCGCGCGGGCCGGATCCTCCAGGTCTCCTCGTTCGGGGGCCTGGTCGCCTATCCGGCGCTCGGCGTCTACCAGGCCACCAAGTGGGCGCTGGAGGCGATGAGCGAGTCGCTCGCCGCCGAAGTGGCCGCCTACGGCATCCACGTCACCTTGATCGAGCCGCTCATGTTCCCCACCGGTCTGGCCGCCGCGTCCCCGCAGGTCCCGCAGGTCCCGGCGTACGCCCACGCCCGGCAGGCGCTCTATGCGGGGGCGGAGGCGAGCGGGTTCACGCCGGGCGATCCCGCGGCCACGGCCGCGGCCCTCCTCGCGCTCGTGGACGCGCCCGAGCCGCCCCTGCGGGCCCTGTTCGGGACCGGCGGCCTGGAGGCCCTGCGCACCGAGTACGCCGGCCGGCTCGCCGGGCTGGAGCAGTGGGACCACGTCGCGCGCCTCGCGCAGGGACAGCCCGGCGGAGCGTGAGCCGCTCCGCCGTGCGCCCGCCGGGCGCACGGCGGCTGCGTCCCGGCGGACGAGAACGGGGCGGCCCGGTCCGGCGGTTGGGGCCCGTCCCGCGCGCCGGTCCTCGCCCGGCACGGCGGGAGAGGGAGGCGACGTGGTCCGCGACGCTAGTCGAGCGGGTCCAGCGTGACGTACGCCTGCTGCGGGTTGGCGTCGTTGACCAGCGACTCGTGGTGGCCGACGTCGTCGAAGGCGAACGCGTACGCCTTGCCGTCGGCCATCCGCGCGTGGATCTCGCGGGCGTAGTGGTTGGTGACCGCGTCCTGGTAGAAGCCGGCCGCGCTCGTGTCCGGCTGGGCCGGGTTGGTGAGCAGGGTCGAGCGGTTGAAGCCGGCGCACAACGTGCGGGAAATCGGCCCGCGCACCGCGTCGTTGGGCGCGTCGAGCAGCTTGTGGCAGCCGAAGACGCTGTCGGCGTCGGGCTTCCGGAACGAGGTGACGACGGCCCCCGAGGCGTCGGTGAAGTTCATGACGCCGCCCGAGACGCGTCCGAAGTACCTGGTGCCGGGCCGGTCGCCGAAGGGGGTGACCGTCAGGGTCGCCGTGGAGTACTTCTGCCAGACGCGGTTGACGTAGTCGTCCATGGCGGTGCGCGGGAGGGCGCCCGTCTCGATCCCGTGGCCCGGGGAGAGCGCGCGGAGCACGGTGCCGTCGGAGCGGGTCTGCACCAGGTCGGCCCAGCCGCCCGTCCGTCCGCGCAGGGCGGCGAAGAAGCCCCTCCAGCCGCCCGTCACCAGGTGCCCGGTGGTCGCGGTGCTGCCGTCGGCGTGCTTGACGCCGACGGCGTACGGGGCGGAGAACATGTCCACCTGGGTGCTGTTGAGCCACAGGCCGGAGTCGCCCAGCGTGTACTCGGACCAGTTGAAGAGGATGTCGCGGTTGGGGTCGGAGGGGTTCTGCACCGCGGGCTGCACCAGGCCCCCGGTGGTCAGCCGGAAGTCCAGCTTGCGGCCGTAACTGAAGTAGAGGCGGCCGGAGAACTTGGGGATCCGGATGGTGACGGACCTGCCGTTCGCGGGACCGGCGATCGAGGCGTCGGGCGCCGGGGTCGGCGGGTTGCCGCCGGCGGGCCAGGGGTGGAAGGTGCCGGCCGCGTCGGCCCAGCCCTGTCGGCCCGTGGGGAGTTCGGTGCCCAGGTCGTAGAGGTACACGGGTTCGCTGCGGCCGGAGTTGTTGGTGACGGTCAGCGCGATGGTGGCGGGGACGGCGGCCTCGGCGCGGGGGGACGTGGTGCCGAGGACGGCGAGGCCGGCCGTCATCAGCAGTGCGGCCGTCAGGGCCGCGACCAGGTTGCGTCGGATGTGCACGCGACTTCCTCCTCGTGTGGGGGGTGGAGGGACGCCGGGGGAGTGGCGGAACGGTGCGTGAGAGCGCTCTCAAGCGTCAGCGAATGAGGCGGACATGTCAATGCGTCGGCTGGGAGATCGTCGCGAGGGCACACCTCCGCGTGGCCGGCGGGACCATCCGGAGGGGCCCTCTCAGACCGCGTGCCGCAGCCAGACGTACGCGACCGGCCGCGGCACGTTCCACTCCGCGGCCAGTTCCGCGGCGACGGGCACGAAACCCGCCCCGAGGTGGCAGCGCAGCGCAGCCGCGTTGCCGGGGTGCACGCGCAGGAAGACCATGGCCAGGCCGGTCAGCCGGGCCCGGGCGGCCAGGGCGGCGATCAAGTGCCGCCCGAGGCCGCGCCCATGGACGCCCGGCGCGACGATGACCCGGGCCGGCTCGACCTCCTCCTCCTCGGCGTCCAGCCAGAGCTCGCCGTAACCCACCGGTTCCCGCCCGTCGTGGAGCAGGTACGCCTCGACGGCCGCCGCGTCCCGCCGGCCCGCGACGACTTCGGGCGGCAGCGGGTGCTCCTGCCGTCCGCACCACAGGGTGACCTCGCGTGCGGTGGCGGGCCGGCTGGCCACCGTGCGGGCGTACGCCGCGGCGGAGGCCGCCGTTCCCGGCCGGCCGGGCATGTCGGACGGCCGCATGCCGGACCGGGGCCGGGCGACCGCGAAGAGGAGCAGGTCAGCCCGCACGCCGCAGATCCTCCACGGGACGGGACGTAGTGTCGTCCTGGGAAGACGGGTCTGAACCGGACGCTGGAAGCCGCTCCGTGCGGGAGGAGGCTGGCCGGGTGGTCGCCGAACAGCGGCGGCCGCCCGGAGGGAGACACGTATGAGCATCAGGACGCACGCGCTCGGCAGCCAGGGACTGACGGCGTCGGTCGAGGGCCTGGGCACCATGGGGATGACCGCCATGTACGGCACCCGGGACGACGCCGGGTCGGTGGAGACGATCCACCGGGCGATCGAGCTCGGGGTGACCCTCTTCGACACCGCCGACATGTACGGTCCCCACAGCGGTGAGGAACTGCTCGGGCACGCGGTGGCGCCCCACCGGGACCGGGTGCTGCTCGCCACGAAGTTCGGCGGGCTGACGCTGGACGAGTCCGGCAAGGTCGTCGGCGGCCCGAACGGGCGGCCCGAGTACCTGCGGCGAGCGGTGGAGGGCTCCCTGCGCCGGCTGGGCACGGACCGCATCGACCTGTACTACCAGCACCGCGTGGACCCGGACGTGCCGGTGGCCGAGACCTTCGGGGCGCTGGGAGAGCTGGTCGCCCAGGGCAAGGTGCGCTACCTCGGCATCAGCGAGGCGTCCGCCGAGACGATCCGCGCCGCCCACGCGGTGGCGCCGCTGTCGGCCGTACAGACCGAGTACTCGCTGTTCACCCGGACCGCGCGGGGCAACGGCGTGCTCGACACCGCACGCGAACTGGGCATCGGTTTCGTCGCCTACGCCCCGCTCGGCCGCGGCTTCCTCACCGGGCGGCTGCGCACCCTGGACGCGCTGCCCCAGGACGACTGGCGGCGCACCGCCCCCCGCTTCAGCGACGAGAACTTCGCGCACAACCTCGCCCTCGCCGACAGGGTGCGCGTGATCGCCGAGAAGCTCGACGTCACGCCCGGGCAACTGGCCCTGGCGTGGGTACTGTCCCAGGGCGTCACCGCCATCCCCGGCACCAAGCGCCGCGCCTACCTGGAGGAGAACGTCGCCGCCGCGGCGCTCACCCTCGACGCCGGCACGCTCGGCGACCTCGACGAGGTGATCGCAGCCGACGAGGTGGTGGGTGAGCGGTACCAGGGGGAGGCAATGAAGGCCGTCCAGGAATGAGCGGAGCCATGCACCACAACGACCTCGGTGGTTTCCTGCGGACCCGCCGCGAGGCACTGCGACCGTCCGACGTCGGACTGATCGCCGGCGGCCGCCGCCGGACCCCCGGGCTGCGGCGGTCCGAGGTCGCCCTGCTCGCGAACATCTCCGTCGACTACTACGAGCGGCTGGAGCAGTCCCGCAACGCCCACCCCTCGCAGGCCATGCTGGCGAGCCTGGCGGGAGCGCTGCGTCTGTCCGTGGACGAGCGCGACCACCTCTACCGGCTCGCCGGCTACGCCCCGCCACGCGCCGGGGGAGCGGGCAGGTACGTCGACCCGGCGATGATGTTCCTCCTCGACGCCTTGACGACGGTGCCCGCGCAGGTCGTGGACGACCTGTCCACGGTGATCGCCCAGAACCGGCTCAGCCGGGCCCTGTTCGGCACGTGGGCACTGGGGGACGTCCGGGCCGGCAACGTGACGTGGCGCTGGTTCACCGATCCGGCGTCGCGCGCGCTCAACGTCGCCGAGGAGCACGAGGCGATCGGCCGCGGCTACGCCGCGGACCTGCGGGTCGCCGCCGCGGGGCGCGGCAGCGATGCGGCGGCGGACCGGCTGATCGCCGATCTGCTGGCGGCCAGCGAGGAGTTCACGCGCTACTGGAACGAGATGGCCGTCAAGCCGATGAGTTCCACGCGGAAGCGGCTGGTGCACCCGCACGCCGGGCCGCTCGATGTGCAGTGCGACATCGTGGTGAGCCCCGCGACGGGCCACCGCATGGTGATCTTCCGGCCGCAGCCGGGCTCGAGTACGGCGGAGCGGTTCGATTTCCTCGAGGTGATCAGCGAGCAGATCCTCGACGTCTGAGCCGCCCGCGGCCAGTTGTGACGAGGACGGGCCCGAACGTATCCGTCCACGGTGTCCAGCAGCCCCGGCGCACGGCCAAGGCCCGGGCCGTCCGGCATGACTCCGGACGGCCCGGGCCTTCGGTTGCCGCGCATGGGGCGGTGCCGCCCGGGTCGCCCCGGCGTACGGCACTGGCGGCACCTGGTTGCCGCAGGCCGGCATCCGCGCACGTGAGCCACGCGGCGCCGGGTGGTCGCGCCTCAGACCGGCTCGGCGGCGTCCGCATTGCTCAGGTCCGCGTCCTGGCCCCGCCGGAAGTAGGCGTACGGCGCCACGGACACACCTTCTGCAATGGCGCGTTCATCGTCCTCGACGGCTGCCGGGTCGAGGTCACCCGCCCACAGCGAGTGCATGGACCACACGGCGAAGCCGGCATGGAAGTCGTGACCGATGTCGGAGGGGGTGCTGGTGTACCCCCGGGCATGGAGCTCGGAGACGACGTCATCGAGAAACCGGTACGTCAACTGGACGCCGTCGAAGGCGGCTTCGGCCTCCCCTCCCTCGCCGCAGTAACTGATCTCGACGAGTTCGACCGTGTCGTCCGCCGCGTAGGTGACCACCAGCATCGGCGAGGTGCGGTAGACCGCGCGCTCGCCGCCGGGGCCGTGATGCGGCAGCCCGATCCGTTCCTCGACGCGCGAACGGTGCTCACCGATCTCGACGAGGCCGACACCACGGCCGGGGACGATCTCCATGCCGCCATCCTCCCAGGGGCCGGAACCGGCGCCGGCCGCAGGTCACGGACCCCTGCGGTCAGCTGTGGCCATGCAGCGGAACCGACCCCGTCCGCCCCACCGTCCCTCCGGACGTCGGCGGCGGCTGGCGCAAGAGACCCCTCGCCGACCGCGTTGTACCCTGCCGCCATGAAGCGGCATCCGAACGACCCGAACGCGGTCGACAGCAGGGAAGCCCTCGCAGCCCACGTCCGCCGACTGCGAGCGGATTTGATGGACAACGCCGACCAGTGGGAGAACGCGACACTGGAGCGTTACCTCGAAGCCCTGGCAGCGTGGATCCAGGCATCGCCGAACTGGTACCGCAACTCCGATCAGCCCATGCCGTCAGACGGTGACTGGAAACTGTTCGCCCGCGCGTTGAGCGCAGCCGTCGTGTACGAGTGATGCCAACGCGATCTGAGAGCCGGAGGCCCAGGTCAGCGGGCCGGATCACTTGCGGAAGAACTGACTCGAAGCCTCGGAACACGGACGCCGCCAGGCCGTGAACGCGTAGCGGATAGGGTCCGATCGTGCAGCGGACCCGAACGTCGGTCGAACGAGGTGTGCCCGAGATCGACGACTACGCGAGGACGAGTGCCAGACTGACCATGTGGGGGTGTCTTGCTGGAATGGTTGTGGCTCTCGCTGTTCCGGTGGGTCTTTTCGTAGTCGTCATGGTGTGGGGGATGCCGACCCCGTAGGCGCCCGTGGCTTTCGGGCCCCCGGGCGGCGTGGCCGGGACGGTCGCGGGTGGAGCGGGGCGGGCGTCAATCCCAGACTCGGTGATCCCAGGCCCAGGGCTTTCCGTCGGATACGCGGTGGCCACGTGCCGCGTGGTTCTGTAGCGTGCCCCCATGACCGACAACCGAAGGGGCAATGCCGCGTAGGCGCCCGTCAGTTCTGCGGGGAAGCCTCCCCGTCCGTTCTTGGACGCGGCGTCGTTACCCGCCCATTGATCGTCTCTCGGGATCCTGCACAGCTGACCTGCGTCGGCTGGAGCGGACCCGCTTCTGGCCCGAAGCCACTGAAGAGGCCTTCTGGCACTGGCAAGCCTATGCCCATGGCCCGCTCAGACACCTTGTGGACCGACGCGCAGATCCTGACTGCGGCATCCCGGAGTGCGGGTGTTACGGCGCCGACTTCCGTGAACTCCTTGAAGCCGTTCTTCACGCACTACCCAGGAAGAGCGCACGTGAGCTGCGCGTTCTCGTACGGACCCTCGACGGACGGATTTTGGCAAGAGCCAAGGTCATCGCTGCTGACAGCCAGGACGCGCCGTGGTGGATAGGTCAGCTGTAGGACGATCGTCAGGCGTCCTCTCAGTTTCGTTGAACGGCCTGCCGCAGGGCCCGGCAGGCCATGACGGGCTGTGCTCAGCCCACCCTGTTGTCAGGGCATGGGCGCGGTGTTGCCGGGCGGGCCCTACAACTGGGCCTGGCCGGGAAGCCGGAGAGCGTCCGGATCGTCGTGTGCGACGAGAAGTCCGACGGGCGAGGCGGTAGCCACGTCGAGTGCGTTGCGGATCTGGTGCGGAAGGAAAGCGCTGCCGGGCCGTCCCGGGTGACCGTGCTGTTGCAGGGCAGACCGGGGCAGGTGACGGAAGCGGTCAAAGGCCCCGGAGGGTAGGTGGATCCCACGTCGACACGGCCCTCTGGCGTGGGCGGAAAGGGTCCTCCTGAGTTTGCTTCCCCTGGCGGCCGCTGGGTTCTGTTGCTGGTTGGCTGTGCGTGCGGCGAGGAAGCCGGAGAGCTAGGGCAGCGGGCGAAGTCGGGGCGGCGGAGTACCTTGCCGGCGACGACGCAGCGGACCAGGTGCTGAGGGAACTCGCGCGGTCGCCGCAAGCCTTCGGCACGTCCTTCGGCGACCTGGCTCCACCCCTGCAGCTCCAGTCCACGTCGTACGAGGACCTGCTTGCGGGGCGACGTGCGAGCTGATTCCCGGCCCTACAGGGGGAACCACTCCGCGAGTTCCTCGGCACCACGGCGGACGTCCCCATCGGGGTCGTCGGCAAGGGCGGCGCACGCGGCCGGAACGCCACGGCCCGCCTCACCCGGCGGTCAGGCCACGTCGAGTGCGGCCGTCCGCAACCAGTCGCCGTGGTGGTCGTCAGCGCGGGCCACGAGCCGCACCGCAGCCAACCACCCATGCCTGAACAGGACTTCAGCGGTGACCCTGGTCACGAACGTGCTCTCCGGATCGAGCAACAGGCGTACCAGGACGGCCGCAGCGGACGCATCTGCGGCATGTGGGGCGAGGCGCGGGCGCGCGTCCTGTCTACGTGTCGCTGTTCGTCGGCACCGGTGCCACCGGACGAACCGCGGTGAAGCCCCGCATCTCGTAGCGCGTGGCGGAGAGCAGGAGCAGCCACTCGTCGCAGCCCTGCCACGGAGAGATGTCGGCGGCGCCTCCGCGCGCCACCCGCGGACCGTCGCCGGTGCGTGGGCGGGCGTCCGTGGGAGCGTCCTCGAAATGGGGGATCCACACGTCGGAGCAGACTTCGTTCGCGGACCCCATCGCCGCCAGCCCGAAGGCGTTCTCGGCCGCGGCCGTGCGTTCCTCGTCGGCGAAGTCGTCGAGCAGCTGGTCCTCGTCCGGCTTCTCATTCCCGCGGAAGGTCAGGGTGGTCGTGCCGGCCCGGGCCGCGTACTCCCACTCCGCCTCGCTCGGCAGCCGGAAGGGCGACGCACCGATCAGGTCGTCCACGTCGTCGAGGTCGTCCTCCAGCCGGGCGGTGGTCGAGTCCGAGTCGGCGTAGTCGTCCTCGTACTCGGGCAGCCAGTGACGGACCTGCGCGACCGTGAGCGGATGCCGGGCGATCATGAACGGCTCGACCCGCACCTCGCGGACCGGCTGGGCCTGGCCGGCGCCGGCGAAGAACCCCCCGATGTGGTCCTCCACGCCGCCCGCACGCTCGATGGCACGGACCGCGTCCAACTCCGCGTCGGACAAGCCCATACGGAACGTCCCACCGGGAACCACCCGGAAGACCACTCCGGAAGGGGTGTGCCGCCAGGCCGCGCGGCCGGCCACGGTCTCTTGAGCCCACATGGGACCGGACGTTAGCAGCCGGGCCGCCCGGACCGGTGAGGGGGTTCCGGAGCGAGCTCCCGTACGCGGTGGAGGTCAGGGACGCACCGGCTCCGTCCCGGCCGCCACCTGCCGCACCGTCCGGCCCGAGTGGGCCGAGCGGGCACGTCGCGGGTCTGTGGAGTGGTGGGCGCAGGCGTGCCGGTCCGCGCGCTTGACCAGCAGCCACGCCTCGCGGTTCCCGTCGGGGCCGCCACGGGTGCGGGTGAGGGAGTAACCGCCGTGCAGCTTGGAGCCGTTCAGCCAGAACGAGGCGTGACCGTGCTCCAGCGCCTCCGCGAACGGCCCGTCGGTGAGCGGCCGGTAGCCGCCCTCGTCCCAGACGATGACCGTGCCGCCGCCGTACTCGCCGGCGGCGATGACGCCCTCGAAGTCGGCGTACTCCAGCGGGTGGTCCTCGGTCGGCACCGCCAGGCGCCTGTCGTGGGGGTCACCGGACGGGCCCTTGGGGACGGCCCAGCTCTTCAGCACGCCGTCCACCTCGAGCCGGAAGTCGAAGTGCAGGGTGCTCGCGTCGTGGATCTGCACGACGAAGCGCGGTCCCGCGCCCGGCTCACGGGCCCCGCCCTCCGGTTCCGGGGTCCGGGCGAAGTCCCGCTTGCGCTGGTAGTCGGCCAGC
Source organism: Streptomyces sp. NPDC111520 (assembly GCF_055635295.1). Classification (NCBI taxonomy): domain Bacteria; kingdom Bacillati; phylum Actinomycetota; class Actinomycetes; order Kitasatosporales; family Streptomycetaceae; genus Streptomyces; species Streptomyces sp. NPDC111520. Next base: position 77,610 of record NZ_JBVKBW010000007.1, on the reverse strand, counting down.
GCGTCCTTCGCGGGCACGGTCCCCGTCCCCTCAGGTCGCGGGCTGCGGCCCGGGTCCCGGGGACGGGAGCGGCCCCGGTTCCGGCCCGGGACCCGGCGGCGTGGGGTCCGGGGGTACGGGGTCAGGGCCGGGCGGCGGGGGCGTGGGCGGCAGCGGGTCCGGGCCGACCGGAGGCGGCATGGGCCCGGGCGCCGGACCGGGCTCCGGTCCCGTGGGGCCGGGCGACGGCGTGGGGTTCGGGGGCACCGGATCGTTGGGTGGCGTGGCGTTCCTCGTCATGCGTTCCTCCCGGTTCGGGCCTTCTCCGCTGAGGGGCGCGTACCCGGGAGGCCGCCCCTCACTCGGCCCGTCCTCAGGAACCGTGGCGGGAACGTCCGCGGGCCGGGCTCCCGCCGGCCGGGTTCCCGGCGGCCTGGCACGGGCGGTCGCCAGCGCGGCCTCCACGTCCCTGGTGCCGGTGGCGACGCACAGCGCGTCCGCGACGTCCTCCAGCCGCCGGCGCGCCTCGGGCCCGCCGTTCGCGCCGCTCCCGGCGTCCGCCGCCCGCAGCGCCTCGTACTCCTCGACCAGCATGTGCAGGACCACGGGATGAGCCATCAACACGATCGGAATCCCTCCGTCACGACACCGGCACATTCTGCGACTCCGCGACCGCGTACCCCTCATCCCTCCCGCCATTCGGGGTAAAGGACAGGCATGGGCGGGTGGTGGAGGGGGCGGTGATGGAAGGTTCGGGGCTCACGGAGCGCGAACGGCGTGCGCTGGCGGAGATCGAGGACCTGATGCGCGACGACGACGTGCTCGAACGTCAGTTGCGCACGATGCGTCTGGACCCGGAGCCGCAGCCGGGCCCCGGCCCGGCCGAACTGCTGCGGCGGCCACGCACCCTGCTGCTGGCACTCCTGGCGATCGTGTGCCTGGGGCTGCTCATCGCCGCGACCGTGACGACGCTGCTCGCGGTCGTCTGCGCCTTCGTGGTGACGTGGCTCGTGACGCTGGTCGTGGCCGTACGCCTCCCGGGCATGCGCCGCCGCCGCGGCTGATCCGCCGCTCTCGTCCTCTGCGTCCGGGCGAGTACGTGCGGGCGGCCGTCCGGGCGCGGCCTCGGGCGAGGGTGCGCTGTGCCGGGGAGCGGCGTTCAGGGGAGTGATTCGGCCCCCCCAGCGCCCGTGCCTCGTTGTCGCCCCGGCCTTCGCCGCCTTCTTGGGCGAGCGCTTCCCGGCCTCCCTGGGCGGCGGAGGGACGCACCCCCATGGGTGCGGCCCTGCTCAGCAGTCGAACACCGACCAGCAGATGTCGTTCCGCAAGCGCTGGTCGTCCAGTACGAGTTCGCGAACCGCCTCCGGGAGCTGGTCGCGCTGCCACTGGCACTCGCGTCGGCCTGCGGCATCACTGTCGTCCTTCGGCGCGGCAGCGCGTACGGCCTTGATCGCGTAGGCGGCCGCACCGAGTTCGTGCGCGGCGACGTGTGCCACGACCGCGGCCTGGCCGGCGGCGTAGGCGGCATGCCGTGCCGCGCCACGCAGGTCTCGAGCCGCGCCCATGGCATGGCCGCCTGCCGCGCGGGCCTGCATCATCCCGACTTCGCCCCGCACCCAGGCGCGGGCGTGCCCGATCGCCTGGCGCGGTCGTGGGTCCCCGGGCCGAGCCGACTCGAAGAGGTCGAGAACGTGCTCCGCGCAAGCTGCCGCCCACAGGGCGAGGAGATGGTGATCCGGGTCAGTGAGCGTTCCACCGCGGCGGATGGTCGCGAAGCGGGGGTCCCGGACCTTCGGGAGGATCATGGTCGGCATTCCTTCCTGCCGGCATCCGCCCCAGGCCCGGGGACGCGCACCGATCACCTCGCCTCACGGACACCGGGGCGGCGGACTCGTCGACGAGGCGCGCACCCGCGGAGGGATGCTCCCATCGTGCACGACCCGGGCGCCACCGATGCCCTCCGCTCCCCGCGGTCGCGGGAACGGTGTGTGTACGTCTTCGCCGCTGACGGATCCCGACGGCAGTGTTGTGCCGCGTAGTTGACGCGCGGGGCGCCGGGCCGTTCACCCGCTGCGGGCGGCGCGGCGGCGCAGCGCGCGGCGGTCCTCCTCGGAGGTGCCGCCCCAAATGCCGGGGGACTGGCCCGTACTGAGGGCCCACTCGAGGCAGTCGCCGACCACCGGGCACCTCTCGCAGACCGCCTTGGCGCGGGCTTCCTGCCCCGCGCCCGGGCCCGACGAGCCGACCGGGAAGAACAGTTCTGGATCCTCGTCTGCGCAAGCGGCGCTTCGCCACCAGCCCATCGTTTCGACTCCTTCCGGAGGAAGCGTTCGGGGGTGTCACGGACGTTGCCGTGATGCGTCGCGTACCCGCTGCGCCGGAGGCAATGCCGGCCGATCGGATGCGGATGTGCGAACGGCCGGAAGTGGTCCCGGCCGACCAGGGCGTCCCACGGGCGGCACCGACTGCTCGCCGTCGAGATCGCCGACCCTGACGTGATCAAGGCCGGTGGAACCGATCGGCACCCGGAAGCGGGACGCGGGGACCGGCTCCCGGTGCACAATCGCACGCCGGGGGTTGAGGACCGCCACCGGGAGCCGTACGCCGCCCGCCCGGCCGCGCGGGCCGTGACGGGTGCGGGCGCGTGGCAGGCGCGGCGGCGGTGGAGCGGACGGGGCTCCGCGGCGCTGAGGCGGACGTCGCCGCCGTCCCGCCTCGTCGGCTCGGAGCCCCCTCCGTCCGCTCCCGTTCACACGACGGGCGACCGACTGCCGTCCCGCCGGGAGCCGGTGCCGGTCAGGGGTTGAGGAAGCCGGCGTCGCTGAGGACCTTGCGGCCCTGGTCGGACTGGACGAGGGCGATGAAGGCCTCGGCGGTGGGGGCGTTGGGGGCGTCCTTGAGGAGGACGATGGGGTAGTCGTTGACGGCGCCGGCGGACTCGGGGAAGTCCACGCCCTCGACCTTGCCGGCGGCGGCCTTGACGTCGGTCTTGTAGACCACGGAGGCGTCGACCTCCTTCAGTTCCACCTTCGTCAGGGCGCTCTTGACGTCCTGCTCGTAGGAGACGGGGGTGAGCTTGAGGCCGGCGCCGTCCAGTGCCTTCTGCGCGGCTGCGCCGCAGGGGACTTCCTTGGCGCACAGGGCGACCTTGATGCCGGACTTGGTGAGGTCCTTGAGCGTGGCGACGTCCTTGGGGTTGCCGGGGACGACGGCGATCTCCAGCTGGTTGCGGACGAAGGTCGCGGGCTCGCCGGCGGCGTCCTTGGCGTCGGTGACGATCTGCATGGTCTTGGCGGAGGCGGCCGCGAAGACGTCGGCGGGGGCGCCGGAGGTGATGCTGGCGGCGAGGGCGTCGCTGCCGCCGAAGTTGAAGGTGACCTTGGTGCCGGGGTGAGCCGCCTCGAACTCCTTGCCCAGTTCGGTGAAGCTCTCCTTGAGCGAGGCCGCGGCGAAGACGGTGACCGTGCCCGTCAGTTCGTCCGCGGAGGACGTGCCCGCCGAGGGCGAGGACGACGCGGAGGCGCCGGCGGAGTCGTCCGAGGACGAGCAGGCGCTGAGGGCCAGCAGCACCGCGGTTCCTCCGACGGCCAGCTGAAGGGTCCGGCGGTGCGTGGGACGGGTCATCACAGGGCTGCTCCTCCGAGTCTCGGTCTCTACGGTCTCTCGACGACCACGTTGGTCGACTGTATGCAATGACCGCGAGGTGATCATAGCCAACGCAGATGCGGGCTTGAATACCCCTACCGCATTGCATCAGCAGGCTCATCGCGAGAAGAGGCTCGCAAGTGCCGCACCCGGCTCCCGAGCCGGTGCAGGTGTGTGCGACCGTGAGCCATGCTGCTTCGTCAACTGGAGTACCTGGTGGCCCTGGCCAGGGAACGGCACTTCGCGCGTGCCGCCGACGCCTGCTTCGTCTCGCAGCCCTCGCTGTCGGCGGGCATCCGCAAGCTGGAGCGCGAGCTGGACGTGCCGATCGTGCGGCGCGGCCGCCGTTTCGAGGGGCTGACCCCGGAGGGCGAACGGGTGCTGCTGTGGGCGCACCGCATCCTGGCCGAGCGGGACGCGCTGCAGCAGGAGCTCTCCGAGATGCGCGGGGGGTTGACCGGCACGTTGCGGCTCGGCGCGATACCCACCGCGCTGACCGCCGCCTCCTTGCTGACGACGCCGTTCTGCGAGCGGCACCCGGGGGTGCGGGTCAGCCTGGAGTCACTGTCCTCGCGGGAGATCAGCGACCGGCTCGGGGAGTTCGAGCTCGACGTCGCGATGACGTACCTGGACGACGATGCCCTGCGCCAGGTGCGGCGCTTCCCGCTCTACGAGGAGCGCTACCTGCTGCTGACCCCCGACGACACGCCGCCGGCGGCGTTGCCGGTGGCGCGCTGGGAGCAGGCCGCCGCGCTGCCGTTGTGCCTGTTGTCGTCGCGGATGCGCAACCGCCGGATCATGGACGAGTGCTTCGCCGCGGACGGGGTCACCGCGGCGCCGGCCGTCGAGACGGACTCCGTCGCCGGGCTGTACGCGCACCTTGCGGGTTCGGGCGGGCGCTGGTCGAGCGTCATCTCGCACGCCTGGCTGCACATGTTCGGGGTGCCCCCGGGGATGCGCGTGGTGCCGCTGGAAGGGCCCGCGCACGGCCCCCGGGTGGGGCTGGTGATCGCCGACCGGCGGCCCGAACCGGTGCTGGCCAGGGCCCTGTTGGCGATCGCCCGCCAGGCCCGGGTGCGCGACGCGCTCGACGCCCTGGTGGAAGCGCACCTGGGCGGCTGACCGGCCGCCGAGCACGGCTGGTGAGCCGCGCGCCGCACATCGATCACGTCCCCGTCCCCGCGACCGGTGTTCGCGCAGCCACCGTCAGCGGGCCGCCCTCCCGTCCTCGCCGGTGACCTTGCCGGTGCTGAGGGCGATCCTGTGTTCCAGGTGTTGCTGGTGAGGAGCAGGGCGAGGACACGGTCCAGCTCCGCGTCGTCGAAGTGGCGGGCCGCCTCGGCGTAGACGTCGTCGGCACGCCGCCGTGGGAGACGAGGGTGACGGCCTCGGTTCAGGGCGAGGGCGGCCCGCTTTGTCTCCGTGAAGAAGGTGCGGGCCTCCCGCCACGCACTGATCATGTGCAGCCGGGCACTCGAAGCCCTGCTCCGGGCCCTGCCGCCCTCCGACGCCTGAGCCCTCCCACGGAGACCCCCGCCCCGGGGCCGCCCGGCAGCCGGCCCCCCGGCCCGCGGCCGACGTCCGACCGGTCACCCGGTCGGGCGGCGGGGGGTGCGGCGGTGATCTCCCGGCGTGAACCTTGCTGGGGATCGCCCCCGTCCCCAGTCCCTCCGGGAGGACACATGCGGAACCGCGCAACCGGGCCCTCGCCGGAGAGGACGGAACGGTCACGCCGGGCGGGCGCGTGGATGGCGGCCGTGGCACTGGCCTCCGGCACCGTTGCCGCCGCGGCACCGACGGGCAGCGCCCATGAGGCTCCCGCGATGCCCGCAGCGGCCCGCGGGGGCGGCCAGAGCACGGCACACCCGTGCTTCTTCTCACCGGCGTTGCCCGGCTACTGCCCGGGACCCCCGGGCCGGCACGGGCCTCCCGGACCACCCGGACCACCCGGACCTCCCGGCCCCTCGGGCCCGGCCGGCCCTGCGGGACCCCCGGGCCCGGCAGGGCCGCCAGGGGCGTCGGGTGCGCCGGGCTCCGCGGGCCCGTCGGGTCCTGCCGGTCCTGCCGGTCCTGCCGGTCCCTCCGGTCCCCCTGGTCCGCCCGGACCGGTCCGTACGACGAGGGTCACCAGTCAGCCGGTACCCACGGACACCGAGGGCGACTCCGTGGCGACCGCCCCGTGCCCGCCGGGCACCACGGTGACCGGAGGGGGCGTCACGTTCCTCACGGGGCCGCCCGTTCCCGTACGGTCCTCGGACCTGGTCGGCAACGGCTGGACGGTGGTCGTCCCCGCGTCGGAGCAGCCCAGCACTTTCGTGGCGTCGGCGATCTGCGCCCAGTGAGCGAGGCGCCCGCTGCCGGCCCGGCGCGGGGAACGGCCGGGCCGTCTCAGGCGGACGGAGGCCCGAACGCCGCCACGAGCAGGGCCAGTTCCGTGGGGTTCATACCCTCGCCCTTCGCGTCGGTGGCACCGACGTTCACCACCATCGTGCGGGACAGGTCGCGGGTCGCTGCGACGACGCTGGTGTAGCCGTACCGGCTGCCCGTCTTGCCCCAGACCTCGCGGCCGCCGAGGGTGACCACGGACAGCCCCGCGCTGTACGAGGCCGGGGCGCCCGAACCGTACTCGCGCACCGAGGGCGCGGGCAGGGTGAACATCTCCTCCAGCTGCGGCCGCGGCACCACGCGGCCGGTGAACAACTCTCGCAGGAACCGTTCCAGGTCGGCGGCGGTCGAGATGACATCACCCGCCGCGTAGCCCTCCGTCTGGCCCCACACCGTCACGTCGCGGAGCTCGGTCGAGCCGTCGGGGCGCGGAAAGGCCTGGTAGCCGTGGTTGTGGGGGCCCTTGATGCGCGGGTCGGTGCCGGGGTAGGAGGTGTTCCGGAGCTGCAGCGGCCGCAGTATCCGCCGACCGACCTCCTCCTCGTAGGCGTGTCCGGTGACCTTTTCGACGAGCAGACCCAGCACGGTGTAGTTGATGTTGAGGTAGTGCTGTTGCGTGCCGGGCGCGAACTCGGGTGTCTTCGCGGTCGCGTTCCCGACCATGTCCTCGGGCGTGAAGAGGTCGAACCGGTGGGCGTAGGCCCCCTCGACGGTGTCGGCCGGCATGTCGGCCGCCGGGATGCCGCTCGTGTGGTCGAGCAACTGCCGTACGGTGACGCCCCCGTACGCCGCGGGGATCAGCGCGGGCAGGTAGTGGCGCGCGGGCGCGCCGAGGTCCACCTTCCGCTCGGCGGCGAGTTGCAGGACCACCGCCGCCGTGAACACCTTGGTCACCGAGCCGGCCCGGAAACGGCCCTGCGGATCGGCCGGGCGTCCGCTGTCCAGGTCGTGCACACCCGCGCTGCCGCGCCAGGTGCCGTCGGTGCCGCCGACGCGGACGAGCGCCGCGGTGGTGCCGGAGTCGGGCAGCGAGCCGAGCGCCGCGCACAGCGCCGCGGTGTCGAGCCCGCCGGTGTGCGCGGTGGAAGCGCACGCGGACGGCGACAGGGGTGGAGCGGCCACCGCCGCCCGGGCCGCCGGGAAGGTCACGGCGCTCAGGGCGAGGACGGCGGCCAGGGCGGTACGGGTGCGCGTGGAGGTGCGGGCACGGGTGTTCATCGTGTGGTCTCCTGACGACGGGGAACGGCTCGAGCCGTTGCCTGCCATCCTGTTGATCACCGCCCCCGAGCGGATCGCCCGGGCGAGGGGTCTTGCCGCGGGCCCCGGCTCGCCCGCGCGGGGGAGGGGGCCGGACCGGCTCCCCCGGCAGGGGGATCGCCGGCCGGGTGCCCGGCGGCGGCCGCTTCCCCCGCGGCGGCCGGTTCCCCCGCGGTCACGAGTCCGGTCTCGTACGCGCAGATGACGGCCTGGATGCGGTCCCTGAGCCCCAGTTTCGCCAGCACGTTGCCGACATGGGTCTTCACGGTGTGCTCGCTGACCGTCAGCGCGGCCGCGATCTCGGCGTTGGACAGCCCCCGGGCGAGGTGCAGCAGCGTCTCGCGCTCCCTGGCGGTCAGCGCGTCGAGCGGTGCCGAGGGAGGCGCCCAGGCCGGCCGGGGCCGGCGCCGGTACTCCTCGACCAGCCGGCGCGCCACGGTGGGGGCGAGCAGGGAGTCGCCCGCGGCCACCACCCGCACCGCGTGCACCAGGTCGTCGCGTCTGACGTCCTTGAGGAGGAAGCCGCTCGCCCCCGCGCGCAGCGCCTCGTACACGTACTCGTCGGAGTCGAAGGTGGTGAGCATGATCGTCCGGCAGCCGGTCGCGGCGCTGATGGCGCGGCACGCCTCGATCCCGTCCGTGCCCGGCATCCTGACGTCCAGGAGCGCCACGTCCGCGCCCTGGAGCCGTACGGCTTCCGCCGCCGCGGCGCCGTCAGCCGCCTCCGCGACCACCTCGATGCCGGGCTGGGCGTCGAGGATCATGGCGAAGCCGCTGCGCACCAGCTCCTGGTCGTCGGCCACCACCACGCGAATCGTCACCCGTCCACCTCCGTGAAGTCGTCCGCCACCGGGAAGCGCACCCTCACCCGGAATCCCGTGCCGCCCGGGCCCGGGCCCGTCTCGACGGTCCCGCCGTGTGCCGCGGCCCGCTCGCGCAGCCCGATCAGACCGTGCCCCGTGCCACCGCCCGGCCCTCCGGCGGTGCCGGCCACGGCGCCCCTGCCGTCGTCGGTGACCGTCACCTCCACGGCCCCGGCGCCCAACTCGACGCTTACCACGGCCGATTCGGCGGACGCGTGTCTGACCACGTTGGTCAGCGACTCCTGCACGATCCGGTAGACGGTCGCCTCGGCGGCCGGCGACAGGGACCCCGGAAGGCCCACGGGCACGTACGCGACGGCGAGGCCGCCCGAGGCCACCTGCTCCACGAGCAGCGGGAGGTCCACCAGGGCGGGCAGCGGCTTGCGGGACGCGGGCTCCGGGACCCCCGTGTCCTGCCTGAGCACCCCCAGCATCCTGCGCAGCTGCGCCATCGCGTCACGCCCCGTCCCGGAGATGGCCTCGAACGCCGCCTCGGCACGCTCCGGCGCCGTACGGACCGCGACCGGTCCCGCCTCCGCCTGCACCACCATCAGGCTCACCGCGTGCGAGAGGATGTCGTGCATCTCCCGCGCGATCCGGGCCCGTTCCGCTGCCGCCGCCTGCTCCCGTTCGATGCGGTTCGCCCGCTCCAGCTGGGCCGCCCGGTCCTCCAAGGCGGCCGTGTAGGCCTTGCGGGTGTGCGTGAGACGGCCGAATCCGTAGGCCGCGCCGAAGAGGAACAGTGAGAACAGCAGCTCCCTGGCCTCACCGGAGTTCAGCGCCACCGACGGGAAGATCAGCGCCAGCGTTCCCGCGGCCACGGGGACACGCCATCTGGCCGGCGTCAGCTCGGCGACCGTGTAGAGCGCCACCAGCGCGTTGTACGGGAGGGGCTGCCCCGGCCCGTCGACCGTGAACCGGTAGAGCGCCTGCGCGGCGAGGACAGCGGCGAGCACGGCCACCGGCGCCCTGCGCCGCCACAACAGGGGCAGCACGCCGAGCGCCGTCAGGCCGTACGACGCCCAGGTGGCGGGCGGCAGTGACGGCGAGCGCGGCACGACGAACGGGATGGTCTCGGCCGCCAGTACGAGCAGCGTCAGCCCCGCGTCCACCGCCCAGGGGCCGGCGAGCGGCAGCCGCAGACGCGATGCGAGGAGCCTCGAACGGTCGGTCACCGGCACGGCCTGCCCGTTCCCGCCCTCAGTCCGAACCGTGCAGCCCGCGGCCCCGGTTCCGGCCGGCCGCCCGTGCGGGACGCGATCCCTGCCGGCGGCCGGTCCGGGCCCTCCGTCGCCGTGCACCCGGTCATCCCTGCCACTTCCGTTCCCCGCGTCGTGAACGCCGGTCCCGACCCTGCCAGGACCCGGCCCGATACGTCGACCCTGCCGGGCGGTGATCGCCGGCGGGACCATCATCTCGCGGCCGGTCGTGCACCCGAACGACACCGAGGGAGGGGCGTCTCGCGCCGCCGGTGCCTCTCCGGGCCGGGAACGAGGAGGCACGAGGCGCCCGTTGACGGCGGTCAGTCCGCCACACAGGGGCTGGTGGCCGAGACACGCACTTCCAGGTAGCCGGTTCGGGCGAGCACGGGCCCGGCCGCGTCGACGACGTCGCCGTTCGCGTGGACCGTGATGCGGATCTCGCCCCGCATGACGATCTCCGGGTCTGGCCCCGCCGGTGACGCCGCCTCACGCACCGCCGGGCTCGGGCGCCCAGGAAGTGCGGCCCACCGCGCCCCGGACCGCGGGGAACGAGGAGTGGAAGTCCAGCCGCCGGTCCGCGTCGGCGGCGACGCCGGCGAGGAACCCGTCCAGCGCCAGGAACACCTCCCAGCGCTCGTCGCCGGTCGCTCCGGCCAGCCGGTCCACGACCAGGTCCTCCAGTTCGGTGACGCGCTTTCCCTTCCAGACCTTGTCGGCCACGCTCACCAGCAGGTCCTCCATGGTGACGGCCGCGTCCGTCCACGAACCGTGGGTGGCCGCGAACCGTGCCAGGCGCGGCGCGACGCCCCGCGCCAGCAGCAGCGTGCGGCCCGCGTCCTCGTGGGCGCTGCCCGGGCCCGACAGTTCGGCGACGTGCAGTGCCTTGCCGATGTCGTGGGTGGCCGCGCCGAAGAGCACGGCCTCCCGGTCGACGGCCAGGGCCGGGCTGTACCGCCCCACCCATGCGACCAGTTCGTACGCCACGTCGTGCACCAGTCGCAGGTGGGCCGCGAGCCTCGGCGGGGCGTCCACGTCCCGCAGCAGGCGCGCGACCTCGGGCGGCAGCGGCCGTTCCCGTCCCTGGGTGAGGGCCCGGTCCAGCCGCGACCCCGGCCCGGAACCGCCGATCCCGGCGGTGGCCCCGGCGTCGCGCAGCGCGGCGACGGCCGCCTCGGCGTCCGCCTCCGGCACGTCCCGCAGCACGGCCACCGGGGTCCTGTCCGTGAGGGACCGGCACCGCTCCGCGTCCAGACCCGTCAGGAGCCCCAGCGCGGTCACGACGTCCGTCACGCGCGGCCCCACCTCCCCGAGCACGACCGTCGCCGGCATGCCGTCCCCCGCTCCCGTCTGCCCTGCCCCGCCCATGCGTCCTCCCCGTACATCCGCACATCCCCGTACATTCCCGTGTATCCGGGCGGGTCCGACCCGCTCCCGGCCGACCTGCCGCGGACAGCGTGCCCGAGGCCGCCCCGGAGGGGAACCGCGCGTACGGCCCGGATGCCCCACTTCCCCTCCGCTTCCTGTGACAATGCCCGCGACGGCTGCCCCCGCCCCCGACCGCTGGAGGACGACGACGCATGGGTGGACACCCCGAGGACACCTCCGGCCCCCGGCTCCCGCAGGCACCGGCGATCACCTGTGACGAGCCCGGGTCCTTCGCCCGGAGCGTCTTCCAGGAGCGGCACCCCGTGCTGGTACGGCGCATCCTGGACGCCGTCCCGTACGGCCCGGAGCGCCGCCGGGGCTTCGCGGCACTCCTGGAGGAGTCGCGCTCCGGCACGGTCGCCGCGTTGCCGCAGGACGCGCCGGACCGGGCGGTCTGGGAGGAGTGGGGCGAGGGCCGCTTCGGGCGGCCGTGGCCCGAACTGCCCTTCCTGTGGTCCGAGTCGTACTTCTACCGCCGGCTCCTCGACCCCGCCGGATACCTCGCCGCGGGGGCGTGGCACGGCGTCGACCCGTTCGCCCCCTTCAAGGACGCCGAGCTGGACGGTCCCGGCTTCGCCGCCGACCTCGCCGCCCTCGACGCGCTGCCCGGGCTCGCCCCCGGCGAGCGGGAACGGACGCTGCTCGCGGCCGCCGTGTGGGGCAACCAGGCCGACCTCGGCTTCACGATGGTGGCCGGGTCCGCCGACCCGGAGGCCTCCGGCACGTTCGTCGCCGACGAGTCGGAGCGGTTGTGGTCCCTGCTGGACGGCGGCACCGTCGTCGTGGTCGCCGACAACAGTGCCCGCGAGATCCTGGCCGACCTCGCCCTCGTCGACCACATCCTCGTGAGCGGACGCGCCCGCGAGGTCCAACTGCTCGTCAAACCACGCCCGTACTACGTCTCCGACGCCACCACCCAGGACGTCCTTTCCTGCCTGCGCCGGATGACCGCCGCCCCTGGTGCGGCCGGGGAGGCCGCCCGCATCGGCGGACGGCTGCTCGCGGCCCTGCGCGAGGGCCGGCTCGCCCTGGTCGCGCACCCCTTCGCCTGCGCGCCGCTCGGCTACCGCGACATGCCGGACGATCTGCGGGAGCGGTTCGCGGCGGCGCGGCTGACCGTGATGAAGGGCGACCTCAACTACCGGCGCCTGGTGGACGACAGGCTGTGGCCCCCGACCGTGCCGTTCGCGGAGGTCACGGCCTGGTTCCCCGGCCCGCTCGCCACCCTGCGCACCCTCAAGTCGGACACCGTCACCGGGCTCGCCCCGGAGACCGTGGCCCGGCTGGACGCCGGCGGCACCGCATGGCGCACCAGCGGTACGCACGCCCTGGTCCAGGTCACGGTCCCGGGGTGACGGCCCGTCCGGTCAGTGCGCCGCCGGCGCGGTCCGCCCGGAGGAGGCCAGCCCCGGCGGGGCCGCCGCAAGGGCGGAGCGGATCGCGTCGACCAGCGCCAGCGCCGCCTCCTCGGTGAGCTCGACGGCGACCCGGGCCGAGGGGCCCAGCGCCGGGTTGAGGAAGTCGATGTTGACGGTGTGCTCGTACGGCGCGTGCTGCGGGTGGTCGACGTAGACCATGGCCTCGGTCAGCCCGAACCAGCCCTGGGCGCCCTTGCCGCTGCCCTCGATGCGGATCTTCTCGGTGAGGTACGTGCACATCAGAGGTTCTCCCTGAAGAAGGCCAGGACCTTCGACCAGCCGTCGACCGCCGCGTCGGGGCGGTAGCTCGGACGGTTCACGGCGAAGAAGGCGTGGCCCGCGTTCTCGTAGGTGTGGAACTCGTACGGCTTGCCATGCGCCTTGAGCTCCGTCTCCAGTTCGGCGACGTGCTCGGGGGAGGGGTAGCTGTCCTCGGCGCCGAACAGGCCCAGCAGCGGGCCGCGCAGGTCCTTCGCCAGGTGGACGATCGGCTCGACCTGGAGCGGGAAGCCCTCCGGCGGCCGGCCCGCGACGAAGGCGCCGTAGCAGTCGACACCGGCCTGCACGTCCAGCGAGGCCAGGGCGAGGAACGCCTGGCGCCCACCGGAGCAGTAACCGATCACGCCGACCTTGCCGTTGGACGACGGCAGGCCGCGCAGGTACGCGGCGGCGCCCGCGGCGTCACCCAGGAACCGCTCGTCGGGCACGCCGCCCTGGGCGCGCGCCGCCGCGGCCGCGTCGTCCGGCGAGGCGCCCGGCGCCTCGCGGCTGTAGAGGTTCGGGCAGACGGCGGCGAAGCCCTCCGCCGCGAGCCTGCGGGTGATCTCCTTGGTGGGGTCGTCGTAGCCGGGCATGTGGTGGATCACCACGACGCCGCCGTACGGACCGGGGGCCATGGGGCGGGCGGAGTACGCCTCGATGCGGTCGCCGCCGTGACCGGTGACGGTCACGGTCTCGGCGAGGAGTGCGTCATACATCTGCGTCGGTCCTTCCGGGGGGACGGATGATCAGCACTCTATGCCGCACGCGCTTTTCCCCCCGCCCCCGCCCCGCCCTGGCGGACGGCCGGCACCGTACCCCTCCGGGGCGGGCCCGCCGCGCCGGTTGCCCGCGCCCCGGAGTTCCCGTGGAATCCGGGGCGGGAGCCCCGCGGCAGCGCTTAGGGTCGTCACATGAGGGAGCGGCCCGAGGGGATCGGCGAGGCGGAACTGGGTGACGCGCTGCGCGCGTGGGGGATCGACGTGGCGTCGTGGACGCACGAACCCGTCGGCTTCGGCGACCACCACTGGACGGCGGCCGACGTGCACGGCGGCCGGTGGTTCGTCACCGTGGCCGACCTGGTGCACAAGGGTCACTGCGGCGCGGACGCCGACGCGGCCTTCGCGGGGTTGAGCCGGGCCATGGACACCGCCCTCGCCCTGCGGGCACACCCGGGACGGGACTTCGTGGTCGCCCCGCTGCCCGCCGCCGGGGGCGGCACGGTGCTCCGGGCCGGCGCGCGGTACGGGGTGAGCGTCTTCCCCCACGCGGACGGCGTCGCCGGGCAGTTCGGCGACCGCCTCGACGCACGCGAACGCGGCGCCCTGCTGGACACCCTCGCCGTTCTCCACCGGACGCCGCCTCCGGCCCGCATACCGCGCCCGCGGCTCGCCCTCCCCGGGCGCGCCGCGCTGGAGTCGGTCCTCGCCGGGCTGGACGACACGTGGCACGGCGGCCCGTACGCCGAGCGGGCCAGGGACCTGACGAGGGAGCACGAAGGGGTGCTCCGGCGCCGGCTGGCGGAGTTCGACCGGCGTGCCGCCGCCCTCGAACGCGACGGAGCGGAACGCGTCGTCACCCACGGCGAGCCGCACCCGGGCAACCTGTTGCGCCAGGGCGCGGGGTACGCGCTCGTCGACTGGGACACCGTGGGCCTCGCCCCGCCCGAGCGCGACCTGTGGCTGGTCGCCGCCGGGCCCGGGGACCTCGACCGCTACCAGGACGCGACCGGCCACCGCCCGGACCGGGAGGCCATCGCCCTCTACGCCCTGCGCTGGCAACTGGACGACGTCGCCGCCTTCCTCGGCGACTTCCGCTCCCCGCACGCGGCCACGCCCGACTCCGACCTCGCCTGGCGGTCCCTGGCCGGCACGGTGTTCGCCCTGGCGCAGGCGTAGTCGCGGGCACCGGCACAGGCAGGCCCGCCGGACCACCGCCCTTGCCGATGACCCTGCGGATCGATGCGTTCACGGGCGGCTTGCGGGTGCCGTCGCCCAGGGCCGGGCTCTTCCGCAACCTGGCGGTGAACCGGCGGGCGTCACCGGTCGGTGGGGCGCAGCGACTCCAGGACGCGGGTGGCGGTCTCGACGTCCTGCCCGGACAGGGTGACCGCGACGCCGTCGTGCTCGAAGGTCAGCTCCGGCGCCGAGGCGCGCGCGGCGTGCCAGGCGAGCCATGCCAGGGCGAGATTGGCCAGCCGGAAGCCGCTGTCGAGGGCGATCCGCACACCGTCCAGGGTGCCGCCGCCCACGCGGCCGGGCGCCGGGCCGCGCCCGTCGAGGATGACCTTGGCGTTGCGCCGCACATAGGAGTCGTTGAGCAGCCAGGTGTGGAACGAGCGCAGCTCGTCCTCGGCGTCCCGCGCCTGTGTCGTGACGATGAGGTCCATCGGCACCGTTCCCCCCGGGGTTGAGCACCGTCGTGCCGTCACTGTGGCACAGCGGCGCGCGCCGACGCAGGCGTCCGCGCGAAGCCGCACGGGACGCACCGCACGGTGTCCTCGGCCGTTCCCGGCCGTCGCTTGCCGCGGCAGGACACGGGGCGCAGGCTGGAGTCATGGCTGCTCAGGGCGGGCCGACGCTCATCACGTCCGTCCAGCGGGCCTTCCGCCTGCTGGAGGCGGTGGGTGCACACGAGTGCGGCGCGCCGGCGAAACAGCTGGCGCGCGAGACCGAACTGCCGCTCGCCACCGCCTACCACCTGCTGCGGACCCTGACCCACGACGGCTACGTGCGCAAACTCGACGACGGCGGCTTCGCCCTCGGCGAGAAGCTGGACGCCCTGCACGCCGCGAGCCGGCCCCAGATGCCGCTCAGCCGCGTCCGGCCGGCGCTGGCCGCGCTGCGCGACGAGCTGTCGGCCGCCGCCTACCTCACGTTCTACGAGGACGGCGAGATCCGGGTGGCGGACATCGTCGACGGCCCCCGGACCCCGCGTGTCGACCTGTGGGTGGGCTTCGAGGAGGCGGGGCACGCCACCGCGCTCGGCAAGTGCGTGCTGCGCGAGCTGGACGAGGAGGCCCGCAACGACTACCTCTCCCGGCACCCGCTGGCCGATCTCACCCCGCGCACGATCACCCGCCGCGCCGAGCTGCTGCGGCGCCTGGAGGACGTCCCGGCCCCGCCCGCCGTCATGGACCTGGAGGAGTACGCCCTCGGCACGGTCTGCATCGCGGTGCCCGTCTACTGCGGCGCCACCCTGGGCTCCCTCGGTGTGTCGCTGCGCGCGGACCGCGTCGCCGCCCTCGACGCGGTACGCGGCAGGCTGCTCCCCACGGCGAGCCGTGTGACACGGGGGCTGTCGCTCACTATCTGAAATCCCCACCCTTGTGGCCTGGGTCATACACCCATTAACTGGTTGAAACGGACAGCGGCGGTGTGACGCCTCGCACAGGCAGGGATTGCGGACGAACATGAGTCAAGCCCCGGACCAGCCCCACGGCGGCCGGCCGACGTGGCACGTCGCCACGGGAGCGCCGTTTCTGATCATCTGCGCGGTGGCCCTCGTCGCCTTCGTCAGCGGCAGCGGCCCCGACTGGCTGCCGCTGCTCGCCGTCGGCCCGGCGCTCACTGCGGCCATCGGGGGCCCCTGGCGCGTGCTGCGCGTCGGCGTGCTCACCGTGGCGCTGGCCGCCGTCCTCGGCGCGTACAAGGGCATGCCGGGCGACAAGCTCGCCATCGTGCTGGGCGCGCTGACCGCCGTCACCCTGGCGAGCGGGCTGGGGGCCGCCGTCCGCAAGCGCCGTGAGCGCGTGCTCGCGGCTGTCCGCTCGGTGGCCGAGGCCGCCCAGCAGGCGCTGCTGCTGCCCGTGCCCGAGACCGTCGGCCCCTTCCAAGTGGCGGTCCGCTACAGCGCCGCCGCGGCGGAGGCCCGGATCGGCGGCGACCTGTACGCGCTGGTGCCCACGCCGTACGGGGTGCGCCTGATCGTGGGCGACGTCCGCGGCAAGGGACTGCCGGCGGTGAGCACCGCCGCGCTGGTGCTGGGCGTGTTCCGCGAGGCCGCCTACGACGAGCCCGACCTGCTGGACGTCGTCGACCGGATCGAACGCAGCCTGGCCCGCAACCTCGGCCCCGACGACTTCGTCACCGCCGTCGTCGTCGGGCATCCGGGCCCGGGCCGCATGGAGATCGTCAACTGCGGCCACGCCCACCCCCTCCTGCTGCGCGGGGGCGACGTCGTCGCCGTCGAGTCCTCCGGCCACGTCCCGCCGCTGGGGCTGCGCGCCCTCGCCGGGGAGGACCCGGTCCTCCAGGTGCTGCCCTTCTCCGAGGGCGACCAGCTGCTGCTGTACACCGACGGCGTCATCGAGGCCCGCGACCACGGCCGCCGCTTCTACCCCCTGGACGAGCGCGTCACCCGCCACCTGACCGACGACCCCGCACGGACCCTGGCCGCGCTCCACGGCGACCTGCTCGACCACGTCGGCGGCAGGCTGCACGACGACGCCGCGCTCCTCCTGCTGCGCAACACCTGCGGCGCCGACCCCGTCACCGAGGTGCCCGTCGCCGCGGTGCCCGGCGGCGCGTACGGGACCCGCGCGGCTGATCCGGCGGTCTGATCCGGCTGCCGGGGGAGGAGCCGTCGCCGGGAGGAGCTCGCCGCCCCGGGCCTGGCCGGCGCCGGCCTCAGGCGTCCTCCGCGGCCCCGTCCGGCGTGGGCAGCGGCTGCTCGGCCCAGAGGGTCTTGCCGCGGGCGTGGTAGCGCGTCCCCCAGAGCGACGCGACCTGCGAGACCAGGTAGAGCCCGCGGCCGCCCTCGTCCGTCTCCAGGGCACGCCGGACGTGCGGGGAGGTGCTGCTGCCGTCGCCGACCTCGCAGATCAGCCGGCGGTCGCGGATCAGCCGCAGCCGCACCGGCGGTGAGCCGTAGCGGATCGCGTTCGTGACCAGCTCGCTGACCAGCAGCTCGGTGGTGAACTCCAGCTCCTCCAGGTGCCACTCGGCCAGCTTCCCGGTCACCAGCCCCCGCGCCCGCCCGACCGACTCCGGCGCGTCCCTCAGGTCCCAGGTGGCGTGCCGGTCCGGCGGCAGCCGGTGCAGCCGTGCCACCAGGAGTGACACGTCCTGCCCGCAGCGCCCGCCGGGCACGAGCCGGCGCAGTGCCTCGTCCGCGACCTCACCCGGCCCCTTCCTGGCGGAGGCCCCGGCCCCGGCCAGCGCCCGGCCCAGCCGGAGCGCCGTCCCGTCCCCCGTCTCCGGGGCGAGCAGCCCCTCGGTGTAGAGGGCGAGCAGGTCGCCGTCGGCGTGGGCCACCTCCACGCACTCGAACGGCACCCCGCCGGTGCCCAGCCCGGGCGTCGCGGGGGTCCCGGGCACCGACACCTGGCCGTCGGGGCTCACCCGCGCCGGCATAGCGTGCCCCGCGCTGGCGACGAGGGAGCGCATGGTGATCGGGTCGAAGATCGAGTAGAGGCAGGTCGGGGCGCCGGCTCCGGGTGGCGTCGGCCAGCCCTGCTCGTCGCGCAGGCGCTTGACCTGGTCGCTCAGGTGCGTGAGCAGTTCCTCCGGCGCCATGTCCAGGTCCGCCAGCGTCCGCACCGCCGTCCGCAGCCGGCCCATGGACACCGCCGAGTGCAGCCCGTGCCCGCCCGCCTCGCCGATGACCAGGGCGGTCCGCGCGCCGGACAGCGGGATGACGTCGAACCAGGTGCCGCCCAGCCCGGGGTGGCCGTCCCGCGACAGGTGGCGTGAGGCCGCGTCGACGGTGGCCAGCGTGGGAAGCCGCTGCGGCAGCAGGTTGCGTTGCAGGGCCAGGGCCGTGGCGCGTTCCCGGGTGTAGCGGCTGGCGTTGTCGATGCAGACCGCGGCGCGCGCGACGAACTCCCGGGCGAGCAGGACGTCGTCCGCCTCGAAGGCATGGGCCCGGGTGAACCGTACGAACAGGGCCACGCCCAGCGCCGCCCCGCGGGCGAACATCGGCACCAGCAGCCAGGACCGCACGGCGAAGCCGCGGACCATCTCCGCGCGGGCGGGATCGGCGGCCTCCAGCTCGACCAGCAGCTCCTCGCCCGTCAGCAGGACCGGCTTGCCGTTGGCCAGGGCCCTGGCGGCAGGGGTGCCGGGCAGGGACGCGAAGTGGTCCACCTCGCCCGGCGAGACCACCGTCTGCGCCGGGCCGTCGGGGACCATCGTCGCCGCCGCGCGGCGCAGGGGCACCGCCTCGGCGACCGGTCCGGGCAGCGGCTCCTCACCGCCCATCACCGGGTCCAGCAGGTTGACGTAGCTGAAGTCCGCGAAGCGCGGCACCGCCACGTCCGTCAGCTCCTGGGCGGTGTGCAGTACGTCCAGAGTGCTGCCGATCCGCGCGCTCGCCTCGTTGACCAGGTCGAGCCGCTCCCGGGCGCGGGCCTCCGTGGTCAGGTCGAAGACCATGTGCGCCAGGGCCACGACGTCGCCGTCGGCGCCGCGCAGCGGCAGGATCGTCTCCGACCAGACCGTGTCCCGGTCCGGGTCGCGGGGGTCGCGGCCGCGCACCTCGCTGCCGATCATCGCCCGGCCCGAGGTGAGCACCAGCCGCTGGCGCGCCTCGAAGGCGTCCGTGTCGAGCAGCCCGGGCGGGGCCACCTCGCGCATGGTGAACCCGACGAAGTCGTCGGCGAAGCCCGTGGCACGGATCTGGGAGTCGTTGCGGGCCAGGAAGCGCAGGTCCGTGTCGAAGACGTCGATGATGAACGGCGACTCGGTGAACAGCCCGCGCAGCAGCGCGCCGAGCAGGTCGTCGTGGCGCACCGCGTCGGCGTTCTCCGCCTGCAGCAGCCACAGGTCGCGCGCGAGGGGGTGCCCCCACAGCAGCACCCCGACGGGTGCGCCCTCCCGGTGCCGCAGCAGCAGGGGGCCCAGGAAGACCGAGTGCTCGGGGCACACGATGCCGGCGAGGCGGGCGCCGTCGGAGCGGGACCACAGCAGCCGGGACACCGGACCGAGGGCCTGCTCGGCCGCCCAGCCGAGCAGCCGTTCCGCGCCGGGGGTCCAGTTCGTCACGGTGCCCCGGGCGTCCACGACGGCGAAGGCGTCGCCTCTGGACCGGGGGAAACCGTCAGGGGCGTCGGCGAACAGCGTGCCGCGCATGTCCACCCGTCACGCCCACCCGGCCCTGGCACACCCAAGGATTCCCACAGACCAATACTGCCCGCCGTCAAGATCTGAGGCACGCGGTGCGTGCCCCACCGCTGTGACCTGCGGAGACGCGCCGTGACAGGGGCGTTGCGGCGGCACACCGATGAGTTCGCGGCGCCGCACCGGTCCCCATCGTGACGGCCACCGACCCGGACGACCACCGACCCAGGGGACCCCATGACACGTCATCCCGACCTCCGCCCGGCCGCCCGGGACGTGAGCGCCCTGCTGGAGCAGATCGCCGACAAGCAACTCGACGCCCCCACGCCCTGTCCCGACTACACCGTGGCGCACCTCATCGGGCACGTCGCCGGGCTCTGCGCGGCCTTCCGGAACGCCGCCCGCAAGGACTTCGGCCCGGCAACGGACACCGACCCCGGCTCCTCCGTCCCCGGGCTCCCGGACGCCTGGCGCGGGCTGCTGCCCGTCCTGCTGACGGAGGTGTCCGCAGCCTGGGACGCCCCCGGGGCGTGGGAGGGCGAGACCCGCGCCGGCGGGATCACCCTGCCCGCGCAGGCCGCGGGCCGGTTCGCCCTGAACGAGCTGCTGGTGCACGGCTGGGACCTGGCCCGGGCGACCGGGCTGGAGTACCGCCCCGACGGGGCGTCCGTGGAGGTCGTGCTCGGGCTGCTCACCTCGTTCGGGGCGGCGTCCGGCGACGGCTCGGGGCCCTTCGGCCGGCCCGTGCCCGTCCCGGACTCCGCGCCGCCGCTGGACCGGCTGCTCGGCCTCACCGGCCGGGATCCGGGCTGGACGCCGCAGGGCTGAGCGGCCGGCGGCCCCAGGCGGAGACCATCGGCGCCGTGGCCAGGTCGAGCGTGCCGGTCGCGACGTTCGCCAGATGGCGGTCCACCTCCTCGTCGGTGGCCAGACCGGCCGCCACGAGGCGGTCCCTGATGTGCCGCACGGTGGCCGCCTCCAGGACGGCGCAGGCCGGTGACGTGATCGGGAAGTAGGCGTCGGCCCCCACGTCCTCCAGCCCGGCCTCCCGCAGCAGGCGCGGCAGCGTCCGCCCGTAGGCCAGGTCCGCGCCCCGCTCGGCCATCAGCGCGCGGAAGCCGGAGCGCAGGCGGTTGGCGAGCCGCTGCTCCGGTCCGGACTCGTCCGGGCAGAGCAGCGGCTGCAGCCCGGGGTCCGCGTCCTCCAGCAGCAGCACCCCGCCGGGGCGGAGTGCGCCGACCATGCGGCGCAGCGCCTCCGCCCGGTCGGTGACGTGCACCAGCACCAGCCGGGCGTGGACGAGGTCGAAGCCGCCCGGTGGCGGCGGGTCGGCGGCGACGTCGTGCCGCAGCACCTCGACCACGCCGCCCGCGGCGCCGCGGGCCCACGACACGTCGATGTCGGTGGCGACCACCGCACCGCCGGGGCCGACGCGGGCGGCCAGCCCGAGCGGCACGGAGGCGCCCCCGGCCCCCACCTCCCAGCAGCGCATCCCCGCGCCGACGCCCAGCGCGTCGACGTGCCGGAACGTTACCGGGTCGAACAGCTCGGCGAAGGCCGCGAAGCGCGTCCCGGCCTCGGCCCGGCGGTTGTCCAGCAGATAGCCGTGGTCCTGTCCGGGGGCGTGCCCGTGGCCCGCGCCGCGTGTCGTCATGGCGCGATTCTCCGTTACCGGGGCCCTTCTCCGGCCGCCGGGGGGCGCCCGGCGATCAGGGCACTCGTGTGGGTGACAGCGAGAAGCCCGGACGGCCGTGCCCGGCGGATGGGTGCATCACGCAGTCAGTCGACATGTCGCCCGGGACTGACAGATGTCGCTTACAGCTAACAGTTACGGATATGTCCGCATTCTGTAACGCGAAGCGATTGTTCCGGTTGTGTGCGTCGCCGGTGGGCCAGAGTTGGGTCATCGGCAACCGCCGAAGCATCCGCACCGCGGGAACGGCCCGGAAGGGCCGGGAACGCACCTTTGTTGAGGGGGCATCATGTCTGCTCGTATCACCCGCCGCGTCATCGCCACCGTCCTCGCCTCCGGAGCGGTCGTGGCCGCCGCCTCCCTGCCGGCCACCGCGGCCGACCACCGCGACCACGGCCGGTCCCGGGTGGTCATCGGCGACGTCAACACCCGCGACGGCCACGGCCGGTTCGGCCGCGGCGGTGACGAATGGATCGAAGTGGTGAACACCGGCCGCGGTACGGTCAACCTGCGTGGCTGGACCCTGTCGGACCGCGAGGGCAACCGCTACCGTTTCAACAACGTGCGGCTCGTCGGCCACTCCAAGGTGCGCGTGCACACCGGCTTCGGCCGCGACGGCCGGCGCGACGTCTTCCAGGACCGCCGCAACTCCGTCTGGGACCGCCGCGACGCCGCGACCCTGCGCAACGACCACCGCCAGGTCGTCGACGTGAAGTCCTGGGGCGGCCGCCGCTGACCGGCAACCGATCCGGGCCGTGCCGCCGCATCCCCGTGGCCGGCACGGCCCACCCCGTCCCCCTCGACGGCGTGCCGCGGCGAAATCCCGCTGCGGCACGCCGTCGTGCTGCGCGAGCATGGGGGCATGGACCGAAAACCTGACGCATCTGACGCATGGGTGACCCTCCTGGGCTGCGAGAACCTGCCGGGCCGTCCCGGGCCCGTCGAGCTGACGGCCCTTTGACTGCGGGACCGCGGCATCGACTGGTGGCCGTTCGCCGGCCACGAGGTGATGATCGACCTCATGTGCGGGATCGGGGCGGACGGGCACTGGCACGGAACCCACGAAGTACGGGTCGACGCGGCCGCCCTGCGCCGGCTCGGACTCCACCCGGACCAGCCGACGTCCGCCCCCGCCGATCCGCCGATCCCGGCCTGGTGGGGTTCGTGGGCGACACGCCGCGCACGCCGCGGATGACGGAGACGACGGAGCGCCGTGGTCCCGGCCGGACGACCGGCCGGGACCACGGCGCTCGCGCGTCCGGCCGCTACGGGTTGGTGTTGATGGTGAAGGTGGACGTGGTGTTCTTGATGTTCAGGTAGTTGTCGTTCATCGTCAGGTTGTTGAAGGTGACGGAGCCGACCGCCGGACCCTGCCCGGCCTCCGGCATCTCGTTGGCCCACAGGCCGAAGCCCGACTTGGCGTCGTAGGCGTCACCGCTGCGGTGGGCGCCGGTGATGGACACGTTGGTGAGGACCGTGTCCTTGATCGGGTTCTGCGGCTGGCCCCCCACGTAGTTGGTCTGGAACATGATCCCGCTGTAGGTCGGGTCCACGATGTCCACGTCGCTGACGCGGATGCCCTGGAAGACCTTCGAGGCGGAGAAGAGCCAGATGCCCGGGAAGGTCTGGCTGCCCCAGAAGTGCCCGCCGCAGCGGACGATGGAGATGTTCTGGAGGTTGGTCGGGTCGGTCCCGAAGCCGTTCATCGGGTAGCCGAAGTCCAGGGAGCTGATCGTGACGCCCGAGTAGACCAGCGTGTCCGCGACGAGGATGTTGCGGAAGGTGTTGGCGTAGCCGCCGTAGACGGCGATGCCCGCGGCGCGCCAGGTCAGCAGGGACGTCAGGTTCTCGTAGAGGTTGTTCTTCTCGTCCGCCCCGCCGGCGTCGATCGCCGAGAAGAGGGCGAAGCTGTCGTCACCCGTGGCACGGGCCTCGATGTTGTCGAGGTGGTTGTCCGTGCTGCCGTTGGTCATGTTGACGCCGTCGGCGAAGGTGTCGCGGATCCGGGAGTTCGTGATGGTGACGTTGTCGGTGTTGGCGCCCCAGTAGAGGCAGACCGTGTGCTCGTTCCAGACGTTGTCGATCGTCATGTTCGCGACGTTCGCGAAGTCGAAGACCTTGCCGGGGCCGTCGATGCGCGAGGTGTAGTTGCCGAAGAAGGAGAAGCCCGAGAAGGACGAGCCGTTGGCGGTGGAGTCGGCGCGGAAGCCCGCGTCGGTGTTGGACTGGCCGGACGGGGTGTGGAAGCGGGTGTACCAGGGGCCGGCGCCGATGATCTTGACGGTCTTGCCGTAGACCTGGAACTTGCTGCCCGTCTCGTAGTCGCCCGGCGGCAGGTAGACGCCCTTGAGGGTGCCCGTGGTGTCCATCCGGGCCTTGTCCAGGGCGTTCTGCACGTCCTGGTGGGTGAACCCGGTCGGCGCGGTGTAGGCCGCGGGGTCGGGGTTGGCG
The DNA here is from genome assembly GCF_055635295.1 of Streptomyces sp. NPDC111520. Classification (NCBI taxonomy): domain Bacteria; kingdom Bacillati; phylum Actinomycetota; class Actinomycetes; order Kitasatosporales; family Streptomycetaceae; genus Streptomyces; species Streptomyces sp. NPDC111520. The sequence continues at coordinate 53,976 of NZ_JBVKBW010000007.1, read as the reverse complement.
ATGGGCGAGACCTGTTCGGTGTTGACGAAGTCGATCGCGTACTGGCTGCCGTTGGCGGCGTCCTTCTGCAGCTTGATCTTCGCCCCGGCCGGCACGGTCGTGCCGAGCATCATGTTGGCCTCGTCGTAGATGTGGCGGGGGCTGCCGTCACCCGGGTTGTTGCCGGGGGCGGTCTCGCTGCCGTACAGCCACGCGTACTTGGAGGTGAGGTCGATGGCCTTGAGGAACGCGCCGTTTACGTAGACGTTCAGGGTGGAGTTGATCCCGCCGCCGCCCGCGGCGTCGGGGATCGAGTAGCGCACGACCAGGGTGTTGGTGCTGGCCTTGGTCGTGAACTCCACCGAACTGCCGGTGCTGTTCAGCGTGACGGCCTTGCGGCCGGACGCCTCGCCCGCGAGGTCGCCGACGGTCCGGTTGGGACCGGTCACGGCGGCGCCCCCGCCGAGGACCCCGTCCTCCGCCTCGTACATGTCGTACGGCATGTTGGCGCCGCGCCCCACGAACAGGGACTTGGTGCTGGTGTTGTTCTGCTGCTTGACGGCCAGTTCGTTCGCGTCGGGTGCGATGACGGTCTTGACCGTGTACTTGCCGTTGGCGGCCGTCCAGGTGCCCAGGGAGACCGGGCTCGTGGTGCCGCCCGCGGCGATGGCGCCGCTGTAGGAGCCGGTCAGCGTCTTGACGACGGAGCCGGAGGCGGTGTCGGTGACGGTCAGGGTGATGCCGTGGGAGCCGCCCGCGGACGCGACGGTGCCCTGGTTCTTGATCGCTACGGAGAAGGTGACGGTGTTGCCCTTGGCCGGGTTGCCGGGGGACCAGCCGGTGGGTGAGGCGATCAGGTCGGAGCTGTCGACCGGCCTGACGACCAGCGGGGCCGGGCTGCTGTAGGCGTTGTTGGTGTCGTTCTGCTCGATCACGTCCCCGGCCTCGTCGACCGCGGCGCCAAGCGGGTAGCTGCCGGCGTCCCGTACGCCGATGTTCGCCGTCACCGTGGTCGAGGCGCCGGCCGCCAGCGCGCCGACGGAGGCGGTGCCGACCTTGGTGGTGCCCAGGTAGAAGGCGACGTTCGTGGCACCCGAGGCCAGTTCACCGATGTTGTGCACGGTCGCGGAGAGGCTGACCGCGTCGGTCTCGACGGGTGCGCTCGGGGACACGGACATGCCGCTGATCGTCAGGTCCGGGTTCGGCGCCGGGGTGCCGATCACCTGGAACTCCGCCAGCTGGCCCGCGGCGGCACCGCTGTTGGCGGTGAACTGCAGCCGTACGTCGGCGACCCGGGCGCTGACCGGGATGGTCACCGTGTTGCCCGAGGACGGGTTGAAGGTGTAGCCGGCCGCCGCCTTGAGGCTGGTGAAGCCGCTCGCGCCCTGCTCCCTGCCGAGCACCTGCACGGTCTGGGTGCGGGTGCCCCATGCGCCGTCGGGGTTGAGCTTGAGGACCACCGAGGTGACGTCGGCGTTCGCCCCGAGGGAGACGGTCAGCGTGTTCGGGTAGCTGCCGCCGGCGCCCTCCCAGTAGGTGGTGACGTTGTTGTCGTTGGCGTTGGCCGCGACGAAGTTCTGCGTGCTGGACGAGGCCGTGATCGGCTTGCCCACGGCCAGGTCGGAGCCGTTGCCGCCGGAGCCGTTGCGCGTGACCGTGGTGCTGGCGACGCTGCGGTTGCCCGCCGCGTCCTTGGCCTTCACGTAGTAGGAGACGGTCGCGGTGTCGGGCTGGTTGTCGGTGTACGTGAGCGTGCTGCCGGACACCGTGGCGCGCAGCACCTCGTTGGCGTAGACCTCGTAGCCGGTGACGCCGACGTTGTCGCTCGAGGCGGTCCAGGTCAGCTTGACCTGCCCGGAGCCGGGCTGGGTGAGGGCGAGGTCGCCGGGCCGGCTGGGTGCCTGCGTGTCGCCGCCGGAGCCGGTCCGGGTGACGGTGTTGCTGTTGCCGGAGACGTTGCCGGCCGCGTCCTTGGCGCGCACGAAGTAGCTGACCGTGGCGTTGTCGGGCTGGTTGTCGGTGAAGGTGAGCGTGCTGCCGGAGAGGCTGGTGCGCAGCTCGCCGTTGGCGTACACGTCGTAGCCGGTGACGCCGACGTTGTCGCCGGCGGCGTTCCAGCTCAGCCGGATCTGGCCGGAGCCGGGCTCGGTGTAGGCCAGGCCGGTGGGCGCGTTCGGCGCGGTGGTGTCACCGGAGGCGGGGCCGTACACCTCCAGCTCGGACAGCTGGGCGGCGGCCCATCCGGTGTTGCCGGTGACGTCGACCCGCAGGTAGCGGGTGGTCGTGCTGCTCAGGCTGATGGTGACGGTGTTGTTGTCGGCCGGCTTGAAGGAGTAGTCGCGGGACGCCACCAGGTCGCTGAAGGACGAGCCGTTGGTGCTGCCGCGCAGCGACAGCGTCTGCGTCCGCGCCTCCCACGTGGGCGGCAGTTTCAGCACCACCTTGGTGACGGCGACGGAGGACCCCAGGTCGGCCTGGATCCACTGGGGGAAGGCGTTGTTGTTGCTCTCCCAGTAGGTGGTCTGGTTGCCGTCGCCCGCGTTGGCGGCGATGTAGGGCGCGTTGCCGCTGCTCGCGGTGAGGGTGCGGCCCCGGGCGAGGTTGTCGGTGGAGGTGGCGGAGCCGTGCACCTCGAGCTCGGAGACCTGGGCGGCGGGCCAGCCGGTGTTGGCGGTGACGTTCAGCCGTACGAACCGGGTGGGCGTGGCCGCGAAGTCGATGGTCACCGTGTTGCCCGAGCCGGGGCCGAAGTTCCGCCCGGCCGAGCCGGAGAGCGTGGAGAAGGTGGTGCCGTCGGGGCTGCCCTGGACCGCGAAGGTCTCGGTCCTGGCCTCCCAGGAGGCGGGGAGCTTGACGACGACCTGGTCGACGCTGGTGCTGCTGCCCAGGTCGACCTGGACCCACTGCGGGAAGGAGCTGCCCGCGCTCTGCCAGTAGGTGTTCTGGTTGCCGTCGGTGATGTTGCCGACCCCGTACTCGGCGTGGGAACTGCTCGCGGTGGCCGGCGCCCCCGCGGCGAGGTCGGGGCCGCCGGCGGCCGCGGCGGGCAGGGCCGACAGGCCGAGCAGCACCATGCCCGCCGCGATCACCCCCGCCAGCAGCCGTCTGATGAACCGTTCCTTTGGCATGTCGTCCCTGTACCTCTCGTCAGAGTTGTTGGTGCCATGACATGTCGCATGCGATACGGCTGCCACGCGGAGAAAATTGCGTCGATTGCTTTGGTAATTGCGCGGCCCGAGCCGATAGTTGCAGAGGTGTTTCCGGGCGTCTATGCCCCCGACCGGGCTTTCGTCTCAGTCGACACGGGCTTGCGCTGGAGTGTCGTTCAGCCGACAGGCCGTTGCGGAAGCCCCGCAAGAACTTGCGCGTCCTACTCCGCGGTGCGCAGCGCCTGGTACATCGACCAGAGGACGGAGACGAGCGGCACCGCCACCACCGCGCCGATCACCCCGGCGGCGATGGCGCCGCCGATGACGGTGAGCGCGACCACCACGGGGTGCAGGCGCACCGCCCAGCTCATCACGAGCGGGTGCAGCACATGGCCCTCGATCTGGCCGATGACGACGATCAGGCAGACGACGATCGCCGCGATGAGGGGCCCCTTCGCCGCCAGCGCCACCACGGCGGCGACCGCCAGGGCGATGGGCGAGCCGATCAGCGGCACGAAGGCGGCGAAGAACTCCAGCAGCGCCAGCGGCAGCGCGAGCGGCACCCGCAGCAGGTACAGGGCGACCCCGACCAGGATCGCGTTGGTCGCCGCCACCAGCACGATCCCGTGCGTGTAGCCGGTGAACGTACGCCACGCCGCGCTGCCGGCCAGCGACACCCGGCCCCGCACGCTCCCCGGCAACTGCCCGCAGAACCAGGACCACTGACGGTCGCCGGAGTGGAGGAAGAACACCGAGCAGAACAGCGCCAGCGCGAAGACCGTCAGCACCTCGACCAGGCGCCCGGCGCCGCTGAGCGCGGTGCTGATCAGCGTCGCCCGGTGGCTGGAGAGCCACTGCCCGATCTTCGACTGCAGGTCGTTCAGCGCCTCGGGGTCGAGCCGGAACGGCGGGGCCTCCAGCCAGCGTTCGATCCGGGCCAGCCCCGCGCTGAACTCGCGCTGCAGCCCCGCGGTCTCGCCGGCGACCACCTCGCCGACCATGGCCAGGATGCCGAACACGACGAGGATGCTGCCGATCAGCGACACGGCGACGGCCAGCGAGCGCGGGATCGCCCGGGCGAGCAGATCGGCCACCGGCCGCAGCATGGCGGTGACGACCAGCCCGAGGAAGACGGCCACCGCGATCTCGTGGAAGCGTCCGAGGGTGGCGAAGACGGCGTAGACGACGGCCCCCACGACCAGCAGCCGCCAGGAGTAGGCGGCGGCCGTGTTCAGTGCGGGGAACACCCGGACGCCGGGCCGCCTGGCCGGCCCGCGCACCTCCCGGCGCCCCGCGCGGATCCGGATCCGCCGTCCTTGGGACACCGTCCCGCACCTCCCCGTCGTGCCCGGCCTTACGCCGCGCGCCCCGCGCGCCTGTCCCTGCTTGCTACCACCGGCGGCGTGCCCTCCAACGCGGCGTGCGCCGCATTCGCCCGAAGGCACCCCCGGGCCGGCGGTGGATCTGCGGGGGGCCCGGCTGCTAAATTGGTCTAAACCAGTTACGGTCTCCCTCACCAGATCGGCGGTCCCGAAGTGGAAGTCGTCATCGTTCCGGACGCCACCGCGGGCGGCGAACTCATCGCGGGCGCCCTCGCGGACCTGCTGCGCCGCAAGCCCGACGCGCTGCTCGGCGTCGCCACCGGATCGACCCCGCTCCCCGTCTACCGCGCGCTCGCCGGACTGGCCCGGCAGGGCGCCGCCGACGTCTCACGCGCCCGGATCTGCCAGCTGGACGAGTACGTCGGCCTGCCCGCCGGGCACCCCGAGTCCTACCGCTCCGTGGTGCTGCGCGAGGTCGTCGAGCCCCTCGGCCTCGCGCCGGAGTCGTTCATGGGACCCGACGGCACCGCGGAAGACGTCGTCGAGGCCTGCGCCGCGTACGAGCGGACCCTCGCGGGCGCCGGCGGCGTCGACCTGCAGCTGCTCGGCATCGGCACCGACGGCCACATCGGCTTCAACGAGCCGTGCTCCTCGCTGGCCTCCCGGACCCGGATCAAGACCCTCACCGAGCAGACCCGCAAGGACAACGCGCGCTTCTTCGACCACCCCGAGGAGGTGCCGCACCACGTCATCACCCAGGGCATCGGCACCATCCTGGAGGCCCGGCACCTCGTCCTGCTCGCCACGGGCGAGGCCAAGGCGGAGGCCGTCGCCCTCGCCGTCGAGGGCCCGCTGGCGGCGGTCGTCCCCGCCTCCGCGCTTCAGCTGCACCCGCACGCCACCGTCGTCGTCGACGAGGCCGCCGCGTCCAAGCTGAAGCTGGCCGACTACTTCCGGGCCACCTACGCCGCCAAGCCGGCCTGGCAGGGTCTGTGACCCCGGCGGTTCACGTGCCGGGCGCCGGGGCGGGCGGCGCGAACAGCGTGCCGCGCGCCCCGGCGTGCACGGTACGCGCCGCGACCAGCGCCCACGCCGCCACCAGGCCCGCGTAGAGGACCAGCGCCGCCCCCTGGAAGGCCGTCGAGTGCAGCCGCAGCGCCAGCGCGCTCGTCCCCGTCACGCACGTGCCCAGCGGGAAGGTGAAGCTCCACCAGGTCAGGGTGAACGGCAGGCCGCGCCGCGCGGTGCGCAGGGTGAGCGCCGCCGCCAGGGCCAGCCACATCATCGCGAAGCCCCAGACGGGCACGCCGTAGAGGTAGCCGAACACCTCGGCCCCGGTGGCGTACGGACGGGGCAGGGCGGCAGGCGCCACGCCCCCCAGGAGGTTGGCCGCCGTGACGGACTGGCCCAGCGGGCCGAGCACGATTCACAGGGTCGGCACCATGGCCGCCGGGCCCGTCTTGTGGCGCACCAGCCTGCCCCAGATCTGCGGGATGATCACCAGGCTCGCGAGCAGGCTCATCCCGAACATGGCGTAGCACGCCAGCAGCAGCGTCAGCCGCGCCTGCCCCGCCGGCAGGTGCGGGACGAGGGCGGCCCCGGTGGCCGCGGACACCATGGGCGGCACGACCGGCATCAGCCAGCCGCCGAACGCCGAGTCGTCGGCGACCCGGTGGTCGGTCATCGCCCGGTACGGGATCCACACCCAGGTCAGCAGGCCCAGCACCGTGCCCGCCGACCACAGCGCCCCGGCCACGGCCAGGGCCGCGTGCGGTCCGGTCCAGTCGGAGCCCAGCGCCAGGGTGCCCGCGCCGACGGTCAGCAGCGCCATCGCCGGGGCGCCCCAGAAGTGCGCCATCACCGGATGGCCGGCGTGCGCCAGCGCGCGGTCGCGGTGGCGGGTCCAGTGCACCGCCCAGGCCGCGGAGAGCACCACCAGCCAGCCGGCCGCCAGCGCCCACACGACCGTGGCGGCCGTCCGCAGCCCCGGTACGTGCGCGGGCAGCCCGGCCGCCGCCGTGGCGACGACGCCGGTGCCCATCACGGAGGCGTACCAGTTGGGGCCGAGGTCGCGGAAGAGCCGGGAGGGGCGGGCCGGCTCCCACTGCGGCCCGGTGCGCGGATGGGCGCCGGGCCGGGAGGGGACTGCGAGCTTCGAAGGCATGTCCTCAGCCTCGCCCCAGCGGGTGCGAGGCCGGTAGGGACCACTTCCGGATGGGCTCATAGACTGGGCTTATGCCCCTGCCCGAGCGTGTGAGCGACCTGGCGGCGTACGACCTGCTGCTGTCGGTCGCGAGCCTCGGCAGCGTCGGCGCCGCCGCACGCGCCCACGGGGTCAGCCAGCCCGCCGCGAGCTCCCGCCTCCGGCACCTCGAACGCCGGCTCGGCCTGGACCTGCTGGAACGGTCCCCGCGCGGCTCGCGGCTCACCGAGCACGGCGCCCTCGTCGCCGACTGGGCGCGCACCGCCGTCGACGCCGCCGCCTCGCTGGACGCGGGGATCACCTCGCTGCGCGGCACCACCGAGTGCCGGCTGCGGGTGGCGGCCAGCATGACCGTGGCCGAGTACCTCCTGCCGCAGTGGCTGCTGGCCCTGCGGGCCGGCGCCCCGCGCACCACGGTCGCGCTCACCGCGGGCAACTCCGAGGACGTCGCCGCCGCCGTCCTGGCCGGCGAGGCCCACCTCGGCTTCGTCGAGGGCCCCGACGTCCCGCGCGGGCTGGTCGCCCGGCCGGTCGCGCACGACGAGCTGACCGTGGTCGTCGCCCCCTCCCACCCCTGGGCACGCCGTCGTTCCGGCGTCGGCGCCGCGGAACTCGCCGCCACCCCCCTGGTCAGCCGCGAACGGGGCTCCGGCACCCGCCGCCACCTCGAGCACGCGCTGACCCGGGCGGCGGGGCTCACGCTCGCCGACCCGCTGCTCGAACTCCCCTCCACCACCGCCATCAAGACCGCCGTCGCCGACGGCCTCGCCCCGGCCGTCCTCAGCTCCCTCGCGCTCACCGCGGAACTCGCCGGCGGCAGCGTCGTCGCCGTCCCCGTGGCCGGACTCGACCTCACGCGGACGCTGCGCCTGGTGCGTGCCCACGGGCGGGAACTGACCGGGCCGGCCCGGGAACTGGCCGGGATCGCGCGGAAGGGCGCCGTCAGCGCCGGGCGGCCGGAGGCGGGAAGCGCAGGTTCCGCAGGTCGGGCGGGACGGGAGCGGACGGCCGGTACAGCGGAGGCACCTCCCCGTCCGCGGCCGCGGCCGGCGCGTCACTGAGCCGGAAGCGGTCGCGCACCCGCCCGTAGAAGTCGGTCGGCCCCAGCCGGACCAGCCGCAACCGGTGCCGCGCCTTGTACACCCCGACCCAGTCGCCGGGATCGAGGACGCCCCTCAACTGGCCGTCGATGCTGACCGCGACCCGGCCCGAACGCGTCAGCACACGCACCCCCACGACCTCGTCCGGGGCCGCCACCAGGGTGCGGTCGAAGGCCATGTGCGGCGCGACCGGCGTGAACACGATCGCGTCCATGTGCGGCGAGACCACCGGGCCCCCGGCGGCGAAGCTGTACGCGGTGGAACCCGTCGGCGTGGCCGCCACGACCGCGTCCGCGGAGTAGGACGCGAACAACCGGCCGGCCAGGTACACCGCGAGGCTGGCCTGCCGGTCCCGGGCGAGCTTCTCGAAGACCACGTCGTTGACGGCGTTGACGGCCATCGGCACGCCCCAGCCCACGTCGTCGGGGTCGCTGGAGCGCACCCGCGGCGGCGGCAGCGCGGGCCCGCGCCCGTACCTCAGCAACGACTCGATGCCCTCCGGGATCTCCAGCGGCCGCGACGCCCGCAGCGTGAGCGTCATGCGGTCCTCGACGGACGCCCGGCCCTCGTGCACGCAGTCCAGCGCGTGCTCCACGTCACCGGAGCACACCTCGGTCAGGAAGCCGACGCGCCCCAGGTCCACGCCCAGCACGGCCGCCCCGCACGCCGCGGCCACCCGGGCGCCGCGCAGGAAGGTCCCGTCGCCCCCCAGGGTCACGACCAGGTCCGGGTAACCGGCGGCGGCCGCCTCCTCCTCACCGCTGTGCCGGGGTTCGTCCCTGCGCCACACGTCGATCTCCACCGCGGGGACCCCGTGGCGCGCGGCCCAGTCGTGCACCGTCGCGGCGGCCTCGCTCGCGTCCTCGCGCGCCCCGTGCACGACCATCCCGATCCGGCCCACTGGCATCACGGCCTCCCCGGCGGCGTCCGTTCCGGCGTCATGACCCCATCGTCCGCCTCCCCGGTGCGCGCGTCGCGTCGGGACGCCGCCGCCCTCGCCGCGCCCGGGCGGCGTCCTCGCCGCCGTGCGGTGGCACGCGGGGCGGAGTACCGTTCGGCTGTTCCACAGGTGCAGGGAGGACGAACGTGGAGACCAAGCCCGCGCCGGGTGTCCTCGCCCAAGTGGCGGACCTGATCGGCCGTACGCCCGTCGGACAGCGCGGAGCGCTGTGGCGGCTGGGCGCGGACGGCCGCCAGCTCGACGCCAACGTCATCCGCCTTCCGGCGGGCACCGAGGTCCGCCCGCACGTCGAGGCCGACCTCGACGTCCTGCTGTACGTCGTCGACGGTGGCGGACACCTCTCGGGCGACGACGGCGGACGCCAGACGACCCTGGCACCCGGCGCCCTCGCCTGGCTGCCGCGCGGCACGTGCCGCGCGCTGTCCGCCGGCGCGACGGGGCTGACCTACCTCACGGTCCACGCCCGCCGCCCCGGCCTGACCATCGCCGCCCCCGCCCCGGCCCTCGCCCCGGCGCCGGAAGCGGGCGACGCGGCGTGCCTGCTGCACCGCGTGTGCCCGGACTGCGGCCGGCTGTCCGGCGAGAGCGACGCCCTGTTCTGCTCCCGCTGCGGCACCGGACTCCCGCCCCGCTGAGCCGGTCCCCCTCATGCGGCGCCCCCCGGTGGGGCACCGGACCCGGTCCCGTGCGGCGGGACGTCGCGTCCGGCCGAGCGGCCCGGCGTCCCGTCTCCGTGCCGCTGGTCCCAGGTCCACGGGCCCTGACCGCGGGCGTTGCCGCTTTCGGGCCGGCCGCCCTCGAAGGGAGGGCGTCGGGCGCACCGGCGCCAGGCCCACGTGCCGCACACGCTCAGAAGTCCCCCTGCAGGGGCTGCTCGGCCCAGATCGTCTTGCCCTCGCGCGTGTAGCGGGTGCCCCAGCGCTCGCTGAGCTGGGCCACCAGGAAGAGCCCGCGCCCGCCCTCGTCGGTCGTGCGCGCCCGGCGCAGGTGGGGGGAGGTGCTGCTGGTGTCGGACACCTCGCAGATGAGGTGGCTGTCGCGGATCAGCCGCAGCGTGATGGGCCCGCCCGAGTAGCGGTACGCGTTGGTGACCAGTTCGCTGACGATCAGTTCGGTCACGAAGGCCGCCTCCTCCAGCCCCCACTCCGCGAGCCGGGACTCCACGAGCGAACGGGCCCGCCCGGCGGCAGTGGCGTCCGGCGGGAGGTCCCACGTGGCGACCTGCTCCGGCGCCAGGACGCGGGTCCGGGCGACGAGGAGGGCGACGTCGTCGGCCGCCTCGGTGGACCGGCGGCCCTTGAGCAGGGTGTCCTCGACCGCGCCGCAGGTCTCCTCCAGCGAACCGGACGGCGCCGTCAGCGCCCCGCAGAGCATCGCCAGGCTGTCGTCGACGTCGCGGCAGCGGGTGCAGAGCAGCCCGTCGGTGTACAGCGCGAGGGTGCTGCCCTCGGCGAGTTCGATCTCCGCCGTCTCGAAGGGGAGGCCGCCGAGGCCCAGCGGCGGCCCCGGGGGGATGTTGACCAGGCCGGCCCGGCCCTCCGGGGTGACGACCACGGGGGGCGGATGGCCGGCCCGGGCCAGCGAGCAGCGCCGGGAGACCGGGTCGTAGACGGCGTAGACGCAGGTCGCGCCGACGACCGGCGGGGCGTCCTCGTCGCAGTCGCGCTGCTCCGAGGCCAGCCGGTCCACGAGGTCGTCGAGGTGCGACAGCACCTCGTCCGGGGTGGGGTCCAGGTGGGCCAGGGTGTGGACGGCGGTGCGCAGCCGGCCCATCGTCGCCGCCGCGTGCAGCCCGCGGCCGACGACGTCGCCCACCACCAGCGCGATGCGCAGCCCGGAGAGCGGGATGACGTCGAACCAGTCGCCGCCGACCCCCGTGGCGGTGTTGGCGGGCAAGTAGCGGTGCGCCACCTCGGCGGCGGGGTGCCGGGGCACGTCCCCGGGGAGCAGGCTGTGCTGCAGGGTGAGGGCCGCCTGGTGCTGCTGGGTGTAGCGGCGGGCGTTGTCGATGCTCAGGGCGGCGCGGGCGGCGAACTCCTCGGCGAGGGTGAGGTCGTCGGCCTCGAAGGGCTCGCGGCCGCGGGTGCGCCACAGGCTGATCAGGCCGAGCACGAGGCCGCGGGCGAGCAGCGGGACCACCATCAGGGAGTGCGCGCCGACCTCGCGGGCCGCCCGGGCCCGCGCGGGGTCCTCGTCGAGCCAGGCCATGGCCCGGTCCATGTCGGACTCGAAGACCGGACGGCCCTCGGCCAGCGACCGCGCCTGCGTGGAGCCCCGGGGGATGACGATGATCCGGCCCACCGGGTACATGATCCTCTCGGTGTCCGGGAACACCGACTGGACCGCCGCGCGGCAGACCACGGGGAAGGCGTCCTGCGCGGGCTCGTCCCCCTGGGGCACGGCCTCCAACAGGTCGACGGAGGCGCTGTCGGCGAGCCCCGGCACGGCCACCTCGGCCAGTTCGCGGGCGGTGCGGCCGACGTCCAGCGTGGTGCCGATGCGGGCCCCGGCCTCGCTGAGCAGCGCCAGTCTGCGGCGGGCCCGGTGGCGTTCGGTCACGTCCTCGACGGTCTGGGTCACCCCGAGCACGTGCCCGCTCGCGTCCTGCATCCGGAACGCCGATACGGCCACGTACAGTTCGCGCTGCGGGTCCCGGCGCAGCCGGCAGGGCTGCTCGGAGAAGATCGAGGAGCGGCCCGTCGCGAGTACCTGCCGCAACTGCTCGTCCACGGCCTCGGCGTCCGGACCGTAGAGGAAGTCGGCCGTGCGCAGGCCCTGGTGCTTCTCCGGCGGGACGCCGCTGAACTTGGTGATCGCCCGGTTCACGCGCAGGAAGGTCAGGTCGGGCGCGAAGACCGCGAGCCCGATGGGGGAGCGGCGGAACAGTCCGTCCAGCACCCACCGGTCGGTCTCCCACTGCACGACCTCGGCGGCCGGTGCCGCGACCACGTACCACTCGCGGCGGTCGTCCTCCCGCGCCACGGCGCGCACCCGGCAGCCGACCTCCACCCGGCGCCCGTCACGGTGCAGCACGGGCACGATCCCGAACCAGCCGCCCTCGCGGACGCACGCAGCGGTGACGCCGAGGACCAGGTCGAGGTCGGCGGGGTGCACGAGGAGTTCGGGTGCCGGGCGGCCCAGCACCTCCCCGGCCCGGTGGCCGAGCAGCGTCTCGGCGCGCGCGCTCCAGCCCACCACGGAAGCGTCGTCGTCCAGTACCACCGAGGCCGCGCCGTGCACCGAGAACGGATCCTCCGGTGACTCGCTGAACGTCTTGGCCGGGTTGTCCATCGCTACCACCGTCGCACGTGCCGGAGCGCCGGGCGAGCCGCGTCAACTCCTGTGGTTCCCCGCCGTGGCTCGGGACGGGCGCCCGTACGGGCACAGCTCCAGTATCGGCCCGTCCGGCCGGTGGCGCGTGGCCCGGAGGGCCACGTCGCGCGCTCACCGCGGGGGCTCATGGCCGGTGGCGGTGGCGGTGGCGGTGGTGGCGGTGGCGGTGGTGGTCGCGCGGAGCGGCCGGGCCAGCAGGATCGCGACGTCGTCCTGCGCGCCGTCGGGCAGCAGCCGGGCGAGGACGCGGTCGCAGATCCGGGAGAGCGGCCGGCCGGGATCGCGCAGGGCACGGGCGAGTTGGCGCATGCCCTGGTCGAGGTTGCGGTCGCGGGCCTCGATCAGGCCGTCGGTGTACAGCACCAGCACCGCGTCGGGCGGCAGCCGTATCCGCTCGGTCTGGAAGTCCCTGCGGCCCACGCCCAGCGGCGTACCGCTCGGGCCGTCGAGGAAGGCCACCTCGCCCCCCGGCCCGGTCACCGCGGGCGGTGGGTGGCCGGCGCGGGCGACCAGGCAGCTGCCGTCGGCCGGGTCGTGGACTGCGTAGACGCAGGTGGCCATCTCGTTCTCGCCGACGTCGGCGACGGCCGCGTCCAGCGAGCGGAGCAGTTCGGCCGGGGGGATGTCGTGCCGGGCCAGGGTGCGCACCGTGGTCCGCAGCTGCCCCATGACGGCCGCCGCGTGCACCCCGTGGCCCATGACGTCCCCGATGACCAGGGCCGTCCTGTCGCCGGGCAGCGTGATGACGTCGAACCAGTCGCCGCCCACCTCCTGGTCGCTGGCGGGCAGGTACCGGCCGGCCAGCTCCAGCCCGGGCACCTCGGGCAGCGCGAAATCGGCGAGGCTGCGTTGCAGGGTGAGGGCGGCGCGGCGCTGGGCGGAGTACATCCGCGCGTTGTCGATGCCGAGCGCCGCGCGGGCGGCGAGTTCGTCGATGAGCAGGTTGTCCTGGTCGTCGAAGGGCTCGCGCCTACGGGAGCGGGTCACCATGACGATGCCCAGCACCGTGCCGCGGGCCACCAGCGGGACCATGCGGGCGGAGCCCAGCGTCCGCAGGTAGCCCCTCAGCCGCTCGTGCTCCGGGCCGGGAACCAGCCGGGGTATGTCGGCCCTGGTGAGCCTCAACGGCCGGCCCTCCACCATGACCTGCTCGTACGCCGAGGCGCGGGGCACCTGGTGCGTCATGCCGACGGCCAGGTCCTCGGCCGGGGCCGCGGGGTCGGCGAAGGACACCGCGAGGCGGCGCACCATCCCGTGGGCGGAGGCGGTGGCCTCGTCCGGGTCGAGGACCTCCTCCAGCAGGTGCACGTCCGCGGAGTCGGCCACCCCGGGCACGAGCACCTGCACCACCTCCTCGGCGGTCTGCCGCAGGTCGAGCGTGGTCCCGATGCGCGTGCCGGCCTCGGCGAGCAGCGCGAGGCGCTGCCGTCCGCGGGTCGCCTGGAGCTGCGCCCGCTCCTCGCGGGTGATGTCGATCAGCGAGGCGATCACGCCCAGCCGGCGGCCGCCGCCGCCGAGCAACGGCGAGAAGGAGCACGACCAGACCCGCTCGGCGACGGGGTCGGCGCCCGTCCGTCCCAGGCCACGGAAGTCCACCACGGGCTCGCCGCGGGCCAGGACCTGCCGCATCACGGTCTCCAGCGCCATGGTGTTCAGCCCCGGCACGACCTCGCTCACGCGCCGGCCGATGTGCTGCGCCGCGGGCACCCCGTTCATGCGGGCCAGCGCCTCGTTGACCCGTACGTAGCGCAGGTCGGGGCCCAGCATCGCCAGACCGATCGGGGACTGGGTGAACAGCCCCTCCAGCGCCGCCAGCGAGTCCCGCATGCGCAGCACCGCCGAGGTCTCGGCGGCGATGCCCATCAGCCCGGTGCGGCCCTGCGGGTCGGCGGTCGGGCAGATCCACATCTCCATGGTCACCAGGTGGCCGTCGCGGTGGCGCACCGGCAGCGTGCCCACGACGGCCTCGCCCGACAGCACCCTGCGCGTCAGCTCGTCCGCCAGCTCCCAGTTCGCCACGGGGACCAGCAGGGGCGTGGCGCTGCGGCCGAGCACCTCCTCCGCGGTGTGCCCGAAGAGCTCCTGCGCCGCCAGCGACCACTGGGAGATGCGGCCCTCGGAGTCGATCCGCCACATCGCGATCGGCAGCAGGTCGCGGAACACGCCCGCCTGCCCGACGGCCACCTGGGGCTGACCGACGTCCTTCGCCGACTGCTGCATGTCCACCGCGACGACCCATCCCCGGGAACGAGGGGCGTTCTCATCCGGCCGGTCGCGGGCGGCGCGACCCGCCGGACCCGACCTGCCGATGTCGCTCATTGTCGGGCAATTCCGACAGAACAGCCTATTCGGAGATATCGGGCGCCGCTCGGGCGGGCGGGCGCGGGCGCCGTGTCCGGCCGATCTGGGTTAGCGTCGAAGGCATGAGGACCGTCCGGCGGATCCTCCGCCTCCTGCCCGTACTCGCCGTGCTCTGCGGTGTGCTGGGTCTCGTCCTCGCGACGGGCGCCGGGGCACGGGCCGCGGGAGGCCTCGACACGGCGGCCGCGGCCCTCCGTCAGGGTCCGGTCTACGTCGACCCCCGGGCGCGGGACGCACTGTCGCCGGCCGAGGCGGACGCCCTCGCCGGGCGCATCGAGAAGGCGGACCGCCCGGTCTTCGTCGCCGTGCTCCCGGACACCGCGGAGTTCCCCGCGACCACGCTCCTGCAGGACCTGCGGACCAAGGTCGGCATCACCGGCGTGTACGTCGTCGCCCTCGGTGACCGCCTCGACGCCGGCGCGGACCCCGCCGTGATGCCGCACAACGCCGTCGAGAACCTGGCCGGCGCCGTACGCCGCTCCGACCCCGGCGACCCCGCGGCGATGGTCACCGGCTTCGTCGACCAGGCGCTGCCACAGGCGGGCGGGCACGCCCCGGCCTCGTGGGGCGGCGGATCCGCGGGCGGCGGCACCGGGGTGCTGGTCGCGCTCGGCCTCCTGGTCCTCGTCGTGGGCGGCGGGGCCGTCCTGATGTCAGGGCGCGCCAAGCGGCGCCGCGAGGAGCAGGACCGGCGCCGCCTCGACGAGCTGCGCCCGGTGGTGGACGAGGACGTCACCGCCTTCGGCGAGGAGCTGGGCCGGATCGGCTTCGACCCGGGCGGCGCGACGGCCGACGACGCCATGCGCGAGGACTACACGCACGCCCTGGACGCCTACGACACCGCGAAGGCCGCCATGGACCGGGCGCGGTCGCCCGACGACGTCCGGCCGGTCAGCCAGGCCCTGGAGGAGGGGCGCTTCGCGCTCGCGACCCTGGAGGCGCGCATCGGGGGCAAGCCGCTGCCCGAGCGCCGCCCGCCCTGCTTCTTCGACCCCCGGCACGGTCCCTCCGTCGAGGACGCGCCGTGGGCGCCCGAGGGCGGCGGCGCCGAGCGGGCCGTACCGGTGTGCGCGGCCGACGCCGCCCGGCTCGCGGACGGCCTGGAGCCCATGGCCCGCCAGGTAGGCACGCCCCGCGGCCCCCGCCCGTACTGGGAGGCGGGCCCGGCCTACGCGCCCTGGGCGCAGGGTTACTTCGGCGGCGGGATGCTGCCCGGGATCCTCGTCGGGACGCTGCTGGGGGGTTCCCTCGGCGGCGGATGGGGTGGGGGGTTCGACGGGGGCGGGGTGGATCAGGTCGGCGGCGACTACTCGGGTGCGGACTTCGACCCCGGGGACTTCGGGGGCGGCTTCGGGGACGGCTTCGGAGGCGGCTTCGGGGACGGCTGAGGGTCCCGGTGGGACGTTGTGTGCGGCGCCGTTGTGGTTGCTGTTGGGGTTGCTGTTGGGTTTCTCCCCCACCCTCGCGCCCTCCCCCCGGCCGAAGGCTGGGGGAGGGCGGGAGGGTGGGAGACAGCCCGCCGCAGGCGCAAAGGACCCGCACCCGGCGCCGCGGACCGCACCGAATCGCCGGGTGCAGCCGACGCGCAGACAATCCGCACACGACACAGGCCGCAACCACAACCCCGGGTGGCGAAGGGCACCGCTACGCCGAGAGGGCGGCGTCCCCGCCCTCCGGCGCGTCGACGCACGCGAAGGCGAGCTCGTCCAGGGAGATGCCCAGCGCCGCGGCGAGGGCGGCCACGGTGAAGAAGGCCGGCGTGGGGGCGCGGCCGGTCTCGATCTTGCGCAGGGTCTCGGCGGAGACGCCCGCCGCCGCGGCGACCTCGACCATGCTGCGGTCGCCGCGCGCCTGCCGCAGCAGTGCCCCGAAGCGTTCGCCGCGTTGCCGTTCCCAGGGGGTCAGGGGAGTTCGCACCATGTCCGTGATACTAATACCGGTATAAGAATTGGGTGCCCCCGGGGGCGGAAAAGGAGTGACGGACATGGTGGAGATCAAGACCGACGCCGCGCTGGCGGCCATGCGGGAGGCCGGGCGCGTCGTGGCGCGTGCGCTCGCCGCCGCCCGGGAGGCGGCCCGGGTCGGGGTGTCGCTGCGGGAACTGGACGAGGCGGCGCGCGCCGTCCTGGACGGGGCGGGCGCGCGGTCGCCCTTCCTCGGCTACCGGCCGTCGTTCGCGCCGACACCGTTCCCCGCGGTGATCTGCACCTCGGTCAACGACGCCGTCGTGCACGGCATCCCCACGGCCTACCGGCTGCGGGACGGCGACCTGGTGAGCGTCGACTGCGGCGCCGAACTGGAGGGCTGGACCGGGGACGCCGCGATCAGCTTCACCGTCGGCACGCCACGCCCCGCCGACGTGCGCCTCATCGAGGCCACGCGGCGGGCGCTCGACGCCGGGATCGCCGCGGCCACCGTCGGCAACCGCGTCGGCGACATCTCGCACGCCATCGGCACCGTCGCCCGCGAGGCCCGCTGCGGCATGCCCGGGGACTTCGGCGGCCACGGCATCGGCCGCCGGATGCACGAGGACCCCCACGTTCCCAACCAGGGCCGCCCCGGGCGTGGTTACCCGCTGCGGCACGGGCTGGCCCTCGCCATCGAGCCGATGCTGATGGCCGGGGGACGCGGCGGCTACCGCACCGCCCCCGACGGCTGGACGCTGCACACCGAGGACGGTAGCCGCGCCGCCCACTTCGAGCACACCGTCGCCATCACGGACGAGGGCCCGCGCATCCTCACCGCGCCGTGACCTGGCCTTCGAGCGCGGAGCGCAGCCAGGTGTGGGCGGCACCCGGGGTCGGGTGCGCCGGGCCCCTGAGTTCGCCCACGAGTTGCCAGTAGCGGTCGATGCGGGGTTCCTCGGCGAGCATGCCGCTCAGCCGGCGGCGGAAGCCCGGGGTGTCGCGCTCCCCGAACGACCGCGCGTGGGCGGTGACGAAGCAGTCGAGCGCCTCGCCCGCGCCGGGGTCGCGGCCGGCCAGCAGGTGCGGCGCGGCCAGCTCGTAGGCCTCGTGAAGTCCCTCGTACAGGGCGGCGGGACGGGGGCCCGTGTCGGGCCGGTGCGGCGCCAGCCGGTGGACGGCGCCGGGCGGGCAGGAGGCCGAGGTGAAGGCGTGCAGCCGGGCGAAGGCCAGGACCTGGGCCGGGGCGGGATCGTCCGGCGGCTGCGGTACGGCGAGGTCGACGACCCGGGCCAGCACGGGGGCCGGCAGCCGGGCGGGCTGCAGCCAGCGGCGCCAGAAGCGGGCCATCGGGTCCGTGCTCGGAGGTACGGGGACGGCGCCGACGAGTTCCAGGCGCTCGGCGCGCTCCTCGGCGGTGCAGTCCCGCAGCAGCCGCAGGGCGGCCTCCCGCCAGCGCAGGGCGGCCAGTTGGGTGCCCAGCGTCCTCAGGTGACCGGCGACGGCGTCCTCCAGGGCGTCCTCCCGCTCCAGGGCCCGCGCCACCTCCGGCACCGGCAGGTCCAGGGCGCGCAGGGAGCGGATCTGCCGGAGGCGGGCGAGTGCCTCGGGCGCGTACCGGCGGTGGCCGCCGGCGCTGCGGGCGGCCTCGGGCAGCAGCCCGCGGTCCGAGTAGAAACGGACGGTCTTGACGGAGACACCGGCCCGCGCGGCGAGCTCCCCGATGCTCAACGTGCTGTCGGACTCCACCGCTTGAACCTCCCTCAGGGGGAGTTCCTACCGTACCGGCGAGCGCGGGCGGCCGGACGGCCGCTTCGCGGACCACCGCGTGCGGGAGGCACACATGACCGTGTTCGTACTCGTTCCCGAGGCCCACACGGGCGGCTGGGTGTGGGAGGACGTCGCCGGGCGGCTGCGGGAGTCGGGCGCGGCCGCCCTTCCGGTGGCCCTCACCGGCATGGCGGGCTCCGGCCGCCCGGCCGGGCCCGGCACCGACCTGGACACCCACGTCGAGGACGTCCTGCGGGCCGTCGACACCGCCGGGTCCCCGGACGCGGCGGACGTCGTGCTCGTCGGCCACGGCTACGGCATCCACCCGGTGGTCGCCGCCGCCGACCGCAGGCCCGGGCGGGTCGCCCGCGTCGTCCACCTGGACGCGGGCCTGCCCCGGGACGGCGACCCGCCGCTGCGGCTGCTGCCCGACCGGGAACTGGGCGCCCGCCTCTCGGCCCCGGTCGCGGGTGACGACGCGTGGCGCGTGGCCCCGCCGGCGCCCGGCGGATGGGAGCGCTGGGGCAGTACGGCGGGCGTGCCGGACGCCGCGCTCGCCCGGCTCGCCGCCGACGCCGCGCCCCAGCCCGCCGGGACCCTGACCCGGCCGCTGCGTCTGTCGGGGGCCGCCGCCACCGTGCCGACGACCGGCGTCCTGTGCACCGGCAACGGTTCCAGCATCGCGACGGTGGAGGCGCTGGTGGGCCTCGGGCACCCGGAGCTGCAGGCGCTCACCGACCCCCGCGTCACCCTCTTCGAACTCGCCACCGGCCACTGGCCGATGCTCTCCCTCCCCGGCGAACTCGCCGACGTCCTGCTGAGGTCGGCCGCCGGGGAGGGCCACCGGATCCGCGTGACGGGTGAACCGCCCGCGCATCTGCGGCCGTTCCTCCTCGACGTGCCCGAACGGCCCCGCGAGCGCCGCGAGCGCACCGACCTGTACCTCCCGGACCGCGCCGACGACGAAGGGCCCCGCCCGGCCGTGGTGTTCGTGCACGGCGGCCCGGTGCCGCCCGGTGCCCGTCCGACTCCGCGCGACTGGCCGGCCTTCGTCGGCTACGGCCGCCTCGCGGCGGCCCACGGGGCGGTCGGCGTGACCGTCGACCACCGGCTGCACGACCTCGGCGACTTCCCGCGGGCCGCCGAGGACCTCGCCGGAGCGGTCGAGCTCGTCCGCGCCGATCCCCGGGTCGACGCCGGCCGGGTCGCGCTGTGGTTCTTCTCCGCGGGCGGGCTGCTGTCCGCGGACTGGCTGGCGGCGCCGCCGCCGTGGCTGCGCTGCGTGGCGGCCACCTATCCCGTCCTCGCGCCGCTGCCCAACTGGGGCCTGGCCGCTTCCCGTTTCCGGCCCGCGGCCGCCGTGCACGACGGCGCGCCGCCGTTCGTCCTGACCCGGGTGGGACGGGAGCGTACGGAGATCGCGACGACCGTCGAGGAGTTCCTGGCCGCCGCCAAGGACGCCGGGACGGACGTGGAGGTCCTCGACCTCCCCGACGGCACCCACGGCTTCGAGACGACCGACCACGGCGAGCAGGCGCGCGGCGCCGTGGAACGGGCGATGCGCACCGTCCTCCGGCACCTGCGGGGCTGAGCCTCAGACCCCCGCGGGCAGCCGGGACGGCGGTACGGCCAGCACCGGGCAGGCCGCGTGCGCCACGCAGTAGCGGGCGACCGAAGCGCGCAGCGCACGCGGCAGCAGGCCGCGCGACCCCGTGCCGACGACCAGCAGGTCGTCGCCGCGGGCGGCCGCCTCGACCAGCACGTGCCCGGCGGGCCCGCGCCCGGTCCCGGCACGGAAGTCCGGCAGGCCGGGCGCGGCGCCGGCGCCGAAGGCCTCCTCCAGGGCGGCGCGCAGCCGCTGCCGCGCCTCCTGCTCCCAGTCGAAGGGCCGCGGCGGGAGCGGCACCCGGCGGTAGCTGAACTCCTCGGGGGGCGGCTCCCACGCCAGGACCGCCAGCAGGCCCGCGGAGCGGGACCGGGCCTCCGCGACCGCCCGGTGCAGCGCGGCCAGGCTGCCGGGGGAACCGCTCAGGCCGACGACGACCCGCCGGCCCGCGCCCGGTGCGCCCCGAAACGGCGACTCGATCACGGACAACCTCATCTCTCGGCCTACGACCAACGGCGGCGCGCCCCGGCGTGGCCGGTCAGCGCATCCCGGACGCGTCGAGCACCGCGCGCGCCGCGGTGCCGTCGATCCGCGCGCCGAGCCGCCCCAGCACCTCGGCCCCCTCGCGGAGCGTGCCGGCCGTGAGGGAGCGCCGCGCGTCCCCCTCCAGCCGGTGCCACAGCAGCGGATTGGCCTCCAGGACGCGGGGATCGAGCTCCAGCCACCGGCCGTGCGCGTCCCGCAGGAGCAGGCGCCGTGACATGCCGGGGGACTGGCGGACGACGGTCAGCGCGTCGGTGCGCACCCTCCGCTCCCGCAGCGGGCCGCGTACCGCAAGCCACCCGTCGCCCGCGGTCACCCGGTCCGGGTGCAGCAGGACGAGCACGATCACGGCGAGGACCAGCCACAGCGCCGCACGCCGCCCGGTCAGCGTGCCCGCGGCCGCGTCGAGCGCCACCGCCAGGCACAGGAAGGCGAGCGCGCAGCCCAGCGCGCGCCGCAGGTCGGTACGCCAGTGGCGGTCACCGGTCGTGTCCTGCCGCGCGGGCCGCGGAGCCGTTCGCCGTTCCATGGGGCCGACCGTAGGCAGGGCGGAGCCCGCCGGGGCGCGGCCCTGACGGGCCCTTGACGAGCGCCGGCGCGGTCTTTGCGCGCCCCTGACGTGCGGGAGTCCGGCCGCCCTCCCCCCCCGTCGCTCAGCCGACGTGGACGCGCGGCCTGCGGTTGCGGTCGGGCTCCGCCTCGCGCAGCACCTCGCGGGTGACCGGGGCGACCTCGCCCTGCCCGAAGAGGAAGAACCGCAGGAAGTTGGCGAACGGGGTGCCCTCGGTCCACTCGAAGTAGATGTGCGGACGCTGTCCGGTGGTGTCGCGGACGTGCAGCAGGAACGCCGCCAGCGCGTTCGGGATGGACGAGCTCTCCAGGGTCAGGACGCGGTAGCGGTCGTGGAGGACCTCGCCGCGGACCACCAGGCCCGCCTCGAACTCCGAGGGGTCGGCGACGGTCACCTCGACGAAGACGAAGTCCTCCTCCGCCGGCAGGTCGTTGTCGGACCGGATCTGCTTGATCTTGTCCCGGTACTCGGCGGCGTCCCGCCGGTCGGGCTCGTTGGCGATGAAGCGGATCGTGCGGTGGGAGATGTCCCGTACGAAACGCTCGGCCATGTCGTCCATGCCGATGCCGGTGATACGCAGTTCGAAGGCGCGGGCGAGCCGGGACAGGAACGAGATCAGCATGATGCCGACGATGAAGCAGGCACCGATCTTCACGCCGTCCGGGCGCTCGAAGACGTTGACGACCGTGGTGTAGAGGAAGACGGCCGAGATCACCCCGAAGCCGATCGTCCAGTTGCGCTGCCCCGCCTTGCGGGCGGCTATGGTCACCGCGATCGCCGCGGAGGAGATGAGCACCAGCACACCGGTCGCGTAGGCGCCGCCCTGGGCGTCGACGTCGGCGTCGAAGATCCAGGTGACCAGGAACGCGACGAGGGTGAAGACCAGCACCATCGGCCGTACCGCGCGCGCCCAGTGCGGCGCCATGCCGTAGCGCGGCAGGTAGCGCGGCATGAGGTTGAGGAGCCCGGCCATCGCCGAGGCCCCGGCGAACCACAGGATGCAGATCGTCGACACGTCGTAGACGGTGCCGAAGGCGTTGCCCAGGTACTCGTGCGCGAGGTAGGCCAGCGCGCGGCCGTTGGCCCGGCCGTCCGCCTCGAACTCGGCGGCGGGGATCAGCAGCGTGGTGATGAAGCTGGTCGCGATGAGGAAGCAGCTCATGATCACGGCGGCCGTGGTCAGCAGCTTCTTCGTGTCGCGGATGCGTCCGGCGGGACGCTCCTCGGTGTCGGACGGGTCGCCCTTGACGTGCGGCATCACCGCCACACCGGTCTCGAAGCCGGACAGGCCCAGCGCGAGCTTCGGGAACACCAGCAGCGCCACCCCGACCATCACCAGGACGTTGCCGTGCTCGGTGGTCAACGCGTGCGACCAGTCGGTGACCACGTGCCCGGCGGTCGCCACGTGCCACAGGCCGACGACCACGACGACCACGTTCAGCGCCAGGTAGATGCCGACCAGGGCGACCGCGACGCCGATCGCCTCCAGGAAGCCCTTCATGAAGACCGCGCCGAGCAGCGCGACCAGCAGCAGGGTGATGAGCATCTGCTTGTCGTGCAGCGAGCTCGCCAGGTGCGGGTTCTCCACCAGGTGCGTCGAGGCGTCGGCCGCCGACAGCGTGATGGTGATGAGGAAGTCCGTCGCCGCGAAGCCCAGCAGCGTCAGGACGAAGAGCTTGCCCTTCCAGAACGACAGCAGCCGCTCCAGCATGGCGATCGAGCCCTCGCCGCGCGGGCTCTCCTCGGCCACCCGCCGGTACACCGGCAGTGCGCCGGCCAGTGTCACGACCACCAGCACGATGGTGGCCACCGGCGACAGCAGACCCGCCGCCAGGGCCGCGATGCCGGGCTGGTAGCCGAGGGTGGAGAAGTAGTCGACACCCGTCAGGCACATGACCCGCCACCAGCGCTGGCCGTGGTCGTGCCGTTCGGGGACCGCCTGTCCGCCCTGCTGGTGCCGGGCCATGTCGGACAGGCCCTCGAGCATCCACGCGCGCAGGCGACCCGTAGGGACGGGGGAGGACATCCATGCTCCTGACGTACTGCGACTGGTTCCCGCCACCACGAGATGGCCTGGTCAGCGTACGCACCGGCCGGCGCCCGATCCCCCGTACGGCCGCGTCACGCCGTTAAGATTCCGTCAAGAGTGCCCGCCGCGTCCCTGACGTGTCCTTTACGCCCCGCTCCGGTCAGGACGTGGGCACGAGGACGTCGTGGTGCGGCCCGCCCACGACGACCTTGAGCGCTCCGGTGTCGGCCGCTGACGCGAAGACGTCGTAGGCCTCCGCCATCTCGTGCAGTTCGAAGGTGTGCGTGACGAACGCCCCGGTGGGCAGCTTCCGGGCCTCCAGCAGACGCAGCAGGGTGGGCGTGGAGTACGTGTCGACCAGGCCGGTGGTGATGGTGACGTTGCGGTCCCACAGCTCCTCCAGGTGGAGCGTGACCGGCCGGCCGTGCACACCCGCGTTCGCGACCCGGCCGCCGGGCCGGACCATCCGCGTGCACGTCCCGAAGGTCTCCGGGAGCCCCACCGCCTCGATCACCACGTCGGCGCCGAGCCCCGCGGTGAGGTCGTCGACCAGTTGCTCCGGCTGCTCGCCCGCCGGGACGACGGCGTCCGCGCCCAGGTTCTTCGCCGCCTGCAGGCGGGCCGCCGACACGTCCACGGCGATCACGGTGTGCGGGGAGCACAGCTGGGCCGTCGCGACGGCGGCCAGGCCGATCGGGCCGCAGCCGACCACGGCGACGGTGTCCCCGGGCCGTACCCGGCCGTTGAGGACGCCCACCTCGTAGGCGGTGGGGAAGACGTCCGAGAGCAGGACCGCGTCGAGCCCGGTCACGTTGTGCGGCAGCACGTGCAGCGAGGTGTCGGCGTACGGCACGCGCACGTACTCCGCCTGCGTGCCGTCGATGCGGTGCCCGAGCACCCAGCCGCCGCCGTCCAGGCACTGCCCGTAGGCCTGCTCGCGGCAGAACCGGCAGCGCCCGCACCCGGACACGCAAGCGACCAGCACCCGGTCGCCGGGCCGGACGGTGTCCACGTCCGCGCCGGTCTCGACGACCTCGCCCACGGCCTCGTGGCCGAGCACCGTGCCGGGAGCGACGCCGGGCACGTCGCCCCCCAGGATGTGCAGGTCGGTGCCGCAGATCGCGGCGGTGTCGACACGGACGATGGCGTCGCTCGTGTCCTGGAGGACCGGATCGGCCACCTCCTGCCAGGCGGCGCGTCCCGGACCCTGGAAGACCCATGCCTTCATGGCGTTCCGCTCCTTCGGGCTGAGCTGTCTCCCCCCTCCCAGCGTGGGCGCGGCCGGCGGCCCTCGCATCCGGCGCCGGGGGCGGCCGTCACACCCGGTTCTGCGTCAGGTCGAAGCGCACGTCGACGACGCCCTCCACCGACCGCACCAGGCGGTCCGCGACCGGCACCAGGGAGCGGTCGCCGAGCAGTCCGCTCAGGGTGACGACCCCTTCCTCGACGTCGACCTCCACCGAGCGCCACGCGTCGGGGAAGAGCCGGGCGACCACGTTCTCCCGGACGTCGCGCGCTATCTCCTCGTCGGACCGCAGGAAGACCTTCAGCAGGTCCCCGCGGCTGACCACGCCCTTGAGCATGCCGCGGGCGTCCACGACGGGCAGCCGCTTGACCTGGTGCCGCGCCATGGCGCGGGCCGCCTGGGCCAGCGAGGCGTCGCCGCGCACGGTGACCGCGGGCGCGGTCATCAACTGCTCGGCGGTGAGCGCGGCCGCCTTGCGGGACGCGGCGGACGCGGTGGACGCCACCGGGGGCGGCTCGTCCTCCCGGCGCTCCTCCTTGCGCAGCAGGTCGGCCTCGGAGACGACGCCCACGACGCGCGTGCCCTCCTCCACCACCGGCACCGCGCTGACGTGCCACTGCTCCAGGGCCCGCACGATCTCCTTGAACGAGGCGAGGCGGGTGACGGCGACGACCCTGCACGTCATCACGTCGCCCACCGTCGTCGGCTGCCGGACGGCGTTCATGGCGGCCTCCACGACCCGGGACGAGCCCCCCTGCTTCCAGTCTCGGCCGGTGCGGCGGCGCGCGCACGGTCCGCCCGCTCCCGCTCGGCCCCTCAGCCCCCGAACGTGAGCGGCACCGTCTCCAGGACGACCCGGCGGCCGTCCTCGGCGGACAGGACGTACGCGGTGAGCGTGCCCGGCCCACCGGCCGCGCGGTAGGGCACGGTCACGTCGAAGGTGCCCCGGGTGCCGCTGCCGGAGGTGGCCGCCACCCGTACGTCGGCGACCGTGCGGCCGGAACGGTCGGAGAGCCGCAGCCGGAACTCCGCCTCGAAGGTGTCGGCGGTGCCGTGCACCCGCAGCGGCGCGGTGACGGTGTCACCGAGGAGCGGCGACTCCACGAGGACGGCGGGGGAGAGGTCCTCGAAGTCGGCGCGGCCGAGGGGGCGCCCGCCGGCCGCCGTGCCGAGGGCGGCCGCCGGGCCTCCGTCCACGCGGAAGCGCACCTTCTCCACGCCGGCGAACCGCGTGGCGGTGAACACCACTTGGGCGAGCCGCGCCGCGACGGACGCGCCTCGGGGGCCGTCGTCGAAGCGGCCCGAGAGGTCGACGGTGGCGACGCGGTCGCGTACGGCCAGCGAACGCAGCACCGTCCCCGAGGGGATCGCCGTCGCGCGGTCCTGGCCGCGCTCGGCGCCGCTCGGCCCGGCGAGCAGGGCCCGCAGGGCCTCGGCCGCGGTCGCCGGGCCGTCGACGGTGCGCGGCGCGGCCGACAGCTTGCCGCCGTGGAGGAAGTAGACGGCCGTGCGGACCGCGCGGGGCGCCGCCGTGGCGGACGGGGGCGGGGACGCCGAGGCGGACGTGGACGCGGTCGGGTCCGGCGACGTGCCGGCCGGCGCGGCGGATGCGGATCCCGGCGGGCCGGAGCCGGCGGTCCTGGAGGGAGTCACGGAAGCCTCTTGACCGGAGCCACCGCAGGCGGACAGCAGAGCGAGGGCCACCAACGCGGCGGCGAGCGCCCGCGCGGGGCGTGAGGAAGCGAGCCGGGCACCGTCCATGTGAGTCCTCCCCTCCGGCCTGCGCCCAGCGTGCCCGCTCCCGCCCCCGGACGCCATCACCCGGGAGGGTCAGGAGCGGCGGAACAGCGCCGCCCAGAGGAAGTCCTCGCCGAAGCACGCGGATTGCGCCGGCTCGTCGCGCATGCGGCGCAGTTCGACCTCCGCCAGCCCGGAGAAGATCCGGCGCAGCGCGTCCGGGGTGTAGGCCAGGCCCCCGTGCAGACGGGACTCGCGGTAGAAGTCCGCGTCGTCGAGCTCGGACCCCATGGCGCCGGCCGCGAAGCACGTCAGCGCCAGATGCCCGCCGGGCGCCAGGAGTTCGTCCAGCAGCGCGAGGTAGCTGATGCGCCGGTGCGGCGGCAGATGGTGGAAGCAGCCCGAGTCGTGGACCAGGTCGTACGGGCCGCGCAGCGTGGTCCCGGCCAGGGCGAAGGCGTCACCGCGGTGGAAGCGCACGGCCACCCCGGCCTCGCGGGCCCGCTCCCCGGCCCAGGCGATCGCGGCGGGGGAGAGGTCGACGGCGTCCACGGTGAACCCCCGCGCGGCCAGGTACCGGGCGTTGCGCCCGGGACCGCACCCGAGGTCGAGGACCCGGCCGCCCGGCCTGATCAGGCCCCGGTCGAGCCACTCCACGAGGTTCTCGTCCGGCTTGTCCACGAAGAACGGCACCGGCCGGGACCGGTCCTCGTAGAACGCGTCCCACCAGTCCGCCGCCCCTTCGCTCCAGCGGTCGGCCCCCGCCTCGAACAGGTCGTCCAGGAGCCTCAGCACGTCGTCGACGTCGCGGATACCACGGTCCATCAGATCCCCTTTCCCGATGGGGCAACGCTAGGCGCCGCGTCCCCGAAAGCCCAGCTCAGCGGCCGTGCCCGAACCCCGCGTACGCCCGCCTCCCCCTCCCCGGCGGCACCCTCGGCCACGGCCTCCCGCGCCCCGGCAGCTCGCCCGCCCGCACCGCCCCCGAAGCCCTCCGCGACCCCTTCCCGGGACACGCCGGGCCCGGTTTCCCCACGGATTTCCGCGTGCGCCTAGGACAGGGTCGCCGCGTGGTCCGGGACGTAGGTCTGCAGGTCGCGGGGCGGGCGCTGGTAGCCGGTCGACCCGGGGCGGGGCGGGAGTTCGAGGGCGGGGAGCGGGATCTCCTCGTAGGGGACGCTCGCAAGGAGGTGGGCGATCATGTTGACGCGGGCGGCGCGCTTGTCGTCGCTCCCGACGACGTACCAGGGGGCCTCGGGGATGTCGGTGTGCACGAACATCTCGTCCTTGGCGCGCGAGTACGCCTCCCAGCGCGGGATGGACTCCAGGTCCATCCCCGACAGCTTCCAGCGGCGGGTCGGGTCCTGCAGGCGGGCCCGGAAGCGCTGCTCCTGCACGGCGTCGCTGACGGAGAACCAGTACTTGCGCAGGATGATGCCGTCCTCGATCAGCAGCCGTTCGAAGATCGGGCACTGGTGCAGGAAGCGCACGTGCTCCTCGGGGGTGCAGAAGCCCATCACGTGCTCCACGCCGGCGCGGTTGTACCAGCTCCGGTCGAACAGCACGATCTCGCCGCCGGCCGGCAGGTGGTCGACGTAGCGCTGGAAGTACCACTGGGTGCGCTCGCGTTCGGTCGGCGCGGGGAGCGCGGCGATGCGGGCGGTGCGCGGGTTGAGGTGCTCCGTCACGCGCTTGATCGTGCTGCCCTTGCCGGCCGCGTCGCGCCCCTCGAAGACGACGACGAGCCTGTGCCCACCGGCTCTGACCCACTCCTGGAGCTTGACCAACTCGACCTGCAGCCGCAGCAGTTCCCGCTCGTACACGCCGCGCGGCAGGCGGTCCTGCGCCTTCTTGTCACCCATGCCCTGGTGCCCTCGCTTCCGTAGGACGCCCACGGTACGGTCCCGGGGCCTGCCGGCACGGTGGAACGGGGCCGCGGGTCCGCCGGCCGGCCCACGCGGGCGGGGGCGGCCCGGGGGGCTCAGCCGACCGGGCCGGTGCCGCCCGGGGCGCCGACGGCGTGACCGGGGGCGGTCGCCGGGAACGGCAGCCAGGGGCCGCGCGGGTGCCCGTGGCCGTGTGCGTGCGGGAGGGCCGCGAAGGGCGGCGGCAGCTCGGTGTCCGCGCTGTCCGGTGCCGTCCCCGGGGCGGTCTCCGCCGTGGGCTTGGCCGCGTCGGCGGCCGGGGCTTCCGGGGTGTACGGGGCGCTGGTCGTCGGTGCCGGGGTCGGGGCGGGGGTGGTCGTCGGCGGGGTCGGGTCCGGCGTGTCCGTCGGCGTGGGAGTCGGCGTCGGCGTGGGCGTCGACGGCGGGGTGGCGCTGTCGGTGGGCTTCGGGGGCTTCGGCGTGCTCGTAGGCGGCTTCGGGTGGGTCGGCTTGGTGGTGGCGGGCTTCGCCGTGCTTTTCCCGGGCTTCGGCTTCGTGGCCTTCGCCTTGGCCTTGCTCTTCGCCTTCGCCTCGGCCGGACGCTTCGAAGGCGCCGCACCGGTGCCCTCCTCCGCATCCGGCGCCGCCTCGCGGCGCCCGCTGTCGGCCTCGACGAGGCCGTGCTCCGGCTGTCCGGAGGCGCTCGGCACGATCGAGGTGACGTGGATCTTGGAGGACCCGGACGAGCGGTCCGCCCCGGAATCGTCCGAGCCGGACTGCTGGAGTGCCCACGCGGTGCCGCCGAAGGCCGCGGCGGAGGCGACAGCCGCGGCGGACAGCTTGAGCCGCAGGGAACGCCCGCGGCGGTGCTTGGCCTGGTTGCGCATGTGAGACGAGGACCCTTTCGGCTGGCCCCCGCCCGGAAAGCCGGCTGCCGCGCTGCGCGGCCGGGGCCGGATACGCAAGGACTCTGCGCGAGCATTCCCGTCGACGCAAGGGCCTGACCTGCGCAGTCATCGGAAGTGGAAGGGCGAGTTCCGAAAATGCGCAGGTCAAAGCCATGATGAAGCGCGCAAATCGGGGCATGTGACATCGCCCACGTCGTTCGCGTGACGGACGTCCCGAAGTGGCGCACAAGGGTCCTTCCGCATCTTCACGGGCGATGCGGACGAAGGTCGTCGTCGCGGCGCGGGCGCCGTCGACGCGAAGATCCACCGGCTTGCATACTCGGGAGCGCCGTTCGGCGACGACCCTGGGCACCACACGCGGAGGCATGGACGTGGAGTACACGAAACTGGGCAGGACCGGGCTGGACGTCTCACGGATCTGCCTGGGATGCATGAGCTACGGCGCACCCGACCGCGGCAACCACCCGTGGACGCTCGACGAGGACGCCGCCCGCCCCCTCATCCGCGGCGCCGTCGAGGCCGGCATCACGTTCTTCGACACCGCCAACGTCTACTCCGACGGGACCAGCGAGGAGATCGTCGGCCGGGCCCTCGCCGAGTACGCCTCCCGCGAGGAGATCGTGCTCGCCACCAAGGTGCACGGCCGCATGCGCCCGGGCCCCAACGGCGCGGGACTGTCCCGCAAGGCCGTCCTCACCGAGATCGACGCGAGCCTGCGCCGCCTCGGGACGGACTACGTCGACCTCTACATAGTCCACCGCTGGGACCCGCACACCCCGGTCGAGGAGACGATGGAGGCCCTGCACGACGTGGTGAGGTCGGGCAAGGCGCGGTACATCGGCGCGTCCTCCATGTACGCCTGGCAGTTCTCCAAGGCCCAGTACACGGCGGAGCGCAACGGCTGGACGAAGTTCGTCAGCATGCAGAACCACTACAACCTCCTGCACCGCGAGGAGGAGCGCGAGATGCTGCCGCTCTGCGCCGACCAGGGCGTCGCGGTCACCCCGTGGAGCCCGCTCGCCCGGGGGCGGCTGACCCGCGACTGGGACGCCGGCAGCGCCCGGCAGGACACCGACGAGTTCGGCGGCACCCTCTACCTCGAGGAGGACCGGGTGATCGTCGAGGCCGTGGCGACGATCGCGGCCCGGCGCGGCCTGTCGCGGGCGCAGGTCGCCCTGGCGTGGCTGCTGGGCAGGCCCGGGGTCACGGCGCCCATCGTCGGCGTCGGCAAGGAGGCGCACCTGCGTGACGCCGTCGACGCGCTGGACGTGCGTCTGACCGAGGAGGAGCTCAAGGAACTGGAGAGCCCTTACCGGCCGCACGCCGTCGTGGGCTTCTGAGCGGCCCCGTGGCGGGGGCCGGGAGCTGCGTCCCGGCCCCCGCCACGGTGTGACGCACGGGCCGCCGGGGCCGTGGCCGTGGCATGTTCCGGCCGAGTTCGAGGCCCGGTGTCACAAACAGGGAGGGTGTCCTGTCCTCGTGGGGGACATTCCCTGTTTGGAGGAACACATGGGCGCTGAGCACGCACACCTGCCCCCCGGTGTCGAACTGGTCGGGAGCCTGCCGGAGGCGGCGGGGCGGATCCCGGCGGGCGCCGAGGCGAGGACCATCCGGGTCACCCTGCCGCCCGGTGACGCGGGTGCTCCGCCGCACCGGCACCCGGGGCCGGTCTTCGGCTACGTGACGCAGGGCGAGATCCTCTTCGAGCTGGAGGGTCAGGCGCCCCGGGTGCTCAAGGCCGGTGACGCCCTCTTCGAGCCCGGCGGCGACGTGATCCACTACCAGGGCGCCAACAACCTCGCCGACGCGCAGTCCCAGCTGGTGGTGGTCATGTTCGCACCGCCCGGGACCCCGGTGCTGACCGTGGTCGGCGAGGAGGAACTGGCCCAACGACGGCACCTCAGGGTGCCCCGGCGGTGACGCCGCCGTCCAAGTGACGTCGTCGGCCCCGCCGTCGCGCCGGGGAGACGTCTCCTTGTCCGGCACGCCCAGCAACGCCCGGAGCAACGCCCTCCCCGGCGGTCCCGGGCCATCCGTACAGTTTGTGGTGACACGTGGTGGTGAACGTCCTTCCCGGCATGCCTCTCACAGAAAGCGTCGTCTGCTCCGTCCCCCGCGGTGGACCGGCCCCTGGGGGAGGCGGTCAGGACCCCGTCCCCCCGGCCTCCAGGAGCCGCGTCGCATGACCGCCGACCCCCTTCCCACCCTGGTCGGCCGGCGGCGCGAGTGCGCGGCGCTCGACGAACTGCTGGCCGGTCTGCGCGACGGCGGGTCCCGGGTGCGGGTGATCCGCGGCGAGGCGGGCATCGGGAAGTCCGTGCTCCTGGAGTACGTGGCCACCCGGGCGTCACACGTGACGGTGACCCGGGCGAGCGGCATCGAGGCCGACATGGAGCTGCCCTACGCGAGCCTGCACCAGCTCTGCGCGCCGTTCCTGGCCGAGGTCGACGCGTTGCCCGAACCCCAGCGCGACGCCCTGCGCGTGGCGTTCGGGACGGCGGCCGGAGAGCCGCCCGACCGCTTCCTGGTCGGCCTCGCCGTGCTGACCCTGCTCACCCGGGCCTCGGAGACCCGGCCGGTGCTCGTCGTGGTCGACGACGCCCAGTGGCTGGACCAGGTGTCGCTGCAGACACTGGAGTTCGTGGCGCGGCGCCTGCTCGCCGAGGCGGTCGCGATGACGTTCGCGGTACGCGACCCCGAGGGGCGGGCCGCACTCGCCGGTCTGCCGGAGATGCGCATCGGCGGTCTCGACACCACCGCGGCCGGAGAACTCCTCGAAGCAGCCGTCGGCGGCCGGCTGGAGAAGCGGGTGCGGGACCGGTTCGTGGCCGAGATGCACGGCAACCCGCTCGCGCTGCTGGAGTTCTCCCGCGGCCGGACCGCCGCCGAGCTGGCGTACGGCCTGGACTCCAGTTCCCCTCGCGTCCAGGGAACGGTGGCGGGCCGCGTGGAACGGGACTTCGCCGGCCGGCTCGGTTCGCTGCCCGCGCCGACCCGCACGCTGCTGCTGATCGCCGCGGCGGAACCGGTCGGCGACCCGCGCCTGCTGGTCCGTGCGGCCACCTCCCTGAAGATCGCCCCCGACGCCGCACCGGCCAGGGCGGCCGGCCTGATCGAGTTCGGCGAGACCGTCCGGTTCCGGCACCCGCTGGCCCGTTCGGCGGTCTACCGTCAGGCCGGTCCGGAGGAACGCCGCGCGGTGCACCGGGCGTTGGCCACGGCCACGGACCCGGTCCTGGACCCGGACCGGCGTGCCTGGCACGCCGCGCAAGCCGTCGACGGGCCGGACGAGGACGTCGCGGCGGGGCTGGAGCAGGCCGCCGGCCGCGCGCGGCTGCGCGGCGGCATGGCCGCCGAGGCCGTACTGCTGGAGCGGGCCGCCGAGGTGACGCCCGACCCCCGGCCGCGGGGGCGCCGCGCGCTCGCGGCCGCCGAGGCCCACTTCTCGGCCGCCTCGCCCGACCGGGCCACGGCGCTGGCGACGCTGGCCGAACTGTGCCCCCTCGGCCCCCTGGACCGC
Organism: Streptomyces sp. NPDC111520; assembly: GCF_055635295.1. NCBI lineage: Bacteria > Bacillati > Actinomycetota > Actinomycetes > Kitasatosporales > Streptomycetaceae > Streptomyces > Streptomyces sp. NPDC111520. The sequence goes on along the minus strand of NZ_JBVKBW010000007.1, from coordinate 21,869 downwards.
GCCCGCGTGGCGCGCCTGCGGGCCAGGATCCTCTTCGCCCGCAGCCGCAGCGACGAGGCGGCACCCCTGTTCCTGGACGCCGCCGCGCAGTTCGCCGCAGCCGGGTCGCCCCTGGCGCGGGAGACCTACCTCGAGGCGATCGGCGCGACCGTCTTCGCGGGCCGGCTGCAGGGTCCGGCGGGCGCCCGTGCCGCGGCGGTCGCGGCCCGCGGGTCCGGGGCGCCCCCCTCGTGCTCGAGCGCCGCCGACCTGCTCCTGGACGGTGTGGCCACCCTCCTCGTCGGTGACCTCGAGACCGGTGGCCCGGCGCTGCGCCGTGCGCTGGAGCCCCTCGCGCACGAGGACGTCGGTACGCGGGAGGCGACGATGCGCTGGCTCCTCCTGGCCCCGGTCGCCCTGGAGGCGTTCATCCACTACGCCTGGGACCTGACGGCGTGGGACACGCTGGCCACGCGTGCGGTGCGCCTGGCCCGCGACATCGGGGCGCTCGGCGCACTGCCGCCCGCACTGATCTACGCGAGCGGGGTGCACATCCACACCGGCGACTTCGCCGAGGCGGCCCGCATGATCGACGAGGCCGACGCGATCGCCGCCGCGACCGGCCACGCCCCGCATACGTACGCGACGCTCGTCCTGGCCGCGTGGCGGGGCGACGAGGAGGCCGCCGCCGGATTCATCGAGGAGGCCGAGGCCAGGGCCGTACAACGCGGCGAGGTCTCCCTCCTGGGCGTCACGGGCTACATCCAGGGCGTGCTGTTCAACGGCCTGGCACGCTACGACCGGGCCCTGGCGGCCGCCCGTACGGGCATCGAGCACGACGGGTTCAACTTCACGGGCCTGTCGCTGGTCGAGCACGTCGAGGCCGCGACGCGGTGCGGCGAGCCCGATCAGGCCCGGGCCTCGCTCGACCGGCTGGTCGAGCTCACCCGCGCCGCCGATTCCGGGTGGGCCCGTGGCGTCACCGCCCGCAGCCGGGCGCTCCTCACCGACGGCGACGAGGCCGACGCCCTGTACCGGACGGCGATCGAGGAGTTCGGCCGCGACCGCGTGGTGGTGGCCGTGGAGCTGGCACGTGCCCACCTGCTCTACGGCGAATGGCTGCGCCGCAGCCGCCGGCGTTCGTCGGCCAGGGAGCACCTCCGCACGGCCCACGGGATGTTCGACGGCATGGGGGCGAAGGCGTTCGCCGAGCGGGCCCGGCGTGAGCTGCTGGCCTGCGGCGAGCGCGTCCGGGTGCGGGAGGCGGGGCCGGCGAGCGCGCTGACACCGCAGGAGTCGCAGATCGCGACGCTCGCGGCCGGCGGCATGACGAACCCGGAGATCGGCGCGGAGCTGTTCATCAGCCCGCACACCGTGGAGTGGCACCTGCGGAAGGTGTACATGAAGCTCGGGATCGGCTCGCGCCGGGCCCTGCGGGGCGCCCTGTCGGAGGCGGACGGCACGGACGACGGGGACAACGGGGACGACGGGGACGCCCGGTCGGTGCGGGCCGGCTGAGTACCGTCCCCGTGCGGACCCCCCCCGGGCGAGACCCCGGGGGGAGACCACGCACCGGACCACGCACTTCCGGGGCGCGGCGGGCGGTGCCCCGGAGGGAGGGTGGAGCCATCGCCCTCCACGGGCGCCGTCCACCCAGAGGAGTCCCCGATGTCCGCGTCCGGCCTGAAGACGACCTCGTCGACCGCATCCCGGCCCGTCCGGCCGCCCGAGGAGGACCCGCACGTCGTCCCGGAGGAGCTCCGGGAAGCGGACGCCGCGTTCGACGACGCCCACAGGCTGATGTTCGGGATCGCCTACCGCATGCTCGGCAGCGTGCGCGAGGCCGAGGACGTCCTGCGGGACGCCTGGACGCGCCGGCGGAGCGCCGGTCCGGCCGAGGTGCCGGACGCGCACCTCGTCATGATGGTGACCCGACTGGCGATCGGCGAGCTGCACTCCGCCCGGGCGCGCCGGCGGAGCTACGTCGGCCCCTGGCTGCCGGATCCGGTGCCGACCGCGGACGACCCCACCGTGGGCGCCGGGAACGGGGAGGCGCTGGACGTCGCGACGCTGACGCTGATGGACGGACTCACGCCGGGCGAGCGCGCGGCCTACGTGCTGCGGGAGGCCTTCGGCTTCCCGTACGCGCAGATCGCCGAGATCATAGGTCTCTCCCGGACCGAGGCGCGCCGCGTGGTCGCGCGGGCACGGGAGTTCATGGCCGAGGCCACCCGGGAGCCGGGAACGGCGACGCCTGGCACGCCGTGACGGGGCGCCCGTGACACCGCCCGCTCAGTCGCCGGCCTCGAAGTCGAGTCGCCGTGCGTCGTCGGGGAGCCACGGGGCCGGGGGGCCGTCGCGCCAGGTGTCGTGCCGGGCGGACACCGCCTCGACGAAGGGCCGCGGGGGGAGGTAGCGGTGTGCCTGTACGTGGTGGCCGATGAGGAAGGGCGCCGCGTAGACCTCCGTCGGTGAGGCCGGGACGCGGATCTCGCTGCTGCCGCGGGGCGCCCCCCGCACGTCGCCGGCGGCTTCGCACAGTTCGCAGGCGTGCCAGCCCAGGGTGGCGTTGACGTACTGGCCGTGCAGGACGCGGCCGAGTCGCCGCACGAATCCGGGCGGGGGCGGGCCGACGGTGTGGGGGTGTTCCGCCGTCAGCCATCCGATGTTGATCCGCCGGTAGCGGGGGGTGAAGGAGACGACGCGGGTGCCCTCGCCCTCCCAGAAGGTGTCCTCGGGCGACTCGTGTAGGGGCTCAGGTCCTCGTGGAACGTCACGGGGGAACCCTGGCACGTCGTGCCGTGCGTCCAGCGCGGGCCCTCCGGCCGCCCTGCCCGCTCAGGTGGTGGCGGGCGGGATGTTCTGGTTGGCGCGGAAGAAGTTGTGGGGGTCGTAGGCGCGTTTGACCGCGGCCAGCCGGTCGTAGTGGCCGCGGTAGGTGTGCTGGACCCGGTCGGTGCCCTCCTGTTCGCCGAGGAAGTTGATGTAGGCGCCGCCCATGGAGTGCGGGTGCAGGTCGGTCCAGTAGTCGACGCACCACCGGCGTACCGCCCCGGCGTTGGCGGGCAGGGGGTCGATCCCGGCGATGACGCCGGACCACACGGCGTCCCGGTAGGCCCAGGCGGTGCCGTCGCCGCCGGTCCGGTGGGCCGCCCCGTCGACCGGGTAGAGGTGCATCGTGGACAGGCCGGTGGGCAGCTTCCGGCCGTACTCCTCGTGGACGGCGACGGCCTCGTCCGTGATCGCGTCGAAGAAGTCGCCGCGCCAGTACCACTGCAACCCCTTCGGGAACAGCCCGTCGAACATGCTCTGCAGGGCGGGGTAGGGCATGGGCGCGGTGAAGTGGAACATCGGCGGGCCGGGCTCCTCGACGACGGCCAGGGCCCGCGCCAGCCGGTCCTCCTCGGGCTCGCCCGTGAGGCACCACACCACGCCGCACGCCTTCCGCCCGTGGAGCGGCTCGGGGAAGGGGGGCCCGGGCGGCACCGTGAGCAGGGCGAGGAAGCCGCTGAGGTCCTCCGGCGCGGCGGGGAGGAACTCCCGGTACCAGCGCAGCACTTCGCCGGTGCGGTCGACGGGCCAGACGGTCAGGCCGACGCCGACCGTGTCCACGGGGTGCAGCCCGAAGGTGAACTCGGTGACCACGCCGAAGTTGCCGCCGCCGCCCCGCAGGGCCCAGAACAGGTCCGGGTGCTCGTCCTCCGACGCGGTGACGAACGTCCCGTCAGCGAGGACCACATCGGCTGACCGCAGGTTGTCGATGGTCAGCCCGTACCCGCGGGTCAGGTGCCCGTGGCCGCCGCCGAGGGTGAGACCGCCGAGCCCGGTGGTCGACACCGTCCCGGTGGGGGTGGCCAGGCCGAAGGCGTGCGCCGCGTGGTCGAGGTCGCCCTGCAGGCTCCCGCCGCCCACGCGGGCGGTCCGCGTCCGCGGGTCGACGTACGCCCAGCGCATCGGCGTCAGGTCGAGCGTCAGCGCGTCGTCGACCACGCACAGTCCAGCACCGCTGTGTCCCCCGCCGCGTACGGCCAGTTGCAGCCCGGTGTCCTGGGCGAAGGAGAGCACGGTCCGTACGTCCGCCACGTCGACGCATCCGGCGATCGCGGCCGGACGCCTGTCGATCATGGCGTTGTAGACGCCGCGGGCCTCCTCGTAGCCCGGGTCCCCCACCGCGGTGACCGGGCCCCTCAGTGTCTCCCGCAGGCTCCGGAGGGCCTGCTCGTCAATGCCGCCCATGGCCGAACACCCCAGCTCGTGCGTGTGACGCCGCCTCCGCCGTTTCCATTGTTCGCCTGCCCGCCGCCCCCTGCACGTCGGCCGCCCGCCGTGCGGGCCGGACCGGGAGCGCGCGGCGGGAGCGCGGCGGGAGCGCGGCCGGAGGCCGGTCGGGCCGCAGGCGGGCGATGTTGGTCTAGACCTTGACAGGTATAGGCCAATCCGGTTCATTGCTCAGTGCGAAGCGCGACAACTCCCCCCACACAAGGAGCAGTTACGGTGATGCGACGTACCCTCGCCGCCCTGACCACCCTCACGGCCGCCGCCGGCCTGGCCGTGGCCCTCCCCGCCGGCACGGCCTCCGCCGCCTCCTGCGCCGCGGCGTGGAGCGCCGGCGCCGTCTACACCGGCGGCATGACCGCCTCCTACGGCGGACACAACTGGCAGGCCAAGTGGTGGACGCAGGGCGAGACCCCCGGCACGACCGGCCAGTGGGGCGTCTGGGCCGACCAGGGCACCTGCGGCGGCACGACCGACCCGGGCAACCCCGGCAACCCCTCCGGATTCGTGGTCAGCGAGGCCCAGTTCAACCAGATGTTCCCGGGCCGCAACTCCTTCTACAGCTACAGCGGACTGGTCGCCGCCCTCTCCGCCTACCCCGGCTTCGCCAAGACCGGCAGCGACACGGTGAAGAAGCAGGAGGCCGCCGCCTTCCTCGCCAACATCGCCCACGAGACCGGCGGACTGGTCTACATCGTCGAGCAGAACACCGCCAACTACCCGCACTACTGCGACACCAGCCAGCCCTACGGCTGCCCCGCCGGCCAGGCCGCCTACTACGGCCGCGGCCCGATCCAGCTCAGCTGGAACTTCAACTACAAGGCCGCCGGCGACGCCCTCGGCATCGACCTGCTCCACAACCCCTGGCTCGTCGAGCAGGACGCGGCCGTGGCCTGGAAGACCGGCCTGTGGTACTGGAACACCCAGAGCGGCCCCGGCACCATGACCCCCCACAACGCCATGGTGAACCAGGCCGGCTTCGGCCAGACCATCCGCTCCATCAACGGCTCCCTGGAATGCGACGGCCGCAACCCCGCGCAGGTGCAGAGCCGCGTCAACAACTACCAGCGCTTCACCCAGATCCTGGGTGTCGCCCCGGGCGGCAACCTCAGCTGCTGAACGAGCCGCCCTGCGCGCAACGGAGTGTGCACCGTTGAACGGTGCATGACGCCGCCTTCCCCCGGGCCGCAGTCCGGGGGGAGGCCGCCGCTCCGTGCGCGAAAGTCCTCGCAGGCGCCCCGTTGTCCGTGACACCGCTGCTCAGAAGGGTTACGGGGGGCGGCGGACGGCCCGCGCCACCCTGTGCATGATCCTCAGATTTCCGCCAGATTCCCGGTCGGCGGCCACCCGTCGTTCACGGGTTCGTCGCCATGGGACGGCTTGCTGGGAGCGAAGTTATCTAGACAACTTTGCCCACCCGTACGCCGCCGCGGCGGCGCCGGGGCGGAGAGGACCCAACACCGTGCCATCCCTCTCACAGGTCGCCGCATCCGGGAGCAGCGTCGCGCTCGACTCCACGACGCCTCCGCAACGCGGCGACAAACTCACCTTCACCTGGTCGACGGACGCCCCCGACCCCAAGAACTGGATCGGCGTCTACGACGGCGACCGGCAGCCCGGCAGCGGCGCCGGCTCCCTGGTGTGGACGTACGTCACCGGAACGTCGGGGAAGACGACCCTCGACACCTCCGGCCTGAGCGGCGGCCCGTACACCGTCTACCTGCTGGCCAAGGACGGCTACGGCGTCCTCGCCAAGACCGAGCCGTTCAGCTTCGCCGGCCCGCCCACCGGCGACTCCGTCGAACTGCGGACGCCGAAGCCGTTCGAGGGCGACAAGCTCTCCTTCCACTGGACGACCGACGCGCCCCACCCCAAGAACTGGATCGGGGTCTACGACGGCGACCGGGTCCCCGGCAACGGCGCCTCCCTCGCCTGGGAGTACACCCCCGCCGCGTCCGGCGACATCACCATCGACACCTCCGGCCTCAGCGGCGGCCCGTACACCGCCTACCTGCTGGCCAAGGACGGCTACGGCATCCTCGCCCGCACCGCCCCCTTCAGCTTCGTGCCGCGCCCCGTCATCCCGCGCCCGCACGCCGCCGTCGACGCCGTCACCACCGCCGCGCAGACCGCGGGCACCGCCTTCTCCGTCGCACTCGGCGGCCTGTGGATCCGGCCCGAGGGCAACGCCGAGGGCAGCGCCACCTTCCGGCGCGCCGGCGGCGACCCCTGGCTGGCCGTCGCCGCGGACGGCACCGTCAGCGGCAAGGCCCCGTCCACGGCGCCCCGTACGCCCGGCCGGCTGGTCGTCTCCGTCACCGACAGCGCCACCGGCAGCGACACCGTCACCGTGCAGGTGCCGGTCCGCACGAGCAAGGACCGGCTGACGCTCAAGGTCGCCGCACTGAACCTGTGGGACGCGGGCGGCCACGTCGACGGCGCGCTGGAGAAGCAGTTGCGGCTCGTGCTGACCCAGGGCCTCGACGCCGTCGCGCTCCAGGAGTGCGGTGACGACGGCGCCCAGCGGCTCGCCGCCGCACTCGGCTGGCACGCCCACCAGGCCGGCGGCCTCGGCATCGTGAGCCGCCACCCGCTCACCGACACCCTCGCCCCCACCGCCTCCCTTCCCGCCGCCGCCGCGACCCTGCGGCTGCCCGGCGACCGCACCGTACGGCTGTGGACCGCGCAGCTGGACGAGGCCGACTACGGGCCCTACGCCGTGCTCGCCGGACGCACCGCCGCGCAGGTCGAGGCCGCCGAGAAGGGCACCGTGCGCTACCGGCAGACGCAGGCCCTGGTCGCCGCCATGCGCCGGGACATCGCCTCCCGCGGTCCGGTCGTCCTCGCCGCCGGCCTCGCCTCGCCGTCGCACCGCGACTGGACGAGCCGCACGTCGTCCGCGCACGGCGGCACCGGCCGGCTGCGCTGGCCCGTCACCGAGGCCCTGGAGGACGCCGGCCTCACCGACGCCTTCCGCGCCGAGCACTCCAACCCCGTGAAGGACCCCGGCACCACTTGGTCGCCCGTCCGGCCGCAGCACGAGGGCGGCGGCGCCGAACCCCAGGACCGCGTCGACCAGGTCCAGTACGCGGGCCCGCTCAAGGTCGTCGAGGCGCACACCCTGGTCACCGGCTGGCCCCGCCCCGTCCCGGACGCCGCCGGAAACGGCTGGCCCTCCGACCACGCGGCCGCCGTCGTCACCTTCTCCCTGTCCGCCCGCGGCTGACCCCCGAACGACCCGAAGGACACATTCACCCATGACCGAGTTCAGCCGCCGGGCCTTCATCGGCACCGCCGCCGGAGCCGCCGCAGCGGTCGGCCTCCCCGCCACCGCGGAGGCCACCGGGCACGGCCCCGGGCACGGCAGCATCGAGGACGTCAAGCACGTGGTGATCCTCATGCAGGAGAACCGCAGCTTCGACCACTACTTCGGCACCCTCAGCGGCGTACGGGGCTTCGGCGACCGCCAGGCGGCCGTCCTGTCCAACGGCGACCCGGTGTTCCGCCAGCCCGCCCGCGGACGCGAGGAGGGCCACCTCCTGCCGTTCCGCATGGACACCACCAAGTACAACGCCCAGAACGCCGGCGGCCTCCCGCACGACTGGGACAGCGGCCACTCGGCCGTCAACAACGGCGCCATGGACAAGTGGGTGTCCGCCAAGGGCGAGCGCACCATGGGCTACTTCACCCGTGAGGACATCCCCTACCAGTACGCCCTCGCCGACGCCTTCACCCTCTGCGACGGCTACTTCTGCTCGCTGAACGGGCCCACCGACCCCAACCGCCTCTACCTGTGGACCGGCACCGCCGGTCCCGGCGTCGACGGCACCACCGGCCCCTGGACCGACAACACCCCGGTCACGGGCAACCCGGTGGCGGACTGGACGACGTACGCCGAGCGCCTCCAGGACGCCGGCGTCACCTGGCGCGTCTACCACAACCCCGACGGGTCGGACGACCGCGACGGCGACTACGACGACAACGCGCTGTCGTACTTCAAGCAGTTCCACGAGTTCCCCAAGGACGACCCGCGCTACATCAACGCCATGACGAGGTTCGACCTCACGGCGTTCGACAAGCACTGCAAGGACGGCACCCTGCCCACCGTCTCCTGGCTGGTGGCGCCGTACCTGTTCTGCGAACACCCCGCGGCCAGCCCCGACTACGGCGCCCACTGGGTCAACACGGCGCTGCAGTCGCTGTTCTCCAATCCCGACGTGTGGAAGCACACCGTCTTCCTGCTCATGTACGACGAGAACGACGGCTACTTCGACCACGTCATCCCGCCGTTCCCCGAGCCCGGCACCAAGGACGAGTTCGCGAACGGCAAGGCCATCGGCCTGGGCAGCCGGGTGCCGCTGTGGGTCGTGTCGCCGTGGTCGCGCGGCGGCTGGGTCAACTCCCAGGTGTTCGACCACACGTCGGTGGTGCGCTTCCTCGAGCGCGTCACCGGGGTGAAGGAGCCCAACATCTCCGACTGGCGGCGCACCGTCTGCGGCGACCTCACCAGCTGCTTCGACTTCACCAGGCCCGACTACAGCATCCCCCGGCTGCCGGACACCGTCGCGCTGATGGCCAAGGCGGACGCGGGCAACGCGCTGCCCGCGGTGAAGGTGCCCGACCATTCCGAGATGCCCGGGCAGGAGGAGGGCCGGCGGCCGCACCGCCCGCTGCCGTACCGGCCGTGGGCCGACGTGACCGTCGACCGCGCGAAGGGCAAGGTCATCTGCCGGCTCACCAACGACGGCACCGTCGGCTACCACTTCACCGTGCTGCCCAACACGGCGCTGCCCTTCACCGGCACGCCGTTCACCGTGCCGCCGCGCTCGACGCGCACCTACGAGTGGGACGCGGCGGCCACCGACGGCCGCTACGACTTCTCCGTGCACGGCGCCGACGGCTTCGTCCGCCGCTTCTCCGGGACGGTCGTCCCCGACGGGCAGGACGACGTGGCCGTCCCGGCGGTCACGGCGACCCTGCGGCACGACGGGCGGCCGGAGAACGCGGCCGTCGAGTTCTACCTGCGCAACGACGGCGGCACCGAGGCGGCGTTCACGCTCACGCCGAACGACTTCGCCGGCAAGGAGCAGACCGTGTGGGTCCGCCCCGGCGACCGCACCCGGGTGACCTGGCGCACCGACGGCGGCCGCTACGACGTGACCGTCACCGCGGGCACCGGCACCCGCTTCGTCCAGCGCTACGCGGGAACCGTCCACTCCGCGTGAGGCGCGCCGGAGGGGACGGGGTACGGGCAGCCGCCCGCACCCCGCCCCCTCCGGGTAGGGTCGGGGGGATCCGGCCGCGCGCGCGGCCCGCACGGCACGAGCAGCGCAGGAGACCACGGTGCGGCAGGAGCAGGGCACCCCGGACAGCGAGCTGCGCTACCGCAAGGTCGCGGCCGGACTCCGCGAGGCGATCATCGCGGGCGAGTACGCCGCCGGCACCAAACTGCCCCCCGAGGGAACCCTCGCCGAGCGCTACGGCGTCTCGCGCGGCACGGTCCGGCACGCGCTGGCCGTACTGCGCTCGGACGGCCTGGTCACCTCGCGCCGCGGCACCCGGCGCACGGTGCTCGGCGGCCCGCGGGCGCAGAGCTTCTCGGAACTGCTGAGCTTCACCAACTGGGCCCGCTCCATCGGGGAGACCCCGGGCGGCCGCGTGGACAGCGTGGTGCGACGCCCCGCCGAACCCTCCGAGGCGGGCCAGCTCGGCCTGGAGGAGGGCGCCGAGGTCTTCCTCGTCCTGCGGCTGCGGACGCTGTCCGGGGAGCCGGTGATGGTCGAACGCTCCCTCTACCCGGCCCGGATCGGCGCCCTGGTGGCCGAACTGCCGGCCGACACCGTCTCCCACACCGAGGCCCTGGTCGCCCACGGCGTCCTGTTCACCGATGCCGACCACACCATCGACCTCGCCTGGGCCGACGCCGACGACGTCCGCCTCCTGGACTGCCCGCCCGGCCAGGTCCTGCTGCGCGAGCGGCGCCGCACCACCGACCCCGAGGGGGCCCCGGTGGAGTGGTCCGAGGACCGCTACCTGCCCGGCACCATCGCCTTCACCGTGCACAACTCGGTGGCCGCCTCATCCCTCGGCCGCCGCCACAGCCCCCGTCCGGGGAAGGACTGAGTGTCCGGGAGCCTGGAGCGGGTCACCGCGGCCCTGGCCCATCGCCTCGGCGCCGCCCCCGGCGACCTCTCGGGCGTCCTTCACGACGAGCACGAACGATGGGCGCTGTACCGGCGGGCCTTCGACGACCCGGCGTGTCTGCCCGACCTGTACGACGCCGTGGCCGTCGAACCCGACCCGAGCGTGGCCCTCGGCATCGTCCTGCACGTCCTCGGCGGCCTCCCGCCCTCCGACCGCCCGGCCTGGACCGCCCGGCTCGGCACCGACCGTGAACGGGCCTACGCGGACCGGCGCGCCCGCGAACTCGGCCTCCTGCAGGGCGCGTCGGTGACCGCCCTGCTCGTCGACGAAGCGGTCCAGGACTCGTGGTCGGACTGGCTCCAGCTGGGCCTCGCCACGTCCTCGCCCGAGCCCGCGGTCCTCACCCGCCTCGCGTCCGCGGGCCGTACGAAGCGCATCCGCCGCCTCGCGTCCGAACGCGAGCACTCGATCCGCCCCCAGGACCCCCGTCCGGGGAAGGGCCCGGGGGAGGCCTAGGCGCCGGGCGGTCCGCCCGCTGACGGTGACGTAATCCGCTGGCCCGGTTCGAGCGGGCGCGCGAGGATGTGCGGGTGATCGAACGGGAGTCCGCGGTCCGGATCGTCGAGGCAGAGCTGGCACGGCAGGACCAGGAGTGTGCGGCGATCGATCCGCGCGCGGTGCGCACGGCTGTTTCGGGTGTCAGGGAACACGAACTGGTCTGGATCGTCGGCTGGCAGTCCGAGGAGTACCTACGCACCGGGAACACGCGGTCCGCGCTGGTCGGGAACGGGCCCTACCTGGTCGACCGCGTCGACGGAGGATTGCACCGGATCGGAGTCGTCTCCGCAAGGGAAGGTCGTTGGGAGGCCGACTACCGCGCCCGCATCCGCGGGCTGCCGACCCGTACCGCGGTGGACGACCTGCACGACGAGATAGGCGAAGTCGCTGCCGCGCGAGGACGCATCCATGCCGTGCGCACCCTGCGGCAGAGGCTGCCCGTGCTGTCACCTGCCCAGGCCCTCGCATACGTGAGCGGACTGCAGCAGGGTGGCGTACCCGTGGGCCTCGGGGACATCGCGGCCAGAACGCTCGTCGAACCCCTGGATCCGGTGTTCGCAGTCGAGACCATTCACCGGGGACGGCCCGGCTAGGGCACGGCTCCCCGGAACGTCCGTTCCGTGGGTCCGGGGGAACGTCCGGTGCGCCTGCGCGTGCTCCCGCTGTGCCTCCGCACGCTCCTTCTGGTGGGCGGTCGCGGCTGTCATGGTCGCTCTCGGCGGTACGGACCGTCGCGGGTGACCGGCATCGGGGGGACGCATGACGCGGCGTTGGCTTGTGACGGGGTGTTCGTCGGGGTTGGGGCGGGCGCTGGCGGGAGCGGTGGCGGAGGCCGGTGATCTGGTGATCGCCACCGCGCGCAAGCCGGCCTCCCTCCGGGAGTTGGTGGCCGCGTACCCGGACCGGGTGTCGGCGGTGGCGCTGGACGTGTGCGACCCCGGGCAGTGCGAGGCGGCGGTGACGCACGCGGTCGACCGCTTCGGCGGGGTGGACGTGCTGGTGAACAACGCCGGGGCGGGGCTGTTCGGCGCGGTCGAGGAGGTGTCCGACGGGGAACTGCGCGCCCAGCTCGATCTGTTGACGGTCGCGCCGTGGCGGCTGAGCCGTCTCGTCCTCCCGTTGATGCGCGCCGAGGGCTCCGGCCACATCGTCAACGTCTCCTCCCTGGCCGGGCGGATGGGGCTCCCGGGGCTGTCCGCGTACGTGGCGGGCAAGTACGCGCTGGAGGGGATGACGCAGGCCCTCGCGGCGGAGGTGGCACCCTTCGGGATCAGGGTGCACGCGGTCGAGCCCGGTCAGTTCGCCACCCACTACGGCTCGGCCGTGACCGAGTCCGCCGACCGCATTCCCGCGTACCGGGAGAGCACGGGAGAGGTGCGGGAGGGCTTGCGGGCCATGGCGGGCAGTCCTGAGCTCGGCCGTCCCGAGGCGTTCGCCACCCACGTCCTGCGGTTGGTCGCGGCTCGGCCGGCACTCGTGCGCGTGCCGATCGGCGAGGACGCCTACGCCTACCTGGACGCGATCGAGGCCGCCACGCGCGAGGAACTCGCGGCGGCCCGCGGCTTCGTCCGCGCCCATCCGCCGGCGCCGCCGCGCGGGGAGGCCGTCGTGACGACGCCGGCCACGGTCCCGGAGGCCTGACACGGCCGGTCGGGGGCCGTGTCCCGAGGGCGTGGTCATCTCCGAGCGACCCGCGACCTGGGTGGATGGCATTCCGCGCGATGAGACGTTCGTTCATCGCGCTGGGTGCCGCAGGGGCCGTCACCCTTGCCGTGGGCGGTTTCGCAGTCGGAGCGGCCCGGCAGGACGGCGTGTCCTCCGGGCGGTCCGCGACCTGGGCGTGCTGGTGGAGCGGAACCCCACGTGTTTCGACGTGGGGACGCGTGCGGCGGCCGAAGTCCTGTTGCAGCGTCCCTCCGGGGGCGAGGCGGGTGTGGCCCTGTGCGACCTCACCGGCATCGGTGCCGAGGACTGCTGGGTTTCCGAGGACTGAAGCGTGTGAGCAGGGGGTGGCCGCGGGCCCGCGTGGCACGGACCCGCCCCCTGCTCGCCGCTGCGGCCGTTGCCGCGACACGAATAGGAGCATATGCTCGTAACTCGAGGGGCGGCCCGCGGGGCCGCCCGGAGAGCACTGAGCCGCATGCGAGAAGGAGCCGCACCATGACCACCGTGAGGGCAGCCGCCGTCCAGATCAGCCCCGTCCTTTACAGCCGTGCGGGCACGGTCGGGAAGGTGGTGGAGAAGATCCACGAGCTGGGACGGAGGGGCGTCCGGTTCGCCGTCTTCCCGGAGACCGTCGTCCCGTACTACCCGTACTTCTCCTTCGTGCAGCCGGCCTACGCCATGGCCGGGGAGCACCTGCGGCTGGTGGAGGAGGCGGTGACCGTGCCCTCCGCCGACACCGATGCGATCGGTGCGGCGGCCCGCGACGCCGGCATGGTCGTCTCGATCGGCGTCAACGAGCGCGACGGCGGCTCCCTCTACAACACGCAGCTGCTGTTCGACGCCGACGGCACGCTGATCCAGCGCCGCCGCAAGATCACGCCCACCTACCACGAGCGCATGGTCTGGGGCCAGGGCGACGGCTCCGGGCTGCGTGCCGTGGACAGCGCCGTCGGCCGCGTCGGGCAGCTGGCCTGCTGGGAGCACTACCAGCCGCTCGCCCGCTACGCCCTGATCGCCGACGGCGAGCAGATCCACGCTTCCATGTTCCCCGGCGCGTTCGGCGGCCCGCTGTTCGCGCCGCAGATGGAGGTGGCCATCCGTCAGCACGCCCTGGAGGCGGCCGCCTTCGTCGTCAACGCCACCGCCTGGCTCGACGCCGACCAGCGGGCGCAGCTCGCGGCGGACACCGGTGCCCCGGCCGCGGTGTTCTCCCAGGGGTTCTTCACCGCCGTCGTCGACCCCGAGGGCAGCCTCATCGGCGAGCCGCTCACCTCGGGGGAGGGCGAGGTGATCGCGGACCTGGACCTGACGATGATCGACCGGCGCAAGCGCCTGATGGACGCCCGTGGCCACTACAGCCGCCCCGAATTCCTCGGCCTGTCGATCGACCGCACCCCCGCCGCTCCGCTGCTCGAACGCGGCGGCCACGTGCCGGCCCAGCCCGTGCACCTGCCCGACGACGGCCTCCGCTCCGGGGTCTGAGGCGCCACGGCGTCAGGCTCCGCGACCACGACGGTCCGCCACCGCGGTCATGCCCCCGGGCGTGGGGCGCGCGCCCGGATCACGCCCGCAGACCGCCGTCGACCGGGAGCACCGTCCCCGTCACGTAGGAGGCGCGGTCGCTCAGGAGCCAGGCCGCGGCCTGGGCGATCTCGTCGGGATCGGCGGCGCGGCGCAGGGGGGTGCGTTCGTTGAGCCGGTCGACGGTGCCGGGCGAGCGCTCGTCCCAGGCACGGATCATCTCGGTCAGCGTGGTGCCGGGCGCGAGGGCGTTGACGCGGATGCCCTCCGGGCCGTACGTGATCGCGGCCGACTCGGTGAGGCTGTTGACCGCCCGCTTCATCGCCGCGTAGGGGGACAGCGCGGGGTTGCCCCTGAGACTGCCCACGGACGAGTTGTTGACGATCGCGCCCGTGCCGGCGGTGGCCCGGATGGCGGCGACCTCGGCGGACATGGCCAGCCACGGACCCTTGAGGTTCACGGTGTAGACGAGGTCGAAGTCCGTCTCGGGCACCTGGTCCATGGGGGCCGGCGGCACGCTGGTGGCCGCGTTGTTGAAGGCGACGTCGAGCCGGCCGTACCGGTCGACCGCGCCGTCGACGGCGGCCCGGACACCGGCCGCGTCACCGAGGTCGCACACCACGTACTCCGCGGTGCCGCCGGCCGCCCGGACCTGCTCGGTCACCGCCCGCAGCTGGTCCTCCGTACGGGCGGCGAGCAGCACCCGGGCGCCCTCCCGGGCGAACAGCCGGGCCGCGGCGGCGCCGATGCCGCGGCCGGCACCGGTGACGAGGGCCACCTTGCCGGCCAGCAGGCCCATGGTGTCAGGGCCGGGGGTGGGGGTGGGGGCGGAAAGGGGGGACCGATCGGTCTGTGCGTTGTCCATGGCACCGAGCCTGCGTCCGGCAGCGGAGCGGATCCAGACACCACCGGTACCTGGATGGGCTCCGCCGCCCCCTGCACACTGGATGGCATGGACAGACGCGAGCTGGCCGGCTTCCTGCGCGGCAGGCGTGAGCAGATCACCCCTGCCGACGTGGGTCTGCCCGCCGGGCCGCGCCGTCGTACCCCCGGGCTGCGCCGCGAGGAGGTGGCGCAGCTGGCGTTCATCTCGACCGAGTACTACACGCGGCTGGAGCAGGCCCGCGGTCCGCGCCCGTCGCGCGAGGTGCTCGCCGGTCTGGCGCGGGCCCTGCGCCTGTCCGACGCCGAACGCGACCACCTGCACCACCTCGCCGGTGCCCCGCCCGGTCCGCCGGCCGGGCCTTCGCGTGAGGTGCGGCAGAGCATCCTCGACCTCCTGCGGCGGCTGCCGCACGCCGCGGCGATCGTGCTCTCCGCGACGTACGAGGTGATCGCCTGGAACGACCTGGCGGCCGCCCTCCTGGAGGACTTCTCCGTCCTGTCCCGGCACGAGCGCAACCTCGTACGCCGGGCCTTCCTCGCACCGCGCTCGCGGGACCGGCTGCTGTACGACCCGTCCGAAGCGCAGGCGTTCGCGCACGCCGCGGCCCGCCACCTGCGGATCACGGCCGCGCGCTACCCCGGCGACCCGGAGGTGGCCGCCCTGGTGGACGACCTCCTCGCCGGCAGCGTGGAGTTCGCCCGCTTGTGGGCCGCCCACGACGTGAGCGCCGAGCCCACCCTGCGCAAGACCCTCGACCACCCGCTGGTCGGCCCCGTCACCGTGAACTGCGATGTCCTCGACATCACCGACCGGGACCAGCGCGTCGTGATCTACACGGCCGACCCCGGTTCTCCCGCCGAGGAGGCGCTGCGGCTGCTGTCGGTGGTCGGCACGCAGCACATGGGGGTACCCGGCTGAGCCGGGGTCTGCCGGGGTCTGCCGGGGCCCGTCCGGGCCTCGGGGGCCTCAGGACGCTCAGGCTGTGCAGCAGGGTGCCGACGACGACGTCCGCGGCCCGCGCGGGACTCAGCTCGGGCAGTTGCCGCGCCACCAGGTGCATGAGCTGGGGGAGCAGCGCACTCGCCCATCCTTCCGCGAGACCGGGACGCAGCAGTCATTCGCCGGTTTCGCGTTCGAGGAAGGCGTCCACCTTGCGGACGGACGCCTCGCGCCGCGCGTGGACGTCGTCGTCGGCGAGCCTGCGGGCGAGGTCGACGGGCCAGGTGCGGTTGACGGCGATGACGTTCTCGACGTAGCGGTGCAAGGCCACGGCCACGGGCGCCTTACGGCCGTCGGGCGTCCTCGATGGCGTGCTCGACGGCCGTGAGGCGGGCCTCGTGGACGGCCGCGAGGAGCTCGTCCCGGGACGAGAAGCGCTGGTGGACGGTGCTCCGGTCCACCCCCGCCTCGGCGGCGACGGCCGCGATGCTCGCGCCGGGATCGGCGGCGGGCATGCGTGCTCCGGCGGTCAGGACGGTTTCCAGGTTGCGTGCTGCGTCGGCTCTCACCGCAGGGAGCCCAGCGCCGAGATGTGGAACCTGTGACAACTATTGCCGCTGCAATGCGGCGGTCATCTCGTTAAGTGCTACAGTTCTGTGGCAGATAAAGTTCCGGCGATGCCAGGGCCGTGCGGTCCGGCCGGCCGGCGCGGACGGTGGACGGCCCGCCGCCCCGTGCACCACTTCCCGAGAGGCAGGTCCCGATGCCGAAGGCACCCACGTCCCCGTCACCCGCGCCAGGTGGCGTCGCGGCCGCGATGAGCGCGCTGATCCTGGCGGTCCTCCTCGCGGCCCTCGACCAGACGATCGTCTCGACCGCGCTGCCCCGGATGGCGCGGGACCTGAACGGGTTCGACGACATCGCCTGGGTCAGCGCCGCGTACCTGCTCGCGTCGACGGCGGCGACACCGCTGTGGGGCAAGCTCGGCGACATGTTCGGCCGCCGGCGGCTCTACCTCGTCTCGGCCGCGATCTTCCTGGTCGCCTCGGCGCTCTGCGGCCTGGCGCAGAACCTGGCCGAGCTGATCGGTGCCCGCGTGCTGCAGGGCGTGGGCGGCGGCGGCATGATCGTGCTGACCTTCGCCCTGGTCGGTGACATCGTGGCGCCGAGCGAACGCGGCCGCTACCAGGGCATGTTCGGTTCGGTCTACGGCGTCGCCAGCATCGTCGGCCCCCTGCTGGGCGGCGTCTTCACCGACCACCTGTCCTGGCGGTGGGCCTTCCTCGTCAACCTGCCCGTGGGTGTCGTCGCCCTGGCCATCGCCGCACGGGCGCTGCCCACGGCCACCAGGGGCGCCCGGGTCCGCGTCGACTACCCCGGCGCCACCCTCCTCGCCGCCATCGCCACCGGCCTGGTCCTGGTCACGTCCTTCGGCGAGCGCTGGGGCTGGGGCTCGCCGGCCATCGTCGGCCTGATCGTCGCCACCGTCGTCATGGCCGTGCTGCTGGTGCCGGTCGAGCGCCGCGCCGCCGCCCCGGTCCTGCCGCCGGCCGTGTTCGCCTCACGGACCGTGGTGTTCTCCTCGCTGATCGGGTTCCTCGCCAACGCCGCGATGTTCGCGGTGCTCGTCTACCTGCCGACCTACCTCCAGATCGTCCACGGGGTCTCGGCCACCCTCTCCGGCGTCCACATGCTGCCCCTGGTCGCCGGCCTGGTCGTCAGCCAGTCCCTGGCCGGCCGCTGGGCCGCGCACGCCGGGCGGTTGCGGGTGATCCTCCTGGCGGGCCTGCTCGCCAACCTCGCCGGGCTGCTCCTGCTGGGCACGATCGGGGCGGCCACCGGCACCCTCGTGCTGAGCGGCTACTTCCTGATCACCGGTGTCGGCATCGGCATGGTGCCGATGGTGGTGCTGACCACCGTCCAGAACAGCGTGCCCGCCGCCGATCTCGGTGCCGCCAGCGCCGTGGTCACCTTCGCCCGCTCCATCGGCGCGGCCTTCGGCGTCGCCGTCTTCGGCACCCTCCTCAACACCGGCTTCGCCGACCGCACCCGTGACCTGCCGGCCGACCGCGGCTTCGCCGCCGCCCGCCCCGACACCATCGGCCACCTGCCCGCCGCCCTGCGCGACACCGCACTGGACGCCTTCGCCCACGCCACGGCCGCCGGATACCTATGGATCGCGCCCACCCTGGCCTTCGGCGTCCTCCTCGCCCTCTTCCTCAAGCCGGGGGCGGGGAAGGCGCCGAAGCCGGGTGAGCGCGCCGGTGCCGCCGAACCCGCCGCCGAATCCGCCGTCGACGCCTCCGCCCCGGCCGCCTGACCGACCGGGCCTGCGTGAGCGCGGGTCGTCCCGTCCCCTGCGAAGCCCCGCTGTTGCCGTCCCGTGACAGAGCGGGCTCGCAGGCATCACACGGCCCGCCCAGGCTCGACCGACAGGCGCACGGTGTGGACGTGCACGGGCCCCCCGGCCCCGGGCACGCCCCAGGGCGGCGTCGGATGGCGAACGCGCCACCCCGGGCCGTGAGTCGGCGCGGGAACGAGCGGACGGCAGGGCGACTCGATGACTCACCACGGCACCTTGGACCCGGTGACGGGCGAAGCAACTGCGACACGACCGTTCTCGTCACGGGTGCGTGGCACCGGCACCACGCACCCGCGTCCGCGCGGCGGGAGGCCGAACCGGTGGCGCCGAGGTGCCCTGACCGCGGCCCTCGCCGTGGCCGTCGCGCTGCTGATGCTGCTGCACTCAGCCGTCCCGAACGGGCACCGGGCGTTCGGCCGCCACCTCGGCAGCCTCCTGGAGACGCTGCTCCCGTGGCTGGGCCTGGCCGTCCCACTCGTCCTGGTCCTCGCCCTGGTCCGGCGGTCCGCGACGGCACTGGTCGCCGCCGTGCTGCCCGCCGTCGTGTGGGTGGGCATGTTCGGCGGCCTCCTCCTCGACAAGGGGACGGACGGCGGGAACCTGATGGTCGCGGCCCACAACGTCGGCGACGTCAACCCGGACCCCGCGGGCACCGCCCGGAAGCTGGCCGCGTCGGGCGCCGACGTCCTCGCGCTGGAGGAGATGACCGACGACGCGGCACGCGTGTACACGGCGAAGCTCGCCGGCACGTACCGGTACCACGCGGTCCAGGGAAGCGTGGGGCTGTGGAGCACGTACCCGATCAGGGAGGCGAAGCCGCTCGACGTCTACGGCACCGACCGGACCCTGCGCACCGTGGTCGACACCCCGCACGGCGCGCTCGCGGTGTACGTGGTGCACCTCTGGTCGGTCCGCGTCACCCCGCGGTCGGGCTTCACCACCTACCAGCGCGACATGGGCGCCGACGCGGTCGGCCGGGCCGTCGCGGCGGATCCCGTGCACCGGGTCGTCCTGCTCGGCGACTTCAACGGCAGCACGGACGACCGGTCGCTCGCTCCCGTCACCTCACGCATGCGCTCCGCCCAGACCACGGCCGGCCGCGGCTTCGGCTTCACCTGGCCGTCCTCGTTCCCGGTGGTGCGCATCGACCAGATCATGGTGCGGGGCGTCCGCGCGACCTCCTCGTGGACCCTGCCGGGGACCGGCAGCGATCACCTCCCGGTCGCGGCACGGCTGAAGTTGTAGGGCCGCCCCGCCGGATCGACGAGGAGATCGGGTTCCTCCGGTCCCGTCGTCGATCCTCACCTACAGTGCGGTGGGGAGGGACGCCCGGATCCGGCGTCCCGCACCGCGGAGCCGTACGAGGCCGCGCGGCGGGACCGCGCAGCCAGTGCAGAATCGAGGTCGGCAGCCGATGGACGCCGCACCGCAGCACCCCGACATGTCGCACGGGGCGCGCACCACCGTCCACAGCGCCGTCTCCACGGCCCTGGCGATGTGCAGCGATCGCACCCTGCACGCCCTGATGGAAGCGGCCGTGCCGATCGGGTCCGGCATCGGCGGCACGTCGGCCCGGATGGAGGTCGCCGGAACCCCGGTCTTCGTGAAGCGGGTGCCCCTCACCGACCTGGACACGCTCCCCGAGAACGTGCGCTCCACGGCGAACCTGTTCGGGATGCCCGACTGCTGCCACTACGGCGTCGGCGACGTCGGCGGACCGGGCTTCGGTGCCTGGAGAGAGCTCGCCGTGCACACCATGACGACGAACTGGGTGCTCGCGGCGGAGTACGAGGGCTTCCCCCTGCTGTACCACTGGCGGGTGCTGCCCGACTCCGCGCCGCTGCCGGAGGAACTGGCCGACGTGGACCGAGCCGTCGCCTACTGGGACGGCAGCCCGCAGGTGCGGCGCCGCATCGAGGCTCTCCAGCGGTCCTCGGCGAGCGTCGCGCTGTTCCTGGAGTACATCCCGCAGAACCTGCACCAGTGGCTGGGCACCCGGCTCGAAGCGGGCGACGAGGCCATGGACCGGGCCTGCGCGATGGTGGAGCGGGAACTGGAAGCGGGCGTCTCGTTCATGAACAGCCGCGGACTCCTGCACTTCGACGCCCACTTCGAGAACATCCTGACCGACGGCCGCCGCCTCTACTTCGCGGACTACGGCCTCGCGATCTCCTCCGCCTTCGAACTGTCACCGGCCGAGGCCGGCTTCTTCGACCGGAACCGGGCCTACGACCGCTGCTACACCGTCACCTACCTCGTGAACTGGCTGGTCACCGCCCTGCAGGGATTCAGCAGGGAGGACCGGGACGGTCGCTACGAGCTGGTGCGCGCCTACGCGGACGGCAAGCGCCCCACCGGCATCCCGGAGGAGGCCGCGGCGATCATCTCCCGGCACGCGCCGGTCACCGCCGTGGTGTCCGACTTCAACCGCACGTTCCAGCGCCGGAGCCGGCAGACCCCCTACCCGCTGGAGGCGCTCCGCCGGCTCGGCGGGACGGACGGCCCCCGGCTCCGCTGAAGCGCACGACCCCGGGCCGACCGTGTGCGCACCGGCCGTCAGCCGCTCGGCAGCAGCGACGGCGCGCGGGGCGTCAGGGGATGTCGAGTTCGGGCAGATCGAGGAAGCCCGCGATCGCCTGCACGATGCGTTCCTCGTCGTCACCGGTGTCGGAGTCCGCGTCCGGACCTGCCGGTCTCGCCGAGGTGAGGGCCGGGAGCAGCAGGTCCGGCTCGTCGCCGAACCGGTCATCCGGCGACTCGAAGCTGAAGGAGGTCACCAGGCGTCCTTCGCGGTGGTACGAGAAGTCGGGGCCGAATGCCTTGGCGAGGCACGGTTCCGTCGTGAAGACGACGAGCTCCCCGCCGTCCCGGCACAGCGACGCGTAGTCGGTGAGGTCGTCGTCGCCGTGGTTCCAGCCGTACATGTAGTGCAGCACCACCCCCCACGCGGCGCCCTTGCCGTACGCGAGCGGCACCCGCCGTGCCGCGAGGAGTCCCCTCGTGAGCGCGTCCAGGGTCATGCCCCTGAAGTAGACGACGTTGATCTCCTCGTGGTGCGGGAGCGGTTGGTGTATCCAGTGCCTCATACCGCGCACCGTAGAGCAGCGCACTGACACGACCGGGTCAGAAGGACTCTTCGGGCAGGTCCATGATGTCGAGGCTGACGCCGTCGGCGACGGACCGCGCGACGGAGACCTGGGGCAGGATCTCGGCGGCGAAGTGCCTGGCCGCGGCGATCTTGCCGGTGTAGAAGGCGGTGTCCTTGGCGCCGGCGCCGGCGGCGAGCTTGGCGGCGGCGACGGCGGCGCCCTTGAGCAGGAGGTAGCCGACGACGACGTCGCCGGAGGCGAGCAGCAGGCGGGTGGTGTTGAGGCCGACCTTGTAGATGTTCTTGACGTCCTGCTCGGTGGCGGCGAGGTCGGTGAGCATCTTGCCGACGATGGCTTCCAGGTCGACGGCGGCCTTGGCGAGGTGCTCGCGGGCGGCGGCGAGCTCCTCGCCGCCGGTGGCCTCGGCGAGGAAGGTCTTGATCTCCTCGGA
>NZ_JBVKBW010000006.1:517211-589979 GCF_055635295.1 Streptomyces sp. NPDC111520 | reverse complement strand
TCCTCCACACCTACAACCACCACCGCTGCCACACCGCACTCGGAGGCAAGCCCCCGATCAGCCGCGTCAACAACGCTGCGGGTCAATACAGCTAGCCGTCCCCGGCCGCCAGGCTCGCCCTTGCGGCGCGTTCCACCAGCAGGGCGCGTTCGCGCTCGTTGCGGGTCAGGGTGGCGGCGCGCAGGAACTCCTCACGCGCCTCGGCGTGCCGGCCGAGCCGTTCCAGCAGGTCACCGCGGACGCTCGGCAGCAGGTGGTAGCCGCGCAGCGACGGCTCGCCGGTGAGCCGGTCCACGAGCGCGAGCCCCTCCTCCGGCCCGTACGCCATGGTGACGGCGACCGCCCGGTTGAGCTCCACCACCGGGGTGGGCGTGCGCCGGGCCAGGGCGGCGTAGAGCTCCGCGATCCGCGGCCAGTCCGTGTCCCGCGCGTGCGGCGCGCGGGCGTGGCAGGCGGCGATGGCGGCCTGCAGCGTGTACGGGCCCGGCGGGCCGCCCGCCGCCTCGGCGCGGGCCAGGGCCGCGAAGCCGCGCCGGATCAGCAACTGGTCCCAGCGCCGCCGGTCCTGGTCGGCGAGCAGGACCGGCTGCCCGTCCGGGCCGGTGCGGGCCGCCGCGCGCGACGCCTGGATCTCCAGCAGCGCGGCCAGTCCGTGCGCCTCCGGCTCCATGGGCATCAGCCCCGCCAGCACCCTGGCCAGGCGCAGCGCGTCCTCGCACAGCGCGGGGCGCATCCAGTCGTCGCCCGTGGTCGCCGAGTAGCCCTCGTTGAAGACCAGGTAGATGACCTCCAGGACGGAGGAGAGCCGTTCGACCCGCTCGGGCCCGTGCGGCTGCTCGAAGGGCACGTCCGCCTTCGCCAGCGTCCGCTTCGCCCGGACGACGCGCTGGGCGACGGTCGCCTCCGGCACCAGGTAGGCGCGGGCGATCTCCGCGGTCGTCAGACCGCCGAGCAGCCGCAGCGTGAGCGCCACGCGGGCCTCGGTGGACAGCACCGGGTGGCAGGCGGTGAAGACCAGCCGCAGCAGGTCGTCCTCGATGTCGCCGTCGGCGGACGCCTCCGCCGCCGCGAAGTCCGGCTCGTACGCGAGGCCGCCCTCCAGGGAGTGGCCCAGCTCCTGGAGCTTGCGGGCGAAGACCTCCCGGCGGCGGACGAGGTCGATCGCGCGGTGCTTCGCCGTGGCCGTCAGCCAGGCGCCGGGGTTGTCCGGGACACCGTCCCCCGGCCACTGCTCCAGGGCCGCGACCAGGGCGTCCTGGGCGAGTTCCTCGGCGACGCCGATGTCGCGCACGATCCGCGCGACACCGGCGATCACCCGGGCCGACTCGATCCGCCACACCGCCTCGATCGCGCGGCGGGCGTCATCGGTACCTGGAGCCGAGGCCGTCACAGCCACCCATCACAGCAGCACCTCCCGGGGAGGGCAACCGGCGGCCGGCCGCGGCGCTCAGGAGAGCTCCGGGGCCTCCTCGACCTGCCGCAGCTCGCAGGTGATCTCCCAGGCGTCGCCGTGGATCTGCAGGAAGCGCTTGGTCCACTCCACGGCCTCCTCCTTCGACTTCGCCTGGACGATCGCGTAGCCGCCGATGAACTCCTTGGACTCGGTGAAGGGCCCGTCGATCACCGACAGCTTCCCGTGGTCCCAGTGCAGCCGCGTCCCCTCGGAGGTGGGCCGCAGACCCGCCGTGTCCAGCAGCACACCGGCCTTGGACATCTCCTCGATGAGCCGGCCCATCTCCTCCATCAGCCGCTCGTCGGGGCCGCCCTCGGGGACGTTGTCCTCGTTGATCCGGATCAGGGACATGAAACGCATGGCGTTCTCCTTCTTCGTGCGACGGCGGGATCCTTCCCCGCTCCTGCCTACGCGTCGAACGGGCGGCGCGCGGATCGACACGTCGGCGGACGTTCTTTCCGCGGACCCTTCCGGGCCGGATCCGGGCCGCCGCTCACTCGGACCGGTGATATCCGGCGTCCTGGCTTGGACCGGGAGGAACCGGTCCGTGATGCTGATGCACGAGCGGCAGCGCCGCGCCCCGGACCGGAAGCCGCGCCGGGCGCGCGGTGACACGAAGGACGAGTGGATGACCCAGATCTTCTTCGCCGCCACCCCCTACGCGGCGGCGACCGTCACGGCGGCCATCCGGGCGGGGTTGTTCGGACCCCGTGGGGGGCGCCGCCGCCTCCTCGTGGTGAGCGACGTCTCGGCCGTCCCCGAGCTCGCCACGCCCCTCGACCGTACGCCGGGCTTCGCGGCCCTGCGTCCGGAGTTCGACGCCGTGCGTTCCTGGAACGCCACCATCGCCCCGCACCACCCGGCGGACTGGGCACCCCGCGAGGAGGACCTGACCCTGTGGGAGCGGGCGCTACGGCTCGCCTGGGACCTGGGCGACGGACCCGTGGAGATCGTCTGCGAGGCGCCGGACGCCCCGCCGGCCCGCTCGGTCGCCGAGGTCTTCGCCGAGAGCCCGGTCCATGTGTACGACCCGGGTCCGAGGGGCTACGGCCCGACCGCCGACCGGCTTCCCGCGGGCCTGAGTTGCCGCATCGTGCGGCTGCTCCACGTCGACCTGCTGCCGGGGCTGCGCCCGTTGCTGCTCGCCGAGCACGCGGTGGAGCCCGTGGCCGTCCCCCGGGACGTCCTGCTGCGCACGCTGGAGGGGATGGCCGACCTCGTCCCGCCGGTTCCCGGGCGGCACACCGCGCTCCTGCTCGGCGAGCACCTGACCGCGAGCGGCCTCGTCGACGAGCGGGAGGAGGCCGGGCTGCACGCGCGGATGCTCCGCGGCGCGGTGGCGGCCGGACACACCTCGCTGCTGTACGCCCCCGGCCCCGGCGCGCCCGAGGACCTGACGCACGCGCTGGGCAAGGCCGCCGCCGGGCTCGGTGTGGAACTGGCCGTGCTGGACGGCCCCGTCGCGGCCGAGGTCCTCCTGGCGCGGTTCCGTCCCGCGCTGGTCGTCGGGTGCTCCTCCGCCGCCCTGGTCACCGCCGC
The DNA here is from genome assembly GCF_055635295.1 of Streptomyces sp. NPDC111520. Lineage (NCBI taxonomy): Bacteria > Bacillati > Actinomycetota > Actinomycetes > Kitasatosporales > Streptomycetaceae > Streptomyces > Streptomyces sp. NPDC111520. The sequence goes on along the minus strand of NZ_JBVKBW010000006.1, from coordinate 586,987 downwards.
GGCCCTGCACGGCATCCCCGCCGCCCGCGTCGGCACCGGGCCGCTGCTGGACCGGATCGCCCCGTACGAGAACGCCGACCGGGTCCCGCTCACCCTCGTCGACGCCGCCCTCCCCGACCTGGAGCGGGACACCGCACTCGTCGGCCGGCCCCCGGCCCTCACCGGGGAGGCGGTGGAGGCGACCCTGGCCCCGCTGCTGCGGACCGTGGGCTACTGCATGCAGGCGCGTCTGCACCCGGCGCTGCGCCCGGAGGCCGAGGAATGGCTTCGCCGTCATCTGCCGGACCACGCGCGGTACTTCAAGCGGCGCCGGCTCACCAGCCTGCGGCTGCCCGGGGGCAGCCCGGTCCGTGCCGAGGCCCTGCGCCGTCATCCCGCCGTGCGCCGGATGGTGCGCGGCGCACGTGCGGTACGCGCCGTGAGCGTCGTGCGTGCCGTACGCGCCGGGCGGGCGCTGCGGGCGTGAACGGGACGCAGGCGTCTCACAGGGGCGCGGCGACGCGCGGCAGGAAGCGGGCGCCGGCGGTCAGCGCCTCCAGGCAGGCGATGTAGAGACATGCCGGCGGGGTGAGCCGGACGCCGCCCCTGGAGCAGATCCACAGGGCCGGGTGCTGGGCCGGCCGCCGCGGGTCGGCCGCGGCGAGCCACGCTCCCCGGGTGAGCAGGCGCAGCCCGAGCGGGGACCAGACGTCCCCCGCGAGCGGCGGCACGAGGAAGTACAGGTGGCCGCAGCGCCGGTCCCACATGACCGGCCCGACGGGCGCGGTGCCGTCCTGGAGCCGGGCGAGGACGTCGTGGCCCGGCCGTTCGGGAATCCTGACGGCGTCCCAGCGGTGGCCGGCCGGCAGCAGCGTCACCCTGTTCCTGGCGCGCGCCCACTCCTCGAGGTGGCGCCGCGGCCCGTCGGCCCCTCGAGCGAGCCATGCCGCGAGGGCGGGCCCGCAGAATTCGTCGCACATACCACTCCCGGGTTCTGCGGCAAGTGATCAGCGTGCGGACGGCGTCCGGCCGGGGAGAGCCGGCGAAGGATGCATATATCTGCTGTCGGCATGTGCGGAGAGCAAAGCCCATGACGTTGAATCACTTGATCGGATGGGGCAAAAGCGGCCAGTTTTGGGCAACTGCGTTTCGGGGGCGTTGATCACCTCTAGATTCCGTCCGACGTGACCGCCGCCGGGCGTGACGCACCGCGCCCCGGAGCGTTGAAGGTACGGGTTTCGGAGGAGGGAGGGCAGTTTTGGCGACGCCGGAGAAAACCGCCCGGGGAAGCGCGGAATCGCCGTCGGGATTCCGGGTGGCGGACCGCCTTCGCGGGCGAGCCCGGTGGGGCGGTTGGGCGGAGGCGGGTCCGCGCCGCGTCGTCCATAGTCATTGGACGAGACGTCTGATGACATTGGACGCTAGCCCCTGGCCCGCCCCGCGGCAAGCACTTCGCGGCAGTTCGGTCCGGCCGGCCTGGCAGGCCTGGGCGAAGGTGCAGGTGAGGGGGTGCGGGTCCGGGTCGGGCGGGTGGCACCGCTGTAGACTCGATCTCACTCGGACGGGTCAACCGACGTGCTAGCAGGAAGAATCCATCCCGTGGTGAACGCACTGCAGGAACTGATCAAGCGCCGGCTGGAGCAGCGGGGCTGGTCGTACGGTGAGGTGGCGCGGCGTGGTGGTGTCCCGCGGTCGACGGTGCATCACCTGGCGACGACCGCGCGGGTGACCCGGATGCCGCAGCAGTCCACGCTGGAGGGCCTCTCCCGCGGCCTGGAACTGCCGTTGGACGCGGTGCGCCGGGCCGCGGCCGAGGCCTGCGGCATCCACCTGTACGTCGAGGACGGCGCCGGCGCGACCACCGACCCCGAGGTCGCCACCCTCATCGCCAGCGTGCAGCAGCTCTCCGAAGCCGACCGCCGGCACGTCGCCGCCCTCGTCGAATCCCTCCTCCGCAGCTCCGCGGAGTCCCGGTCGCAGGCCGGTCCGGAGTCCGGCTGACCCTTCGGGGCGCACGCCGGCGCAGGGAACATCGCAACGCCAATCGCCGCCCGCCGTCTACTGCGGATGGCCCGGTCCGTCTCGTGCAGCAGGGTGCTGATTTGGCCGTTGCCGCCGTCCGCTGACCGGGACCCGGCGTTCGCTTGGCCATGCCCATGCCGTGCCTGACGGGGCGTGTGGTGGTGAAGCAACCCAGAACGGACAAAGAGCGGCGAGCGCGGGGATATTCTCTCCAGTCTCGGGACGAGTTCGCGGACCCGAAGCCTCCGGTGAGAGGGGTGCACGTGCTTGTCGTTCAAGGGGCGACCGCCACCGCCGTCGTCCGCCACCGGACCGGAGAGCCGGTGGTCCTGCTTTCCGGCGAACTCCCCGCGGTCCTCACTCCGGCCGCCCTGAACGAACTGCTGAATCTGGCGGCCGCCGTCCTCACGGCCGAGGAGACCGCCCTCTTCCGCAGTTGCCTGACCGCACTGCGTTGCGGGGAGAAACTCCAGGAACGCCGTATCGAGGTCAGCGGCGCCGTCCTCACCGTCTACAGCAGTTGAGCGACCGGCCGGGCGGGCGGAACGGAATGCGCACAGGGGTGGGCCCCCGGGAAAGTCCCCTTCCCGGGGGCCCACGTCACGGGTGGCCGGTTCAGTAGCGGCAGTCGCAGTCCCGGTCCAGCCGGTAGCGGTCGAACCCGAAGCGGTCGTACCGCTGGTGGGTGAAGCCGCGCCCGTGGCCGTGGCCCCGGCCGCGGTCCCAGCGGTCGTCCCACCTGCCGTACCCCCACAGGCGTGGCCCGCAGCGACCGCGGTCCCCGCCCCAACGGCCGTGGTCCCCGCCCCAGCGGCCGTGGTCCCCGCCCCATTGGCCGTGCCCGGCGCTCCGGTAGGCGCCGGACGCGGAAAGGGACGGGGTGGCCGACGCCGCCGTCGTCATGGGGACCGCCAGGGCCACCGTGGCCAGTGCTGCCGTTGCGGCAGCGCGAACGAATTTTCTCACCGCATTTCTCCTCAAACTCGGTGAATTGCCGGATGGCCCGCCAGACGTTACTCGGGACTCGTGCCGCATTCATTCCGCCGAACGGGGTCGGGCGTCCGAACGGGCGACGGCCCGTCCTGTCCCCGGATTCCGGCCAAAACCCCTCCTGAGCTTTGCCGGTCGCTATTCGCCGAGCCTCCGCGGTGGGCCCCGGAAACACTCTCCAGGGTGATCCGCATCCGGCATGTCGCCCTCGGGGACGGGCTTTTGAAAACGCCCCGGAAAATGCAATCCAAAATAGCCGGAATTCGGTTCGGATCAGCTGCTGTAGACGGTGAGGACGGCGCCGCTGACCTCGATACGGCGTTCCTGGAGTTTCTCCCCGCAACGCAGTGCGGTCAGGCAACTGCGGAAGAGGGCGGTCTCCTCGGCCGTGAGGACGGCGGCCGCCAGATTCAGCAGTTCGTTCAGGGCGGCCGGAGTGAGGACCGCGGGGAGTTCGCCGGAAAGCAGGACCACCGGCTCTCCGGTCCGGTGGCGGACGACGGCGGTGGCGGTCGCCCCTTGAACGACAAGCACGTGCACCCCTCTCACCGGAGGCCTGGTGGGCCCAAGCACCTCGGGGATCGAGAGGATAGCCACCGGTTCGTCGTGCTTCGCCCCCTCTGCCGGGACTTCCCCACATCGGGCAGGGGGCGGATTGACCCGTTCGAGTGACATCCGGTGGTCGGGCCCGATCGTCCGGAACGCCCCTGCCGGCGCTCCCACCTGCCTCTTCCCTTGCCCTGACGCCTTGTTGACGGACGGTCATGGCTCCGAGTCGCTTGCCGGGGCCGTGGTGCCCGGCTACTGTCCAACGCCGTCAGACAGATCGTCCGGTGTGGATGGACGGGCCCTGTGGCCCGGTCCGCGTCCGCACCCCTCGTCCGAAGGATCCCCCATGCTCGACATGCGTGAGCTGGACACCGAGTCCGCGGAGCTGCTGCCCGGCCGCGAGGCCCTGGGCAAGCTCAAGTTCAGCTTCGTCAAGACCACGCACGTGACCAAGCACGTGGCCCACGTCGACGCCCACAACGAGTCGCTCGCGGCCAACGAGTGGTCGCCGTACGCGGTCGCCCAGTCGCAGGCCACCCAGGCCATCAACATCCGCCAGTAGTCCGCGGCCCACCTCCTTCCGCATACCGAGAAAGGTATCCCCCCATGAACATGGACCAGCTCGACGCCGAGTCCGCGGAGCTGCTGCCGGGCCGCGAGGCCCTGGGCAAGCTGAAGTTCAGCTTCGTCAAGACCACGCACGTGACCAAGAACATCGCGCACGTCGACGCCCACAACGAGTCGCTCGCGGCGAACCAGTTCTCCCCGTTCGCGGTCGCCCAGTCCGAGGCCGTCCAGGCCATCAACATCCGCCAGTAACAACACCCGTACGTGTGCGGACCGCGCCCGTCGTGGCGCGGTCCGTCTCGGGAGGAAGAGCAGGACGGTGACGGAAAGTCACATTGCTCACGGCCCCGGCCCCACGGGGACGGCGGTGTACGGCGCGGACGTGACGGAACCCCCCTGCGACACGGGTTTCCCCGTCCCGCGGCTGGGCGCGGGCCTGCAACTTCTCGGCGAGTACAAGGGATCGGGGACCACCGAGCCCCGGTACATCGTCCGCCGGGGGGACGGGCAGGTCGTCCAGCTGAGCCGGCTGCTGTACCTGGTCGCCCGCGCCATCGACGGGCGGCGCGACACCGAGGCCATCTCGCACCGGGTGAGCGGGCGCTTCGGCCGCGAGGTCAGCGCCGAGAACGTGCGCTACCTGATCGAGAACAAGCTCCAGCCGCTGGGCGTCACCGTCCCCTTCGGGCAGGAGGACGACGAGGTCACCGGGCCCACCGCGGACCTCCTGCTCGTCCTCAAGGGCCACCGGGTCATCTTCCGCGAACGGCAGGTCGCCCGGATCGCCCGCTCCCTGGCCTGGTTGCACCGCCCGCTGGTGGTGGCCCTGGTGCTCGGGACCGCGGTCGCCATGGAGATCTGGCTGTTCGCGCTGCACGGGGCGATGACACCGGTGCTCCAGGTGCTGGAACAGCCCGTGCTGATGCTGGTGGTGTTCGCGCTCACCGTGGCCTCGCTCGTCTTCCACGAGTTCGGGCACGCCTCCGCCTGCCGCTACGGCGGGGCCCGCCCCGGCGCCATCGGCTGCGGCATCTTCCTGATCTGGCCGTCGATGTACACCGACGTCACCGACGTCTACCGGATCGGCCGGGGCGGGCGCATGCGCACCGACCTCGGCGGCGTCTACTTCAACGTCGTCTTCATACTGGCCCTGGCCGGCGGCTACTTCGCCACCGGGCAGTCCTTCTTCCTCGCCGCCGTCTACCTGGCCCACTTCGAGATCATCGAGCAGCTCATGCCGGCCGTCCGGCTGGACGGCTACTACATCCTCGGTGACCTCGCCGGCGTCCCCGACATCTTCGGCAAGATCAAGCCGATCCTGCGCAGCATGCTGCCGGGCCGCCCGGTGCCCCCCGAGGTCTCCGACCTCAAGCGCTCCGCCCGGATCATCGTCACCACCTGGGTGCTGACCATGGTGCCGCTGCTGCTGGCCGAACTCGGCTACGTGCTGTGGAACCTGCCGCGCCTGCTCGAGACGAGCCTGCGGTCGCTGGTCGAGCAACTCACCGGGACCGGCTCCGCCTTCGCGGAGGGCCAGTTCGCCGCCGGGACGGTCGGCGTCATCGGCAGTCTCATGCTGGTCTTCCCCCTGGCCGGCGCCGCGTACCTGTCGGTGCGTCTGGGGGGCCGGCTCGTCCGCCACGTCGTCCGCGCCACGGAGGGGAATCTCCGGCTGAGGCTCCTCATCGGCGGGGTCACGCTGGCCGGAGCTGCGGCGCTGTGCGCCGCGTGGGTGGGCGGGGTGACCCCCAAGCCGCTGCCTCCGCAGCCGCCGATCGCCCCCATCCTGCAGCCCGGGGTGCCGGAGATCCGGCCCCTGCGCCCCGTCGCCCCCGCACCGCTGCCGAGCGTCACCACACCCCCGGTGACCGTGGCGGTGGGCGAGCCGTCGGCGACCGCGCCCTCGCCGTCGCCCTCGGAGTCCGGATCGGCCGGCGCCTCCGCCTCGGCGAGCGGCAGCCCCTCGCCCGCCACGTCGCCGAGCCCGCGCGCCTCGCGCAGCGAACCGGAGCCGAGCAGCACCCGGACCACGGCCACGGCCGGGCCGAGCCCGTCCGCGAGCTCGCCCACCGCCTCGCCCTCGGACTCCGCGTCGCCCTCGGAACCCCCCATCCCGAGCTTCACCGTGTCCTTCCCCGCGCCCCTGCCGACCTGACGCGGGCCGGCCCCACGCCCCCTTCCCCGACATCCCTTCCATCCGTACAGGAGAAGTCCGTGACGCACCGAAAGCCCCGTACCAGCACGGTGGGCCGCAAGGCCGTCCGGCTGGGCATGCTGACCACCGCCGGCCTCGCCGCCCTCGCCACCGCGGCCCCGGCCGGCGCGGCACCGGGGTCGCACATCCCCCGCAGCGTCGGCGCCGCCGTGGACGAGGCGCACACCCTCGCCAACCGGGCCCACCCGGTCCAGTACGACGAGGAGTTCTCGATCCACCGGTTCGGGCCGCTCGTCGCGGCCGCCGCGCACAACCGGGCGGTCGCCGCATCCGTCGGCTGCTCGCCCTCCCGGCCGTGCCGGTCGATCGCCCTCTCCTTCCAGATCGTCACCACCTCCGGTGTCGACCTCCGGCGGATCAACGCCACGAACATCAGCCGGGCCGTCAACCAGCACTGCACGGGATGCCAGACCTTCGCGGGCGCCTACCAGTTCATCGTGGCGACCCCGCGGCCGCTCACCCTGACCGCCCGCGACCGCGACCGGCTCGCCGACATCCGGCGCCGGGTGGCCGAGCTGAGGCGGTGCGGCGACCCGCTCGCGGAGATCGAGCGCCGCGCGGACGCGCTGGCCGCCGAGGTCAGGGCCGTCCTGGACCGGGCCGCGGCAGCGGTGCCGGCCGGAGCCGGGGCCAGTCCGCTGCGGGAGTTCCGGCCCACGGTGACCATGCACCGCCACGTCAGCTGACGCCCCCACCGCTTCCGGGCCGGGGGCACGTCCCTCACCTCCCCAAACCCCCGACGGGTCCCCGGCCCGGGACCACGACCGGCCTTTCCGGAGGCATGAAGTGCCCAGACGATATCCGCCCGAGCTGCGCCGCAAGGCCCTCGACCTGCTGGTCGCCGGCGAGCCCGTGAAGAAGGTCGCCCTGGACCTCGGCCTCGGTGACCAGACGATCTACCAGTGGCGTCGCACGCACCTGCCGCACCTCGGCAGGCCGCGGCGCCCACAGGTGGGCACCGCCGAGCTGACCGCGGCCCGCAAACGCATCACCGAACTGGAGACCGAACTCGCCGTCCACCGGCGGGTGACCGAACTGCTGCGCGATGTGGTGTCCCCAAAAGGCGATTCGAGGCCGTGCAGGTGATGGCCGGTGAGGGTCTCCCGATCCGGACCGCCACGCGCGTCCTCGGCATCTCCGAATCGGGGTACTTCACCTGGCGCGGCCGGCCCCCCTCGGCCCGTGCCGCCCGGCACCTGTGGCTGACGGACCTCATCGCCTCCATCCACGCCGCCTCGCGCGGCACCTTCGGGTACCGGCGCGTCCACGAGGAGCTCACCCTGCGGCACGGCCTGTCCCTCAGCCACGGCACCGTGGAACTGCTCATGCGGCGCGCCGGGCTCCAAGGCCGCCCCGGGGTGCCCGACCGGCTCTGGGTGACCGACGCCGTCGAACTCGCCACCGGCCAGGGCGCACTGCTCTGCGTGATCGTCCTCGACGCCCACGCCCGGCGGCTGATGGGGTGGAGCACGGGTTCCGCGCCGGCGGCGGCCGTGGCGGCGGACGCCCTGAGCAGGGCCGTACTGCAGCACTCCGTGCACCCCGGCCCCCGGCCCGAGGGGCGCTTCACCACGCTCGTCTTCACCGAACGCGCCCACGCCCGGGGACTGGCGCCCCCCACCGGCCTGGTCGCCGACCGCAACGACCACGCCGTGATCGGGGCCTTCTGGGCCCGGGCACGGACGGAACTCCTGGACCACCGCGCATGGCACAGCCGGCTCGACCTCACCACAGCCCTGTCCGACTACTTCGAGGGAATCCGCGCATGACCGTGGACCGACCGACGCCCCCGCTGCCCATCTCCTACCTGCTGCGCGCCCAGATCCGTCCCGGTCAGACCCTGCCACCCACCCAGGCGCACCAGGTCATGCTGCACTGCGCCCTCGACGCCGCCGGCGTCCCGGTCCGCCGCGACGACGCGGACGCCGTCGCCAGGATCGCCGAACTCGACTACGCCACCGTCAACGCGGTCATCGGCTGGCTGCGCGTCGTCAGACCGGCGGCGTGCTGAATGCCCGGGCCCACCTCGGCGGGGCGCCGACTGCCGCGCCTGGCGTACGGCCGCGCGCTGCTCGGTGTGCTGACGGCGCGCCGCTCCGACCGGCCGCCCGTCGAACCGATGGCGGCGCTGTGCGAGGTCGACCAGGACCGATTCCTGCGCCGCTGCCGCTCCGTGTGCGGTGCCGGCCCGCCGGGCGGCACGGTGTCCGACGGCGCGGCACCGGACCGGCTATGACGGGGTGGAGCTGCGGAGGAGGGATTCGACGAGGGCGGCGACGTGCCGGCGGTCGGCTTCGGAGAGCTGCTGGACGCTGGCGATGAGGGTGGCGACCTCGGGGTCGGTGGTCGCGCCGGTGCCGTCCTCGACGTACAGGTGGATGCCGCAGGCCTCGGCCGCGGCCCGGCGCACCGCGTCGGGCGGCAGTTCCAGGCCGCGGGAGAGGCCCTCCAGCGTGGACTGCTGCGGCATCCGGGTCACCCGCGCGGTCGTCGCCAGGTGATGCACCGTCGACCGCGGGACACCACCACGCCGCGCCACCTCACCGTACGACCAGCCCCGCTGCTCCAGCCGGCGCTTGATCAGTTCCTGCAGTGCGTTCACCACGGGATGGATTCTTCCTGCTGGCACGTCGGTCGGCCCGTCCTTGGGGGGACCGGTCCGCGGCGCCACCCGCCCGACCCGAGCCCGCACCCCGCACCTTCGCCCGGGGCCTGCCGGGAACGGTTCCGCCACGGAGGCGAGTCCATCAAGACGGGGGCGCCCACCACACGGACTTCCGCGGTTTTGCCCCCGGCCTTCCGGAGCGCGGACGTCCGCGCGCGCGGGAGCGCGGGTGACGGCTCGGGCGGCGCGCCGGTGCCCCGCGGAAGCGCCCCCCGGGCCGTCACCTTGCCTCCGGCCCGGGGGGTCCGCCTGCCGCAGGTCCGTACATACGACCGCGCCCGGTCCGCGCGGGCCCTCGTGGGGCCGTACGGACCGGGCGCGGATCGCCGACGGCAGGTCAGGCCTTCTTCGTCTCCTGGAAGATGGCGTCGATCTGGTCGATCAGGTCGAGCAGCTTCTGGCCGGTCGCCGGGTCGGTCGAGGCCTTGGCGGCGCTGCCCGCCTTCAGTGCGTCGTTGAAGAGCTGGTGCAGCTGCGGGTACTTCTCGAAGTGCGGGGCCTTGAAGTAGTCGCTCCACAGCACCGACAGGTGGTGCTTGACGAGCTCCGCGCGCTGTTCCTTGATGACGATGGCGCGGGCCCGGAAGTGCGGGTCCTCGTTGGCCTGGTACTTCTCCTGGACCGCCTTGACGGACTGCGCCTCGATGCGGGCCTGGGCCGGGTCGTAGACACCGCAGGGCAGGTCGCAGTGAGCGCTGACCTTGACCTTGGGCGCGAACAGGCGAGCGAGCATGACTGTCCTTCCTCGTGATCGTCTTTCCACCAGGGAGATTACTCCCCTGTCGAGTGGTTTTCTCGGGCGCCCCTTGGTGCTTACGACAAAAGTCTGGTGTCACCCTGGGGCTGGTGGAGCATGGAGGAGGAGGCTGAGCATGCGCGAGCCCGGGGCTGGGCAGAGGAGGAGCGTGCCGTACCAGCTGGTCGAGGTGACAGGTCCGTCGATGGTGCCGACGCTGCTGAGCGGCGACTGGCTGCTGGTGCAGCACGTCAGGAGCGCGGCGGAGGTCCGGGAGGGTGACGTGGTGGTGCTGCGGCATCCGCTCCAGCAGGACCTGCTGATCGTCAAGCGCGCCGTCGAGCGGCGCGAGGGCGGCTGGTGGGTGCTGGGCGACAACACCTTCGTGGAGAACGACAGCAGGGAGTTCGGCACCGTCCCGGACGAGCTGGTGCTCGCCCGGGGACGGGGGCGCTTCCGGCCGCCGCGCGAGGTTCAGCGCTCGGTGGCGGGCGTGGCGGGCTGGCTGGTGTCCTGCGTCAGGCCGCTCAGGGCGGACCGCTCGTTCTCCAGGCGCTTGCGGGCGCGGTAGGCGGCGACGTTGGCGCGGGTCGCGCAGCGGTCCGAGCAGTAGCGGCGGGACCGGTTGGTCGAGGTGTCGATGTAGGCGTTGCGGCACGTGGTGGCCTGGCAGATGCCGAGCCGGTCCACGCCGAGGTCGGTCAGCTGGAAGGCCAGGCCCATGCAGGCGGTCGCCGCGTACGAGGCCGTTGCCGTGGCCGCGTGCTCGGCGAGGTGCATGTGCCAGTCGGGTCGGCCGCTCTCGTCGAGGAACTCGTGGCCGGAGATCTGCGGGCTGACCGGGAACTCCAGCAGCAGGGCGTTGAGCAGGTCGACGGCGCGCACCTCGTCGCCCTCGGAGGCGGCCTCGAAGACGCCGCGCAGCCGGGTGCGGACGGTGCGCAGCCGCTGCACGTCGGCGTCCCCCGCGCGGCCCGCGGCCAGGCTGGACGGGCCGAAGAGCTCGCGCACCGCGTCGACCGAGGTCAGGTTGTCGATGCCGCGCTCGGGCTCCTCGCTGTTCACCAGGCGCACGGCGTAGTCGGAGTAATAGGCGAGTTCCACTTGTAGTCCTTACGCGTGCGCTCTAAGGTCGGTAATGACTGCTCTAGCTCTAAGGGTATTACGACTGGAGGGGAACCGTATGTCCGACACCACCGCGGCGGCGACCGACTGGCAGGCCTGGCAGGACAGCTGGGACCGGCAGCAGGAGTGGTACCTGCCGGACCGCGAGGAACGGTTCCGGGTCATGCTCGACATGGTGGAGGCGCTGGTCGGCCCCGAGCCCCGCGTGCTCGACCTGGCCTGCGGCACCGGCAGCATCTCCGACCGGCTGCTGCGGCGCTTCCCGGGCGCCTGGTCGACCGGCGTGGACCTCGACCCGGCGCTGCTGACCATCGCCCGCGGCCACTTCGAGGGCGAGCGCAGGGTCGAGTTCGTCACCGCCGACCTGCGCGACCCGCAGTGGCCGCTGGCCCTGCCGTACGACTCGTACGACGCCGTGCTCACCGCGACCGCCCTGCACTGGCTGAAGCCCGGGCCGCTGAAGGCGCTGTACGGGACGCTGGCGGGCCTGCTGCGCGACGGCGGGGTCTTCCTCAACGCCGACCACATGCCCGACACCTCGACGCCCCGGCTGAACGCGGCCGTGCGCGAGCTGGAGCGGTCCCGGCGCGAGCGGCGGCGCGCGGAGGGGGCGCTGGACTGGGAGCAGTGGTGGGACACCGCAAGGGCCGACCCGGTGCTGGCCGGTCCCACCGAGGAACGGTTCGTGATCTACGGCTCCCACGCCGACGGCGACGAACTGCCCCCGGCCTGGCATGCCGCGGCCCTGCGGGAGGCCGGCTTCGGTGAGGCGCGGGAGGTCTGGCGGTCGGTGTCGGATGCGATCGTCCTCGGGCTGAAGTGATCCGTGCCCCGCTGCGGGGTACGCGTGAGGGGCGGCGCCGTCCGGCGCCGCCCCTCACGCACGCGCGGTCAGAGGACCTTGGAGAGGAAGGCCTTGGTGCGGTCGTGCTGCGGGTCGGTGAGCACGTCGCGCGGGTGGCCGGACTCGACCACGACGCCGTCGTCCATGAAGACCAGGGCGTCGCCCACCTCGCGGGCGAAGCCCATCTCGTGGGTGACCACGATCATCGTCATGCCGTCCTCGGCCAGGCCCCGCATGACGTCCAGGACGTCGCCGACCAGCTCCGGGTCGAGCGCGGAGGTGGGCTCGTCGAAGAGCATCAGCTTCGGCTCCATCGCCAGCGCGCGGGCGATGGCCACCCGCTGCTGCTGACCGCCGGAGAGCTGGGCGGGGTAGTGCCCGGCCTTGTCGCGCAGGCCGACCCGGTCCAGCAGGGCCAGCGCCCGCTCCCGGGCGACGGCCTTGGCCTCCCTCTTCACCCGCACCGGGGCCTCGATCACGTTCTCGATCGCGGTCATGTGGGGGAAGAGGTTGAAGCGCTGGAAGACCATGCCGATGTCGCGGCGCTTGGCGGCGACCTCGCGGTCCTTCAGCTCGTAGAGCTTGTCGCCCTTCTGCCGGTAGCCGACCAGCTCGCCGTCGACCGAGAGCCGGCCGCCGCTGATCTTCTCCAGGTGGTTGATGCACCGCAGGAAGGTCGACTTGCCCGAGCCCGACGGGCCGATCAGGCAGAACACCTCACGCGGGGCGACCTCCAGGTCGATGCCCTTGAGGATGTGGGCCGGGCCGAAGTGCTTGTGCACGGCCTCGGCCTTGACCATCGGATGGGCGCCGGTGACGCCCTTGCTGAAGTCGGTCATCGTGCCACCTCCGGGCGGCGGAAGGTGCCCAGGTTGGCCTTGATCCGCTGCCACGGGGTGGGCGGCAGGTTGCGGGTCGTGCCGCGGGCGTAACGGCGCTCCAGGTAGTACTGGCCGACCGAGAACACCGAGGTGAGGACCAGGTACCAGACCGCGGCGAGGAAGAGCATCTCCACGGTGGCGCCGGTGGTGTTGCCGATGTCGGTGGTGGAGCGCAGCAATTCGGCGTACTGGGCGGCCTGCGCGGCCAGCGACGAGGTCTTCAGCATGTTGATGAACTCGTTGCCGGTCGGCGGGACGATCACCCGCATCGCCTGCGGCAGCACCACGCGGCGCAGGTTCTGGCCCTGGGTCATGCCCAGGGCGTGCGACGCCTCGGTCTGGCCCTCGTCGACGGACTGGATGCCGGCCCGCACGATCTCCGACATGTAGGCGGCCTCGTTCAGACCCAGGCCGAGCAGCGCGGCCATGAAGGGGGTCATGAACTGGTTCATCTCGTCCTTGTAGAAGCCGAGATTGATGACCGGGAAGATCAGCGCCAGGTTGAACCAGATCAGCAGCTGGACGTAGACCGGGGTGCCGCGGAAGAACCAGATGTAGCCCCAGGCCACCGAGGAGGTCACGGGGTTCTTGGACAGCCGCATCACCGCGAGGACGATGCCCAGGACCAGGCCCAGGACCATCGAGACCACGGTGATGACGATCGTGTTCCGCAGGCCCTTGAGGACCGTGGAGTCGAACAGGAAGTCCGGGATCGCCCCGTAGTTCACGTTCGCGTTGGCGAACGCGTTGACCAGCAGCCCGAGCACGGCGAGCACCAGGATCGCCGAGATCCAGCGGCCGTAGTGCCGTACGGGGATCGCCTTGATGGCCTCCGGGCGGGAGGCGGCGGCGGGCGGGGTCCCGGCCGGGGTGCCGGCCGGGACCTTGTCATTCGCTTCGGACATGGAGGAAGTCCTCTTGCTGTCGTGACTCAGGAGCCGCCGTTGATCTTGGCCTCGGTGACGGCGCCGTCGGTGACGCCCCACTTCTCCATGACCTTGGTGTAGGAGCCGTCCTTGATGACGGCGGTCAGCGCGGCCTGCAGCGCGTCGCGCAGCTCGGTGTTGCCCTTGGCGACCGCGATGCCGTACGGGCCGGCCTCGACCTGCTCGCCGGCGAGCTCGAAGTCGTTGCCGCCGCCGGAGGTCTTCACGGCGTACGCGGCGACCGGGAAGTCGGAGACGTCGGCGACGACGCCGCCGGCCTTCAGGCGGGTCTGCGCCTCGGTGTCGGTGTCGAAGGGCTCGATCGACATCGGCTTGTCGCACTTCTGCGCCTTGAGCAGGTCCTGCGAGGTGGTGCCGCGCTGCACGGCGACCTTCTTGCCGCACAGGTCCGCGAGGGACGTGACGCCCTCCGGGTTGCCCTTCTTCACGATGATCGAGGAGCCCGCGGTGAAGTAGTCCACGAAGTCGACGCCCTCGCCGACCTTCTTGCCGGTGGAGGAGTCCACACCCTCCTGGCGGTCCTTGGTGTCGCTCATCGCCGACATGACCATGTCGTAGCGCTTGGCGCGCAGACCGGTCAGCAGGGTGTCGAAGGTGCCGTTGTTGAACTCGACCTTCACGCCGAGCTGCTTGGCCATGGCGTCGGCGAGGTCGGGGTCGATGCCGACGTTCTTGCCGTCCTTGACGAACTCCACCGGCGGGTACGCGATGTCGGAGCCGACCTTGAGCACGCCCGCCGACTGCACCGACTTCGGCAGCTTGTCGAACAGGGGCGCCTTGGAGGCGTCGCTCGACGCGGACGAGGAGCCGCCCTTGTCCGTCTGGTCGCCGCAGCCGGTGAGGACGAGGGCGCCGGCGACCGCGATCGCGCCGACCGCGGCGAAGCGGCTCGTCACGGTCGAGCGACGGGTGGTACGTGCGGTCATTGCTGGTTCCTCCTGCGGGGAATCCTGGGAGCAGCCGATCTTCCGGGTACACGCGTTCGGGTGTCGCGAACGCGTGTGATCTCCGCATCTTGCCATCCGGACACGTCCTCTTGGGTGTCCGGATGTGTCAAAATCGCATAACGGGCGATCCCCTGACCCCCACCAGGCCGGTACACCAGGGCCGGACCGCGGTGGGGCCGTGCCGCGAAGTTGCGTGCATCACTTTCCTTGTCCCGCTATTCGGACGACTTGTTGCGTCGTGCGCAAAAGTTCCCGATGTGCGAGGCCCTGCGGCGGCGAACAGACTCGTCAGCGGAAACCGTCTTCCGGTACAACGGACCCTCACCCCTCACCGGGGGCCCCTCGGCGTGCGTGCGGCGCGCCCGGCCTCCGTCGCGCCCGGGACCACTCGAGTCCGGGTGTACGGAAGCCGAGCCCACCTACCCCCTGTTGTAGGGGGTAGTACCCTCATAGACAATTCGGACAAAGGGGTCAGAAGTGGCAGCGGAGATTGTCAATCCTCGCACCGACAGCAGTGACGACGCCGGTGGCGCCGGTAGCACCGAACGCATGGAAGGCACCGACGCCGACGGCCCGGAAAGCCCCGTGGACCCGGTGTTCGCCCTCCACCGCGGCGGCAAGATGGAGGTGACCGCGACCGTCCCGGTGCGCAACGCCGACGACCTGTCGCTCGCCTACACGCCGGGTGTCGCCCGCGTGTGCACCGCCATCGCCGAGCAGCCCGAGCTGGTCCACGACTACACCTGGAAGTCCCAGGTCGTGGCCGTGGTCACGGACGGCACGGCGGTGCTGGGCCTCGGTGACATCGGGCCCGAGGCGTCCCTGCCGGTGATGGAGGGCAAGGCGATCCTCTTCAAGCAGTTCGGCGGCGTGGACGCGGTCCCCATCGCGCTGGCCACCACCGACGTGGACGAGATCGTCGACACCGTCGTGCGCCTCGCCCCCTCCTTCGGCGGGGTGAACCTCGAGGACATCTCCGCCCCCCGCTGCTTCGAGATCGAGCGCAAGCTGCAGGAGCGCCTGGACATCCCGGTCTTCCACGACGACCAGCACGGCACGGCCGTCGTCACGCTCGCCGCGCTGCGCAACGCCACCCGGCTGACCGGCCGCGCGCTGGGCGAACTGCGCGCGGTGATCTCCGGAGCGGGCGCCGCCGGCGTCGCCATCGCCAAGATCCTCGTCGAGGCGGGCATCGGGGACGTCGCCGTCACCGACCGCAAGGGCGTGGTGCACGCCGGCCGCGAGGACCTGAACGGCGCCAAGCGCGAGCTCGCCGGCTTCACCAACAAGGCCGGGCTCACCGGGACGCTGGAGGAGGCGCTGGCGGGCGCGGACGTCTTCATCGGCGTCTCCGGCGGCACGGTGCCGGAGGAGGCCGTCGCCACGATGGCGAAGGGCTGCTTCATCTTCGCCATGGCCAACCCCACGCCGGAGATCCACCCCGACGTGGCGCACCGGTACGCGGCCGTCGTCGCCACCGGGCGCAGCGACTTCCCGAACCAGATCAACAACGTGCTCGCCTTCCCCGGCATCTTCTCGGGCGCGCTGCAGGTGCGGGCCTCCCGCATCACCGAGGGCATGAAGATCGCGGCGGCCGAGGCGCTGGCCGCCGTCGTGGACGGCGAGCTGTCCGCCGACTGCGTGATCCCCTCGCCGTTCGACGAGCGCGTGGCCCCCGCGGTCTCCGCCGCCGTCGCCGCGGCCGCCCGCGCCGAGGGCGTCGCCCGGCGCTGAGCGCCGCCGTACGCCCGCAGACCGCGCCGCCGCGCGGTGCGGTGCCCGCCGGTCGGGGGCACCGCGCCGCGCGGCGCGTGTCACATCCCCGCGCGGTTACGCGGGGGCACCGCGCGGCGCTAGCGTCAAGGTCATGTTCGCTGCCTACGCCGCCCGAATCGACCGCGACCAGCCGCTGAACGGCCTCGAACTCGGGGAGCGCCCCGAGCCGGAGGAACGGCCCGGCTGGAGCACCGTCACCGTCAAGGCCGCCTCACTGAACCACCACGACCTCTGGTCGCTGCGCGGGGTGGGGCTCGGCGAGGAGAGCCTGCCGATGATCCTCGGCTGCGACGCCGCCGGGATCGACGAGCACGGCAACGAGGTCGTCGTCTACCCCGTCGTCGGCCTGAGCGGGCACGGGGTCGGCCCCGACGAGTCCCGCAGCATCCTCACCGAGAAGTACCAGGGCACCTTCGCGGAGAAGGTCTCCGTGCCCACCTGGAACCTGCTGCCCAAGCCGAAGGAACTCTCCTTCGAGGAGGCCGCCTGCCTGCCCACGGCCTGGCTGACGGCCTACCGGATGCTCTTCACCAACGCGGGCGTGCGCCCGGGCGACTCCGTCCTGGTCCAGGGCGCCGGCGGCGGTGTCGCCACGGCCGCCATCGTGCTGGCCAAGGCCGCGGGCCTGCGGGTCTTCGCCACCAGCCGCGACGCGGCCAAGCGCAAGCGCGCCGAGGAACTGGGCGCCGACGCGGCCTTCGAGCCGGGAGCCCGGCTGCCGCAGCGCGTGGACGCGGTCATCGAGACCGTCGGCGCCGCGACCTGGTCCCACTCGGTCAAGTCGCTGCGCCCCGGCGGCACGCTGGTGATCTCCGGCGCCACCTCGGGCCCCGACCCGAGGTCCGCCGAGCTGAACCGGATCTTCTTCCTGGAGCTCAAGGTCGTCGGCTCGACCATGGGCACCAAGGACGAGCTGGCGGACCTGCTGAGCTTCTGCGCGCTCACCGGGGTGCGCCCGGTCGTCGACACCGTGCTGCCGCTGGACCGGGCCCGCGAGGGCTTCGCGAGGATGGCGGGCGGCGAGCTGTTCGGGAAGGTCGTCCTGACCGTCTGAGGCCCGGTCCCGGGGGCGTTCCGCCGGCCGGAGGAGCGGACCCGGCAGCGCCGGCCCCACGTGCGGGCCGTGCGCCGGCGTGCGCCCCCGCTGTCGAGGGGGGCGCCGCCGGGCCCTGGTGGCTGCGGCATCACGGGGTCCGCGGCACCCTGGTCCAGCGACGTGGTGGCCTGGGACTTCGGGGTGGGGCGATGGACGCGCAGGGGACGGCGGGGACGGGAAGCGGCAGGGCGGCTGCCGCCCGCGGGCGGGGCCCGGACGGCGGCGGCCTGGCCCCTGCCTAGCCCCGGTCCTTGCGGCCGCCGCGCAGCACGACGCCGATGTGGGCCGCCGCGGTGGAGAGGTGGCGGCGCACCTCGCGCAACTGCTCGGCGTCCACGCCGTTGTCGCGGGCGGCGTCGCGGACGTCGTCGCGGAAACGGTCCAGCAGGCGTTCCAGGTCGCGGGCCGGGTCCTCGGTCACGGCGGCGTCCTCCGCGCCCCACTCGGGCGCCTCTGCGGGTTCGGGCTTCACGTACGGCGGCCAGGTGGACGTACGGCCGAACTGGCCCAGTTCCCGGGTGAGTTCCGCCAGCCCCTCACGGACTCCGGTCTGCCAGTCGCCGCGCCGGACGTGGTCCTGGACCTCCTCCTGGACGCGGCGTGCGATGCGCTGCACCTCGTCCCGGGCGGCGTCCTGGGCCTCCCGCGCGGCACGCTTGGCGGTGCGCGCCTCCTCGCGGGCCTGCCGGATCTCCTCCTTCGAGCGGCGCATCTGCTCCTTCCAGTCCGCCGGGGAGGACTTGGGCTGGGTGCGCGACGCCTGCTGGGCGGCCGCCCGGATCTCGCGCCGCAGGTCGCCGGCGGCGCCGCGGACGTCCTCGCGGATCTCGGCGGCGAGCGTGGAGACGGAGTCGCGGATCTCGTTCTCCAGGTCGGCGATCTCGTCGCTGCGGGAGACGAGTTCGGCGCGGCCCGCGTCGGTGATCGAGTACACCTTCCGGCCGCCCTCGGTGGAGTGGGTGACCAGGCCCTCCTTCTCCAGCTTGGCCAGCCGCGGGTAGACGGTGCCGGCGGAGGGGGCGTACAGGCCGTGGAAGCGCTCCTCCAGCAGCCGGATCACCTCGTAGCCGTGGCGGGGGGCCTCGTCGAGCAGCTTGAGCAGGTAGAGGCGGAGCCGGCCGTGGGCGAAGACGGGGGCCATCTCAGACGTCCTTCCGGAACGGATCGGTGTCCGCGGGCCCGTGCTCCTCCTGCGGCGGGCGGCGCAACAGCGCGATCGCGCCCGACACCGTGGTGGCCTTCAGCCGCGAGCCGCCGGAACCCATCCGGCCGGAGATCCGCTTGGCCCCCCACTGCCCGCTGACCCGCAGCTCGTCGAAGGCGCAGGAGACGTCGCCGCTGGTGGTGTTGGCGTCCACCTCGGCGTCACCGGGGTCGGGGATGCGGATCGCGATCTCCCCGGAGACGGAGGTCAGCCGGACGTCGGCGCCGCTGCGCGGGTCCAGGTCGAGCACCATGTTGCCGCTGACCGAGTCGGCCTTGACGTGGGCGCCGCTGCCCTCGACCACCGTCAGGTCGCCCGAGACGGTGTTGACCCGCAGGTCGCCGGAGACGGCCTGGGCCTCCACGTTCCCCGCGACCGTCTCGGCGGTCACCGGCCCGGCCTGGCCGACCAGCGTGATGTCGCCGTTGACGCCCCGTACGGCGGTGCGGTCGGAGATCCCGGAGACCACGGCGCTCGCCCCGACCACCCCGACCGACACGTTGGTGCGCTGCGGTACCGCGAGCGAGACGACGGCGTGCCGCCGCCAGCCCTTGCGGTCGAGCCACTTGAGCAGGCCCTTCCAGGGCAGGTCCTCGTAGGTGACGGTGAGCGTGCCGCCCTCGTGGGACACGATCAGCGGCGGGCCGTCGAGCTCGCTCACCTCCAGCCGGGCCGGGCCCTCGTCGACGCCGACCACGTTGACGGCGCCGTTGACGACCCGGACGTGCAGCGTGTCGACGCTGCCGTCGAAGACCATCTTGTGCGGCTCGGTGACCGTCCACTCCCGTGAGCCGGGTGTTCCGCTCATTTCGCCCCTCCTTGGGGTCACCCGGGCACGCCGGGGCAACGCCGACAACGCAACATATCGCGTCTCTCCGATAGACACGATATATCGCGTGGATGGGAAGTCAAGGGAGCGCCGTGCGCGCCCTGGTGGCGTTTCCCGGCGGAACGGCCGGCGTCCGCGCGGGGCCGGTTGTGCGGCGTACGGGTGAGGTCCCGCACGCGGGGGACGACCTCGCGCGCGCCGTGACGGGCCGTACGGGGCGCCGGGTGATGTGCTCGTCCGTCATGCGCCCCTCGTGCCCCCTGCGCCCCCGCGCTGCCGTCGCCGCCGCCGTCCTGCTCCTCACCGGCCCCGCCCTCGCCGGCTGCGGCACCCGGGCCGGGACCCGCGCGCCCGCCGTCGCGGTGAGTCCCGCGCACGCCCGGGCGAGCGCCTGCACGGCCGGCACGACCACCGTGCGCTTCGTGGCGGCCGGCGTGCACGCGACCGTGTGGCAGCCCGCGGTCGGCAGGGTCGAGGTCACCAACACCTCCGGCGCCACCTGCACCCTGGCCGGCGCCACGACCCTCACCGCGAGGGACGACCAGGGCAAGGCCGCCCCCGTGCGGACCGACAACTCCGCCGCCGGCACCGACGCCGTGGACCTGCGCCCCCACGCCACGGCCGTCGCCGACGTCCGCTACACCGACGTCAACTTCGAGGGCACCCCCTCGGCGCGCGAGGTCTGCGCCGTCCAGGCCTCCCGGGTGGAGATCGCCCTCCCCGACGACGTGGCCCGCACGGTCGGGGTCACCGGGGCCGACGGCGCCCCGGCCGTCCTCAGCCTCTGCGGGGAGCAGGTGGGTTTCGGCGCCTTCCGCGCCTGAGCCCGGCGGCCCGGCGGTGCGCCGTCACTCGTCCTCGTCGTCGTCCAGCCGGGCCAGCCAGGTCGCCAGCCGTTCCACCGGGATCTCGAACTCCGGGTTGAGGTCGACGAACTCCCGCAGCCGCTCGGCCAGCCACTCGAAGGTGACCTCCTCCTGGCCGCGCCGGTTCTCCAGCTCCTCGATGCCGCGGTCGGTGAAGTACAAGGGGTGCTCCGGATCAGGGTCGAAGGATGACGTACCAGGCCAGGATAGGTACTCCCGCCGCCCGGGCCCCGGCCTGCCCCTCCCGCGGGCCGGCGCACGCGGGAGGGGCCCCGCACTCGGTGAGTGCGGGGCCCCTGCGCTGCGTACCGGGGACTGCGAGCCTCAGAGCTCGAAGACCTCCTGCACCAGCTGCTCCTGCTCCTGCTGGTGCCGCTTGGCGGAACCGACCGCGGGCGACGAGGAGGACGGACGCGACACACGACGCAGCCGGTCGGCGTTGTCGGGCGCGGCGCCCAGCACCAGGTCGAGGTGGTCGATCAGGTTGAGGGCGATGAACGGCCAGGCACCCTGGTTGGCCGGCTCGTCCTGGGCCCAGACGAACTTCTGGGCCTTGGTGAACGGGGCCAGGGCGGCCTGGATCTCCAGGCCCGGCAGCGGGTAGAGGCGCTCGATGCGGATGAAGGCGGTGTCGAAGGCACCGCGCTTCTCGCGCTCGGCGACGAGGTCGTAGTAGACCTTGCCGGAGCAGAAGACGACCTTGCGGACGTCCTCGGGCCGGCCCCCGCCGGAGGTGAAGTGCGGGTCGCCGATGACCGGCTGGAACTCGCCGGAGGTGAACTCGTCCGTCCTCGACGTCGCCGCCTTCAGACGCAGCATCGACTTCGGGGTGAAGACGATGAGCGGCTTGTGGTGCGGGTTGTGGACCTGCCACCGCAGGAGGTGGAAGTAGTTCGCCGGCGTGGTCGGGACCGCGACCGTCATGTTGTTCTGCGCGCACAGCTGCAGGAAGCGCTCGATGCGGGCCGAGGAGTGGTCCGGGCCCTGGCCCTCGTAGCCGTGCGGCAGCAGCAGGGTGACGCCGGAGGTCTGGCCCCACTTCTGCTCGGCGGAGCTGATGAACTCGTCGACGACGGTCTGGGCGCCGTTGACGAAGTCGCCGAACTGGGCCTCCCAGGCGACCAGCGCGTCCGGGCGGGCCAGCGAGTAGCCGTACTCGAAGCCCATCGCGGCGTACTCGCTGAGCAGCGAGTCGTAGATGTTGTAGCGCGCCTGGTCCTCGGAGAGGTAGAGCAGCGGGGTGTAGTCCTCGCCGGTCTCCCGGTCGACCAGGACGGCGTGCCGCTGGCCGAAGGTGCCGCGGCGGGAGTCCTGGCCGGCGAGCCGGACCGGGGTGCCCTCCATCAGCAGGGAACCGATGGCAAGCGTCTCGCCCATGGCCCAGTCGATGCTGTCGTCCTCGACCATGGCCGCGCGGCGCTGCAGCTGCGGCATCAGGCGCGGGTGGACGGTGATCCGCTCGGGGATGTTGACCTGCGAGGCCGCGATCCGCTTGACCGCCTCCTCGCTGATCGCGGTGCCCACCGGGACGGGGAACTCCGGACCGGTGGCCTGGTTCTCCTCCTGCTGCGCGGCGGCCGGCGCGGTCGCCTCGCGGACCTCGGTGAAGACCTTCTCCAGCTGGCCCTGGTAGTCCTGCAGGACCTGCTCGGCCTCCTCCAGGGTGATGTCGCCGCGACCGATGAGGGACTCGGTGTAGAGCTTGCGCACCGAGCGCTTCTTGTCGATCAGGTCGTACATCAGCGGCTGCGTGAAGGACGGGTTGTCGGCCTCGTTGTGACCGCGGCGGCGGTAGCAGATGAGGTCGATGACGACGTCCTTGTTGAACGCCTGGCGGAACTCGAAGGCCAGCCGCGCGACGCGGACGACGGCCTCCGGGTCGTCGCCGTTCACGTGGAAGATCGGCGCCTCGATCATGCGCGCGACGTCGGTGCTGTACATCGACGAGCGGGAGGACTCCGGGGCGGCGGTGAAGCCGACCTGGTTGTTGATCACCACGTGCACGGTGCCGCCGGTGCGGTAGCCGCGCAGCTGCGACATGTTCAGGGTCTCCGCCACGACGCCCTGGCCGGCGAAGGCCGCGTCGCCGTGGAGCACGACCGGCATGACGGTGAAGTCCGTGCCGCCCTTGCCGATGACGTCCTGCTTGGCGCGGGCGATGCCCTCGACGATCGGGTCGACCGCCTCCAGGTGCGAGGGGTTCGCGGCCAGGGAGACGGTGATCTGCTCGCCGTCCAGGCCGGTGAAGGTGCCCTGGGCGCCCAGGTGGTACTTCACGTCGCCGGAGCCGTGCATCGACTTCGGGTCGAGGTTGCCCTCGAACTCGCGGAAGATCTGCGCGTACGACTTGCCGACGATGTTGGCGAGCACGTTGAGGCGGCCGCGGTGGGCCATGCCGATGACGACCTCGTCCAGACGCGACTCGGCGGCCGCGTCGATGACGGCGTCCAGCAGCGGGATGACGGACTCGCCGCCCTCCAGGGAGAAGCGCTTCTGGCCGACGTACTTGGTCTGCAGGAAGGTCTCGAAGGCCTCGGCGGCGTTGAGCCGGCGCAGGATGCGCAGCTGCTCGTCGCGCTCGGGCTTGGTGTGCGAGCGCTCGACGCGGTCCTGGATCCACTTGCGCTGCAGCGGGTCCTGGATGTGCATGAACTCGATGCCGACGGTGCGGCAGTAGGAGTCGCGCAGCACGCCGAGGATGTCGCGGAGCTTCATCAGGGACTTGCCGGCGAAGCCGCCGACGGCGAAGTCGCGCTCCAGGTCCCACAGGGTGAGCCCGTGCTCGGTGATGTCCAGGTCGGGGTGCTTGCGCTGCTTGTACTCCAGCGGGTCGGTGTCGGCCATGACGTGGCCGCGGACCCGGTAGGAGTGGATCAGCTCGAAGACGCGGGCGGCCTTGGTGACGTCGTCGTCGTGGCTGGCGTCGATGTCCTTGAGCCAGCGGACCGGCTCGTAGGGGATGCGCAGCGCCTTGAAGATGTCGTCGAAGAAGTTGTTCTCGCCCAGCAGGAGCTGGTTCATGATGCGCAGGAACTCGCCGGACGCGGCACCCTGGATGACCCGGTGGTCGTAGGTGCTGGTCAGCGTCATGACCTTGGAGATGCCCAGCTTGTTCAGGGTGTCCTGGGAGGTGCCCTGGAACTCGGCGGGGTAGTCCATGGAGCCGACGCCGAGGATCACCGACTGGCCGGGCATCAGGCGCGGCACGGAGTGGACGGTGCCGATGCCGCCGGGGTTGGTGAGCGAGACGGTGACGCCGGAGAAGTCGTCCATCGTCAGCTTGCCCACGCGGGCGCGGCGGACGATGTCCTCGTAGGCCTGCCAGAACTCGAAGAAGTTGAGGGTCTCGGCCTTCTTGATGGCCGCGACGACCAGCTGGCGGTCGCCGTTGGGCTTGACCAGGTCGATGGCGAGGCCGAGGTTGACGTGGTCGGGCTTGACCAGCGTCGGCTTGCCGTCCTTCTCCGCGAACGACCAGTTCATCGCCGGCATGATCTTCAGCGCCTGCACCATGGCGTAGCCGATGACGTGGGTGAAGGAGACCTTGCCGCCGCGGGCGCGCTTGAGGTGGTTGTTGATGACGATTCGGTTGTCGAACAGCAGCTTCACCGGGATGGCGCGCACGGACGTGGCCGTGGGCAGCTCCAGCGAGGCGTGCATGTTCTTCGCCACGGCCGCCGACGGGCCGCGCAGCGTCACGTACTCCGGGCCCTGGGGCGCCTCGGTGGCCGGGGCGGCCTTGGGGGCCGGCTGCGGCTGTGCCGGGGTGGGCTTCTCGGCGACGGGCTTCGCGGGGGCCGGGGCCGGTGCCGCGGGCGCGACCGGCGCGGGGGCCGGGGCCTGGGCGGCCGGGGCCGGCGCGGCGGCGGGCGTCACGGCCGGCTGGACCGGCGCGACCGGTGCCGCGGCAGCGGGTGCGGCAGCAGGAGCGGCCGGAGCGGCCGGCGGCGCTGCGGGGGCCGCCTGAGGCTGGCCCGAGGCGACTGCGGAACCCGTATCCGCTCCCGGCTTGTAATCGGCGAAGAAGTCCCACCAGGCTCGGTCCACCGAGTTCGGGTCCTGGAGGTACTGCTGGTAGATCTCATCGACAAGCCACTCGTTAGGCCCGAAGCCCGCGGCAGGGCCCTGGCCCTGCCCATCGGTTTCGGTCGGGACGCTCGAGCTACTGGGGTGTGGCGACACGGCGGCAACCGCCCTCTTCCGCTTCACAAGGTGATGGACAGCGGAAATAAAGGCTACGCCTACCGGAGCGTTTCCTGCAGGCGGGGAGGCCAGTCGTCGCCTAAGTCACATCGGAAAGGCGGTTTCGGGGCGGAGTTTGGCGGGAATGGGGTGCTGAATCGACTGGTCCGGTTGCCTCTGGCAACGTCCGCCCCGGTGGGAGCGTCAAGCCGGCGCCGCGTGCGACCCCGGGAGGGTGACGCGGATCCGGCAGCCGCGGGGGGATTCGGCCACCGCGATGCGGCCGCCGTGGAGGTCCACCGCCCAGCGCGCGATCGCCAGTCCCAACCCCGTCCCGCCGTCGCCCGGTCCCGCGGTGCCGCGGTTGAAGCGCTCGAAGACGCGGTTGCGCTCGGCCTCCGGTATGCCCGGGCCCTCGTCCAGGACCTCCAGGTGCAGGCTGCCCGGGCCGGGGCCGCGGCGGGCGCTGACGGTGACCCGGCCGCTGGGCGGGCTGTGCTTGACGGCGTTGTCGATCAGGTTGGCGACCACCTGGTGCAGCCGCTCGGCGTCCGCGTACGCCGTCAGCTCCGGCGGTGAGACGTCCAGGTGGAGGTGGACGTCCTTCCGTGTCCGGCGGCCCGGCGCCTGGCCGTCCTGGAGGCCCAGCCCGGCGGTCTTGATCACGGCCGACAGGTAGGGCCAGACCTCGAAGCGCTTGGCGTCCAGCGGCACGATGCCGTTGTCCAGGCGGGAGAGGTCCAGCAGGTGGGTGACGAGCAGGCTCAGCCGCTCCGCCTGCTGCAGCGCGGTGCGCATGGTCTCCGGGTCGGCCTCGGAGACCCCGTCGACGACGTTCTCCAGCACCGCGCGCAGCGCCGCGATCGGGGTGCGCAGCTCGTGTGAGACATTCGCCACCAGCTCCTTGCGGTGCTGGTCGACGGCCTCCAGGTCGGCGGCCATCCGGTTGAAGGTCTCGGCCAGTTCGCCGACCTCGTCGCGGCGCACGGCGGTGACCCGCCGGCTGTAGTCGCCGCGCGCCATGGCGCTGGCGACCGAGGTCATCTCGCGCAGCGGCGCGGTCAGGCCGTGCGCCACCAGCTGCGAGATCAGCAGCGAGGCGATGATCGAGAAGATCGTGATGATCCGGATCTCGGTCGCGGAGTGCATCGCCACGAAGACCAGGCCCGTGGTGATCAGCACGGAGGCCAGCACCAGGTACTGCAGCGCCGCCTTGATCGACCGGAAGGGGTCGTACGGCCTCAGCGCGGCCCAGACACGTTCCCGCAACTTCGGCGGGCGCGGCGCGCTGTAGGGGCTCACGGCGTGGGCGTCTCGAGCGCGTAGCCGACGCCGTGGACCGTACGGATGCGCTCCGCGCCGATCTTCCGCCGCAGCGCCTTGACGTGGCTGTCGACGGTGCGGGTGCCGGAGGCGTCCGCCCAGTCCCACACCTCGGCGAGCAGCTGCTCCCGGGAGAGCACCGCCCGTGGCTGCTGGGCCAGGCAGACCAGCAGGTCGAACTCGGTCGGGGTGAGGTGCACGTCCGCACCCCGGACCCGGACCCGGCGCTGGGCGTTGTCGATCTCCAGGTCGCCGAGCTGCATGTTGGCACCCCGCGGGTCGCGGGCGGCGATCGTGGCGCGCTCCACGCGGCGCAGCAGTACGTGCACCCGGGCCACCAGCTCGCGCAGTGAGAAGGGCTTGGTCATGTAGTCGTCGGCGCCCACGCCGAGCCCGACCAGCATGTCGGTCTCGTCGTCGCGGGCGGTCAGCATCAGGACCGGGACCGGGCGCGAGGCCTGCACGCGGCGGCAGACCTCCAGGCCGTCGTAGCCGGGGAGCATGACGTCGAGGACGAGGAGGTCGGGCTGCCAGGAGGCGGCGGTCTCCACGGCGGCGGGGCCGTCGCCCGCGGTGCGGACCTGGAAGCCCTCGGCCCGCAGGCGCGCCGCGATGGCGTCGGCGATCGTGGCTTCGTCCTCCACCACCAGCACGCGGCGCTGCGCCCCGGGGGTGGCCGCCACCGCTGCGGCGTCGGCGGTCGTCGGCTGTGTGCTGTCCATGTGGGGTCCCCCATGGTCGTTTACGTTGCGCAGCAGCGTACGGGGCGGGACGACGACGCGGCTATGCGGGATTGGTTGCCAGGTGCACGACATCCGGAACGCCCCGATTCACCGGGATCTCGATGGTCCGGACCTGCGTGAACTGCGCCGACCTCAGTGCGTCGTCGAACGCGGCGGACGGCTGCGCCGACCATACCGCCAGTACGCCGCCCGGTTCGAGCCGCTCCTTGCAGGCCGCGAGGCCCGCCGGACCGTACAGCCCTTGGTTGCCCTCGGTGACCGTCCAGTCGGGGCCGTTGTCGATGTCCAGGCAGAGTGCGTCGTACGTCACGTCCGCATCCCGGACGTACTCCACCAGATCGCCCTCGACCACGGTGACCCGCGGGTCCTCGAGCGCGTGCCCGGAGAAGGCGCCGAGCGGGCCCGTGCGGTGCCAGTCGACCACCGCCCGCTCCCGCTCGGCCACCGCGATCCGCGCCCAGCGCGGCTCGCCCGCCGCCCGCGCGAGGGAGAAGCCCACCCCGAGCCCGCCGATCAGCACCGACAGGCCGGACCGGTCCGCGGGCAGCGCCTCCAGGGCCGCGTCGACCAGCAGCCGCTCGGAGCGGCCGTCGGAGGTGTCCATGAGGAAGGTGCCGTTGGCGATGATCTCGTAGCGCCCGCCGCTGCGCCGCAGCGCGACCTCGCCGTAGGGCCCCTCGCGGCGGTCGATCGTCACGGGTCGTGTGTCGTCCTCGTCGTACATGCCCACACAGCGTAATGACGCGGTCGCCCGGGCTGTACCGGTTATCGGACCCCGTCCGCCGCCGGGCCCCGGACCGCCACCAGGGCCGCGCCGGCGGCGAACAGCACGACGGCCGTCGCCCAGGCGGCGGGCTGGGCGCCCGGCTGCATCGACCAGGCCCACACCGCGGCCACCCCGCCCGGGGTGCGGGGCGCCGCCAGGAAGGCGGCGCCGCCGAGGACCACGGGCGGCAGCCAGCTCAGCCGGGCGCCGAACAGCGCGGCGCCGGCCGCGGCGAGCCCGGTGAAGCCGAGCACGCCGCGGACCATCGCCGGGGCGCCGAAGTGCGCCGGGTCGCTGGGCACCGCGGTGCCCAGCCAGAGCGCGGCGAGCCCGGTGAGGCCGAGCAGGTGCGCCGCGCGCCACCGCCACCACGGCAGCGGGGCGGAGCGGTCCAGTTCGCCGGAGCGGCTGTGCAGCGAGAGCCCGGTGACCGCGGCGGCGAGCACCGGGGCCAGGACGACCAGCGGCACCCGGGCACCCGGGTCGAAGAGGGCCCGGTCGACCAGCCGGTCCGCGCTCCAGCGCGAGACGGCGAGGAGGACGGCCAGGGCGGCGACAGCGCCGGGCAGACGGCGCGAGCGCAGGTAGAGGGGGACGAGCGAGGGCGTCATGGCACTGCCTCCTCGGCGGGTAGGGTTGACGATCACGGCGCCGGGACACCACTGGTGTCGCACACCCGCGCCGCCGCCAGGTAGCGGCCCAGCCAGGCCCGGCGGTCGGCGGGTGCCAGCGTGCGCAGGCGACGTGCCGCCGCCTCCGCCTGCCGCTCCTCGGCCGCAGTGTCCGCGAACAGCGGGGGTCCGAGGTCCAGCCACTCCTGGGCGGCGTACTCGGCGGGGTAACCGGCCGGGTCGGACTGGCCCTGACAGCCGGGCGGCCTGGTGACCGCGTACACGAAGTCCCGGTACAGCATCTCCGGATCGCCCAGGCGACCGCCGAAGACCCCGCCGTACAGCTCGAACCGGACCTCCCCGGGCGGTGTGGCGTCGCCGGTGCCGCCCTCGCGGTAGCGGACGGGCGCCCCCGGCGCGCCCGCGAGCCGGGCGTCGATCCGTGCCACCACCGCCCGCACGGCGGGCAGCGCGCCGGCGTGGGTCGCGCGGACGCACACAGCGGGCGTGCCCCGGTCGCAGACCAGCGCGGTGGCGGAGGAATCGGAGCGCAGCAGGCCGTCGCCGGTGCCGTAGAGCACGGACCCGGCGGCGACCGCGGCCACGAGCGGCAGGACGGCGAGGGCCCTGCGTCGCGCATGGCCCGCCAGCAGGGCGGCGACGGCGAGTCCGGCCGACCAGACCGCGCAGAGGGCCCCGGCCCACCACACGGGGACGTCGCCGCCGAACCTTCCCCAGTCGCCGTTCGCGGGGCTCAGCCACGCCGTTCCCGCTCCGGTGTACCCCGAGACGCCGAAGCCGAGCAGGACGTACCCGGCGACGCCGACCAGCGGGGGCGAGAAGCGCCAGGGCAGGGCCCGCCCCGCCGCGAAGCCGAGCGCCCCCAGGGAGCCGAGCGCCACCGCGTCCACCGCCGCCAGGTGCCAGACGGGGTGCCCGTAGGACGCGTACGGCAGCAGCACCCCCAGGCAGACGGCGGTCGCCGCCAGGTAGCCCAGCACCGGCCAGGTCACCGACGGCAGGGCCGCCACGAGTGCCCTGCGCAGCGGCGACCGCGCGGCGGAGGCGAGCAGGTCGCCGGTGTCGCGCCGGTGCTCGCGGCCGCCCTGCCGGCAGCCCGCGGCGAGCGCGAGCGGACCGCCGAGCAGCAGGCCCGCCTCACGGAGCGCCGCCTGGGTCGTCGCCCAGGTGTCGAACAGGAAGTACCGCCTGGCCAGTACGGCGACGATCACGCTCACGGCCAGGACGGCGCCCACCCACATCCCGCCCCCGCGCAGCAGTTCGGTGCGGTGCGCACGGGGAGCGGCGGGAGGGGCCTGCGGCGCGGTGGTCAGGGTGTCCGCGGCGCTCATACGGCGGCCTCCAGGGAGGCGGCGCGCGCGGAGCGGTGGCGGCGCAGCGCCGCCGTGTAGCCGCGTTCGGTCGGGCTGTCGCCGGCCGCGTCGTCGTCACCGGCGGCGGCCAGTTCCCCCGCGGTGCCCCGGAAGGCGACCCGCCCCTCGTCGAGGAGGGTCACCTCGGTGCAGGCGGTGGCGACGTCCTCGACGAGGTGGGTGGAGACCAGGACGGTCGCCGTGGCGCCCAGTTCCCTGAGCAGCGCGCGGAACTCCACCCGCTGCTCCGGGTCGAGGCCGGCCGTCGGCTCGTCGAGCAGCAGCAGCTCCGGGTCGTTGACGATCGCCTGGGCGATGCCGACCCGGCGCACCATGCCGCCGGACAGCGTCCTGATCCGCGCGTCCGCGCGCCCGGCGAGACCGACCCGTTCCATCGCGCGCTCGACGGCCTCGGGCACCACGTCCTTGGGCAGCTCCTTCAGCCAGGCCATGTACGCCACGAACTCGCGCACCGTGAAACCGGGGTAGTGGCCGAACTCCTGCGGCAGGTAGCCCAGGCGGCGCCGCACCGAGGTGCGCCCCGCGGGGACCGCCGGATCGAGGCCCAGCAGTTCCAGGCGGCCGGAGCGGTACGGCGCCACGGTGGCCAGCACCCGGATCAGCGAGGTCTTCCCGGCGCCGTTGGGGCCGAGCAGCCCGTGGACGCCGCGCCCGATGCGCAGGTCGAGGGCGTCCAGGGCGGTGGTCCTCCGGTGCCGTACGGTCAGGCCGTCCACATGGACGGTGGTCTCGGTGGTCACGTGCGCTCCAGGTGGTCGAAGGCGGTACGGCGCAGGATCAGCAGGCCGGCGCAGGCCGCGGCCGCCGCGGCCCAAGCGGGCTGCGCCGCGGGGGAGAGCAGCAGGGGCACGGCCGCGGCGGGGAGCCCGCACAGGGTGACGGCGCCCAGCCAGGCGGCCGTGACGGCGCCGGCGGCCCGATGGCACCCCGTCCAGCTGCCGAGCGCCAGGGTGGCCCCGGTCAGCACGAGCCCCGGCAGCAGCCAGGCCACGGCCGCCCCGGCCCCCGCGAGCACGCCCCCGGCGGCGCTCAGCAGGGGCACGCACACCGCCAGCACCAGCCCGGTGCGCGTCAGCAGCAGCCGCAGCCCCCCGGAGGGCGTCGACGCGGTCAGTTCGTGGGCCGGGTCCCCGTACCTGCCGTACGCGAGCGCCACGCCCAGGGGCGGCAGCACCGGCGCGAGCGCCAGCAGCCAGGGGCGTCCCTCCGGCGCCGCGCCCAGCCGGGACATGGCCACGGCGACCGCGAGCGTGAGCAGTACGGACCCGACCCAGGCGGGCCGCAGGACGCGCGCGGACCGCAGCGCCGCCCGCCAGGGAAGGCTCCGCGCGGCCCGGGGCGCCGGCGCGGCCGAGGCGAGGACGGCCTCGCGGACGCCGGCGAGGAGTGGGCCCGCGTCGCCCGCCCTGACCAGCGCGGAGAGCCGGGTGGCGCAGGCCGTGCAGGACTCCAGGTGCTTGTCCACCGACCACGCGGCGGAGTCGGCGAGGGTGCCGTCGGCGTAGGCGGCGGCAGCAGCGTCCGGCACGTGCCAGCCGGTCCGGTCCGCGGGCGGCGCGGCGGGGGTGCGACGGGGGTTCAGCATGCGGCTCCTCCTGCGGGGCCGAGGGCGACGAGGGCGGCGCGCAGTTCGCGGCGGGCCCGGGAGGCGCGGGTCTTGACGGTCCCCTCCGGTATGCCGAGCAGGCGCGCGGTCTCCCGGGTGGTGAGGCCGTCGACCACGGTGGCCCGCAGCACGTCCCGCAACTCGGGGGAGATCCGGTCGAGTGCCGCGCCCACGTCGCCGTACTCCAGCCCGGCGAGGACGTCCTCCTCGGCCGACGGGGCGGTACCGGATTCGTGCGTCCGCGCGGCCAGCAGGTCGCGGGTGCCGGCCCGTACGGCGGCGCGGCGGGCGTCCGCCAGCCGCCGGACGGCGATCACCCAGAGCCAGCCGCCCACGGCACCGCCGCCGTGGCCGCCCGCCGAGCGCCAGGCCGTGACGAAGGTGTCCTGCAGCACCTCGCGGACGGTCTCGGGGTCGGAGCAGCGCCGGGTGAGCCGGGCGTGCAACCAGCCGGAATGTCGGTCGTACAGGTCCGCGAGGGCCTGGGCGTCACCCCGGGCGACCGCGCGCAGCAGCGCGTCGTCCCCGGGGGGCTCGTGGCTCATGGGCCGGAAGAGTCTCACACCCCTCTATCGCCCCCGCTCCCTCGCACGGTTCTCGTGCGGCCGCCCCCGTGTGCGCTTCGGCGTCTCCTTGGTGCCGGTCGGTCTCGTCGCGGCCTTAGGGGACGTCTGTTCGGTCGGCCCGGGGGTGTCCGGCGTCGGTGACGGGCGTGTGGCGCGGACGGAGGTCCGTGGCGTCGGTGCCGGAGACGGACGCGGGCCGGCGCAAGGTGGCCGGCCGTGGTGTGGGCGTCGCCTTGGTGCCGCCCTGACTTGTCGCGCGCCGAAAGGCCCCGGCTTCCGGGGAAGTGGAGGTCGGTGACGGTCCGTGGGGTGCCCTGCGCGCACGGCGGGCGCCGGGGGCGGGACCGCTCCAGCGGGGCGTCCGTGCCTGGCGGGTGGCCGATCGCTCAGAGCGAACAGGGGCTGGGGAACACGAGGGGCATCAGATGCATTGAGTCTGCATAGCTCAACTTGATTGCTTAGGGAGAGATAATGGCTCAATCGTCTTCGTCGGCGTTCGCGCCGCTCACCCTGCCCGTGCTGCCCCTCGACGACGCGGTGGTCCTGCCCGGCATGGTCGTGCCGGTGGACCTGACCGACGCCGAGGCGCGTGCCGCGGTCGAGGCGGCCCAGGCCGCGCAGCGGTCCGGTCTGCCCGGTGTCGGCAACAAGCCGCGGGTGCTGCTCGTTCCCCGGGTGGACGGCGACTACGCGGGCGTGGGCACGCTGGGCACCGTCGAGCAGGTGGGACGGCTGTCGGACGGCGATCCCGGCGCGGTGATCCGCGGCGTCGGCCGCGTGCGCATCGGCGCCGGCACGACCGGACCGGGCGCCGCCCTGTGGGTGGAGGGGACCGAGCTCGCCGAGCCGGTGCCCGCCGAGGCTCCCGGCACCGTCGCGGAGCTCATGAAGGAGTACAAGGCCCTGGCCACCAGCTGGCTGCGCAAGCGCGGGGCCTGGCAGATCGTGGACCGCGTCCAGCAGATCGAGGACGTCTCGCAGCTGGCCGACAACGCCGGCTACTCGGGCTTCCTCACCACCAAGCAGCGCGTCGAGCTGCTGGAGACCGTGGACCCGGTCGCCCGGCTGAGGCTCGCCACGCAGTGGCTGCGCGACCACCTGGCCGAGCAGGACGTCGCGGAGACCATCCGCAAGGACGTCCAGGAGGGGATGGAGAAGCAGCAGCGCGAGTTCCTGCTGCGGCAGCAGCTGCAGGCCGTCCGCAAGGAGCTGGCCGAGCTGAACGGCGACCCGGAGGACGAGGCGGACGACTACCGTTCCCGCGTCGAGGCCGCCGACCTGCCCGAGAAGGTGCGCGAGGCCGCCCTGAAGGAGGTCGAGAAGCTGGAGCGGTCCAGCGACGCGTCCCCCGAGGGCAGCTGGATCCGCACCTGGCTGGACACCGTCCTGGAGCTGCCGTGGAACACCACGACGGAGGACGCCTACGACATCCCCGGCGCGCGGGCGGTGCTGGACGCCGACCACGCGGGCCTGGAGGACGTGAAGGAGCGCATCACCGAGTACCTGGCCGTGCGCAAGCGCCGCACCGACCGCGGGCTCGGGGTCGTCGGCGGCCGTCGCGGAGGCGCGGTGCTGGCCCTTGTGGGCCCGCCCGGTGTCGGCAAGACCTCGCTCGGCGAGTCCGTGGCCCGCGCGATGGGGCGGAAGTTCGTGCGCGTGGCGCTCGGCGGCGTCCGGGACGAGGCGGAGATCCGCGGCCACCGGCGCACCTACGTCGGCGCGCTGCCCGGCCGGCTGGTGCGCGCCATCAAGGAGGCCGGGTCGATGAACCCGGTGGTCCTGCTGGACGAGATCGACAAGGTGGGCTCCGACTACCGCGGCGACCCGTCCGCGGCCCTGCTGGAGGTGCTGGACCCGGCGCAGAACCACACCTTCCGGGACCACTACCTGGAGGTCGAACTGGACCTGAGCGACGTGGTGTTCCTCGCCACCGCCAACGTCCTGGAGGCCATCCCGGAGCCGCTGCTGGACCGCATGGAGCTGGTGCGGCTGGACGGCTACACCGAGGACGAGAAGGTCGTCATCGCCCGTGACCACCTGCTGCCGCGCCAGCGCGAGCTGGCCGGACTCGGCGAGGACGAGGTGACGGTCGACGACGCGGCCCTGCGCAAGCTGGCCGGGGAGTACACCCGCGAGGCGGGCGTGCGCACCCTGGAGCGGTCGCTCGCCCGCATCCTGCGGAAGGTCGCGGCCAAGCACGAACTCGGCGAGCGAGAGCTGCCGTTCACCGTCACCGCCGAGACCCTGCGGGACCTGATCGGCCGTCCGCACCACGTGCCGGAGTCCGCGCAGGACCCGCAGGAGCGGCGCACGGCGGTGCCGGGCGTGTCCACGGGTCTGGCGGTCACCGGCGCCGGCGGCGACGTCCTCTACATCGAGGCGTCGCTGGCGGACCCGGAGACCGGTGGCAGCGGACTGCAGCTCACCGGTCAGCTGGGCGACGTGATGAAGGAGTCCGCGCAGATCGCGCTCTCCTTCCTGCGCTCGCACGGCGCCGAACTGGAACTGCCGGTCGGTGACCTGAAGGAGCGCGGGGTCCACATCCACGTCCCCGCGGGCGCGGTCCCCAAGGACGGCCCGAGCGCGGGTGTCACCATGACGACCGCGCTGGCCTCGCTCCTGTCGGGGCGCCGGGTCCGTACCGACGTGGCGATGACCGGCGAGGTGTCGCTGACCGGGCGCGTGCTGCCCATCGGCGGCGTCAAGCAGAAGCTGCTGGCGGCGCACCGCGCCGGGATCACCACCGTGGTGATCCCCAAGCGGAACGAGGCGGACCTGGACGACGTCCCCGCCGAGGTGCTGGAGAAGCTGGAGGTCCACGCGGTCTCCGACGTCCGGCACGTGCTCAAGCTGGCCCTGGAGCCCGCCGGCACCGGCGCGGACTCCGGGCTGGAGGCCGGCCCCCTGCCTTCGGCGGAGGAGCCCCCGGTCGCGGCCTGAACCAGGCCCTGACCGGGTGAACGAGAGCGGCCCCTCCCACGGCCTGAGGAGGGGCCGCTCCCGTGCGTCCGGCCTTCCCGGCAGGACACCGGCGCACGGAAGGGCCCCTGGTCACGCCGTTGGCGCCGGCCTGCGAAATACTGGGCACGCTGCGCACAGGGCGGCCGGAGACGAGAAGTTTTCACGACGGAAGGCGGGTGACCAGGTGGCCGGAACCGCCGGCTCCCCCAGGGAGGCGGACCCCGTGATGGAGGCGCTCGAACGCGAGCTCACCGTCCTGCTGCGGCGGGCCCGCGCCTCCTCCGGCGAGATGGCCCGGGAGGTCCATCCGGAACTGGAGCCCGCGGCGTACGGGATCCTCGCCCGGCTCGCCGAGACGGGCCCCGAGCGGGCCACCGTGCTCGCCGGCTACTTCGGGGTCGGCAAGGCCACGATGAGCCGTCAACTGCGCGCCCTGGAAGTGCTGGGGCTCCTCCGCCGCGAACCCGACCCGGCCGACGGGCGGGCCTTCCTGGTGCAGCTGACGGCCGAGGGCGCCGAGCGCTTCTCGCGCGTCCGGCAGGCGCGCCGGGCGCGCTACGTCAACCGGCTCCGCAACTGGGACCGGGACGAGCTGCGCGAACTGGCCCGGCTGCTGGGTCAGTTGAACGCCTCGCAGGAGTAGGAGGGCGCGCGACCCGCGCCTGTCCCCGCCCGGCGCGCGGCCACGCCGCCGTCACCACCGCGCGAACACCGCGGTCGCGTCGTCGCGCACCTTGCCGCGCGGGAAGCGGGTGCCGTCCGGGTCCGCGGACTCCGCCGCGCGCACCCGCCGCAGGAGTTCCCCGGGCCCGGCCTTGCGCAGCAGGGTGAACGTGTCCTGCCAGGCGTGCTCGTGGAAGACCTCGACCAGGCGGGCGGCGCCGTCCGTGAGGGCCGCGACCGCGCGGACCCGTGAGCGTGGCCGGCTGCCCGTGACGGCACGGGCGGCGACCGCGGGGTCCGCCGCCGCGGTGAAGAAGCCGCCCTCGGCGTTGCGCAGGGCCTCCACGGCCCGCCCGTACTCGGCGGCGGCCTCGGCGCGGGCGGCCGTGCCGCGCGGCAGGGCGCGCACCGCGGCGCGCAGCGCGGGCAGCGGAGGGGGCAGCCGGTCGAGCCGGTCGTCGCGCACGGCACCGACCTGACCTGCGGTGTCCTCGATGAGCAACACCGAGTCGGATAGCACCAGATGCTCCACGGTGTCCGCATTCCACCGGACCGCCACCACGGTCGCCTGGGGGGTGCGGCGGTGATAAAGGTCACAGGTTTCGCGGTGCGCGTCGGCGGTGCGCAGGACGGCTTCCGCGAGACACTGCGCCAGGCTCGGGGCCGTGGGCGAAACGGACAGTTCGATCATGGATCCGCCCAGCTGGGAGACGTACCAGGGCACGTCGTGGCGGCACCCCGTGGGGCCGTCGGGAGGGGTGACGCCGTCCAGCAGGACCAGTGAACCGCCGCCGCCTGACGCGGGCATGGCCACTGCCACGAAGTCCTCGTTGGGGCGTCCCGGGTCGCCGGGCTCGGTGGCCGTCTCGATGCGCATGCGGCCAGTCTGCAGCAGCCGCCCGGGGGAGCTGTTCGAACCCCGGGGGCGCCCGCCGGGGGTTACCGGTCGGTGAAGGTGCGCATCCTGCCAGGACGGCGGCTCCGATGCCAGTTCCGGGACCGCCCGGCGCGGAGGTGGGCGCGTAACGATCGTGCGGGGGAGTTGAACGTCAACTTGTCCGTGCGATTCACTCGTTCGAGTGTCGAGGCGGGGGACGCACATCTGCATTCCGGGTCGGCCTGAGAAGGTCGGGACGATGCCGGGATGAGGCCAGACGTTGCCGTGCTCGGCGCTCGGCCGATGTGTCGTCATCTCGGGACCAGTGGATCAGGCGAGACGGGATAGCGAGCACCGGTGCGAACACGACGTAACCCGCGGACCAAGCGCGTACGGCAGAGACTGCTGGTCGCCCTGCTGATCTGCGCCGTCACGGTCCTGGCCGCCTCCGCTCCTGGCGTTGCCACGGGCGTGCGCGACCTGGCCGAGTCACAGCGACTGGTCGGCATGGCCCGACTCGGGGCCCAGGCGGTCTCCTTGTCGCACGCCCTGGCCGACGAGCGCGACGACATGGCCGTCTTCGTGGCCGGCGGCCGCTCCACCGAGGGCGGCACCGGCGTCTCCGAGACCCAGCGCGAGCGGGTCGACCGCCAGGCCGAGGAGGTGCTGGCGGCGGCGGCCGGGACGGACACCGACGACGCCCCCGCCTTCGCCGCCGCGACCGCCGAGGTCGTCCGGCAGCTCGGGGAACTCCCCGACGTCCGGCAGAAGGTGCTCTCCGGTCCCGGCTCCGCCGAGGCCGCCGTCGCGGCCTACGAACCGGCGATCCGCGCGCTGAGCGGGGTCGGGTCCGCGGTCGCCCGCTCGCTGCCCGCCCGGGGCGCCTCCGCCGACACCACCGCGCTGCCGGAACTCGCCCGCGCCGTCGACCAGGCCTCCGTCCAGCGCGGCCTGCTGGTGGGCGCGCTCACCAAGGGCGGCGAGGCGTCCGGCCTGGTCGGCGCCGCGCAGACCGCCGCGGTCAGCGAACGGGCCGCGCTCGCCGACTTCCGGGGCGGGGCCTCGCAGGCCGCGGTCGAGCAGTACGACCAGACCGTCACCGGTTCCGACGTCAACGACGCCGACAAGCGGCTGAAGCAACTGCTGAACAGCTCCTCGCTCTCCGCGGCCGACCGCGCGCTCAAGCCGGGATCGGTCCAGACGGCGCTCTCCGCGCGGATCGACATGATGCGCGGCGTCGAGTCCTCGCTCGCGGCCGCGGCGGCCGAACGGCTCGCCGCGCTGCGCGACGACGACGTGACGGCCCTCGAACTCCACGTCGCCCTCGCCTCCGTGTGCTTCCTGCTGGTCCTCGGCGTCGGCGTCTCCACGGCCCGGTCCATCACCCGCCCGGCCGCCGCACTGAACCGCTTCGCCCGCGGCGACGTCCCCACCGGCGAGCAGGTCAGGATCGTCGGCTCCGACGAGTTCGCGGCCACGGCCCGGGCGGTCAACGCGCTCCGCGCCGAGGTCACCGGGCTGCGCGGCCGCGTCGCCACGCAGGACGCGGAGCACACCAGGCTCCAGGGCGTACGCGACGCCCTCGCCGCGGAACGCGACCTGCTGCACGGACAGCAGGACGCCCTCAGCACGCGCCTGGGCACCCTGCAGGACAACGTCCACGGCACCTACGTCAACCTGACGCTGCGCACGCTCGGCCTGGTCGAGCGCCAGCTCACGCTGATCGAACGGCTGGAGGAGCTGGTCCACGACCCGGAGGAGCTCTCCCAGCTCTTCAAGCTGGACCACCTGGCCACCCGCATGCGCCGCAACAGCGAGAACCTGCTGCTGCTGGCCGGCGTCGAGCACGGCCACGCGCACCCCAAGCCCGTTCCGCTGGTCGACGTGGCGCGCGCCGCGGTCTCCGAGATCGACAAGTACGAGCGGGTGCGCATCCAGCAGCTGCCCGCGGGACGGGTCGCCGGCTTCGCCTCCGACGACCTCAGCCACCTGATCGCCGAACTCCTGGAGAACGCGGCCGCGTTCTCCCCGCCGGAGAACGAGGTGCAGCTGTCCGGCTGGATGCTGGAGAGCGGTGAGCTGATGCTGTCGGTCGAGGACCAGGGCATCGGCATCCCCACGGCCCGGCTGGACGAGCTCAACGCGCTGCTGACGCAGGCCGATCCCGCGGAGCACACCGCCGTCGCCGAGGCCACCGGTATGGGCGTGTACGTCGTCGCCCGGCTCGCCGCCCGGCACGGCATCCGTGTGCAGCTCCGTGACGCCAAGCGCGGCGGCACCACCGCCGTGGTGGTGGTCCCCACGGCGCTCACCGCGCCCGCGGAGGACCCGGACGGCCCGCAGACCCCCGTGGAGGCGGCCGTCGCGGGCGAGCCGTGGCAGCCGCGCAAGGCACTGCGGCGGGCCCGCGGGGAGCAGGCGGAGGAGCCGGAGCGTACGGCGCCGGCGACCGAGGAACCCGTGACGGAGACCGGCGCGGCCCCCGTCGAAGCGGCGGGAGCGTCCGGAACGGCCGAAGCGGCCGAGCCCGGCAGCGAAGCGCCCGGTCCCGGCGAGGACGCCGTCGAGCACGCCCGCGCCGATGGGGCCGCCGCGGCCGTGACGCCCGCCGCCGAAGCGGCCGCGGCCGTGGCCCCGGCCGCCGCCGTGGAGGTGCCGGACGGCATCGCCGTCACCGGCAAGGGACTTCCGCAGCGGGTGCCGCGGTCCACGGGGCTCTCGGGCGAACCGCAGGTCCACGGGCGGGCCCGGCAGGGGGGCGGGGCGGACCCGGAGGAGCTGCGGCGCAAGCTCGGCGGCTTCGCCCAGGGGCTGCGCGACGGCCGGGCGGATGCCCAGGCCGAGACGCAGGAGGTCCGGCGCGGTCTGCCCGCGCCGAGGAAGGCCGCGGACGAGACCGCGGACGCGGCCGCAGCAGAGGGCGGTTCGGGGGGACACCAACAAGTCGAAGCCGAAGGCGTCGAGGAGGCACGCGGTTGATGTCGGCCGGTACGGACACCCAGAGCGAACGGGGCCTGAGCCACGAGGCACGTAACCTCCAGTGGCTGCTGAGCAATTTCGTGGAGGACGTGCCCGGGGTCCGCTCCGTGGCCGTCGTGTCCTCGGACGGACTGCTGCTGCTGTCCTCGGAACCCGAGGACGAGGCCGGCGCGACGGACGAAGGTGCGGCGGACGGAGCGGTCCGGCGGCCCAGGGGCCCGGCGGGC
This sequence comes from Streptomyces sp. NPDC111520, assembly GCF_055635295.1. Classification (NCBI taxonomy): domain Bacteria; kingdom Bacillati; phylum Actinomycetota; class Actinomycetes; order Kitasatosporales; family Streptomycetaceae; genus Streptomyces; species Streptomyces sp. NPDC111520. The sequence goes on along the minus strand of NZ_JBVKBW010000006.1, from coordinate 547,851 downwards.
ACCTCCGCCGACCTGGCCACGGTGGTCTCCGGCATCGCCTCGCTGACCGACGGCGCCGCGCGTCTGATGGACGGCGGCGGCGTGCGCCAGACGGGCGTGTCGATGGAGAACGGCAGCGTGTTCGTCATGACGATCGGGGACGGCTCGCTGCTCGGCGTCCACGCCGACGCCGAGTGCGACATGAGCGTGGTGGCCTACCACATGGCCCTGTTCGTGGGCCGGGCCGGACACGTGCTCACCCCCGCGCTCCGCACGGAGCTGCGCCAGGCGATCGAGGAGAGCCGCTGATGCGCCGTCCGCTGATTCCCGCCGCCCAGGCCGCCGCCGCCCTGCCGGTACGGGGCGCCGGGCGCAGGGCCGCCCGCGTGCGGCCGTACGCGCTGACCGGCGGCCGTACGTCCTTCGGCCACGTGCTGCTGGTGGAGACCTTCGTCGCGACGATCGACGGTTCCACCGAGCGCCGCGAGCTGACCTCGGGCAACTGGGCCGAGCGCGTCATGCCGGAGATGCGGGCCATCGTGGAACTGTGCCGCCGCATGCGCTCGGTGGCGGAGATCTCGGCGCTGCTGCGCATGCCGCTCGGTGTGGTCCGGGTGCTGCTCAGCGACCTGGCCGATCAGGGAAGGATCCGCGTGTACGGGACCGGGCACGGGCCCGGCGCCCCGGATCGCGCGCTGCTGGAGAGGGTGCTCGGTGGACTTCGCAGGCTCTGACATGTCGTCCCTCGCGGAAGAAGACGGCCTGCAGGAGTGGCAACTGGACGTGAGCCACGCCCCCACCTCGACCAAGATCGTCGTGGCGGGCGGCTTCGGGGTGGGCAAGACCACCTTCGTCGGCGCGGTCTCGGAGATCACCCCGCTCACCACCGAGGCGGTGATGACGCGGGCCAGTGAGGACATCGACGACCTCGGTTCGACCCCGGACAAGACCACCACCACGGTGGCGATGGACTTCGGACGCATCACGCTCGACCGCGAGCTGGTGCTGTACCTGTTCGGCACCCCCGGCCAGCAGCGCTTCTGGTTCATGTGGGACGACCTGGTGCGCGGGGCGATCGGCGCGGTCGTCCTCGCCGACACCCGGCGGCTGGCCGACGCCTTCCCGGCGCTGGACTACTTCGAGAGCAGCGGCCTGCCCTACGCCGTGGCGGTCAACCGCTTCGAGGGCACCACCGCCTACGAGGAGATCGACGTCCGCGAGGCGCTCGCCGTGCCGGAGGAGATCCCGGTGGTGATATGCGACGCCCGTGACCGCCAGTCGGTGATCCAGGTGCTGCTGGCCCTGGTCAAGCAGGCACTCACGGCCTAGGACGACACGGCCGAGCAGTCTTCCGGGGGCGTCGTGGGGACGCCCGCCGGACGCATCCCAGCCGCACCCGTACGAGAGAGCGTGCCGCCTTGCGCAAGATACTGATCGTGGGAGCCGGCCAGTCCGGGCTCCAACTGGCCCTCGGCCTGCAGTCCCGGGGATACGAGGTCACCGTCATGTCCAACCGCACGGCGGACGAGATACGCCAGGGGCGTGTCATGTCCACGCAGTGCATGTTCGGCACGGCGCTGGCGCACGAGCGTGACCTCGGCGTCAACTTCTGGGAGGACCAGGCGCCCCGGATCGAGGGCCTGGGCGTCTCCGTCGCCGCCCCTGACGGGTCCCGGCCCGTCGACTGGGTCGGGCGGCTCGACGCGTACGCGCAGTCCGTCGACCAGCGGGTGAAGATGGCCGGCTGGTTGGAGACCTTCGTCGAGCGCGGCGGCAAGCTGGTCGTCCACGGCGTGACCGTCGGGGACCTGGACTACTTCGCCCGCGCCTACGACCTGGTGATGGTGGCGGCGGGCAAGGGCGAACTGGTCTCCCTGTTCGGCCGGAACGCCGAGCGCTCCCCGTACGGCACCCCCCAGCGTTCGCTGGCCGTCGCCTATGTGCACGGCCTCGCCCCGCGCCCGGAGCACCCCGACCTCCACGCGGTGCGGCTCAACATGGTGCCCGGCGCCGGCGAGCTGATCGTGATCCCGGCGCTCACCACCTCGGGACCCTGCGACATCCTCTTCTGGGAGGGGCTGCCCGGCGGTCCGCTCGACGTCTTCGACGGGGTGAAGGACCCGCAGGAGCACCTGCGCATCACCCTGGAGCTGATGGAGCGTCACATCCCCTGGGAGTACGACCGCGCGCGCGAGGCCGAGCTGACCGACGCCGGCGGCACCCTGTCCGGGCGGTTCGCCCCGGTCGTGCGGCACCCCGTCGCGGAACTGCCCTCCGGCGGGCTGGTCCTGGGTGTCGCCGACGTCGTCGTCGCCAACGACCCGATCACCGGCCAGGGCTCCAACAGCGCCTCCAAGTGCGCGGCCGCCTACCTGGACGCCATCATCGAGCAGGGCGACAAGCCCTTCGACCGGGACTGGATGGAGTCGGCCTTCGCCCGCTTCTGGGCCACCGCCGAGCCGGTGACCAAGTGGACCAACGCCCTGCTCGGCCCGCCGCCGGAGCACGTCCTGGGCCTGATCGGTGCCGCCGGGCAGCTGCCGGCCGTGGCGGACCGCTTCGCCAACGGCTTCGACGACCCGTCGGACTACGAGTCGTACTTCTACGACCCGCAGGCGGCGAGCGCCTACCTGGCCTCGGTCACCGGAGCCTGACCGCTCGTCGGCGCCGGCGGTGCACGCCGCCGGTGCCGCGACGCCGGACGGCCTGCCGGTCCCAGCCCCGCAGCCGCGTCCGCTGCATCGAGGCGAACCTCAGCACCACACCGATGCACAGCGCCCCCGCCAGAACCCAGAGCGCGGCGCCTGCCGTCTCCGTCGCCGCCGGGTCCCCGGTGGCGGTGGGGGAGGCCAGGAGCTGGGCCGCCACGAAGAGCAGCCACCACGAGGTCAGCAGCACACTGGTGCGCCGTGGACGTCCGGGCGGCGAGCCGGCCGCCCGTATGTCGTTGATGATCCGCTGGGGCAGGACGAAGCCGGCCAGCGGGATCAGCCACGCGCCCGTGGTCCAGCCGCGCCGCATCCGGTGTCCACCGGGCGCCGGCGCCTCGGCGTTCACCCGCATCGGCCACAGCCGGCGCAGGAAGACCACGCCGGTGAGCACGAAGGCGACATGGCTCAGACCGGTCGGGGTGACGACCTGGTCCTTCCGCACGAGCGCGGCGTCCGAGCCGGCGGCGGCGCGGTCGCGCAGCAGCCGGTCGACGAGGAGCGCGGCGTCCACCGGCACGCACACCCCGAGCGCGGCCACGACGACGACGGTCGTCGCCCTCGGGACGAAGACCGGCTCGCCCCGGGGCGGACGTGCGGGCGGGGAGATGATGACGGCGTCGTCGTGGGTCACGGCGCCGCAACCCACCGCCGTCCCCGCTCTCCGGTCCACCGCCGCCCGCGTCCCGCCGTCCGCGCAGCGGCTCGTACGCGCGCCCCGGGTGCTCGCGGTCCCGCCGTGGCGGGGTCCGCGGGGCTGTGAAACGCTCGTCGTACGGGACATCTGTCCGGCGTCCGCACACAGATCCCGCACCGGTGGGCCGGGCCGTCCGCCGCGCAGCCCCGGGCCCCGCGCTCCCGTACGGGAGAGGGAACGGCCATGACGACGACCGAGCACGACCGCGACGGCCACCTCGACCCCACCCTGTACCGCACCCCGGCGGACGCGGTCGCCGCGCCGCCGGAACGGCTCGCCTACGTCGTCGGCTTCGACCCGGCCGGCGAGCGCCCGGACGCGCTGTTCACCGTCGTCACCGATCCGGCGTCCCCGGCGTACGGCCGGGTGGCCGCCCGGGTCGAGCTGCCGGGCCTGGGCAACGAACTGCACCACTTCGGCTGGAACGCCTGCTCCAGCGCGCTGGCGCACCCCGGCCACCACCACGCCGCACGCCGCTTCCTCATCGTCCCGGGACTGCGTTCCTCCCGGCTGCACGTCCTCGACACCGTTCCCGACCCGGCCCGCCCGCGGCTGGTCAAGGTGGTCGACGCCGGGGAACTCGCCGCCAGGGCCGGGTACTCGCGGCCGCACACCCTCCACTGCGGCCCCGACGGGGTGTTCCTGTCCTGCCTGGGCGGCGCGGACGGCACGGACGGTCCCGGCGGTGTCGCGCTGCTGGACCACGAGACCTTCGACGTGCTGCGCGCCTGGGAGAGCGAGCGCGGACCGCAGCGGCTCGCCTACGACGTCTGGTGGCACCTGCGCCGGAACATCGCCGTCACCAGCGAGTGGGGCAGCCCTTCGATGATCGAGGACGGGCTCGTCCCCGAACTGCTGCTGGACCGCCGCTACGGGCACGCGGTGCACTTCTGGGACCTGGAGACGGGCCGGCACCTGCAGCGCGTCGACTTCGGCGACCGGAACCAGATGGTGCTGGAGCTGCGCCCCTCCCACGACCCCGAGGCGACCTGGGGGTTCGTGAACACCGTCGTCGACGTCGAGGACCTGTCGGCCTCGGTGTGGCTGTGGACGCGGGAGGGCGGGGAGTTCACGGTACGCAAGGTGATCACCCTGCCCGCCGAGCCCGCCCGCGCGGAGGAGCTGCCCCCGGCGCTGCGGCCGTTCGGCGCGGTGCCCCCGCTGATCACCGACATCGACCTGTCGGTGGACGACCGGTGGCTGTACGTCTCCGCGTGGGGGACCGGTGACCTCCTCCAGTACGACGTGGGCGACCCGCTCCGGCCGCGGCTGACCGCGTCCGTACGACTGGGCGGCATCGCCGGCCGGCAGGCGCACCCCGCGGCGCCGGACGTCCCGCTGAGCGGCGGCTCGCAGATGGTCGAGCTCAGCCGCGACGGGCGGCGCGTCTACGTGACGAACTCGCTATACGCCGCCTGGGACGAGCAGTTCTACCCCGAGGGCATAGACCCGTGGATGGTCAAGCTCGACGCCGACACCGCCGGCGGCGGGCTGCGCGTCGACCCGGGCTTCTTCCCGCACGGCCCCGACTTCGGGGGACTGCGGGTGCACCAGACGCGCCTTGAGGGCGGTGACGCCTCCTCGGACTCGTACTGCTACCGGCACTGACTGTGTGGGCCGGCCGGGCGGTGCCGCCGGTGGGTGGGTGCGGGTACGTCTCGCGCCCTTCGGGCGCAAGGCGGCGGGCTGCGGACGGGGAGGGTGGGAGCGGGCCTTCGCGGCGGTGTGCGGGTTGGTCCTCGGCGGGGGTTCAGGCGCCGGAGCGGGGCCGGTTGTCCGTACGGTTGCGGTCTCGTCGCCGTCCGCGGGTGCAGATGGCCGGGTGCGACGTCCACCGTTCGTGGGTGGCGCGCCCGTCGTGACCTGCGTCTGCGGGTGCTTCCCCGACATCGGGCTCTGTCCGCCGAATATGTCGGCGAAAGCGAGCCCGATGTCTCCTGACCGCTCGACAGCACCCCGAATCAGCCGCAGTCGCCGGTCACGGCGGGCGCGCCCACCACCGGGAGTGGGCGTGGAGCCGCCATCTGCACCTGCGGACGGCAACGAGACCCAAGGCACCGGAAAGGCAACCCGCTCCGGCGCCTGAACCCCCACCACCCACCACCCGCACACCGCAAACAAGACCAGGCCCCCACCCTCCCCGTCCGCAGCCCGTTGCTTTGCGCCCGTAGGGCGCGAGACGGCGGGACAGCCGAGCCACCCACCCGCCTGGCACCGTCACCCGGCACCGTCACCCGGTGCCGTCACCCGGCGCCCTCACCCGGCGACGTCGACGACGACCTTGCCCCGGCCCTCGCCCCGCTCCACCACGGCGTGCGCCTCGGCGGCCGTGGCCAGGGTGAAGCGGCGCGGGTCGAGCAGCGGCCGTAGGGCCCCGGCCTCGGCGAGGGCGGCGGCCTCGCGCAGGATCCCGCCGTGGTGTTCGCGCCCGCGGCCGGTGAGCATCGGCAGCAGCGTGAAGACCCCGGAGTAGGTGGCGCCGCGGAAGGACAGCGGCGCGAGGCTGTGGCTGCCCCAGCCGAGGGCGCTCACCACGTGCCCGGTGTAGGTGCGCACCGCGGCGAAGGAGGCGTCGAGCGTCTCCCCGCCGACGGTGTCGACGACGACGTCGAAGCCCTCGCCGCCGGTGTGCTCGGCGACGTAGGCGTCGACCGGGGTGGTGGTGCGGTCGACCGGGGTCGCCCCCAGGCCGGCGATGGTCTCCAGGCTCCGCGGCGAGCCGGTGGCGAAGACCTCCGCGCCCCGGGCCCGGGCGAGCTGGACCGCGACGTGGCCGATGCCGCCGGCGCCGCCGTGGACGAGCACCTTGTGCCCCTCGCGCACGCCCGCCCGGTCCACCAGACCCTCCCAGGCGGTGATGAAGACCAGCGGGAGCGCCGCCGCCTGACGTGCCGTCAGGCAGGCGGGCCGGCGGGCCAGCAGCCGGGCGTCCACGGCCGCGTACTCGGCGAGGGAGCCCTGCAGGCCGCCGACCCCGCCGGTCATGCCGAAGACCTCGTCCCCGGGCGCGAAGCCGGTGACGTCCGCCCCGACCTCCTCGACCACGCCGGCGAGGTCCAGGCCGAGCACGGCGGGCGGCCGGGTCCTGGCGTGCGGAGCCTTCCCGGCGCTGATCTTGGTGTCCAGGGGGTTCACCCCCGAGGCCGCGATCCGGACCAGCACCTCGCCGGGGCCGGGCGCGGGGGTGCGGATCGTGCCGAGGACGAGGGGGCTGCCGAACTCTTCCAGCAGGACGGCGCGCATGGTGGCGCCCACCGGGGGGCGGGAGGTGGTCATCGGATGTCCTTTCGAACAGACAGGTCTGTTTGATTCGGGTCGGAGGAAAGCCCTCGTCCCGCGGCGGGGCGAGGGCGCGACGGGGTCAGACGGCGGGCGGGCAGGCCCGCTCGACCGCGGCGCGGGCGGCGGCCTTGGCGGCGGCCGGCATCGCCGGGTCCTGCTCCAGCCTGCCCGCGGCCAGGGTGCCGTCCACGAGCAGGGTCAGCTGCAGCGCGAGCTCGTCGGGGTCCGCGGCGCCGGCCGCCTCGGCCAGCCCCCGCACCCATGCCCGCACCGCCCGCTTGTGCGCCACGGTCACCTCGTGCGGGGGGCTGCCGGGCTCGCTCTCCGCGGCGGCGTTGATGAACGGGCAGCCGTGGAAGCCGTGGCGCTCGTACGAGGCCGAGACCGCGTCGAACAGGCCGACCAGCTGCTCGCGGGGATCGTCCCCGGCCGCCAGCGCGGCGGCGCGCAGCCTGCCCCGCCAGGAGTCGTCGACCCGGCGCAGGTACGCGGCGGCCAGCTCGTCCTTGGAGGGGAAGTGCACGTACAGCGTGGACTTGGCCACGCCGGATTCGGCGATGATCCGGTCGACGCCCACGCCGCGCAGGCCGTGGGCGGCGAACAGCGCCTCGGCCGTGGTCAGTATCCGCTCCCGCGCCGGGAGGCGCTTCGCCGTCGTGGGCATGGTGCTCACCGTGGTCCTCGCCGGGGCCCGGCGGGCCCCTCACGGCAAAACTAACAGACAGGTCTGTCCGATGCCGGTGAGACCCCGGTCACACCGGTGCCGGCGCCCGTGCGCACGAGCCGCCGGCGCGGCTTCAGGAGCGGGTGCCGAGCGGGGTCGGGTCGTGGGCCGACTTGGGGGCCGACGGCGAGACGTAGTGCTTCATCGGCGGGTTGCCGGAGTCCGGCCGGACCGCGCCGAGGACCGGGTTGGCCGCGATCGGGGAGATCTTGACGACGCCGCCCGGGCGCGGGGCCTGGATGACCATGCCGTTGCCGATGTACATCGCCACGTGGGTGGCGCCGGGGAAGTAGACCACCAGGTCGCCGGGGCGCAGCAGGTTCAGCGGGACGTGCGGCAGCTGCTTCCACTGCTCCTGGCTGGTGCGCGGGATGGTGGTGCCCGCGTGCTCCCAGGCCTGCGAGGTGAGGCCCGAGCAGTCGTACGCCTTCGGGCCCTCGGCGCCCCACACGTAGGGCTTGCCGAGCTGGGCGTAGGCGAAGCTCAGCGCCCTGTTGCCGGCCATCGACGGGGCGAGGGCCACGTTGCCGAGCTTGCCGGAGCGCAGGAAGGCGGCCTGCGCCTGGTCGATGCCCTGCTCCTCCAGCTTCTGCAGGTCCTCGATCTGGGTGCCGGTGAGGCCGGCCAGGATCCGTTCGACGTCGGCGAGCTGCCGCTCGATCTCGTCCCTGGCCTCACGCTGCTTCTCCTCCAGCTGCTCCGAGCCGTCCAGCGCGTGCTGCTGGGCCCGGTTGAGCGCGGCGATCCGCTTCTCGCCGTTCTCCAGCTGCGCGACGAGCTCGGCCTGGCTGCCCGCGGCGCGGTCGAGCATGTGCCCCTGGGTGAAGGCGTCCTGCGGGTCGTTGCTGAGCAGCAGGTTGAGGTACGGGGAAACGCCGCCCGACTTGTACTGCTCCCGCGCCAGCTGCCCGGCCAGCGCGCGGGCGTCGCTGAGCGCGGTGCGCTCCTCGGCGAGCTGCCGGTCGAGGCGGTCGGCCTTGCTCTGGTTCTCCTCGAGTTCGACCTTGGCCTGGTCGTAGGTCTCGGTGGCCTGCTCGGCCCTCTGGTAGAGGTCCTGGAGCTGTTCCAGCAGCACGACGAGCGTCCGGTCGCCCGGCGTGGGGTCGTCGGGTACGGCGTAGGCCTGGGCGGGGATGCCCAGGGCCGCGGCGGCCAGCAGCGCCCCGCAGACGAGTGCCCTGCGCACCCATTCCTTGGGCCGGTGTGCTGCTGACATTCCGTCACCTCCGCCTGTCCGCCGATGTCCGCGGGTAGATCCTTACATGATCGGGTCGGCTGCGACAGGGGGACGGGCCGGAACGGGCGGCTCCGGCGGTCCCGGAGCCACCCGTTCGTCCGGCGTCAGCCGAAATAGCCGTCGAAGTTCCGCTGGAATTCCCCATTGCCGAACCTGTCCCAGTTGATCGACCAGGTCATCAGGCCGCGCAGCCCGGGCCAGGTGCCGTGGGTGGCGTAGCCGCCGCAGTTGACCTTCCGGGTAAGGCAGTCCAGCGCCTTGTTCACCTCGGACGGGGTCGTCCAGCCGTTGCCGGCGTTGCTGGTCGCGGGCAGGCCGATCGCGACCTGCGAGGGGGAGAGCGGCGGGAAGACCCGGGAGGTGTTGCCCGCGACCGGGAAGCCGGTGAGCAGCATGTCGGTCATGGCGATGTGGAAGTCCGCGCCGCCCATCTGGTGGTACTGGTTGTCCAGTCCCATGATCGGCCCGGAGTTGTAGTCCTGGACGTGCAGCAGGGTCAGGTCCGCGCGCAGGGCGTGGATCACCGGGAGGTAGGCGCCGGCCCGCGGGTCCTGGGCGCCGTTCGGGCCCGGGCCGTAGAACTGGTAGCCGAGCTGGACGAAGAAGGTCTCGGGGGCCATGGTCAGCACGAAGGCGCTGCCGTACTTGGCCTTGAGGGTCTTCAGCGCGGAGATCAGGTTGACCACGACGGGGGTGGTCGGGCTACGGAAGTCGGTGTCACCGGCGTTGAGGGAGAGGGAGTGGCCCTCGAAGTCGATGTCGAGCCCGTCCAGTCCCCAGGTGTCGATGATCCTGCCGACGGAGGCGACGAAGGCGTCGCGGGCGGCGGTGGTGGTGAGCTGGACCTGGCCGTTCTGGCCGCCGATGGAGATCAGCACCTTCTTGCCCTGCGCCTGCTTGGCCTTGATCGCGGCCTTGAACTCCGCGTCGGACTCCACGTTCGGGCACTCGGCGACCGGGCAGCGGTTGAAGCGGATGTCGCCGGAGGTGGTGGAGGTGGGCTCGCCGAAGGCGAGGTCGATGTAGTCCCAGCTCGCCGGGACGTCGGCCATGCGGACGTAGCCCGAGCCGTTGGCGAAGCTGGAGTGCAGGTAGCCGACCAGGGCGTGGGAGGACGGCGCCGGGTCGGTCGGGGTGGGGGTCGGTGTCGGCGTCGGGTCGGTCGGAGTGGGCGTCGGCGTCGGGTCGGTGGGGGTCGGACTGGGCGTGGGGCCGCCGGGCCCGGTGAGCGACAGGTCGTCGGCGTAGTAGGTGGGCTGCGCGTACCAGCCGTGCACGTAGACCGTCGCGCTGGTCTGGTTCGGGCCGGTCGTGAACGCGACGTTCAGCTGCTGGTAGCCGCCGCCGGTGCCCGGGGTCCAGGTGCCGGCACCGCCGTCCACGCCGATGTAGACGTAACTCCCCTTGACCTGCGCCGAGAAGGTGTACGCGGTGTTGGGGGCGACGCTCACCGTCTGCTTGCACTGCGCGGTCCCGGTGCCGCTCGGGGTGCCGGCGAGGGCGCGACTGCCGCTCTTCGCCTGCCCGGTCACCACCTGCGTGGTGCCGGAGTCGCAGCTCCAGCCGGACAGGTTGCCCGACTCGAAGCCTCCGTTGGCCAGGAACTCACCGGCGTGCGCCGTGGGGGCGAGGGCGACCAGCCCGCCGAGCACGGCGGAGCAGGCGAGGGTCGCGGTCGCGGCGACGAGGTGTCTCATGGGGGCCGCTCCTTCGGGGGCGAGAAGAAGTGCGCATGACAACTCGCAGCAAACAGGTCTGGACCAATCCTGTCAATGGTCCGGACCATCCCGGCGGCCCGTCGCCCCCGTCACCCGGGTGGCGCCGCCCGTCGCCCGGGCGGCCGCCCCGCGGTCACCCCCGCGGCTTCGACCAGGGCCAGCGAGGCCCCTCCGGCCGGTTCCCCTCCGGGTCGTAGACGAAGACCCAGCGCGTACGGCGCTGCGCGCGCGGGCCGGGACTGGGCTCGCGATGATAGACGTGCACCACCGGGGGTGCGCCGTCCTCCTGCGGCACCGGCACCTCGTACACCTTCGGGGGCTGCCCGGTGATGCCGGTCAGCACCCCCAGCACGCGGCCGTCCAGCGGCCCTCCGACGAATTCCGTGTCCTCATGCCTCACGGGGTCAGGGTAGGCCCTGTGGAGGGGGTCACGTTCAGGAAACGGCAGGTGGGAGCAGATGTGCGACTGCCTGGGCCAGCGGGGTCACCCGGCGGGCCAGGTCCCCGGCGGGGCTTCCGGCGCTCTCCCGCTCCAGCGCGGCCAGCGCGACCTCGGCGGTCTCCTGGTCGGTGGTGGAGCTGACCAGCAGCAGGGCGATGAAGTGGTCCACCAGCCACTGCCGCAGCTCCTGGGCGGGGGGCCGCTTGCCCTCGTCCAGCCAGGTCAGCGAGACGGCCTCGACGCTGGCGATCCAGGAGCGCACCATCATGGCCAGCCGCGGCCCCGGGTGCGGGGCGCCCAGGTGCATGAGGATCTGCTCGGCCGCGCCGCGCCGCACGCCGTCCACGATGGCGTCGGTCCGGCTGGTCTCGGCCACGCTGCCGCCGCGCAGCAGCGCGGAGTACGCCGCGTCGTGCTCGTCCACGTAGGCGAGGTAGCGGTCCAGCGCGTTGGACAGGCGCTGGGTCATCTCGCCCTCGGCGGGCTCGACGAAGCAGGTCCTCAGCTCCTCGGCGGCGTTGCGCATGGCGGCCTCGTACAGTTGCTGCTTCCCGCCCGGGAAGTAGCGGTAGACCAGGGGGCGGGAGACCCCCGCGGCCGCGGCCACGTCGTCGACCGAGACGTCCTCCGGCCTGCGGTGCCCGAAGAGGTCCACCGCGGCGGCGAGCAGCTGGGTGCGGCGCTGCTCGACGCTCAGCCGGCGGTAGGCGGGAGCGGCGGGCGCCGGCGTCGAACGGCCGTTCATGGACGCCAGCGTATCCGCCCGGGCGGTGTCCTAGCCGAGAAGCCCCGAGGTGCGCCACATGCGCCGTACGCCCGGGCCCTCGAACATGCCGATCTCGTCCAGGAAGTCCATGAGCTTCCGCGCGGCCTGCCGCATCACGTCCCGGCGGTGCGGGCTGGTGCGGGCCAGCTCGGCGGCGTACCGGGGATCCAGTCCCACCGAGGCGTACACCCGCGGGCTGATCAGCGACCGGGCGATCACCCGGGCGGCCTCCGCGGAGGAGACCCGGGTGAAGGCGAGCTCCCAGCGCGGCGCCGAGGCCATCTGCCGGCGCAGCTCATCACGGGCGTAGCGGATGTGCCGGGCCTCCTCCACCACGTGGATGCGGGTGACGCCGCGGGTCAGCGGCTGCACGCGCTCGTCCGGGAAGGTCAGCCGCTGCATCCAGTCGAGGATCTCCTCGGCGAGCAGGGTGCCGGTGAAGGAACCGGGCGTGGTGGAGACCGTCTTCAGCACCCGGCCGAGGTTGTGGTCCAGGCGGGAGGGCCGGTACACGGGCGTGCCGAGCCGGGTCACCAGCCGCGCGAACATCTTCGAGTGGCGGCACTCGTCGGCGATCTCGGTCAGCGCGTAGCGGACGTGCCCGCTGGTGGGGTCGAGGTCGTAGGAGTGCCGCAGTAGCAGCTGCATGAGGATGATCTCGAACCAGATGCCGATCGAGGCCAACGACGCCGCCTCGTGCCGGCTCAGTTCGATCCGCTGCTCCTCGGACATGTGCTTCCACAGCGGGGTGTCGTACAGGGAGACCAGTTCGGGGGGCCAGAACCAGGCGCCGTCCTCGAACGGGGCCTCCCAGTCGAGCTCGGTGTCGGGGTCGAAGGAGTGCTTCGCGGAGGCGTCGAGCAGCCGCTCCGCCACTTTCTCACGCGTTGCAAGAGGGGTGCCAGCGGTCATGCTCTTATGAGACTGTGTGTCAGCAAGCCCGTCAAGAGTCGAGGAGACGCCAATGCCGTCGCAGGACAACTTGTGGGAGATCCCGGCTTCCGGAGCCGCCCGCTTCTCCTGGGAGTACGACGACGGGCGCGACCGGCTGCTGGCCCTCTACCAGAAGGGCAAGGACAAGCAGTGGGACGCGGTCACCCGCATCGACTGGGACATCGAGGTCGACCCGTACGACCCGCTCGGCGTGCCGGACCAGAACATGACCGTGTACGGCACGTCCCACTGGGACAGGATGTCCGAGCGGAACAAGCGCGACATGCGCCGTGCCTACGCCTCCTGGCAGTTCAGCCAGTTCCTCCACGGGGAGCAGGGCGCGATGGTCTGCGCCGCCCGCATCGTGGAGTCGGTGCCCGACCTCGACGCCAAGTTCTACTCCGCGACCCAGACGATGGACGAGGCCCGGCACGCCGAGATCTACTCCCGCTTCCTGCGCGAGAAGGTCGGCATGGTCTACCCGGTCAACGACTCGCTGCAGGCGCTGCTCGGCGACACCCTGCGCGACTCCCGCTGGGACATGCCGTACCTGGGCATGCAGGTGCTCATCGAGGGCCTGGCGCTGGCCGCGTTCGGCATGCTCCGCGACACCACCGACAAGCCGCTGCCCAAGCAGATCCTCACCTACGTCATGCAGGACGAGGCCCGGCACGTCGCCTTCGGGCGGATGGCGCTGCGCGACCACTACAAGCAGCTGTCCGACGCCGAACTGCGCGAGCGCGAGGAGTTCGTCATCGAGGGCTGCTACCTCATGCGCGACCGGCTGCGCGGCGCCGAGGTGCTGGAGGACTTCGGCATCCCGCGGCAGGAGGCCGAGGAGCTGAGCGAGCGCTCCGAGTACCTGCAGCTCTTCCGCAAGCTGCTGTTCAGCCGCATCGTGCCGTGCGTGAAGGACATCGGGCTGTGGGGCGAGCGACTGCAGCGCGCCTACGTCGACATGGGCGTGCTGGAGATGGGCGACTCCGACCTCGACCTGCTGATGGCCCAGGACGAGGAGATCGCCGAGAAGCTCGACGCCGAGCGCTTCGCGAAGGAGGAGGGCGAGCGGGCCGCCGAGGTCGAGGAGGCCATCGCGCTGGGCGCCGAGGACTGACCGGGCCCGGGCGCGGGGGTCAGTCCCCCAGCACCGCGCGCATCACGGCGCGGGCGACCGGGGCCGCCTTGCCGCCGCCGCTGATGTCGGCGCGGTCCGCGGCGGCGTCCTCCACGACGACGGCCACGGCCACCTTCGCCGGGGCCCCGCGGCTCTCCTTCGCCCAGGAGATGAACCAGGCGAACGGGTTCCCGCGGTTGTCCTCGCCGTGCTGGGCCGTGCCCGTCTTGCCGCCCACCAGCACGCCCGGCAGGGCGGCGTTGCGGCCCGTGCCGTGCCGCACCACGGCGACCATCAGATCCTGCATCGTGAAGGCCACGGCCACGTCCATCACCTGCCGGTAGGCCCGGTTCCCGGTGACCTCCAGGGGGAGGCCGTCGGCGTCGGTCGTCCGGTCCACCAGGTGCGGGTACATCAGCGTGCCGTCGTTGGCGACGGCCGCGGCGACCATCGCCATCTGCAGCGGGGTCGCCCGGGTGTCGTACTGCCCGATCGACGACATCGCCAGCTGCGCCCGGTCCATGCGGCGGTCGAAGACGCTCACCGCGGGGCGCGACGGGACCCCGATGGAGGGGTCGTTGAAGCCGAAGGCCTCGGCCGTCTCGCGCATCGCCCGCAGCCCCACGTCGTCACCGAGCTTGCCGAAGACGGTGTTGCAGGAGACGACGTACGCGTACCGCAGCGGCGCGTCCTCGCAGCGGGAGGACGCCGACTCGTTCCGCAGCGACGTCGTGGAACCCGGCAGCGGGTAGGGGTCGGGGGAGTCGGTGGGCCGGTCGACGTCGGTGACCACCCCGGAGGCCAGCGCCGCCACCGCGGTCACCGTCTTGAAGGTCGAACCCGGCGGGTACGTCTGGCGCAACGCCCGGTTGAGCATCGGCTGGTCCTCGGCGGCGACCAGCGCGCGCCAGGCGCCGAGCGCCTCCGGGCCGGTCCCGGCGATCGTCGCCGGGTCGTACGAGGGCGTGCTGACCAGTGCCAGGATCCGGCCGGTCGCCGGGTCGAGGGCGGCCACCGCGCCCTTCTTCCCGGCCAGCGCCTTGTACGCGGCCTTCTGCGCGGCGGGGTCGATGGTGGTGCGGACGTCGCCCGGGCGCTGCGGCTGTCTGCTGATCGCGTTCCACAGCGGGAGCGCGGACAGGCCGGGGGAGGAGCCGGACAGCACCTCGTCCTCGGCGGCCTCCAGCAGGGCGGTGCCGTACGTCTGGGAGGAGAAGCCGGTCACCGGGGCGTAGAGCGGGCCGTCGGCGTAGGTGCGGACCCAGTCCAGCTGCGCGCCGGTGGAGCGGGAGCCGGTCACCGGCCGGCTGCCGACGAGGATGTCGCCGCGCGGCTGCCCGTAACGGTCGATCGGCACCCGCCGGTTGGCGGGGTTGCCGTCGTACGCCGGGGCCCGCACCACCTGGATCCGGAGGGCGTTCACCAGCAGGGCCACCAGGAGCAGCAGGCACAGTGCCGCGGCCCGGCGGGCGTACGTGATCACGCGGCGTCCGCCCGGCCCGCGTCCGCCCGGCCCTCGTCCGCCCGGCCCGCGGCGGTCGCGCCGGTGTCGGGACCGGGCAGCGGGCGGCGCGCGGTGTCGCTGAGCAGGATCAGCAGCGCGACGATCACCCAGTTGGTGACGACCGAGGAACCCCCCTGCGCGAGGAAGGGCATCGCCATCCCCGTCAGCGGGATCAGGTCCGTCACCCCGCCGGCGATCACGAAGACCTGCAGCGCGACGATCGAGGCCAGCCCCACGGCCAGCAGCCGGCCGAAGGGCTCGCGGACCGCCAGCCCCGCCCGGTGGCCCCGGGCCACCAGCAGCCCGTACAGCAGGAACAGCGCGGTCAGCCCGGTCAGCCCCAGTTCCTCGCCGGCCGTGGCCAGGATGAAGTCGGACTTGGCCGCGAAGCCGATGAGGATCGAGTGCCCCTCGCCCAGGCCCGCGCCGAGCAGCCCCCCGGCGGAGAAGGCGAACAGCGACTGCGCCAGCTGGCCCGGCCCCCGGCCCTCCTCGATGCCGGCGAAGGGGTGGAGCCAGTCCGCGACCCGGGAGTGGACGTGCGGTTCGAGGGAGCCGACGAGGAAGGCGCCGGCCGCCGACAGCAGCAGCCCGATCGCGATCCAGCCGGTGCGGCCGGAGGCGACGTAGAGCAGGATCACGAAGAGGCCGAAGAACAACAGCGAGGTCCCCAGGTCGCGTTCCACCACCAGCACGCCGAGGCTGATCGTCCAGACCGCCAGCACCGGGCCGAGCACCCGGCCGGGCGGCAGCTGCAGCCGGCGGAACCCCCGGACCCTCCGTCCGGCGTGGGCGAGCGCGGCGCGGTTGTCGGCCAGGTACGCCGCGAAGAACACCGCCAGCAGCACCTTCGCGAACTCGCCCGGCTGGAAGGAGAAGCCCGCGACCCGGATCCAGATCCGCGCGCCGTTCACGGCGGGGAAGAGGCTCGGCACGATCATCAGCACCAGGGCCGCCGCGACACCGAGGTAGGCGTACCGGGCCAGGGTGCGGTAGTCGCGCAGCAGCAGGACGACCGCGGTGAACAGGGCCACGCCCAACCCCGACCAGATCAGCTGGGCCGGGGCGGCGTCGTCGGGGGTCTCCAGGTCGAGGCGGTAGATCAGGACCAGGCCGAGGCCGTTGAGCAGCACCCCGATCGGCAGCAGCAGCGGATCGGCGTACGGGGCGCGCAGGCGCACCGCCAGGTGGGCCACCAGCGCCAGGCCGCCGAGCGCCGCGCCGTAGCCGGCGGCGCCCTGCGGCACGGCGCCGTCGTGCGCCAGGCCCACGGCGCAGTAGCCGTACACCGGGATCAGCACCGCGCCGACCAGCAGCGCCAGCTCGACGCCCCGGCGCCGGGGCAGCCGGACGGCGGGCACGGCGACGGCCGGCGACGAGGTCCCGGGGGCGGGGGCGGTCATGGGACGCAACGTAGCAAGACATCACGGACAAATCGCTCATATTCATGAAGGGTGGCGTTGTCACAGGGGGCCACTAGCGTGGCCGCCATGACCTTCAAGGCACCGCAGTCCCTGTCCGAGCTGCCGTACGCGGAGGTGCTGGAGCCCTTCGGCGAGTCCGCGCTGGGCGTCGAGGAGCGCTACGACACCGTCCACTTCGACGGCCTCGTCCTCGGCGAACAGGAGGCCGGTGGCGCCGTCTTCCTGGAGTGCGCGGTCACCGACACCGTCCTGGAGGGCGGCAGCCTGCGGCGGGCGCGCTTCAACGAGGTCTGGCTCCAGGGTGCCCGGTTCGTCGGCACCTCGGCCGCCGAGACGAACTGGACGGACGTCACCGCCGACTCCTGCGTGCTCGCCGGGGTCGAGGCCTTCGGCGCGGTGCTGCGGCGGGTGGTCTTCCGGCGCTGCAAGTTCGACTCCGTCAACCTGCGTGCCGCCCGGCTGCACGAGGTCGTCTTCGAGGACTGCGTGCTGCGCGACGTCGACCTCGGCGGAGCCCGGCTGAAGGACGTGTCCTTCCCCGGCACCGCCCTGGAGCGCCTGCGCATCGGCCGTGCCGAGCTCGACGCCGTCGACCTGCGCGGCGCCACCCGCCTCGACCTCGCCGACGGCCACGACTCGCTGCGCGGCGCCGTCATCGGCAGCGCCCAGCTGCTCGACCTCGCCCCGGCGCTCGCCGAGGCGCTGGGCATCGTCGTCCGCGACGGCGAGGACGACCGCCCGCGCCCTCCCCGGCGGCGCTGACCCGCCCGCGGCCGGAAAGGTGCGGCGCGCGCCGCACCCGCGACCGGAGAATCGCAGGCATGGGAAAGACGTACGAACGCATCGACGGGCGCCTGCGCGCCTTCATCGAGGAGCAGAAGGTCTTCTTCACCGCCACCGCGCCCCTGTCCGGCGACGGGCACGTCAACGTGTCGCCCAAGGGCCTCGACGGTTCCTCCGCCCTCGTCGACGACCACACCTTCGCCTACGCCGACCTCGGCGGCAGCGGCGCCGAGACCATCGCCCACCTGCGGGAGAACGGCCGCATCACCCTGATGTGGTGCGCCTTCACCGGACCGCCCACCATCGTGCGGGTGCACGGGCGCGGCGAGCCCGTCTTCCGCGACGACCCGCGCTGGGACGGCCTCCTGCCGTACTTCTCCGACGACATCCGCAAGCGGACCGACCTGCGCGCCGTGATCGTCGTCACCGCCGAACGCATCAGCGACAGCTGCGGGTTCGCCGTCCCCTACCTGGACTTCCGGGAGGAACGGCCGCTGCACACCCAGCGCTTCGCCCGTGAGACCGAGGAGTCCTTCGGCGACTACTGCGCGGCCAAGCCCTACGTCGAGGTCAGCCTCGACGGCCTGCCGGGGCTGCCGCTCCCGCTGCCGCCGCGTACCTCCTGAGGCGGCGCGCCCGCCTCAACCCGGTTCCGGAGCGCGCGGTTTGGGACGACAGAGTCTCAAAAGCACCCTTGCGGCGACAAGATCCTTCTGTCGTACTTGTACGGCCGTGTGTCCGGAACCGAGAGGTGGTCCCCCATGCCCGTACGGTCCGTGCGCGGTCGCCACCGCAGACCCCAGCCGCCGAGCCGGCTCTCGCCGGTGTCGGTCGCCGTCACCGCCGCCTCCGGCGCGGGGCTCGCGCTGCCGTTCATCGCCGCCCCGGGGGCGGGCGCGGCCACGGCCGGGACGTGGGACAAGGTCGCCGCGTGCGAGAGCAGCGGCAAGTGGCACATCAACACGGGCAACGGCTACTACGGCGGGCTGCAGTTCGCGCAGTCGACGTGGAAGGCGTACGGCGGTGCGAAGTTCGCCGCGCGGGCCGACCTGGCGACGAGGTCCGAGCAGATAGCGGTGGCCGAACGCGTCCTGGACGGTCAGGGCCCCGGGGCGTGGCCGGTGTGCTCGCAGCGGGCCGGGCTCTCCCGGGACGAGCCCCGGCGTGAGGCGGCGGCCCCCGCGAAGAGGGCCGAGGGGAAGCAGCCCGGGGGGAAGCACGGCAAGGGGGCCGCGAAGGAGGACGACCGGCGGGAGAAGCCGGGGACGGACCGTCGTCCCGCGGGCCGGGGCTCCTACACCGTCGTCGGCGGGGACACGCTCTCCGGCATCGCGGACGAGCAGGACGTCAGCGGCGGCTGGCAGCGGCTGTACGACGTGAACCGCCGGGTCGTCGGCGCCGACCCCGACCTGATCCTCCCCGGGCAGCAACTCTCCGTGCCCCGCGGCCCGAAGGCAGCCAAGGCCGCGAAGCCCGCCAAGGCTTCCAAGCCCGCGAAGACCACGAAGCCCGCGAAGAGCACGAAGCCCGCGGAGCGGCGCGCCGCGCCCGCCTCGGCCGCGCAGGCCTTCGTCGCGCCGGTCAGCGGTGGGCTCGGCACCCCGTACCACCGCAGCGGAGCCCACTGGGCCAGCGGTTACCACACCGGCCAGGACTTCACCGTGCCCACCGGCACCTCCGTCAAGGCGGTCGCCGCGGGGACCGTCGTCGAGGCCGGCTGGGGCGGGGCCTACGGCTACCAGGTGGTCATCCGGCACCACGACGGCATGTACACCCAGTACGGCCACCTGTCCTCGCTGACCGTGCGCGCCGGCCAGTCCGTGGCCGCCGGCCGTCAGGTCGGCCGCTCGGGCTCCACGGGCAACACCACCGGCCCGCACCTGCACTTCGAGGTCCGCAGCGGCGAGGGGTACGGCTCCGACGTCGATCCGGTCGCCTACCTGCGCCGGCACGGCGTGCGGCTGTGAGGGGGCCGGTCGTCGCGGTCCGCACGGCCCCGGTGGGGCCGCACGGACCGGGCGTGGTGCGCGGGCGCGCGGGGGTGCCGTCTAGTGCTCGCGCTCGACGAGGTCCTTGAAGCGTTCGAGGTCGTCACGGACCGTGCGCTCGATCGCGCTGACCTGGGCGAAGCCCTTCGGGCCGCCGAAGGCGTCGTGGATCTCGGCGGGGTCGTACTCCATGCGGACCTGGACGCGGCTGTGCTGCTCGTCGATCGGGAGGACCGAGCACGTTCCGGTGATCTCGGCACCGCCGCTGGTGCGCCAGGTCATCTCACGGGTGTCGCTCCGGGCCTTGGTGCGGTCGGAGAACTCCGCGTCGAGCGAGTCGCCGGTCGTTCCCGACACGCCGAGCCGGGCCTTGCCGTCCCCGGCCGCGCTCGCCTCCCGGACGCCCCCGACGAACTGCGGGTAGTCCTCCAGGCGGTGCAAGTGCCGCCACGCCACCTCGGTCGGAACGTTCAGGTCGATCTGCTCTTCGAGTCTGCTCATGAGCCGCCACCTCCTTCCTCCCTCCAGCCTGCCCCCTGCCCCCGGCTCACGCCACGCTGACCTCCGGGACCTCCGGGACCCCCGTGACCGCTTCCGTCACGGTCGGCACGGTGTCCGGGCGGCGAGCGCGGGCGCGCCGGGGACGGGAGCCGGGGCGGGCGCCCCGCCCCCGATCACGCCACGCTGACCTCCGGGACGTCGGGGAACCCGGGGACCCCGGAGACCCCGGGGAGACCGGGGACGTCCGCGACGCCGGGGACCACCGGGACCTCGGTGACCGCCTCCGTCACGGCGACCCGGCCGCCGAGCCGGGGAGCGGTGCGGAGCCCGGCGTCGCCCTGGGTGAGCAGGCGGACGGCCGCCCAGGGCAGGTTCACCCCGGTGAAGGCGGTCTGGAAGATCCCCGCGGAGGGCCGGGGGTTGGCCTCCAGGAGGACGGGCTCGCCGTGGCGGTGGCGCAGCTGCACATTGGAGAGGTAGGCGAGGCCGAAGTGACCGACGAGACGCCGCGCGATCTCCGTGATCCCCGGGTCGTCCAGCAGCAGCCGGTAGCGGCCCTCCTTGGCCCGGGGGATCGCGGCGAGCAGCTGCCCGCCGGGGGCGGACAGGCAGTCGACGCTGACCTCGGGGCCCTCCAGGTACGGCATGACGATCATGCGCGGGACGTGCTCGCCCTCGTCCGCGGCCCGTTTCATCGCCTGGGCGACCGCCTCGACCGAGGCCATGGGGCGGGCGGGGGCGAGCAGGTCGCGGATGACCATCGGCCGGTCCTCCAGGATGCGGAAGCCGAAGGCCGAGTACTCGCCGGCGGGCTTGATGCAGAGGGTCTCGCCGGTGGCCGCCAGCTCGTCCACCGCGGCCCGCAAGCCGTCGGCGTCCCTCACCACCCGCCACGGTGGCACCGGGATGCCGGCGGCGAGCGCCTCCTCGTACGTACGGCTCTTGCTGGTCAGCACCTTGACCGAGGCGGGCGGCGAGCACATCAGCCGGGTGCCCGCGGCGGCGAAGTCGTCGGCCCGCCCGGCGAGGGCGGCGAGCCGGCGCGGTGGCACGAGGACGTCGATCCCGTGCCGGCGGCAGAAGTCGAGGGCGAAGTCGGCGTAGGCGTCGTCGCCGACGTGACGGGGTTCCAGCTCGGCCACGTCGCACGCGGCCAGGGCGGGTGCCGAAGGGTCGACGTTGGTCCCGTAGACGCGGACGTCCACGGAGTCTGGGTTGCCGCGCAGCATCCGCATCACCTGGGTGGTGGCCACCCCCGCGCTGCTGAGCCATATTCGAAGGGCTATCGGACGTCTCCCCTCATGCATGGGAGGCGGCAGGAAGGCATGCGGAACGCACGTCTTCCGGCCGTCCGGGATCTTGTGTGAGGCGGATCATATCCGTGTTCGATGACGCCGGTGTTTCACGTCCGCGGAGCGCAGGGGAAGAGCGGACGTCCCGCCGTCACCCGTCCGTCACTCGTCCGTCCCCCGGGAACGAGCGGGACGGGCGCGGCGGGCCAAGGCTGGGAGACGACAGCAGCACCTCCGGCCGGAAGAGAGAACAGCATGGCTGGGCCGTCCTCCTCCCCCGTTCCGCTGAACCGGCGTCACATGGCGCGCGCGGGCGCGCTCGTCGCGGCGCTCGCCTCGACGGCGTTCGCCGCCGGTCCCGCCCTCGCCTCGTCGGTCGCCGACGGCTCCGCCGGCGGGGCCCGGCCGACGGTGGTGCTGGTGCACGGCGCCTTCGCCGACGCGTCCAGCTGGAGCCCGGTCGTCGAGCGCCTGGAGAGCGCCGGTTACGAGGTCGTCGCCCCCGCGAACCCGCTGCGCGGGCTGACCGGCGACTCCACCTACACGGCCAGTGTGCTGAAGGACATCGACGGCCCCGTCGTGCTCGTCGGCCACTCCTACGGCGGCGCGGTGATCAGCGCCGCCGCGGCGGGCAACCGGAACGTCAGGGCGCTGGTCTACGTCGCCGCCTTCATGCCTGACACGGGGGAGACCCTGGGCGGGCTGTCGGCCCGGTTCGCCCCGAGCGAGCTCGCCTCGGCGCAGCGTTCCGTGCCGTACCGGGACGGCACGGGCAGCGGCACCGACATCTACATCCGCGACTCCCTCTTCCGGAAGGTCTTCGCCGCAGACCTGCCCGCGGCGCGGACCCGGCTGATGGCCGCCGAGCAACGGCCCGTCGCGCTGCGGGCGTTCACCGACAAGGCGCCGGGCGCGGCCTGGCGGACCGTCCCCTCCTGGGCGCTGGTCGCCACCGCTGACCACGCCATCAACCCGGCACTGGAACGCTTCGGGGCCAGGCGGGCGGGGTCGCACACCGTCGAGGTCGACTCCTCGCACGTCGCGATGCTCTCCCACCCCGACGCCGTCGTGCGGATGATCCGCGAGGCCGCCGACAGCACCGCCGCCGGTTCCGCGGAGCGCCCCGCGCTCGCCGACACCGGCCCGCGGGACAGGGTCCTCACCGGCGTGGGCGGCGTGGCGAGCCTGGCCCTCGTGGCCGGCGCGGTCCTCGTCGCGGCGGTGCGCCGCAACCGCCGCTGAACGGCGGCGCGGTGGGGGCAGCCGCCCCCACCGCGCCGCCCCGGCCCGGCACCCGAGTCCCGCGTGCCTGCCGGGCTACGCCGCGGCCGGCTTGCGGGCCAGGAACACCGCGGCCAGCACGGCCGCCACGAAGGACACCCCGGCGACGACCAGAAGACCGGTGTGGATGCCCACCGTGAAGGACGCGCCGATCGCCTCCGTCACCGCGGGCGTCGAGCGGCCGCTGCCGCTCCCGCCGCTGCGCGCCACCTCCACGACCGCCCCGGCGACCGGCGGCGGCACATGGGCGGCCGTCAGCCGCTCCGGCAGCGCGCCGATGAACCTGACCGCCAGGACGGCGCCGAGCACCGAGGTCGCCAGCACCGAACCGATCTGCCGGAACGCGGTGACGGCGTTCGACGCGGCACCCATCTGCTCGGGCCGCACCACCGCGAACGCGGCCGCCGTCGACGGTGCGACGACCAGCCCGCTGCCCAGCCCGACCAGGGCCAGCCCCACCGCCGTGACCGCGTACGGGCTGTCCGGCTGCTGCCGCACCAGCACCACGGCGGCGGCGGCCGTCACCAGCGAACCCGCGGCCAGCAGACGGGCCGCGCCGACCCGCCCGGCGATCCGCTGCGCGGCCAGCGTGGACAGCACGAAGAACACCATCGCGGGCAGCAGCCGCACGCCCGTGGCCATCGGCGCGACCTCCTGCACCCGCTGCAGGAACAGCACTTGCAGGAAGATGACCCCGACGAACGCGAACAGCGCCGCCGCGGCCACCACCAGCGCCGCCGACACCCGCACCGAGCTCATCATGCGCACGTCCAGCATCGGCATCGCCGTACGCCGCTCCACCAGCACCAGCGCGACCAGCGACACGACGGCCACCGCCAGCGCCGTCACCACCACCGGGTCGTCGTAGCCAGTCCGGCCGCCGACCGCGATCCCGTACACCAGCGTGCCCAGGCCCAGCACGGACAGGCCCTGGCCGGGCAGGTCCAGCGGACGGTCGGGCACCTTCGACTCGCCCACCGCGTACAGCGCGACGGCGACCGTGACCACCGCGAGCGGGGTGTTGACCAGGTAGACCGCGGGCCAGTCGAAGCGGTCGAGCAACGCGCCGCCGAGCAGCGGCCCGACGGCCAGGCCGAGCCCGGACACCGACACCCACACCGTGATGTAGCGCAGCATGCGCGGCAGGTCGACGAAGAAGGTCGTCGTGATGATCGCCAGCGAGGTGGGCAGCACCAGCGCCCCGCCGATCCCGCTGACCGCCCGCCCCACCAGCACCTGCGGGTAGCCGCCGGCGGTGGCCACGACCAGTGAGCCGGCCGCCAGCGCGACCACGCCGGCCACGAACACCCTCCGCCGCCCGTAGCGTTCGCCGAGCGCGCCGCCCGACAGCACGCACGCGGCGACCACCAGGGTGTAGGTGCTGGACACCCAGCTCAGGTCGGCCGGCGCGACGTGCATGTCGACCTGCAGGGCGCGCAGCGTCGAGATCGCCGCCGTCACCTCGATGAACGACATGAACAGCCCGAGGCACGCGGCGAGCAGCACCAGCCGGCCGCGCGGCACCACCGGCTTCTGCGGTGCCTGCGCGGACGCCGCGCCCGCCACGGTGCTCACTTGGCCCGCTCCTTCTCGGCCAGACGCCGGGTGGCGTCGTCCCAGGCCACGGGCAGCCCGTCACGGGCGGTGGGGTAGAAGACGAACACCGAGCGGTCCATCACCTTGCGCAGCCGCGCCACGATCCGCGCGTGCGGGTCGGTGCGGGCGAAGGCGTCCAGCGCCTCCTGGTCCCGCCACGCCGACAGCGTCCAGAACGTCCGCTTCAGCGGCTCCGCGCGCAGCGAGGCGCCGTACACACCCGGCGCGGACCGCACCTGCTTCCACACCACCAGCGACAGCAGGAAGAAACGCGGCACGCTCAGCAGCGACTTCACTTGGAGCTTGGAGGCCATGACCACGGCCTCGCCCGAGCCGGCGGACTCCTCGGCGGCGGCCCCGGGCATCCAGGGAATGGTGGGCATGGCGGCTCTCTCCTCTTCGGTACGGGTGCGCGGTCCACCGCGCCGTCGCGGCGGGAACTCCCGCCACCCACATGAGTCCCTCCCGTGAGCCTTCCGGACACCTCCGGGACGCCGATCGGCCCGTCCGCGCGGCAGTTGGCCTGTTCGCGCCCCCGGTGCCCGCCGGCCACCGATCCGGACACCCGGGACGGGCCGTATCGGCGGCCCCGATGGGCCGGAAACCGTCGGTGATGCGGTGTTTGACCCTCCGCCCCGCGCCGCCCTACGTTCCCTGTGCGCCGCCCGCCGCGCCGATCCGCGCGGGACACGGACGACTTCACGCCTTCAGAGGTCCCAGCCCTCTGCGCTCCAGCCGCCGTCGCCCAACGCGACCGGTTCCTGAGAACTGCTCGAGCCGAGGGGCCGCCTGCCATGACCACCCGTGTCGCTGTCGTCGGAGCCGGCATATCCGGTCTGTCCGCCGCGTACCACCTGCCCGACGACGTCGAAGTCACCGTCTACGAGAAGGAGGACCGCCCCGGCGGCCACGCCCTCACCGTCGAGGTGGAGGAGGACGGCCGCACCATCGGGATCGACACCGCCTTCGTGGTCTTCAACTCCCGGACGTACCCGCAGCTGACCGCCTTCTTCCAGGAGCTCGGGGCCACCGCCCTGGACCACACCGGCGGCTTCGACTTCTTCGACCTCGACCGCGGACTCGACTACGGCACCGCCGAGTTCGAGCTCACCGAGGAGGAGATCGCGCGGCGCTACCCCGCGGACTTCCTGCCCCTGTGGCGGGACGCCGAGCGCTTCCACCGCGAGGCCCCCCGCGACTTCCTGCGCAAGCGCACCGACATGGCCCTCGGCGAGTACCTGGACCGGGGCGGCTACTCCGAGGCCTTCAAGTACGGCTACGTGGTGCTGCTGGCCACCGCCGTCTGGTCGGTGCCGGCGGAACTGATCTGGGAGATGCCGGCGACCACCGTCATCGCCTTCTTCATGTCGCACGACCCGGGCGGCCTCGGCGGCCGCTCGGTGGCGTGGAAGACCGTCTCCGGCGGCAGCGTCGAGTACGTCCGCCGGGTCGTCGCCGCGATCAACGGCAAGGTCCGCACCGGCAGCCCGGTCACCCGGGTCCGCGAGGAGCCCGGCCCGGACGGCGGCGTCGTCATCGGCACCGCCGCCGGCGAGGAGCGCTACGACTACGCGGTGCTCGCCTCGCACGCCGACCAGACCCTGGCCGTGCTGGAGCAGCCCACCGCCGCGCAGGCCGGCGTCCTCGGCAAGGTCCGCTACAGCGCCACCCGGGCCGTGCTGCACACCGACCCGTCCGGCATGCCGCCGGACCGCTCCCGCTGGCAGAGCTGGAACTACGGCCTGAAGACCGTCGACGGCCGCACCCGCACCTGGGTCGCGTACCACATGAACTCCCTGCAGGGCTTCACCGCCCGCGAGGACTACTTCGTCACCCTCGACTGCCCGGTCGTCCCCCGCGACGAACTGGTCATCCGCGAGCTGCCGTTCACCCACCCGGTGATCGACCTGGACGTGCGCTCCATGCAGCGCACCATCTACGCCGTCAACGACACCGGCCGGATCAAGCTCGCCGGCTCGTACTTCCACTCGCCCAAGATCGGCCACGACCTGATCGGCTCCCACGAGGCCGGGTACGTCTCCGGGCTCAAGGCCGCCGAGTCCATCGCCCGCGACATCAAGAAGTGAAGTGAGGGAATCCCCATGCAGCGTGTCACCGCCGAGGAAGCGCAGGCCTGGCTGGTCGAGAAGCTCGCGGTCCGGCTGGAGGTCGAGCCGTCCCAGATCGACGTCGACCGCTACTTCGACGAGTTCGACCTCGACTCCACCGAGGCGCTGATCCTCGCCGGCGAACTGGAGAAGTGGCTCGGCTTCGAGCTGGAGGCGACCGCGCTCTGGTACCACCCCACCATCGCCGCGCTGTCGGAGCACATCGCCGAGGAGAACGCCCGCCATGTCGCAGCGGCCTGACCGCACCGCCGCCCGCCCGGCGCCCCGCCCGGTCCTCACGCCGCTGCGCGAGCCGGCCGGCGGGGCGGCCCGCCGGCTCTACGCCGTCCACCCGGGCGCGCTGGCGCCCACCGCGTGGCAGCCGCTCGCCGAACGGCTGCCCGAGGACACCGCGCTGTCCCTGCTCGACCTCGGCAACGTCCCGGAGTTCTTCGCCGCCGCCCTCGACCCGGACGCCTGCGGGGTCACCGTCGCCGGCCTCGCCGAACGCTGCCTCGCGGAGATCACCGCCTCGGCCCCCGCGGACACGCCGTTCTCGCTGGTCGGCTGGTCCTTCGGCGGGGTCGTCGGCTACGAGGTCGCCGCCCGGCTCGACGCCGCGGGACACGGCGCCCGGCTGGAGGAGCTCGTCCTCCTCGACAGCATCGCGCCCGTCCCCGCCTTCAAGCGCGCCGACGAGCTCCTGGACCCGGCGATGCTGCTCGACTGGTTCGCCATGTACCTCGGCGCCAAGCGCGGCCGCCCCCTCGTCCTGAGCGTCCCGCCGGTCGCCGGCACCGACGAGGGCCTGCCCGCGCTGCTGGCCGCGGCCACCGCCCAGGGCGTCCTGCCCCCCGGCACCGAACTCGCCGGGCTGCGCAAGCTCTACGCCGCCTACCACGGCGGTCTGCTGCGCAACAACCGCTGCACCGCACCGTACGAACCCGCTCCGCTCGACCGCACGGTCACCCTCGTCAAGCCGGAGCGCTCCCTGCTCCCGGACCGCGGTGACCTCGGCTGGAGCAGGCTCAGCACCCGCCCCGTGCGGCGGCTGGGCGTCCCCGGCGACCACTACACGATGCTCCGGGAGCCCACCGCCGTCGCCGTGCTCGCCGGACTGCTGGCCGCCCCGGCCGTCGCCTGAGCACTCGTGGATCCGCGCCCCCGCCACCCGGCGCCCATGACCGAGAGGACCGTCGTGCATCACTCACGTCTGGCCGAGACACCGATCGCCATCGTCGGGTTGGCCGGCCTGTTCCCCAAGTCGCGCGACCTGCGCGAGTTCTGGCACAACATCGTGGACGCCCGCGACTGCATCGAGGACGTCCCCGCGAGCCACTGGAACCCCGACGACCACTACGACCCGGACCCCGCCGCCGAGGACAAGACCTACGCCCGGCGCGGCGGGTTCCTGCCGGAGGTCGCCTTCAACCCCATGGAGTTCGGCCTGCCCCCGAACACCCTGGAGGTCACCGACATCCTCCAGCTGCTCTCGCTGACCGTCGCCCGTGACGTGCTGCGCGACGCGGGCACGGAGGGCGCGGACTGGTACGACGCGAGCCGGACCGGCGTGATCCTCGGCGTCACCGGCGCCAACTCCCTCACCCAGCCGCTCTCCGCGCGCCTGCAGACGCCCGTGCTCAAGGAGGTCGTGCGCAGTACCGGACTGAGCGAGGCCGACGCCGAGGAGATCGCCCGCCGTTTCAAGAAGGCCTACGTCCCGTGGGAGGAGAACTCCTTCCCCGGCATGCTCGGCAACGTCGTCGCCGGGCGCATCGCCAACCGCTTCGACCTGGGCGGCACCAACTGCACCGTCGACGCCGCCTGCGCCAGCTCGCTGGCCGCCGTCAAGCTCGCCGTCAGCGAGCTGATCGAGGGCCGCGCCGACCTGATGCTCACCGGCGGCTGCGACGCCGAGAACACCATCCTCATGTACATGTGCTTCAGCAAGACCCCGGCGTTCTCGAAGAGCCAGGTCATCAAGCCCTTCGACGAGTCCGCCGACGGCACGCTGATCGGCGAGGGCATCGGCATGCTCGCCCTCAAGCGGCTCGCCGACGCCGAGCGCGACGGCGACCGCGTCTACGCCGTGCTCCGCGGCATCGGCACCTCCAGCGACGGCCGCTTCAAGTCCATCTACGCGCCGCGCGCCGAGGGCCAGCAGCTCGCGCTGCGCCGCGCCTACGAGGACGCCGCCGTGCCCGCCGGCTCCGTCGAGCTCTTCGAGGCCCACGGCACCGGCACGGCGGTCGGCGACCACACCGAGCTGTCCGCCCTCGGGTCCTTCGTCGGCGACCAGCCGGGCTCCGGCGAGCTCGGCTACGCCGCCATCGGCAGCGTCAAGTCCCAGATCGGGCACACCAAGGCCGCCGCGGGCGCGGCCGGCCTCATCAAGCTGGCGCTCTCCCTGCACCAGAAGGTGCTGCCGCCCACCATCAACGTCGACCGGCCCAGCGAGGCCGTCGACCCGGCGCGCACCCCCTTCTACGTCAGCCCCCAGGCCCGCCCCTGGATCCTGGACCCCGCCCGCGACAAGCGGCGCGCCGCGGTCTCCTCCTTCGGCTTCGGCGGCACCAACTTCCACATGGTGCTGGAGGAGCACGACCCCGCCGCCGCCCGCACCGTGCTCGGCCCGGTGGCCCGCACCGGCCTGTGGCACGCCGCCGACCCCGAGGCGCTCGCCCGCCGCCTGGAGCAGGGCGCCGCCCCCGACCCGGCCGGCTGGATACCCGCGGGCGACGCGCGGCTCGGCATCGTCGCCCGCGACGACGCCGGCTTCGAGGAACTGCGGGCCGCCGCGGTGGAGCTGCTGCGCGCCAAGCCCGACGCGTCCTCCTGGCAGCACCCCAAGGGCATCACCTACCGCCGCGCCGGCCTCCCGTCCGGGACGAAGACGGCCGCCGTCTTCGCCGGGCAGGGCAGCCAGTACGTCGGCATGGGCCGCCGGGCCGCCCTCGCCCTGCCGCCCGTCCTCGCCGCCTACGACAGGGCCAACCGCATCAGCACCGGCCCGGAGACCCTCGGCCGGGTCGTCTTCCCGCCGCCCGCGTTCGACGACGCCACGCGTGCGGTCCAGGAGGGGGCACTGCGCCGCACCGAGTTCGCGCAGCCCGCCATCGGGGCCCTGTCCGCGGGGCAGTTCGCCTGGTTCCGCGAGCTGGGCTTCGCCCCCGACGGCGCCGTCGGCCACTCCTTCGGCGAGCTCACCGCGCTGTGGGCGGCCGGCGCCCTCGACGACGACGGCTTCGCCGAACTGGCCCGCGCCCGCGGGCTGGCCATGGCCCCGCCGAGTGCGGCCGCCGCGGACTTCGACCCGGGCGCCATGGCCGCCATACGCGCCGAACTCGGCGAGGTGCAGGGGCTCGTCGCCACCTACCGCAGCGTCGCCATCTGCAACGTCAACGCCCCCGGCCAGATCGTCGTGGGCGGCCCCACCGCCGAGGTCGACCGCCTCGTCGCCGACGTCGCCGCCCGCCGGATCCCGGCCAAGCGGCTGCCGGTCTCCGCCGCCTTCCACACCCGCTTCGTCGCCCACGCCGCCGACGCCTTCCGCGCGGCCGTCGACCGCGTCGGCCTCGGCACGCCGCGCATCCCCGTCTACGCCAACACGCCGGGCGCGGCCTACGGCACCGACGCGGACGCCAACCGCGCCACGCTCGTCGAGCAGCTGCTGCAGCCCGTCGCGTTCCAGACCCGCATCGAGGAGATGTACGCGGACGGCTACCGCGTCTTCGTGGAGTTCGGGCCCAAGCGCGTGCTGTCCGACCTCGTCGACCGCATCCTCGACGGGCGCGGCGACGTGGTCACCGTCGCGGTCGACGGCGGGCCCAGCAAGGACGGCGAGGTCTCGCTGAAGCGGGCCGCCGTCGAACTGGCCGTCCTGGGCCTCCCGGTCACCGGCATCGACGACCACGCCGAGCCGCTCCCGGAGGCACCCGTGCGCAAGGGCCTCACGATCCCGCTGCGGGGCGTCAACTACGTCTCCGACGCCCGGCGCGAGGCGTACGCGAAGGCCCTGGCGGAGCCCGTGGTCACGCTCGCGGCGCAGGCCCCAGTGCCGGTGCCGGTGGCGGTGCCGGTGGCGGTGCCGGTGGCGGCTGTGGAGGCGGCCCCGTCCGACGCCCTCGGCGACCTCGTCCGCGAGGGGCTGGGGCTCCAGGCCGAGATCCTCGACGCCCACGTCACCACCGTCCGCGAGGCGATCACCTCCCTGGAGCGGACCGTCCGTGCGGGCGGTCACCCCGACACGGACGCCGCCCTGCGGCTCATCGAGCAGCACGGCAGCTCCATCACGGCCGCCCACGAGCGTGCGACCCGCCTGCTGATCGACGCCCTCCGCGGTGACGACGCACCCCCGCCGGCCGCCGCGCCGGTGCCCGCCGCCGAGCCCGCGGAGGCCGCGGAGGCCGTCGAGCCCGCCGAGCCCGTGGAGGTCGCGGAGGTCGCCGCGGAGGTTCCCGCTCCTGCGCCTGCGTCCGCGGTTCCCGCCGTGAGTGGCGCGGTGCTGGATGCGTTGCTTGAGGTGGTGGCGGAGAAGACGGGTTATCCGGCGGAGATGTTGGA
>NZ_JBVKBW010000006.1:0-517114 GCF_055635295.1 Streptomyces sp. NPDC111520 | reverse complement strand
CCCGCCGTGAGTGGCGCGGTGCTGGATGCGTTGCTTGAGGTGGTGGCGGAGAAGACGGGTTATCCGGCGGAGATGTTGGAGCCGGGTATGGATCTCGAGGCTGATCTGGGGATCGACTCGATCAAGCGGGTTCAGATCATGGGGGCGTTGCAGGAGCGGTTCCCGGTGTCGGGGGACATCGATCCGGAGCGTCTGGGTGAGTTGCGGACCCTGGATGACATTGCCGGGTTCCTCGGTGGAGTCTCCGCACCGGCGTCTGCGTCTGCGCCGGATTCCGCGCCTGCGTCCGCGGTTCCCGCCGTGAGTGGCGCGGTGCTGGATGCGTTGCTTGAGGTGGTGGCGGAGAAGACGGGTTATCCGGCGGAGATGTTGGAGCCGGGTATGGATCTCGAGGCTGATCTGGGGATCGATTCGATCAAGCGGGTTCAGATCATGGGGGCGTTGCAGGAGCGGTTCCCGGTGTCGGGGGACATCGACCCCGAGCGTCTGGGCGAGCTGCGGACCCTGGACGACATCGCCGGGTTCCTCGCCGGCGCGTCCGCCCCTGCCCCCGCCGCCCCCGCCGCTCCTGCCGTTTCGAGCCGTTCGGAGGCGCCGCTGACGGTGACGTACCCCGCCGCGCCCGGGATCGGCCGGACGTTCGCGGCGTTGCGCGAACTGCCCGCGCCGTACGCGGTCGTGGGGGCGTACGCCGAGCAGCGGACCGCGCTCGTGGTGGACGACGGGTCGACGCTGACCCGGCCGGTGGTGGCCGCGCTGCGCGCGGACGGCTGGCGGGTGGAGGTCGTGGGGCTGCCCGACGGGGTGGCGACGGCCGCCGAGGCCGACGACGTACGGTCGCTGCGGACCTGGGACGCCGGTGAGCTGGCCCGCGTCGTGACGGCGGACAGGCTCGACCTCGTCGTCCAGGTGGCGGCGGCGTCCGGGGTGGAGTGGGCCGACGCCGCCCGGCGGCTGGCGCACACCGTGCTCGTCGCCCGGCAGACGCAGCCCGCGCTGAAGGCCGCGGCCGCCGGTGGCACACGGGCCGCGTTCGTCGCGGTCACGCGGCTGGACGGGGCCGGCGGCTACCGCGGCGGCGCGACCGGCGCGTCCGGCTCGGCGCTGCTGGGCGGGGTGAGCGGACTGGTGAAGACCCTCGCCATCGAGGTGCCCGAACTCTTCACCCGGACCGTGGACTTCGCACCCGGCCTGGACGACCACGCGGTCGCGGCCCGCTTCCTGGGCGAGATCAAGGACCTGGCCGCCGACCTCGCCGACGTCGGGCACGACGCCCAGGGCCGTCGCACCGTCGTGCCGTCCGCGGAGGCACCCGCCGGGCCCGCGGCGGCCGTGCCGGAGATCGGCGCGGACGACCTGCTCGTGGTGACCGGCGGGGCGCGCGGGATCACGGCGGACTGCCTGCGGGCGCTGGTGGAGGCCCGCCCGGCGGGGCTGCTGCTGCTCGGCCGCAGCGAGGCCGCCCCGGAGCCCGGCTGGGCGACGGGGCTGGAGGGCGCGGCGCTGAAGGGCGCGATCGCCCGGCGGATCGCCGACCGCGGCGAGAAGCCGACCCCGCGCGGGGTGGAGGCGGTCTACCGGGAGGTGGCGGGCAGCCGCGAGATAGTGGAGAACCTGCGCCGGCTGCGGGACTGCGGCGGCAGCGTCGAGTACGTCGCCGTCGACATCACCGACGCCGCCGCCGTGCGGACCGCCCTGGCCCCGTACGCGTCCCGGGTCACCGGGGTCGTGCACGGCGCGGGCGTGCTGGCCGACCGGCTGATCGCGGACAAGACGGCGGAGGAGGTCGACCGGGTCATCGGCACCAAGGTCGTGGGCCTGGGCAACGTGCTGGACGCGCTGCGCGGCACCGCCGACCTGCGGCACCTGGTGTTCTTCTCCTCCGTCGCCGGGTTCTTCGGCAACCGCGGCCAGTCCGACTACGCCGCGGCCAACGAGGCGCTGAACCGGCTCGCCGTGCGGCTCAAGCGGGAGCTGCCGTCGGCCCGGGTGACCTCGGTCAACTGGGGCGCCTGGGACGGCGGGATGGTCACCGACGACCTGCGCCGGATGTTCGCCTCGCGCGGGGTGGAGCTGGTGCCGGTCGCGACCGGCGCGGGCATGTTCGCCGAGCAGTTCACCGCGGGGCGCGGTCACGACACGGTCGTCGTGGCGGGCCCGCTGAAGCCGCTGTCGGCGCCGCCCGCGACCGGGTCGGACGCGCCGGTGTCGCTGCTGGTGGACCGCGGGCTGGACCGGCTGGCCGCGGAGGCGGTGCTGGCCGACCACGCGATCGGCGGCAGGCGGGTGCTGCCCGCCACCGCCGCGGTGGGTGCCCTGCTCAACGCCGTCGAGACGGCGACCGGCGGGACGGCCGGCGAGGTGAGCGGGTTCAAGGTCTTCAAGGGGGTCGTCCTGGACGGCGCCGAGGGCGAGGTCCCCGAGCGGCTGCGGCTGTTCGTGGAACCCGGCCGCGACGCCGGCCCCGGCACCCTGGACGTGCTGGCCTCCGCCGTCGACACCACCGGGCGCAGCCGTCCCGCGTACGGCGGCACCGTCGGCACGGCCGGACCGGGCCCGCGTCCCGCGGACCGTACCGACCTGGCGCAGGCGGCCCGCGCGACGGGCGGCACCGACGCCGGCTACCTCTACCGCGACGGCACCCTCTTCCACGGTCCGACGCTGCGCGGACTACGCAGGATCATCGCCTCGGACGAGCACCGGCTGCTGCTCGGCGCGCGTCTGGGCGACCCCGTCCCGGCGCACGGCGCGTACCACGGCCTGCGGCACAGCCCCGTCCTGGCCGACCTGCTGCTGCAGGCCGGGCTGGTGTGGGTGCGGCTGTTCCGCGGCCGGGCGAGCCTGCCGATGGAGGTTTCCCGGATCCGGTTCTTCGCCCCCCTCCCCGCCGACGAGGACTTCCTGGTCGCGGTGGAGGACGTCCGGCCGGCCACGACCGGGGTCACCTGCACGATCACCGCGCTGGACCGCGAGGGCCGGGTCCTGCAGGTGCTCGACGGGGTGACGTTGGTCGAGGACCCGGAACTGGAGGGCAAGTTCGGGCCGTCCGCACGGACCGGCGCGACCGCCGTCGTCCCGGTCTGACGACCGCCGACCCGACCGGACCGACTCGGACACTCGGAGGCTGACCCACCATGGGCAAGTACGCGATCGTCGGCCTGGCCTGCCTCTTCCCGGGGGCGGCGACACCCGACGACTACTGGCGGAACCTGACCGGCGGCGTGGACTCGCGCACCGACGGGGACAGCCGGATCTTCGGGCAGGACCCACGGGTCCGCGAGACCGACCCCGACGACCGGCACCGCATCTACTGCACCCGGGGCGGGTTCCTCGCGGAGGGGGACGCGACGGCCTTTGACCCGAACGGATACCTGCTCCCGCCCGACTACCTGGCCCACCTGGACCGCTCGTTCCACTGGGCGCTCCGGGTGGCCGGGGACGCCCTGGCCGACGCGGGCTCTCCCCCCGGCGCCGCGGCCGGCCGGAGCGGACGGAGGACCGGGGTGGTGTTCGGGAACTACCCGTTCCCCACCCCGGCCTCCGGCAGGGTCGCCGGCGAGTTGTGGGACTCGGCGGTGGCCCGGGGACTGGCGGACGCCGGTCTCCCCACGGCGGCTCCCGGCGGCGACCCCGCCGGGGCCGCCGGCCCGGCGGGCACCGCCACCGCCCACAACCTGTGGGCGGGCGGCATGCCCGCCCAGGTGGTGGCCGCGGCCCTCGGCCTCGACGGTCCGCGCTTCACCCTGGACGCCGCCTGCTCCTCCGCGCTGTACGCGCTGAAGCTGGCCTGCGCCCACCTGGAGACGGGCCGCGCCGACCTGATGCTGGCGGGCGGGGTCTGCGCCCCCGACCCGACCGTCATCCACCTGTCCTTCTCCGACCTGCGGGCCTATCCGCCGGACGGGTTCAGCCAGCCCTTCGACGCCCGCTCGCGGGGCATCGTCACCGGTCAGGGCGCCGCCATGGTCGCCGTGAAGCGGCTGGCCGACGCCCGGCGCGACGGCGACCGGGTGTACGCCGTCGTCGACGCGCTGGCGCTCACCAACGACGGCCCCGGCAAGCACATGCTGGTGCCCAACGCCGCCGGGCAGCTCGCCGCGTACGAACTCGCCTACCGCGAGGCGGGCGTGGACCCCTCGGCCGTCCAGTACCTGGAGTGCCACGCCACCGGCACCCCGCTCGGCGACAGCACCGAACTCGGCGGCGTCGAGGCGTTCTTCGGGCGCGGGCCGCTGCTGGGCTCGGTCAAGTCCAACATCGGCCACCTGCTGACCGTCGCCGGCATGACCAGCCTCATCAAGGTCGTCCTGGGCCTGACGCACGGCGCGATCCCACCCACCATCGGTGTCGGGCAGCCCCTGCCGGGCACCGTGGCCGACCGGGTCGTCCGCGAGACGGTGGCCTGGCCGGAGCCCGCGGGCGCCGGGCCGCGCCGGGCCGGCGTCTCCGCCTTCGGCTTCGGCGGCACGAACGCGCACGTCGTCCTCTCGGCCCCCGACCCCGACCGCGCTGTGGAGCCGGCACCCCCGGCGACGCCGGTGCCGCCGCTCGCCGTCATCGGCATGGGCGCGCACTTCGGCTCGTTCACCACCCTGGACGCCTTCGAACGCGCCGGGTACGAGGGCCTGGACGCCGTACGCGCCCTGCCCGGACAGCGGTGGCGCGGCTTCGAGGACGTCGGGGGCGGCCCCCTGGACCGGGCCGGGCTCGCCGGCGCGCACGCCCCGCGGGCCGCGTACGTCGAGGAGTTCGAGGTCGACGCGACCTCGTACCGGATCCCGCCCAGGGACCTCGACCACTTCAACCAGCAGCACCTGCTGATGATGCGCGTCGCCGAGGAGGCGCTGCGCGACGCCGGGTACGAGCGGCCGCGCCCCGGCGCCGGCACGGACGCGGGGCCGCGCCGGGTCGCCGTCGTCGTCGGCATGGAGATGGAACCGAGCGCGCACGGCCACGGCTCCCGCTACGAACTGGGCCGCAAGATCGCCGACTGGTGCGCGGAGGCCGGCGTGGAGCCCGCGCCCGGGCAGCTCGCCGAGCTCACCCGGGCCGCCCGCAACGGCGTCCACGACTCCATCGAGCCCAACGAGGTGCTCAGCTACATCGGCAACATCATGGCCAGCCGGGTCTCCTCGCTGTGGAACCTGACGGGCCCCTCCTTCACGCTCTCCTCCGACAGCTCCGTGGGCGTCGACGCCCTCGACGTGGCCCGGCTGCTGCTGCTCGACCCGACCGTCGAGGCCGTCCTCGTCGGCGCCGTCGACCTCGCGGCCGGCCCCGAGAACACCCTCGCCCGCGAACTGCTGGAACCCGGCTCGGTCCGGGACGGGCTGCGGGTGCTCGGCGAGGGTGCCGGGGCCGTCGTCGTCACCCGGCCCGCGTCGGTGCCGCGGGGACGGACCGTGTACGCCACCGTCGAGTCCGTCGCCGTCCACCACTCCGGCGACGTGACCCCCGGCGCTCGCCCCGAACTGGTCGCCCGCGCAGCCGAGGACGCGCTCGCCGCCGCCGGGCTCACCCCGGCCGACGTCGAACTCGTCGAAGCAGGCGCCGCGAGCGCCGCCGAACTCGACGGCCTGGCCGGGGTCTGGACCCGCGAGCGGGCCGGCGGCGAACTGCGCACCGCACTGTCCGGCGTCCACGCCTGCGTCGGCGACACCGGCTGCGCCTCCGCGCTCGCCTCCGTCATCCGGGCCGCGCTGTGCCTGCACCACGCCTACCTCCCGGCCGTCCCGGGCGGCGGATCCGTCCCGGCGCCTCCGGACGGCTCCGCCTTCTTCCTCCCCGCCGACTCCCGGCCCTGGCTGCGGGCCCGGCGCGAGGGACGGCGCGCGGCGTCGGTGAGCGTCACCGGCACGGCGGGCAGCCACGCCCACGTCGTCCTGGGCGGCGCCACGGTGCGCGGCGAGGTCACCGGGACCGACTGGGCCCGCTCGGGCGGCGGCCTGGTCGTCCCCGTCGGCGCCGACGACATCGACGGACTGCTGCGCGGGCTCGGCGAGCTGCGTGCCGCCCTCGACGGCGACTGGACGGCCCTCGCCGAGGACCGCCCGGCCCGGCTCAAGGCCGTCCTCGTCGCCGCCGACACCGCCGGGCTCGCCCGGCAGATCGACCAGGCCCTCAAGGACCTGCCGCAGGTGTGGCGGTCGGGCGGGGAGTGGACCTCGCCCTCCGGCAGCCACTTCACCTCCCGGCCGATCGGCGCCGGGGCAGGGGCAGGCGCCGGAGCAGAGGCCGGCCCGGGCGCGGGCTCCGGCCCGGCGGCCAAGGTCGCCCTGGTCTTCCCCGGTGCCTTCAACTCCTACCTGGGACTGGGACGTTCCCTCTTCCGCGCCTTCCCCGGGCTGCTGCCCCGCTTCGAGGCCCAGGCCGAGCTCCCGGCCGAACTCCTGCGCAGCGCCGCCCTCTACCCGCGCTCCCGCGAGCCCCTCGGGCGCCGCGAAATGATGCGGCGGGAGGGCGAACTCGTCGAGGACATCCCGCTGATGCTGGCCGCCGGCACCAGCTACGCGCTGCTCTCGACGGACCTGGTGCGGGAGGTCCTGGGCGTCCCCGTGCAGGGCGCGTTCGGCTACAGCCTCGGCGAGAGCAGCATGCTCTTCGCCACCGGCGGCTGGGTCAAGAGCGCCCGCGGCGACGCGAAGATCAGCGCCTCACCGCTCTTCGACGACATGCTGCGCGGGCCCAAGCGCACGGTGCGCGAACTGTGGGGACTCGGCGACGACGTCCCCGACGCGCGGGTGTGGGCCACCCATGTGCTGCTGGCCCCGGCCGACGACGTACGGGCGGCCGTCGAGCGCTTCGACCGGGTCTTCATCACCCACGTCAACACCCCGCAGGAGGTCGTGGTCGCCGGCGACCCCGCGCAGTGCGAGGAGCTGATCGCCGGCCTGGCCTGCCGCAGCGCCCGCTCCCCGGCCAACCACGTCATGCACTGCCCGGTCGTCGACGGCGTCCTCGGCGAACTCGCCGACCTCAACCGCTACCCGACGGGCGACGTCGGCGGCCTGACGCTCTACAGCAGCCGGCACTACGCGCCCGTGACCGACCTCGGCGCGGACGCCGTCGCGGCCAACATCGCCGTCACGCTGCGGGAGACCGTCGACTTCCCGCGGCTGGTGCGGCGGGCGTACGAGGACGGCTTCCGCTGCTTCATCGAGGTCGGGCCGAGCAGCACGTGCGCCCGCTGGATCCACGAGACGCTCGGGGACCTGCCGCACGTGGCGGTCTCCGTCGACCGGCGCGGGGCACGCGGCGCCACCGACATCGCCCGCCTCGTGGCCCGTCTCGCCTCCCACGGCGTCCCCGTCGACCTCGGCGCGTTCGCGCCCCCGCCGTCCGTGTCCGCGTCCGCCGGGCGGCGCCCGGTCGGGCTGCGCACCTTCACCGTGGGCGGCGCGCCCGTCGCGCCGCTCGTCGCGGAGGGGGCCCGCCCGGTGGTGGCGGGGCTGCGGCGGGGTGCGGTCGCGGAGGCCGGCCCGTCGGCGGCTGGCGCCGGTGGGTCTCCCGCCCGGTCGCCCCTTCCCGGTGAGCGGGTGCCGGATGGCGGTGGACCCGTTCCGGTCGCCGCGGCAGTTCCTGCCGAGCCGCCCGTGCCCGTCGCGGTGGAGCGCGTGTCCTTCGTGGCCTCGCCCGGGGGCCGGGCGCTTCCCGGTGCGCAGACGCCGGACGCCGACGCATCCGTGCCCGCCGTCGTGGGGCGCGTCGCACCTGCTTCCGCCGAGGCGCCCGTGCCCGTCGCGGGCCGTACGCACGGCGGGACGGCCGGGCCGTCCGCCGAGAACGTCATCCCTGCCCCGGCGAACGCCGTGGGTGCCGAACCCGCCACGGAATGGGACACCGCGATGCCGACCAGCCCCGCCGCACAGCCGCCCGCACCAGCGCTCGTGCTGGAGCGGGAGCCGATCACGATGATCCCGGCCGCCGCGACCGCGGCCCCGGCCGCCGACGCCCCGCCGGCCCCGGCCGCCCCGCGGCGGGAGCCGCACGAGCCGCCGGGGCCCGCCATCTTCGGGGCGCCGCTGCCCGTGCAGCCGCCGAAGCAGGAGACGACCGCCGCACTCGTGCGGGGGCTGCGCAGCGAGATGCTGGAGGCGCACCGCGAGGTGCTGGACGCCCAGCGGGCGCTGCGCGACCAACTGGCCGCCCTGCTGGCCGCCCCGGCCGCTCCCGCCGCGGTGGCCCCCGCCACCCCCGCCGTGACGCCCCCCGCCCCCGCCCCCGTGCGTCCGCCCAAGCCGGAGGGCGTCGTCTGGGACGAGCACGACCTCCTGGAGTTCGCCACCGGGAAGATCGGCAACGTCTTCGGCCCGCGCTTCGCCGAGATCGACGCCCACCGCCGCCGCGTCCGGCTGCCCGCCCCGCCCTACCATTTCGCCACCCGCGTGACCGCGCTGGAGGCCGAACCCGGCGAGTTCAAGCCCTCGTTCATCCGCACCGAGTACGACGTGCCGCTCGACGCCTGGTACGCCGT
Organism: Streptomyces sp. NPDC111520; assembly: GCF_055635295.1. NCBI lineage: Bacteria > Bacillati > Actinomycetota > Actinomycetes > Kitasatosporales > Streptomycetaceae > Streptomyces > Streptomyces sp. NPDC111520. The sequence continues at coordinate 508,641 of NZ_JBVKBW010000006.1, read as the reverse complement.
CGACGGCCAGGTGCCCCCGGCGGTGACGATCGAGGCGGGCCAGTGCGACCTGCTGCTGATCAGCTACCTCGGCATCGACCTCACCAACCGCGGCGACCGCGTCTACCGCCTGCTCGACAGCAGCCTCAGCTTCGTCGGCGACCTGCCGCGCGTCGGCCAGACGCTGCGTTACGACATCTGGATCGACCAGTTCGTGCGGCAGGGCGACACGACGCTGTTCTTCTTCCACTACGACTGCTACGCCGACGGCGAGCTGATCCTGAAGCTGAACAACGCCTGCGCAGGCTTCTTCACCGACGACGAGCTGGAGAACTCGCTCGGCATCATCCAGGGCAGGGCCGTACCGCCCAGGGGCGACGCCGCGTTCTCCGGGGCGAGCTCCTTCAAGCCCGTGCAGCCCACCTCCCGCACCGCCCTGACCGCCGGCGACCTCGCCGCGCTCGCCGAAGGCCGGATCGCGGACGTCTTCGGCCCCGGCCACCGGCAGCCCGCGGGGTGCAACAGCTCGCTGCGCCTGCCCGGCGAGCGGCTGCGCATGGCCGACGAGGTCACCCTGCTCGACCGCAGGGGCGGTACGCACGGGCTCGGCCGGATCGAGGCCGTCAAGCACCTCGTCCCCGACGGCTGGTACTTCACCTGCCACTTCCCGGACGACCCGGTGCTCGCCGGCTCACTGGTCGCCGAGGGCGCGGTGCAGCTGCTGGAGGTGTACGCGATGTCCCTCGGCCTGCACCTGTGCTTCCCCGACGCCCGCTTCCAGCCCGTCCAGGGCCTCACCACGGAGGTCAAGGTCCGCGGCCAGATCACCCCGGCCACCGAGCGCATCGAGTACCGCATCGACGTCACCGGGCTGACCCTGCTGCCCCGTCCGGCCGTCACCGCGGACGTGGTCGTGCTGCGCGACGGCAAGCCCTCGATCGGCGTCACCGGCCTCGGGATCCGCCTGGTCGAGAAGCCCGGCACCCCGTACCGCCCGGAGACCGGCGGCACGGTGCCGCACTTCCTCGGCCGGCTCAGCCCCGCGAGCGGGAGGCCCGCGCTGCTCAACGAGTTCCACATGGCGCACGCCGCCAAGGGCGACCTGGCCGTCGCGATGGGCCCCGAGTTCGAGGTGTACGCCGACAGCCGGGCCCCGTACATCCCCAACGGCGACTTCCTCTTCGTCGACCGCGTCATGGAACTGGAGGGGACCCGCGGCGTGCTGAAGAAGGGCGCCGTCATGGTCACCGAGTACGACGTGCCGGAGGACGCCTGGTACTACGCGCACAACGGGCACCCCTCCATGCCGAACTGCGTCTACATGGAGTCCAGCCTCCAGGCGGCCATCCTCCTCGGCTACTACCTGGGCGCCACGCTGCCCTTCCCCGACGAGCAGTTCAGCATCCGCAACCTCGACGGCCGCGCCACCCTCGTCAAGGACGTCGACCTGCGCGGCAAGACCGTCCGGCACCGCTCGACGCTGCTTTCCAGCGACCGGATGCCCGGCTCGATCCTGCAGAACTACGCGTACGAACTCTCCGCCGACGGCGAGGTCTTCTACCGCGGCGAGTCCCTCTTCGGCTACTTCAACGCCAAGGCCCTGGAGAACCAGGTCGGCCTCGACAAGGGCGCCCACGTCCTGCCCTGGCTGGACCGGCAGCCGGCCCGCCCGGCCGGCGTCCGCCGCGTCGGCCTGGCCGCCCACCGCGCCGCCGAGGCCGCCCGCGGTACGACCCGGCTGGCCGGCGGCCACCTCGACCTCGTCGAGTGGGTCGACGTGCTGCCCGGCGGCGGCGAGCACGGCCGGGGCTACCTGCGCGGCCACCGCTCCATCCGCCCCGACGACTGGTACTTCAGCTGCCACTTCCACCGCGACCCGGTGATGCCCGGATCGCTGGGCGTGGAGGCGCTGCTGCAGGGCCTGCAGGTGTACGCCGTCGAGGCCGGGCTCACCGACGGGCTGGTCAACCCGCGCTTCGCGCTCGCCGCCGGCACCGAGACGACCTGGAGCTACCGCGGCCAGATCCTGCGCACCGACCCGGACATGGAGTTCGACGTGCACGTCAAGGAGGTGCGCCGCGAACCGGGCCGGATCCTGCTGCTCGGCGACGCGAGCGTCTGGAAGTCGACCCTGCGGATCTACCGGCTGGGCGACATCGGCATCGAGATCCACCACGACCAGGCCTGAGCAAGCGGCGAGCGACAGGAGACGCAGCATGACCACCGACCTCCACCGGCCGCGGTGGACCGGACCCCAGCCGCCCGCGGTCGGCGACACCGGGGTCTACGAAGCCCTGATGCGGCTCGACGAGCCCGTCTACATCCTCCGCGGGCCGCACGGCCTGGGCGCCGCCACCGGCGGCACCGTGGGCGCCGACGGCGAGCACGAGGTCGTCGCCGCCGCCCCCCCGCTCGGGCCCGAACGCCTGGGCAGCGCCGCCTTCCTGAAGGCGCACGGCCTGCGCTACGCCTACATGAGCGGGGCCATGGCCAACGGCATCGCCTCCGCCGACATGGTCGTCGCCATGGCCCGGGCCGGCTTCCTCGGCTCGTACGGCGCGGCCGGGCTGCTGCCGGAGGCCGTGGAGAAGGCCCTGGTCCGCTTCCGCGACGAGATCCCCGGCCTTCCCTACGCCTGCAACCTCATCCACAGCCCGAGCGAGGAGCGCCTGGAGCGCACCGCCGTCGACCTGTACCTGACGTACGGCGTGCCCTGCGTGGAGGCCTCCGCCTTCCTCGCCCTCACCCCGCACCTGGTGCGCTACCGCCTGGCCGGGCTTCGGGCCGGCGGGCCCGGTGGCGTGACCGCGGGCAACCGGGTCATCGCCAAGATCTCCCGCCCCGAACTCGCCGAGCTGTTCATGCGGCCCGCCCCCGAGGCCATGGTGCGCGCGCTCGTCGCGGAGGGCGCGATCACGCAGGAGCAGGCCCGGCTCGCCGAACGCGTCCCGCTCGCCGACGACATCACCGTCGAGGCCGACTCCGGCGGGCACACCGACCGCCGCCCGCTGCCCGCGCTGCTGCCCGTCATCATCCGGCAGCGCGACGCCGTCCAGCAGGAGGAGGGCTACGCCGAGCGCATCCGCGTGGGCGCCGCCGGCGGCATCGGCACGCCCGAGGCGGCGGCCGCCGCCTTCGCCATGGGCGCGGACTACGTGGTGACGGGCTCGGTCAACCAGTCCTGCCTGGAGGCCGACACCTCGCCCCGCGTCAAGGAGATGCTGGCCCAGGCGGGCATCGCCGACTGCGAGATGGCGCCGGCGGCCGACATGTTCGAGATGGGCGTCGAGCTCCAGGTGCTCAAGCGGGGCACCTTCTTCCCGATGCGGGCCAAGCAGCTCCACGAGCTGTACCGGACGTACGACGGCATCGAGGCGATCCCGGCCGCGGTGCGGCAGAAGGTGGAGCAGCAGGTCTTCCGGCGTCCGCTGGACACGGTGTGGGACGAGACCGTCGCCTACTTCCGGCGGCGCGACCCCGACCAGCTGGCCCGCGCCGAGGGCAACCCCAAGCGGCGCGCGGCGCTGGTCTTCCGCTGGTACCTGGGCATGGCCTCGCGCTGGGCCAAGACCGGCGAGGCCGACCGCGCCGTCGACTACCAGATCTGGTGCGGGCCGGCCATGGGCAGCTTCAACGCGTGGGTCCGCGGGACGTACCTGGCGGCCCCCGAGCACCGGCGGGTCGCGGACGTGGCCCGGCAGATCATGACCGGCGCCGCCTTCCACCAGCGCCTGGCGTTCCTGCGGGCGGCGGGGATCGCCTTCCCGGCGGGCATCGCGACCCGTCCCGCCCCGGACGACGCGAACGCGCCCGGCCCCGCGGTGGAGGCCCGGCCGTGACGGCCCCCTCGCCCTCGCCGGGCGGTACCCCCGCGGCCCCGCACGACGCCCCGCCGCCGTCCGCGTCCGCGGGGAACACCCGTGAGGCCGGACGGGGGACGACGGGGCGGGGCTTCCGGGCGGGCCTGCCGGGCGTGGCTTCGCCGGCCGGGGTGGACGGCGTCGTAGCAGCTTCCCCGGATGCGGAAGGCTCTCGGGTCTCCGGCCCGGTGTCCGGAGTCGGGGACGTGCCCGCGGAGCGCCCGCACCGGCCGTTCGCCGCCGCCGAGGTGCTGGACGCCGCGCTCGGGGACCCGTGGGAGCGGGGGAACCCGTACGGGTTCGCCGCGGGGGCGGCGCGGGACGCCGAGGAGGCGTACCCGGCGGGGTGGGAGGCACGGCTGCGTGGGGAGGACTTCCACGTCGCCTACCTCCCCGCGGGGCTGGGCGGGAGCCTGCGCACGCTGGAGGACACCCACGTCCTGGTCCGCGTCGCCGCCCGGCGGGACGTGAACGTCATGCCCGCCACCATGTTCGGCATCTCCGCCGTCATGACCGTGCTGGCCGCCGGCACGCCGGAGCAGCGCAAGACCGTCGCCGCGTGGGCGTGCGAGGGCCGGACCGTCGCGTTCGGGCTGTCCGAGGAGCACGCGGGCAGCGACGTGCTGGCGAACACCTGCCGCCTGGACACCGCCGCCATGACGCTGACCGGCACCAAGTGGCTCGTGGGGCGCGGTGCGAGCGCCGACGCGGCCGTCGTGGTGGCGAGGACCGCCGACCGGGGCCCGGCGGCGTTCACGGCGCTGCTGCTGGGCCCGGAGACCATGGCGGACGCCCGCGTACGGCGGCTGCCCGCGCGCCGCACCACCGGGATGCGGGGGATCGACTTCGCGGACCTGGCCTTCGACGCGGTGCCCGTGCCCGCGGAGGCGGTGGTCGGCGGAGCCGGCACCGGGCTCGCCGCGGCCATGCGAGCCCAGCAGATCGTCCGGCTGATGAGCACCGCGGGCTGTCTGGCGACCGCGGACACCGCGCTGCGCACCGCGCTGCGGTTCGCGCGGGCGCACCGCACGGGCGGCGAGCCCGTCGCGGACACCCCGTACGGGGCGCGGGAACTGGCGGTCGCCGCGGCGGAGTTGATCGCCGCCGACCTGACCGCGCTGGTCGCGGCCCGGTACGCCCACCTCGCGCCGAGCACCTTCGGCCTGGCCTCCTCCGTCGTCAAGCGGGTGGCGACCCGGCTCACCGCCGACTGCGCGGCCCGCGCCCGCGCCCTCGTGGGCGCCCGCGCGGTGCTGCGGGACGGCGACGGCCCGGGCGCCGTCCTCGACAAGGCCGTCCGGGACAACGCCATGGTCGAGGTCATCGACACCAGCGCCCCGGCCACCCTGCGGGCGGTCGCGATGTTCCTGCCGGCGTACGCCACGCCCCGGGACCCGGAGCCCGGGCGGGAGCGCCGGCTCGCCGCCCTCTTCGGCCTCGGCGGCGCCGCCCTGCCGGAACTCGACCCCGCCGCCCTCGACCTGGGGGCCCGGCCCGGCGACGACGTCCTGCTCGGCTTCGCCTCGCATGCCGACACCATCGCCGCCGAGCTCCACCGCAGGGGCGCGACGCGCGCCGCCACGCTGGTCACCGGGGTGCAGACGTCCCTCGCCGGCGCCTTCCGGGAGGCCGCCGCCGCGCCGCGGCAGCGGACCGCCCCCGACCTGCTCGACCTGGCCGACCGCCTGTGCCCGCTGTACGCGGCCGCGACGGCGGCCCTGGCCTGGTGGCACCACCGCGACCGCGGCGGGCTGTACGGCGAGCCGGAGCCCGGCGGCGCCGGATGGCTCACCGCCGTGACGGCGCTGCTGCTCGCGGTGGCCGAGGGTCGCGACCCGCGCACCGCCGGCCGGGACCTCGCGCCCGCGGGCCGGCTGATCGCCCGACTCGACGCCGCAGGACGACTGTTCACCGCGCTGCCGGTACGGCTGTGCGACCGGCCGGGACCGGAGGACGAGGAGACATGACCGATCTGCCCGCGCTCATGGCCGCCCTGGAGCACCACCTGGGGAACCCCAACGACCCCGCCGGCCCGATGCCGTTCGCCCGCGTCCTCGACCTTGACGAACGCGAGGCGTACCCCCATGAGTTCGTCGACCTGCTCGCCTCCTGGGGCCTGTACGACTGGATCGTGCCCGCCGCCCACGGCGGCAAGGCCGTCGACGTCCAGGACGGCTACCACCTGTTCCGGCTCGTCGCCCGCCGCGACCCCACCACCGCCACCGCCATGGTGATCACCAGCATCAGCTACATGCCGTTGTGGATCGCGGGCAGCGACGAGCAGCGCACGGCCTTCGCCGGCCACGTCCGCGCCGGCGGCAAGATGGCCTGGGGCCTGTCGGAACGCCGGCACGGCAGCGACGTGCTCGCGGGCGAGCTGGCCGCACGGCCCGTCGAGGGCGGCTGGCTGCTCGACGGCGAGAAGTGGACGATCGGCAACGCCACCCAGGCCGACGTCGTGATGCTCTTCGCCCGCACCTCGCCGCAGGGCGGCCCCGGCGGCTACTCGATCCTCGCCCTGGACAAGCGCGCCCTGACCCGGGGCAGCTGCGAGCCGCTGCGCGACGAGCCGCTGCACGGCCTGCGCGGGCTGGACATGAGCGGGGTGCGGCTGCGGGACTGCTTCGTGCCGTCCTCCGCGCTCGTCGGCAGGGAGGGGCAGGGCCTGGAGATCGCGCTGAAGGCGGGGCAGTTCGCGCGTGTCCTGATCAACCTGATCGCGCTGAGCACGGTGGACACCGCCCTGCGGACCACCCTGGACTTCGCCACGACCCGGGAGATCTTCGGCACGACGGTCGCGGCGATCCCGTACTCGCGGCGGCAGCTCGCGGAGTCCTACGCCGAGCTGCTGATCGCCGACGCCATGACCTCCACCGCGGTGCGCGCCCTGCAGTCGGCCCCGGCGCAGATCAGCATCTGGTCGTCGGCGGTCAAGTACTTCGTGCCCACGCTGCTGGAGGGCACGCTCGCCCGGCTGGGCGTGGTGCTCGGCGCCCGCCACTGGCTGCGCGACCACCCCCGGCACGGCATCTTCCAGAAGGCGCGGCGCGACTTCGGCGTGGCGGGGTTCGCCGACGGCAACACCGTGGTCAACCTGAAGAACATCGCGCTGCAGCTGGGACCGCTGCTCGCCTCCGCCGTCAGCCCGCCGCCGGGGCTGGTCGAGGAGGCCGCGGGCAGGGTCGCCGCGCTCTTCGACCCGGCCTCTCCCATGGAGCCCTACCGGCCCGCCGGCCAGCAGCTGTTCAGCCGCGGCGTCGACGACCCGGTGGTCACGCTGCGCGCTGCCGTGGCGGAGCTGCGGCGGGCGGCGGCGGCCGGGAGCGGCCGCGAGGCGGCCGGGCTCGCGGCCTGCGCGGCGACGGCGGACGCCCTCGCCGGCGAGCTCGACCGGATCGCCGAGGAGCACCGCAAGCTGACCTCCGCCCTCGGCAAGGCCGCCGGCCAGTCGGCCGAGCTGTTCGACCTGGCCGAGCAGTACACCACGGTGTCCGCCGCCGCGGCCGTCGTCCACCTGCACCTGCGCGGCCGGGAGAGCCTGAGCCCGCCGCTGCGCTCCCCGGCGGTGCTGCTGCTCTGCCTGGAACGGCTGCTGCGGCGGTTCCACCCCACGCGCCGGGTGACCGGCCCCGAGGAGGTCGACGAGGTGGCCGCGGCACTGGAGGCGGCACACCGCGACGGCCTGCTCTTCTCGTTCCGCGCGTTCCCCGTCAACTGGTGACCCACCGATGGAGGCAGTGCTCATGGACACCGCGGTACCGTCCGCCGACCCGCTCGCCGACAGCGCCGACGTGTGGCTGCTGGCCGAGGAGGACGTGGACCGGTTCGCCGAGGCGACGGGCGGTCTGGAACTGCTGACCGACGAGGAGCGCGCCCGGCACGACCGGCTGCTGTTCCCCGCCGCCAGGCGCCGCTTCCTCGGCGCCCGGCTGCTGTCCCGTCAGGTCCTGTCGCTCTACACCGACGAGCCACCGGACTCGTGGCGCTTCCGCAAGGGCAAGTACGGCCGGCCCGTGGTCGACGGCGCCGACTGGGGCCTGGACTTCAACATCACCCACACCAACGGGCTGATCGCCGCCATCGTCGTGCGCGGCCGCACCGCGGGGGTGGACGCCGAGACCACCCCCGCCCGGCCCGAGGCGATGCAGTTCGCGCCGAAGGTCTTCACCCCGCTGGAGAACGAGGTGCTGCGGCGCGACCGCGAGGACCAGCGCGGTCACGCCTTCGCCGACTCCTGGGTCGCCAAGGAGGCGTACACCAAGGCCACCGGCATGGGCATGTGCCGGGGCTTCGACGCCTTCTCCGTGCACCGACTGCGCGACGGCGGCCTGGCCGTCGTCGACGACGAGATCCCCGAACCCGAGCGCCCCCTGTGGCAGGTGCAGGTGCTCCAGGTGTGGGACCGGTTCGCGCTCGGCGTGGCCATCCGCGCCAGCGAGGACGACCAGGGGCCGCTGCCGGTACGGCTGCGCTCCGCCATGGCAGAACTCCTCCCGGAGGGGACACCCCGATGACCGCGAACGACGACGCCAACGCCCCCTTCCCGCTGACCGAGATCCAGTATGCGTACTGGGTCGGCCGCGGCCCCAACTTCGTGCTCGGCAACGTCGCCCCGCACGCCTACTTCGAGCTGGAGGGCCGCCGCCTGGACCCGGCGCTGCTCTCCCGCGCCTGGACCCGGCTCGTCGCGCGGCACGGCATGCTGCGCTGCGTCGTCGGCCAGGACGGCCGGCAGCGCGTCCTGCCCGAGGTCCCCGCGTACGAGGTCCGCTGCACCGACCTGCGCGAGGCGCCGCCGGAGGAGGCGGAACGGCACCTGGCCGAGGTGCGCGAGCAGATGTCGCACCACGTCTACACCGCCGCCGACTGGCCGCTGTTCGACATCCGCATGTCCCGGCTGCCCGGCCACGACCGGCTGCACGTCAGCCTCGACCTGCTCATGGTCGACCTGGCCAGCATCACCGTGCTGTTCAGCGAGTGGGCGCAGCTGTGCCAGGACGAGGAGCGGGAGCTGCCGCCGGTCGAGGTGGGCTTCCGCGAGTACGCGCTCGCCCTGGAGCGCGGCGACGAGTCGCCGCGGCACCGCAGGTCCCGGGAGTACTGGACGGCGCGCGCCGCCACGCTGGCCCCGCCGCCCGACCTGCCGCTGGCGAAGTCGCCGGTCGCCGTCCACAAGCCGGTCTTCACGCACCGCGAGTTCCACCTGCCGCCGGAGGAGTGGAAGCGGCTGCAGGGGCGCTGCGAGGAGCGCGGCCTCACCCCGACCGCGCTGCTGGCCACCGTGTTCTCCGAGGTCCTGGCGATGTGGAGCGGCACCCGCCGGTTCACCCTCAACCTCACCCTCTTCAACCGGCTCCCGCTGGTGCTCGCCGGGGACGGTGCCGGGCACCGCGGCGTCCACCCCCATCTGCGCCGGGTGGTCGGCGACTTCACGTCCATCTGCCTGCTGGAGACGGACGCGGGCGGCGGCGTCCCGCTGGCCGAGCGCGTGGGCCGGCTCCAGCGGCAGCTGCGCAAGGACCTGCGGCACCGCCACGTCAGCGCCCTCCAGGCCCTGCGCGAACGCCGCCGCCTCGGCCTGCAGAACGGCTTCGAGACGATGCCGGTCGTCTTCACCAGCGGCCTGGGCACCGCCGCGGACGTCTCGTCGGCGATGGACCACTTCGGCTCCATCACGTACCGGATCAGCCAGACCCCGCAGGTCTGGCTCGACCACCAGGTCGTGGACATCACCGGGAGCCTGGACCTGACCTGGGACGCCGTCGAGGAGCTCTTCCCCGAGGGCATGCTCGACGACATGTTCGCGGCCTACACCGGCGCCGTGGCGCGGCTCGCCGCCGACGACTCCCCGTGGGACGAGGAGCTGGTGATCACCCTCCCCGCGCACCAGCTCGCCGCGCGGGAGGCCGCCAACGCCACCGAGGGCGAACTGCCGTCCGGGCTGCTGCACTCCGCGCTGCTCGACCGGGCCGCGCGGCACCCCGCGCGGCCCGCCGTGATCAGCGGCGGCGGCACCGTGACGTACGGTGAACTCGCCGCGTGGGCCGCCTCCGTCGCCGGCGCGCTCCCCGGCGGCGACCTGCGCGACCGCACCGTCGGCATCACCCTCGACAAGGGCCCCGCCCAGGTCGCCGCGGCACACGGGGTGCTCATGGCGGGCGGCGCCTACCTTCCGGTCGGGCCGCAACTGCCCGCCCTGCGCCGCGAGCGCATCCTCACCGACGCCGGGGCGGTCGCGGTCGTCACGGACACCGGGGTGGACGCCCGGCTGGAGTGGCCCGCCGGCCTGCCGCGCGTCCTCACCCGCCCGCCCGCCGGCACCGCCGCCGCGGACGCCGCCGCGCCGCACGGCCCGGCCGAGCCCGCCGACCTGGCGTACGTCCTCTACACCTCGGGCTCGACCGGCACCCCCAAGGGCGTGATGATCGAGCACCGGGCGGCCCTCAACACCGTCGTCGACATCAACGAGCGCTTCGGCATCGGCCCCTCGGACCGCCTCTTCGGCCTCGCCGACCTCGGCTTCGACCTGTCCGTGCACGACCTGTTCGGCACCTTCGCCGCGGGCGCCGCCCTGGTGCTGCCCGAGCCGGACCAGCGGGCCGAACCCGCGCACTGGGCGGAGGTGATGGCCGCGCACGGGGTGACGGTGTGGAACTCGGTGCCCGCGCAGATGCAGATGCTGGTGGAGCATCTGGAGGCCGTGGACGGCGGCGCGGACATCCCGCGGGACCTGCGGCTGGTGCTGCTCAGCGGCGACTGGATCCCCGTCGACCTGCCGGGTCGCATCCGGGCGCTGTGGCCGGACGCCCGGGTGGTCGGTCTGGGCGGCGCCACCGAGGTGTCGATCTGGTCGATCTTCCACCCGGTGGAGGAGGTCCCGGCGGGCGCGACGAGCGTGCCGTACGGCAAACCGCTGCGGAACCAGACCTTCCACGTCCTCGACGAGCGGTACGCGCCCTGCCCGGTGTGGACGGCCGGCGAGCTGTACATCGGCGGCCACGGCCTCGCGCGCGGCTACCGGGGCGACGCCGAGCGCACCGCCGCCGCCTTCGTCACCCACCCGGTCAGCGGCGAACGGCTCTACCGGACCGGTGACTTCGGCCGCTACCTGCCGGACGGCGCCATCGAGTTCCTGGGCCGCAGGGACGGTCAGGTCAAGATCAACGGGCACCGGGTGGAGCTGGGGGAGATCGAGGCGACCCTCGCCCGGCACCCGGGCGTGGACAGCGCGGTGGTGGTCAAGGCCGAGGGCGAGGCGGGCGCGGCACGGCTGCTGGGCTACGTCGTCCCGGCCAGGGACTCCGCCGGGGCCGGCGGGCTCTTCGTCACCGAACACGCCGACCCCGAGCGCGCCGGGGCCGACTGGCGGGCCCTGTGCTCCGCCGCCGAGGTCCCCGCCCCCGGCCCCTCCCCGCAGGAGTTGCGCACCGCCTGGGACGTGCTGGACGAGGTCTACGCGACCGCCGCCGGCACCGCCTTCCGCCGGCTGGGCCTGCCCGACAACGCCGCCGCGGGCGTCGCCCCCCGCTACGGGCGCTGGCTGGCCCGGGCCGCCGCGGCGCACCCGCCCGCCGCGGACGGCATCCCGGACGCGCTCGCCGCCCGCAGCCGCACCGTGCTGCGCGAGGTGCTCGGCATCCCCGAGGACGTCACCGACTGGATGCTCGCCCTCGCCGGGGACGTCGCCGGGGTCCTCACCCAGAGCGTGCACTCCGCCGAGCTGTACGCCTCCGACCGCACCCCCGGCGTCTACGAGCGGCTCTTCGGCCCGACGTACGCCGTCGCCACCGAGGCGGTGCGCCGCCTCGCCGCCGGGTGGCCGGACGACCGGCCGCTGCGCGTGCTGGAGGTCGGCGCGGGCTACGGCTCGCTCACCCGCCACCTGCTGCCGTTGCTGCCCGCCGGCCGCACGACGCCCACCGAGTACCTGTTCACCGACATCTCCCGCTACTTCACCGACCGGGCCCGCGAGGTCCTGGGCGCGCGGTACCCCTTCCTGCGCTGCGACCTGCTCGACCTGGACGCGCCCCCGCAGACCCAGGGCTTCGAGGACCACTCCGCCGACCTGATCGTCGCCGCGAGCGTGCTGCACGACACCCGCCACGTACGCCGTACGCTGCGCACCCTGCGGGGGTTGCTCGCGCCCGGCGGGACCCTGCTGATCGTCGAGCAGACCGCCTTCCACCCCTGGTTCGACCTGGTGATGGGGCTCCAGCAGGGCTTCGACACCTTCGAGGACACCGAGCTGCGCACCACGCACCCGCTGCTCGACCGCGCGCAGTGGGCGGCCGAACTCGCAGCCGCGGGCTTCACCGGCAGCGCCGTGCTCACACCCGCCGACGGCGGCCCCGGCTCGGTCGGCTTCGACGTCCTCGTGGCACGCGGCCCCGACCGGTGCGGCCGCTTCGCCCCCGACGCGCTGCGCGACTTCGCCGCCGGTCACCTGGCCGCCCACATGGTGCCGGCACAGCTGTTCGCCCTGCCGGAGCTGCCGCTCAGCGGCACCGGCAAGGTCGACCGCGCGGCGCTGGCGAAGGCCGGCGCCCGCACCGCCGCGCGCGGGCGGCCCGCGAAGCCGCCGCGCACCGACCGGCAGCGCAAGCTCGTCGAGATCTGGCGCGAGGTGCTCGGCCTCGGCAGCGCCGACCTCGCCGACGACTTCCTGGAGGCGGGCGGCGACTCGCTGCTGGCGGCCCGGCTGGTCGCCGGCCTGCGGACCGCTTTCGGGATCACCGTGCCCGTCGGCACGGTCCTGCAGTACACGACGGTGGAGGCGCTCGACGGCCACCTGGAGGGGCTGCTCGGCCCGTCCGAGCCGCTGACGGAGGAGACACGATGACGCACGAGCAGATGCGGGAGTGGATCGTCGCCTTCCTGGCGGAACTCCTGGACGTCGCGCCGCACGAGATCGACCCGGAACTGCCGCTGGACCAGCTGGGCTTCGACTCGGCCACCACCCTCGACCTGTGCGGGCGGCTGGAGGAGGAGCTCGGGATCGACACGACGCCCAAGGCGATCGCCGACCACCCGACGGCCGACGCCCTCGCGGCCCATCTCGTCGCCCGCCCGGCCGTCCTGGGGAGGCAGTCGCCGTGATCACCCGACTCTCGGCCCGCTGGCTGGTCAGCGGACCCGCCCGGCCCGGCGCCCCGAAGCTGTACTGCTTCGCCCACGGCGGCGGTTCCGCCGCCGAGTACGTCCGCTGGGCGCGCACCCTGACCGGCGCCGAACTGCACGCCGTACAACTGCCCGGACGCGGCTCGCGGTTCGGGGAACCCCCGCTGACCTCGATGGAGACCCTGGTCGAGGCGCTCGCCGGGCAGGTGGAGTTCGGCGCCCCGTACACGTTCTTCGGGCACAGCCTCGGCGCCCTGGTCGCGTACGAACTGACCTGCGCCCTGCGGGAGGCCGGCCACCTGCCGCCGGAGCGGCTGGTCCTGTCCGGCTTCCCGGCGCCCCACCTGCCGCGCACCTCTCGGGGGCTGCACCTGCTGCCGGACGACGAACTGCTGGCGGAGGTCTCCCGGCTGCACGGCGGCATCCCCCGGGAGGTGCTGGACGAGCCCGAGATGCGGGCGCTGGTCGCGGTGCCGCTGCGCGCGGACTACACGGTCGTGGAGACGTACCGGTGGCGGGACCGCCCGCCGCTGGACGTCCCGGTGACCGTCTTCGGCGGCCGCGACGACCGGGTCGGCGAGGACCGACTGGCGGCCTGGCAGGAGCTGACGACGGCCCCCGTGGACGTGCGCACCTTCCCCGGCGGCCACTTCTACCTGCGCGAGCACAACGCGGTCGTGCTCCGCGCGCTCGCCGCCCGGCTGCGGAGGCCGTCGTGCTGACCTTCGCCGCCGCCTCGCTCGTCCTCATCGTGATCCCCGGCCCCGACCAGGCGCTGATCACCAGGAACGCCCTGGCAGCGGGGCGGACGGGCGGGCTGCTGACGATGGTGGGCGGGGTGCTCGGGCTCGGGGTGCACATCGCCTCGGCCGCGCTCGGCGTCTCGGCACTGCTGACGGCCTCGACGGTCGCCTTCACGGTCCTGCGGACCGCGGGCGCGGGCTACCTGCTGTACCTGGGCTTCACCACCCTGCGCGCCGCCCGCCGCGCCGGCCCCGCGGAGCCTTCGGACGCCGGATCGCCGCCGGCCGGCGCGGCCCAGCTGCGGCAGGGCTTCCTGTCCAACTCGCTCAACCCGAAGGTCGCGCTGTTCTTCGTGACCTTCCTCCCGCAGTTCCTGCCCTCCCAGGGCAGCGCCCTGCCGCGCGCGCTCCTGCTCTCCCTCGTCTTCGCCGTGCTGTACGTGACCTGGTTCGGCGCCTACGTCCTGGTGGTCGACCGGGTCGGCGCGGTGCTGCGCCGGCCCCGGGTGCGGGCCCGCGTCGAGCGGGTCACCGGTCTGCTGCTCATCGGCTTCGCGCTGCGGCTCGCGGTGCACTGAACACGCGGTGCACTGAGCGCGCGGAGCACTGAGCGCGCGGTGCACTGAACACGCGGTGCACCGCGAGCGCCGTCCACGCCGTTCCGGACACGCGGTGATTTCCCCGTTCCCCATTGCGCGGGAACGGGAAATCCCGCGTGTCCGCATGCGTTCGGGACGGTCCGCTCCGTCATTGAGAATCCCGATGGCCGTATCAGGAGAAGGGCGCCGATCCGGCTGGACCACCGAGTTGTCGGCAGGGGATTCTGAAGTTGCTTTTTCCGCCCGGTAATTCAGTGGAAAGGAAAGAGAAATGACTGCTCCTGTCGCCGCGCTCCAGTGCCTGGTGTGCGACACGGACATCCCGGTCCAGCAGGACTGGCTGAGGGGCGAGATCACCGAGTGCGCGGCCTGCGGCCAGGAGCACGAGGTCGTCGAGAAGTCCGAGGCCGGCGCCCGCATCGAGCTCGCGCCCGAGGTCGAGGAGGACTGGGGCGAGTGACCGGGTCCGACGCCGGGTTCGAGGTGCTGCTGTCGGCCACCGTCCTGCGCCCCGACGAGAAACTCCTCCTGGAGGCGCTGCGTTCACGGGGGCTCGCCGTCCGCCCGGTCCTCCTGGAGGACCTGGCGGGTCTGGTCACGGGCCGCAAGAAACCGCCCGCCCTCGCGCTCATCCGCAATCTCTCGCACCGCGAGGCCGTCAATGTGGCGCGTCGGCTGGAATTCAGCGGAGTTCCCGCGCTGAATCGCGCGACGACGATCGAGACCTGCAACGACAAGGGCCTGCAGGCCCTCCTTTTCGGCCGCCACGGCGTACCGCACCCGGAGTCCTTCCACGCGTTCAGCTACGCGCAGGTCCGGGAGTCGGTCGGTCAGGTCGGTCTGCCCGCCGTCATCAAGCCGGTGAGCGGCTCCTGGGGCCGCGGCGTCTCCCGGATGACCAGCGGCGAGTGCGTCGAGGCCTGGATCGGCGGCCGGGAGTCCGCGGACGCCGCGGGCAAGCTCTTCCCCGTCCTCGTCCAGCGGTACGTCGACAAGCCCGGCCACGACCTGCGGGTCGTGGTCGTCGGCCGCACGCCCGTCGTCGCCATCCGGCGGGTCTCGCCGGACTGGCGCACCAACACCCACCTCGGTGCCGAGGTCGTACGGGTCCCGGTGACCCGCGAGATGGAGAAACGCTGCAGCCAGGTCGTGGACGTGCTCGGCGAAGGCTTCTACGGGGTCGACCTCGTCGAGGACCGCACCACCGGCGAGCTGATGGTCCTGGAGGTCAACGCGAACCCCGAGTTCGCCCGCTCCTCCGCCAAGCACGGCGTGGACGTGGCCGGCCACCTCGCGGACTACGTCGCCGAGACCTACCGGCCCGAGTCCGCCGCCCCCGCCGCGTAGCCGGCAGACGGAGGAGAACCCCACCCATGGAAGCGTTCGACACCGCCACGGTGCTCACCCGGGTCCTCACCTCGGGCGTCGTGATGAGCATCGAGAAGAGCGACCGGGAACTGCCCGGCCTGGAGCGGTTGCTCACCAAGCGCACCGGCCGGGCCAGGGCGGCGCTGTTCAACAGCCGCAGCGGCGCCCTGCACGGGGCGCTCGCCGGCCAGGACATCGGCCACGGAGACCGGGTCGCCGCCCGGCCCGGCGCCGGCGACCGGGAACGCGCGTTCCTGGACTGGCTGGGCGTCACCGCCGACGCCGCCGCCCCGGGCCCGGCCCCGTACGACCTGGTCGCACTCGACCCGGGCAACGCCCACGACCTGACCCGGCTGGCCGCCGCGGGCACCGCGCCGGTGCTCGTCGCCGACCTCACCGGCCTCGGCTTCGGCCCGGCCGCCGCGGTCCTCACCGACGACCCCGCCGTGTGGGCGCGCGCCGAACGCCTCAAGATCTTCGGCGCCTACGACCTGCGCACCATGTGGACGCAGGAGGAGGCCGACCCGCGGCTGGTGCCCGGCGTGCAGTTCAACTACCGGCTGAGCCCGCTCGTCGCCGCCTGCGTCCGGATGGCCCTCACCCAGGCCGCCCGGCCGGCCCTCTCGGGAGCTGACTCATGATCACCGACTTCCCCGCGGCCCCCCTGCCGCTGCCGCGACCCGGCGACGTGACCGCCGAACTGGCCGCCCTCGGCGGCGAGGCGATCATCCCCGGCAACCTGCGCCGCACCCTGTTCCCGGTCATCACCAAGGAGGACGTCTTCAACCTCCTGCTGGCCCAGCGGCAGGACCCGGACAAGGTCGTCGCCGACTTCGCCGAGGCCTACCGGTCCTACGTGGGCGCGGCGTTCGCCCTGCCCACCGCCAGCGGCACCTCCAGCCTCCACATGGCGCTGGTCGGCGCCGGGGTGCGGCCCGGCGACGAGGTGATCGTCCCGGCGTTCACCTTCATCGCCACCGCGCAGGCCGTCGTCGCCGCGCACGCGATCCCCGTCTTCGTCGACGTCGACCCGCGTACGTACTGCATGGACCCGGCCGCGGCCGAGGCCGCCGTCACCGAGCGCACCCGCGCCCTGATGCCCGTCCACGTCCACGGCCTCCCCGCCGACGTGGCCGCGCTGCGCGCCCTCGCCGACCGCCGCGGCCTCGCCCTGGTCGAGGACGCCTCGCACGCCCACTCCGCCCGCGTCGGCGACCGCGTCGCCGGCTCCATCGGGGACGCCGCAGGGCAGAGCCTCATGGCGGACAAGAACTTCCCGCTGGGCGGCGAGGGCGGCATCGCCTTCTTCGCCGAGCGGGAGTCCCACGACCGTGCCGCGGACTACCTGGAGCGGCACGGCATCGACTACGGCATGGCCTGGATCGCCGCCGCCTTCGGCGCGAGCCAGCTGCAGCGGCTCCCGTACTACGACGCGGTCCGCGCCCGCAACGCGGCGCTGCTCGGCGAGGCGCTGGCCGGCACCGGCCTGTTCACCCCGCCGTACGTGCCGGACGGCCACGTCCACGCCTACAACATGTACCGGGTCACCCTGCACCCCGAGGCGGTCGGCCTGGCGGACCTGCCCACGTACGCGGTCAAGGAGGCCGTGCACGAACTGCTGGTCGCCGAGGGCGTGCCCGCCCGCGAGTGGCAGAACACGCCCATCCCCTGCCACCTGCCCTTCGTCCACCGGGCCGGCTTCGGCGGCGGCCACCCCTTCACGCTCAACCCGGGCGCCGTGCGCGACCACACCCCGCAGGACTTCCCGGTGGTCCGGCACATGCTCGACACCACGCTCGTGCTCTGCCGCGAACTGCGCTCCCCGGTCGAGTACGAGCGCATCCTGCGCTACGCCGACGCCTTCGCCAAGGTGGCCCGGCGCCCCGACGCGATCCGCAAGCTCGTCCAGGAGGGCGACTTCCGCCGCCCCTACGAGAAGGCGGCCCGCCTTGGCTGACACCACACCCGGCACGGTCCGGGTCGCCGTCGTCGGGGCCAGCGGCTACAGCGGGGGAGAGGTCGTCCGGCTGCTGCTGGACCACCCCGGTGTGGAGCTCGCCTTCCTGTCCGCCGAGCGCGCCGCGGGCGCCGCGCTCGGCGCCGTCCACCCGTGGCTGCGCAACCACCCCCGCGCCGCCGGGCTGACCCTGCGCCCGCTGCGGGAACTCGCCGACGCCGGCACGGACGTCGACGTCGCCATCTGCTGCCTGCCCACCGGCACACTGCCCGGACTGCTGCCGCTGCTGTCCGGGCACGCCAAGCGGATCCTCAACGTCGCCGGCGACTTCCGGCTGCGCGACCCCGGCGAGATCCGCGCCCACTACCCGCGCACCGCCGAGCACCCGGCCGCCGAGGACTTCGCGTACTACGTCCCCGAGCTGTCCCCGGCACTCCCCGAGAGCCGCTTCGTCAACCTGCCCGGCTGCATGGCCGTCGCCTCCGTCTACGCCCTGCACCCGCTCTTCGCGGACGGGCTCGCGCTGCCCGAGGTCGTCGTCGACGCCAAGACCGGCTCCACCGGCGGCGGACGGGACAGCGGCGAGCACCCGGCGGAACGGGCCGGCAACTTCCGCATCCACAAGCCCTTCGGGCACCGGCACGCCCCCGAGATCCGGCAGGCCCTCGCCGACCTCACCGGCACCACGCCGGAACTGCGCTTCACCAGCCACAGCCTCGACGTGCCCCGCGGCATCCTCGTCACCGGCTACGCCCGGCTGCGCGAGGGCACGACCGGACTGGACGTCAAGCGCGCCTACGCCCGCGCCTACAAGGGCCGCCCCTTCGTCAAGGTGCGCCCCGCGCCCAGGGCGCCGCAGGACTTCCCGATGCTCAAGGCCGTCGTCGGCTCCAACGTCGCGGAGGTCGCCGTCGTCGTCAAGGACGACCAGGCCGTCGCCGTCGCCGCCCTGGACAACCTCGTCAAGGGCGCCGCGGGCCAGGCCGTCCAGGCCGTCAACCTGCTGTGCGGACTCGACGAGACCGCGGGCCTGCCCCGGACGGCGGTGGCGCCGTGACGGACCCGTACCGGCCCCTGTACGTCGTCAAGGTGGGCAGCGCCACCCTCGCCCGCGGCGCGATCCTGCACGAGCTGTCCGACCTCGTCGCGCGCGGCGCCCGCGTGCTGCTCGTGGCGGGCGGCGCGGTCGGCATCGAGCGGCACTACACCGCGATCGGGCGCGCCATGCCCGAACTGCGGCTCGCCGGCGGCGACACCGTGCGCTACTGCCCGCCCGAGGAGATGACGCACATCGTCGACGCCTACGAGCGGGTCACCCTGCCCGCGGTCGAGGCGGGCCTGCGCGACCTCGGACGCACCGTCCACACCACCGTCGCGGCCCGCGGCGGACTGGTCGGCGGGCGCGCCAACCGGCCGCTGAAGACCGTCACGCCCGAGGGCCGCAGCCGGGTCGTCCGCGACCACCGGGCGGGAGTCCCCGAGGACGTCGACACGAGGGCGCTGCGCGCGCTGCTCGACGCGTACGACGTGGTGTGCGTCTCGCCGCCGGTGCGCGACCGCGACGGGGGCGCCCCCCTCAACGTGGACGCCGACGTGCTGGCCGCCGCCCTCGCGCGCGCCCTCGACGCCGACCACCTCCGCCTGGTCACCGGCACCGCGGGGCTGCTCACCGACCCCGCCGACCCGGCGTCCACGCTCCGCCACGCCCACGCCGGCGAGGCCGCGCGGTACGCGGGCGGCCGCATGCGGCAGAAGGTCCGCGCCGCCGAACTCGCCCTCGACGGGACCGGGGACGTCGCCGTCACCGGCCCCCACACCCTGGCGGAGCCCGCGGGCTGGACCCGGTTCTGGCGCGCGGCGCCCCCCGCGGAGGACCTGACCCTGCTCAGCCGCGCCGCCGGCATCCCCTCCGTCTCCGGGGACGAGCACGAACTCGCCGCGTACCTGCGCGACTGGTGCGCCGACCACGGCGTCGACGCGCACCTCGACGCCGCGGGCAACCTCGTCGCCACCCGCGGCGACGGACCGCGCCGCCTGCTGCTCCTCGGCCACCTCGACACCGTGCCGCACCACTGGCCCGCCGGCTGGCGGGACGGCGAGCTCTCCGGCCGCGGCACCGTCGACGCCAAGGGGAGCCTCGCGGCCTTCCTGGAGGTGCTGGCCGCGGCCGACGTCCCACGCGACGGCCAACTGCGCGTCGTCGGCGCCGTCGAGGAGGAGGTCTCCTCCGCCAAGGGCGCCTTCCACGCCCGCGACCACTACCCCGCGGACGCCGTCGTCATCGGCGAACCCAGCGGCTCCGGCACCCTCACCCTCGGCTACTTCGGCCTGTTCAAGCTCCGCCTCACGGCCACCGCCGCCAGCGGCCACTCCGCGGGCATGGGCGCCGTCACCGCGCCCGACCTGCTGCTGCGCGCCGTGGCCGGCATCCGCGCCGCCGTCGCCGCCCACGCGCCCGACGCGCTCAGCGCCCTCATCGACGTCCGCACCCACGACGCGCGGGAGGCCCAGCGGGCCGTCGGCACGCTCAACTTCCGCGTCCCGCCGGACGCCGACCTCGCCACCGTCCGCAAGGCGGCGCTCGCGCTCGACGCCCCCGGCGACGGCCTCGCCGTCGAGGTGCTCCGCGCCACCCCGGGCGTCGCGGGCGGCCGCGCCACCACCGTGGCCGCGTCCTTCGGCCGGGCCTTCGCCAAGGCCGGCATCCGGCCCCGGCACGTCGTCAAGAAGGGCACCTCCGACATGAACACCCTCGCCACGACCTGGCACGGCGTCCCCATGGTCGCCTACGGGCCCGGCGACGCCGCCCTCGACCACACGGACGCCGAACGGCTCCCGGCCGACGAGTACCGCCGCGCCCGCGGCGTCCTCGCCGACGCCGTCCGCCACTGGTTCGCCTCCGGCGGTGCGGCATGACGCCCGCGACCGCCGTACGGGAGACCGCGCACGCGCCGCTCGCCGAACGGGCCCGCCGCGCCCGCGAACTCGTCGTCGACATGGCGGCGAGCCCCCGCGGCTGCCACCTGGGCGGGAGCCTGTCCGTCCTCGACATCCTCGTCGCCGCCCTCGACCACGCCACGACGGCCGGCGACGGCACCCAGGTCGTCCTGAGCAAGGGCCACGCCGCGGCCGGCCTGTACGCGGCGCTCCACGTCACCGGCGTGATCCCGGAGGACCCCGCGCCGCACTACGGCCTGGCCGGCCGGCCCTACACCGGCCACCCGGGCCCCAAGGTGCCCGGCGTGGTGTTCCCGACCGGCAGCCTGGGGCACGGCGTGGCCTACGCCGCGGGCTGGGCGCTCGCCCAGCGGCTCGGGGGCGGCACGGGCAAGGCGATCGCCGTCGCGGGGGACGGCGAACTCCAGGAGGGCCTGGTCTGGGAGACCTGCCAGGTCGCCGCCGCCCAGCGACTCGGCGGCCTCGTCCTCGTCGTGGACCGCAACGGCGGCCAGAACGACGGCATGGTGGCCGACATCTCGCCCCTGCCCCACCTCGCGGACCGCTTCGCGGCCTTCGGCTTCGACACCGCCGAGGTCGACGGCCACGACCTGGCCGCCCTGTCGGCCCTCTTCGCCGCCGACCGCCCGGCCGCCACCCGGCCCCTCGCGGTCGTCGCCAACACGGTCAAGGGCAAGGGCGTCCCACCCGTCGAGGGCAAGGCCGCCTCGCACTACGTGACGATCGACGCCGCGCGCGCCGCCAAGTGGAAGCGACTGATCCGATGACGCCCCCCACACCCCGCCCAGCCCCCCACGCCCCGTGCGCCCCGCCACGGCGGTCCGGGCCGCCCAGGCTCGGGCCCGTGGTGCTCGCCGCCGGGGACGGCGTTCCGTCCCTCCGGGCTGTCCGGTCCGGCAGAGGCCGTCCCGGTCGTCCCACGGGCCACGTCCGCGACCGTTCCCGGCGGTTGTCGGCCGGCGCGTTCCCGTCCGTGGTGCGCGCCGCAGCGGACGACGGCGTCCTGTGTCCGCGGGCCGCCCGGTCCGGTTGCGGCCGTCCCGCGGGCCACGTCCCGTGCGTTTCCCGGCGGTTGTCGGCCGGCGCGCTCTCCTCCGCGGTGCTCGCCGCCGGAGTCGGCAGCGGCCGCGCCGGTCACACTCCGGGCCTGCCCACGGGGTCGCCCGGGCGCGGGGGCGTCGTTGCCGTGCGTGCCGACGAAGGGAAGCGGGGGATCCGATGACGTTGTCCGGGCGCGACGCCTACCGCGCCGAACTGACCGCGCTCGCCGTCGAGGACGACCGGGTGCTGTGCCTGGAGGCCGACCTGGGCGGCAAGGGGCACCCGTTCCAGCAGGCCCACCCCGGGCGGTTCTTCAACCTGGGCATCGCCGAGGCCGCGATGGTCGACATGGCGGCCGGACTGGCGGCCGCCGGCTGGAAGCCGTTCGTGTCGACCTTCGCCCCGTTCGCAGCGCTGCGCGCCGCCGAGAGCCTGAAGCTGGCCCTCGGGTACCTGCGCGCCGGGGTCACCGTGGTCGCCCCGTACGCGGGCGTGTCCGGGGCCTGGTTCGGCACGACGCACCACTGCCTGGAGGACCTGGCCGTCCTGCGCAGCGTCCCCGGCGTGACGATCGCCGCGCCGTACGGGGAGGCCGAGATGCGCTCCGTGGTGCGGGCCGCGGTCCGCTCCGGCCGCCCGCACTACATCCGCACCGGCCGCAACGCCGCGTACGAGAGCCTGCGGGCGCCCGTCGCGGAGGGCGGCACCGTCACCTGGGAGCACCACGGCTCCGGTGCCGCCGGCGAGCCGTGCCTGGTCTCGGTCGGCGAGGAGGGGACCCGGCTGGCGCTGGCCGCCCGCGCGGAGCGCCCCGGCACCGCGCACGCGCACCTCACGT
The DNA here is from genome assembly GCF_055635295.1 of Streptomyces sp. NPDC111520. NCBI lineage: Bacteria > Bacillati > Actinomycetota > Actinomycetes > Kitasatosporales > Streptomycetaceae > Streptomyces > Streptomyces sp. NPDC111520. Next base: position 486,181 of record NZ_JBVKBW010000006.1, on the reverse strand, counting down.
ACCTGGACCACGCGCACCTCTCCCGCGCCGCCGCCGAACTCGCCCGCCACCACCGCCGCTTCGTCGTCGTCGAGGAGCACCGCACCGAGGGCGGCGTCGCCGAGGCCCTCGCCCTGCTGCTGCCCGCCTGCGAGGTCACCTCCGTGGCCGCCGGCCACGGCTGGCCGGCCGAGGGCGGCGACCACGGGGAGGTGATGGCCGCGCTCGGCCTCCACCTGCCCGCCGTGCTCCGCGCACTGAATCCGATCCCGCACCAACCGAGGGGGTTCTCATGCACGTACTGATGGTCGAGTGCAATCCGAACGGCGTCGCCGGCATCGCCAACGCCCTGTCCCTGGGCCACGAGGTGACCCTGGTCAGCGCCGACCCCGGCTTCTACCTCGCCGCGTCGCCGCTCGCCGAGCCGGCCTTCTCCCACCCGCGCTGCCGGGTGATCACCAGCGAGTCCGCCTTCTCCATCGACGCGCTGGAGCAGCTGGCGAAGGAGGTGAACGCGCAGAGCCCGGTGCACGGCGTGACGACCTACAGCGAGTACCACACCGTCCACACCGCCTCCGTGGCCCGCGCCCTCGGCCTGCCCGGGATGAGCGTGGAGGGCGCCCTCAACGCCCGCCACAAGCACCGCACCCGGCTCACCCTGGCCGGAACGGACGTGCGCCAGCCGCGCTTCGCGCACGCCCGCGCCCTGGACGAGGTGGAGGCCGCGATCCGCGAGGTGGGCTTCCCGTGCGTGGTCAAGCCCTCGGACGGCACCGCGAGCCTGCACGTCCTGCACCTCACCGGCGAGGAGGACCTGGCCGCCTACCTGGCCGACCTGGCGCAGGTCGCCGACTACGGGCGGGGCGTCACCCGCATCCCGGACGTCGTCGTCGAGGAGTTCGTCGAGGGCGAGCTGGTCTCCGTCGAGGCCGTGGTGCTGGCCGGCGGGGAGATCGTCAACCTCGGGATCACCGACCGCTGCCTGAGCGGCTTCCCGTACTTCATCGAGATGGGCGCGACCTACTTCCGCGGCCACCCGCTGCAGGACGAGCTGTTCGAGACGAACGAGAAGGCGCTGCGCGCCCTCGGCATCGACTTCGGCTTCATCCACGCCGAGTACATCCTCTCGGCCGACGGCCCGGTGCTCTGCGAGGTCAACGGCCGGCTGATCGGCGGCATCGTGCCGCAGCTGATGAAGATCTCCAGCGGGGTGGACCCCTACCTGGAGGTCATCCGCCAGGCGCTCGGCGAGACCCCGGAACTGCCCTTCCCCGGCACGGTCACCGCGAGCGGCCGCTGGTTCGGCTCGCCGGTCGAGGGCGTCCTGCGCACGGTGGACTTCACCGCCCTCAACGAGCGGCCGGGCTTCGTGGAGGCCCTGACCTACCGCGCTCCCGGCACCACGGTCGCGCGGCTGTCGAAGAGCAACTTCGACTGGCTGGGCCACGTGATCTTCACCGGCGCCGGCCGCGAGGAGGCCCGGGGCCGCTGCGAGTCGGCGCTGGACCGGATCGCCGTCGACCTCTCCGTCCAGGTCGCCCGGTGAGCGCGCTCCGGCGCGTCGCCGTCCCCCTCCTCGACCCGGAGACGCTGTACGACGTGGAGGTCGCGGAGGGGGTCTTCACCCGGATCGAGGCGGTCGCCGACCGGGACGTCCGGGCCGGCGGCGAGCCGGAGCTGTGGCCGGGCTTCGTCGAGGCGCACGCGCACCTGGCGCTGCCCGCCAACTTCGACGACTCCCTTGACGACGCGCGGATCTCGGCCCTGTCGTACCTCTTCCACGGCGTCACGCACGTCGTCGACATGTTCGGCTTCCCGCTGGTCGCCGACGCCTGGGAGGCCGGCCGCGCCACCTCCCCGGTGCCGTACCCGCGGCTGGCACACTGCGGCTACGCGGCCACGTCCATGCGCGACGGCGAGGGACTGACCGGGCACGGCGTGGAATTCCCCGCGCCGGTCTTCATGCTCGGCACCGGCGACGACCTGGAGCCGCTGATCACCGCGAACCGGGCACGCGGCGCGACCTTCCTCAAGGTCATGTTCACCGACGGCACCGAACAGCCCGGCACGGACCGGCGCTTCGCCCGGCTGCCGGGGCCCGTCCTGGAGCACGTCGCCCGGGTGGTCGGGGCGCACGGCCTGCCCGCGATCCTCGACTGCAACACCCGCGCGGAGGTCCTGCAGGCGTACGGCTACGGCTTCCGGCTCTTCGCCCACCCCGTGCGCGACCTGGAACTGACCGCGCAGGACTGGCGGGACCTGGAGGGGGCGCGCTTCGTCTCCACCCTCGGCGGGCTGTACCCGATGGTCATGGACCGGGAGGACTTCCTGCGCGAGTACGGCAGGCCCGGCTTCCGCGAGACCCAGGACCCGGCCAACCTCGACTTCGCCGCCGGCGTCGAGGAGCCCTTCGGCATCCGCTTCGGCTGCCAGGACACCCGTACCGCCGCGCTCGCCGCCATGCGCGCCAACAGCCTCGCGGCCCTGTCCCGCCGCCGCATGCTCGTCGGCACCGACTGCGGCAACACCGGCGCCTTCCACGGCTACAGCCTGCTCGGGGAGCTGGACCGGCTCGCCGGCGACGACCCGGGCGAGCGGGCCGCGCTGCGGCACGACCTGCTGCGCGCCGCCACCGTCGACAACCGGCTCTTCTTCGACGAGGTGTCCGGCTCGGCACCCTCGCCGGATCTTCTTCACGAAGGCGCCCCCGCGACCTTCAACCTGCTGCCGGCGGCCGCCAAGGGCGAACCGCCGTCCGCCCTGCCGGAACTCACCGTCGCGGCGGGCGTGGTCGTCGACCGCCAGGCCGTGGCACAGGAGATCAGGTCCCTGCGGGCGACCCCCACGGGAGGGAAGGTCGCCCTGCACCACGACGAGAGGTCGGACTCGTGAACGCAACGGCGAAAAGGACGCTCGCCGGTGTCTGCGTCGGCATCGCGCTGGCGCACGTCGGCAACTACATCTATTTCCCGCACCTCGTCTCCACCCTCGGGGTCGAGTACAGCGGCTTCTGGGCCGGGTTCGTGATGTTCCTGACCTACGTGGGCCGGCTGTCGTCCACGTTCTTCTACGAGGGGCTGGGCGTCCGCCTGGGCACCCGCGGCAGCGTCGTCGCGGGCATCGCCCTGGAGGCCGTCGCGCTCGGCCTGATGGGCTTCGCGGACGGGCTCGTGGCGTACGGCCTGTGCGCCTTCTTCGTCGGCTTCGGGTCGGGCATGTCCTTCCCGGGCCTGAAGAACATCCTCGGCGCGCTGCCCGAGGAGCACCGCACCAAGGCCTTCTCGTACTTCCAGATGGCCTGCCAGACCGGTGTCATCGCCGGCGCGGTCGTCGGCGGCCTGTTCCTGTGGGCCGACATGCGGGTGCTGTTCGGGGTGGTCTTCGCGCTCTTCGCGGGCTACTGCCTGGCCGCGGTCTTCGTCATCCCGCGCGACGGGGAGCGGGACCGGGCGGCCGCCGCGGCGACCCCGCTGGTCAACTTCGCCGTCCTGAAGGGCCTGAAGGCGGGCGCGGGCACGCGCTACTTCTTCCTGTCCAGCCTGTTCTGGATCATGTCCATCAGCTTCCTGGTCGGCATGCCGCTGTTCATGGAGGAGTACGTCAAGGGGCTGCCGGTCTCGGCGCCGTTCTGGATCAGCGGCATCACGCTGATGGCGCTGCAGTACCCGGCCTTCCGGTTCATGATCAAGCACTTCCGTCCGGGGCAGGTCATGGCGGTCGCGTTCGGCGCGATGGCGCTGGCGTTCGTCATGTTCGGCGCGGGGCGGAACGTGCTGTGGGTCGTGGCCGGCTGCTTCGTGGTGGTCTTCGGGGACATCCTCTTCACGCCCTCGTTCGACCTGTGGGTCACCAGGCGGATCCCGGCGGACCGGCTGGCGCGGGCGATGGGCGCCATGCACTTCTTCCGCAGCTTCGGCAACATGGCCGGCACGCTGGTCGCGGGCGCCCTGTTCGACCTGGCCCGCAACACCGGTGTCCCCGGGCTCAACTGGTACCTCACCGCCGCCCTCGCGGTCGTCTGCGCCGTGGTCAGCCTCGGCGTCTCGGCCCGCGAGCGCACCGCCGAACCCGAGCCCGACACGGCCCCGGCCCCCGCGGCCTCGGCCGCCTGACGTACGTACGCACCCGGCCCGGACGCGGCGCCCCGCGCGCCGCTGTCCAGGTGCGGCCAGACCGCTTGCTGACAGCGGGTGCGGCTTGCCCGAAAACCCCCGCGCCGGGTTGCATGGAATACGCACCCGTCGAAAGACCGGCGATTTCCGGACGGAGGAATCCCAATGACCCGGAAGGGGAATGCGGAGCTTCTGGCGGGGTGTGTGCGAGGGGAGCAAACGGCCTGGGACGAAATGGTCGAGCGATTCGGCCGGCTCGTCTGGTCCGTCATCCGGAGCCATCGGATGAACGACGTGGACGCCGAGGACGTACGGCAGCTCACCTGGTTCCGGCTGGTGCAGAACGTGGACCGCATCCGCGACCCGGACCGGATCGGTGACTGGCTCGCCACCGTGGCGAGACGTGAATCCCTCAAAGTGGTCACACGGGGAAAGCGGCTCGTCATGGTGGGGGACAGCGAAACCCTCGAGGTGCTGTCCGGCCACCACGAGAGCCCCGAGCAGATCACCCTGCGGGCGCACCGCAAGAAGGAGGTCCTGCGGGCCATCGACGGCCTGTCGGACCAGTGCCGCGGCGTGCTGCTGATGGCCCTGGAGGACCCGCCGGCCTCGTACGAGGAGATCTCCTCGGCGCTGTCGATGTCGCTGGGCTCGGTCGGCCCCATCCGCACCCGCTGCCTGCGCAGACTGCGCCGCGCGCTGGCCGCGGCCGAGGAGGGCGAGCCCGTGCCGCCGTCCGGCGCGGCGCCCTGCGGGCGGTGCCCGGCGGGGGACGTGTCCGGTCCGGGGCGGCCGGTGGATCTGGTGGGGGACGGCCCCGAAGCCGCGGCCGGCCGAGCCACCGGATGGGAGTGATGCGCATGCCTCGCTATGACGTCGAGGAATTGGTGCGGTCCGTCGTCGTCGAGGCGACGGGAATCGAACCGGAGAAGTACCACCTCGATCTCGCCTTCGCCGCCGACCTCGGCCTGGAATCACTCGACCTGCTCGACGTGTTCTTCCGGATCGAATGCTGCGTCCCGGTGGTCCTCTCCGTCGAGAAATGCGGCCGGTACCTCCAGGGCGACGTCCCGGACGAGGAATTCTGCGACGCGAACGGAACCATTGCCCGGCGCGGTCTGGAAAGGCTGGCGGTCGTCATGCCGCAACTCGATCCGGAGGTCTGGGCGGGGAAACTCACCCTCGACCGGATGCTGGAACGGCTGACCGCCGGAAACCTCGTCACGATGGTCGAGCACATGCTGGCCGAAGGGCGGCCGGTCCGTGCCTGAGGGAGCGGCGCGGCCGGCCGGGCGGACCAGGACCGTGGTCCGGGTGGGCAGTTGCGACGTCCACGTGGACACCTTCCGCAGGCTGGTGGCCTGGCACGGCCCCGAGGCGCTGCGGCTGCCGGCCGGCGGCGCCTGCCCGGTCGGCTGGACGCTGCGGCAGGCCGCGCTCCGCGCCCTGGCCGCGCCGCCCCGGGTGGGCGGCCGCTGGGGCGACATCGACGTACGGGGCCCCGAGGGCGGGCCCTGGACCCTGCTGTTCAAGGGCGAACTCGCCCGCTTCGCCGAGACCGTGCTCAGCGGCGACGTCAACGTGACGGTCACCGCCGGCGCCGGCCGGGTCACCGCCTTCGCGGTGCTGACCCGCCGCGAGCACCCCGCCGCCCCCACCGACGACGAGACCGAGGTACGCAGGTGAGCACAGCGACCGAGACCGGGCTGCTGGTCAGCCGCGAGATCATCACCGGCGAGGAACTGGGCGGCGTCCCGCTCGCCGGGCCCGGTGCCGTGGCCTCGGCCGCCCGCCGGGCGGCCGCCGCCGCGCCGGGCTGGGCGGCGCTGCCGGCCGCCGACCGGGCCGCCGTGCTGGAGCGCGCCGCCGATGTGCTCGTCGAACGCGCCCAGGAGGTCCAGGACCTGCTCGTCCGTGAGGGCGGGGCGATCCCCGGCAAGGCCTTCTACGAGGTCCACGCGGGCGCCGGGGAGTTGCGGCACGCCGCGGAGCTGGCCCGCGAGCCCGAGGCCCCGCACGGCCCCGGCTCCGACCCCGCCCGGCGGAGCGAGGTGCGTCGGGTGCCGCTGGGCGTCGTCGGCGTGATCGTGCCCTGGAACTTCCCGCTGCTGCTGGCCCTGCGCTCGGTCGCCCCCGCCCTCGCGCTCGGCAACACCGTGCTGCTGAAGCCCGACCCGCACACCCCGCTCTCCGGCGGGCGCGTCCTGGCCGAGGTCCTCGCCGCCGCCGGACTGCCGGCCGGTGTGCTGGAGGTGGTGCACGGCGACGCCGTGACCGGCCGGGCCCTGGTGCAGGCGCCGGACGTGGCCATGGTCTCGTTCACCGGCTCCACCGAGGCCGGCCGGGAGATCGGCGCCGCCTGCGGCCGCCTGCTGAAGCGGGTGGTGCTCGAGCTCGGCGGGCAGAACGCCTTCATCGTCCTGCCGGACGCCGACCTCGAACAGGCCGCCTCCGCCGGCTCCTGGGGCTCCTTCCTGCACCAGGGCCAGATCTGCATGGCCGCCCGCCGCCACCTCGTCCAGCGCGACGTGGCCGCGGAGTACACCGCGGCGCTCGCCCGGCACGCGCGGGCGTTGCGGATCGGCGACCCGTACCGCGAGGACGCGCAGATCGGGCCGGTCATCGACCAGCGGCAGCTCACCTCGATCGCCGCCGCCGTGGAGAACGCGGTCGCCCAGGGCGCCCGGCTGGTCACCGGGGGCCGGGCCACGGGGCCGTACTTCCCGCCGACCGTCCTGGCCGACGTCACCCCGCGGATGGACATCTTCAGGACCGAGGTCTTCGGCCCGGTCGCCACCGTCACGGCCTTCGCCGACGACGGCGAGGCGGTGGCCCTGGCCAACGCCTCCGACCACGGGCTGACCGCCGCCGTCTACACCTCCGACGCCGCGCGCGGCCGGGCGCTGGCCCGCCGGATCCGCTGCGGCGTCGTCCACGTCGGCGACCAGACCGTCGGCCACGACCCCCGGCTGCCCTTCGGGGGCGTCGGCGCCTCGGGCAACGCCTCCGGGTTCGGCGGCCGGGCGAGCCTGGAGGCCTTCACCCGCTGGCACACGCTCACCAGCAGCGAGCCGCCGCGCGGTTACCCGTTCTGACCCCGCACGCCGTTCCGCCCGCACCGCCCCGCACCGCCCTGTTCCCAGCCGAGCAGATCCGAGAGGAGCGCCCCCGTGGCAGGCAAGGTCGAGACCGTACCCCAGGTGGCGGACCCGCCCGAGGGCACCGTCCTCTTCCTCATCGGGATGAGGATCAACAGCTTCTGGAAGGTGCACCGCTGGGTGCCCTCCTTCCTCGCCATGTTCCCGATGCTGATCGAGCTCAACAAGCAGAAGGAGCACGGCTTCCTGGGCTCGCGCACCTGGCTCAACCGCACCGTGATCATGGTCCAGTACTGGGCCAGCATGGACGACCTCATGGCGTACTCGCGCAACACCGAGGCCGCCCACCGGCCCGCCTGGGCCCGCTTCAACCGCGCCGTCGGCAACAACGGCGCCGTCGGGATCTACCACGAGGCCTACGTCGTCGACCCGGCCCGGATGCACACCGTCTACCGCAACATGCCGCCGTTCGGCATCGCGAAGGCCACCGCCGGCCGGCCGCAGCGGCCGTTCGCGCAGGTCACGGACCGCGGATAGGGGAGGAGGACACCGCCGTGACACAGCAGCAGGAGCCGGTGCGGGCCGGCCAGGACGTCCAGTGGCGCAGGTGCGGGGCGTGCGGCGCCTTCATCTACGGCAAGCGGCTGGACCGCAACCGCAAGGTCTGCCCCGAGTGCCGGTTCCACTTCCGGATACCGCCGCACACCCGGATCGAGCAGCTCGCCGACCCGGGCAGCTTCCGCCCCTTCCCCGACGACCACATACCGCGCGACCTGCTCGGCTTCACCGACAGCAAGCCGTACCGGGACCGGCTGCGCGACGCCCAGGCCAGGACCGGCCGCAACGACGCCGTCCTCGCCGGGCGCCTGACGATCGAGGGCCGCCCGCTGGTCGCGGCCGTCCTGGACTTCAGCTTCATGGGCGGCAGCATGGGATCGGTGGTCGGCGAGGCCATCGCCGCCGCCGCCCGGCACGCGCTCGCCGAGCGGCTGCCGCTGCTGCTGGTCGCCGCCTCCGGTGGCGCCCGCATGCAGGAGGGCGCGCTTTCCCTGATGCAGATGGCGAAGACCTCGCAGTGGATCGCCGCCCTGCGCGAGGCGGCACTGCCGGTGATCAACCTCAACACCGACCCGACCTTCGGCGGCGCCAGCGCCTCGTTCGCGATGCTCGGCGACGTCATCCTCGCCGAGCCGGGCAGCCTGATCGGTTTCGCCGGGCCGCAGGTCATCCGCAACACCATCCGCGAGGAGCTGCCGCCCGGCTTCCAGAGCGCGGAGTTCCTGCTGGAGCACGGGATGATCGACGCGGTCGTGCCGCGCGAGAACCAGCGCGAGCACCTGGCGCGGCTGCTGACCCTGCTCGGCCCCTCGGTGCCCGAACTCCCGGAGCCGGCGGGCGCCGAGCCGCTCACCGAACCCGTTCCGGCCGTGCGCGGCACGCGCGAGACGGTGGCGCTGGCCCGTACCATCTCGCGGCCCACCACGCGGGAGTACATCGGCTACGTCTTCGACGACTTCGTCGCGCTGCACGGCGACCGCGCCTTCGCCGACGACCGGGCGCTCGTCGGCGGGGTCGCCCGGCTCGGCGGCCAGAGCGTGGTCGTCCTCGGCCACCAGAAGGGCCACGACACCGCCGAGCTGGTGAGCAGCAACTTCGGGATGCCCAACCCCGAGGGCTACCGCAAGGCGCTGCGGCTGATGCGGCTCGCGGAGCGGTTCGGGCTGCCGATCGTCGCCTTCGTCGACACCCCCGGCGCCTTCCCCGGCATCGGGGCGGAGGAGCGCGGCCAGAGCCTGGCCATCGCCGAATGCATCCTCGAACTCTCGCGGGTGCGCGTGCCCGTGGTCTCCGTCGTCACCGGCGAGGGCGGCAGCGGCGGGGCGCTCGCCCTCGGCGTCGCCAACACGGTGCTGATGCTGCAGAACGCGTACTACTCGGTGATCAGCCCGGAGGGCTGCTCGACCATCCTGTTCGGTACCGCCGAGCAGGCCGGCCGGGCCGCCGACGCCCTCCGGCTCACGGCCTCGGACCTGCTGCGCCTCGGCGTGGTGGACGCCATCGTGCCCGAGCCGCCGGACGGCGCGCACACCGCGCCGTACCCGACGGCGCTCAACGTCAAGACCGCCCTGGTACGGGCGCTGGCCCCGCTGCTCGACCTGCCGGGGGACCGGCTCGTCGAGGTGCGCCGGGACAGGTTCGACCGCTTCGGGCACCCCGAACGTCAGCCGGTAGTGGACTGGGAGAAGCGTGATGAGCACGAGCACTGAGGCCACGACGACGCCGAACGGCGTGGGCACCGCGGACACCGCGGACAGCGCGGACACCGTGACCGGGCCGGAGGCCGGCGGCGTGACGACGGTGGAGGAGCTGCGGGCGCAGACCCGGCTGCTCGCCGGTGAACTGCCCGGCACCCTGCGGCGGATCACCCTGCGGGCCGGCGGGCTCAGCGTGGACGTCGAGTGGGAGTCCGCCGCGGTCGCCGCCCCCGTCCCCGCCCCGGTACCGGCCGGGGCGGCCCCCGCGCCGCCGGCCGCCCCCGCACCGGCTCCCGCCGCACCGGCCGACGCCGGGGCGCAGGCCCCGCCCGCCGGGCTGGTCAGCGTCACCGCGCCGCTGGTCGGCACCTTCTACCAGGCGTCCTCGCCCGGCGCCGAGCCCTTCGTACGGGTCGGCGACGTCGTCGAGCCGGGCCGGCAACTGGCCATCATCGAGGCGATGAAGCTGCTCAACTCGATCACCGCCGAGACCCGGGGCCGGGTGCGCGCGATCCACGTCCAGGACGGCGAGGTCGTCGAGTACGCCCAGCCGCTGATCGACCTCGTCCCCGTCGACTGAGAGGGCACAACCGTGTTCGACAAGGTGCTCGTCGCCAACCGCGGGGAGATCGCGCTGCGCATCATCCGCTCCTGCCGCGACCTCGGCGTGCGCACGGTGGCCGTGTACTCCACCCCCGACGCCGACGCGCGGTTCGTCGCGGCCGCGGACGAGGCCGTGCACATCGGCCCCGGCGCGCCCGCCCGCAGCTACCTCAACATCCCCAACATCATCGGCGCCGCCGTCAAGACCGGCGCCGAGGCCATCCACCCCGGCTACGGATTCCTCTCCGAGGACCCCTACTTCGCCGAGATCTGCGCCGACGACGGCATCACCTTCATCGGCCCGCCGCCGGACGTCATGGAGAACGTCGGCGACAAGGCCACCGCCCGCAGGCTGATGACCGAGGCCGGACTCCCGCTGCTGCCGGGCACCATCGAGCCGGTCGACTCGGTGGAGGCCGCCGAGGCGGTCGCCGCCGAGATCGGCTACCCGGTCATCATCAAGGCCGCGGCGGGCGGGGGAGGCCGCGGCATCACGGTGGTGCGGCGCCCCCAGGACCTCCGGGACGCCTACACCGCCACCCGGGCCAGCGCGCAGGCCGTCTTCAAGAACAGCGCCGTCTACATGGAGCGCTACCTGGAGAAGACCCGGCACATCGAGATCCAGGTCGTCTGCGACGACTTCGACGGCGCCGTGCACCTGGGCGAGCGCGACTGCTCGGTGCAGCGCCGCCATCAGAAGCTCGTCGAGGAGTCCCCCTCGGCCGGCGTCTCCCCGCAGCTGCGCGAGCGGCTGGGCGCGGCCGCCCTGGCCGGTGCCCGTGCGGTGGGCTACCGGGGCGCGGGCACCGTGGAGTTCCTGCTGGAGGCCGGTGACGGGGCGGGTGACGGCGGCGAGGACGTCTTCTGGTTCATGGAGATGAACGCCCGCATCCAGGTCGAGCACCCGGTCACCGAGCTGGTCACCGGCGTCGACCTGGTCGGCGAGCAGCTGCGGGTCGCCTCCGGCAGCCCGCTGTCGGTCAAGCAGGAGGACGTGGAGATCCGCGGCCACGCCATCGAGTGCCGCGTCAACGCCGAGGACCCGGCCAGGTCCTTCGCCCCCACCCCCGGACTGCTGGAGCGCTACCGCGTCCCCGGCGGCCCGTGGGTCCGGGTGGACACCGACTACGTCCCCGGCGCTCGCGTCAGCCCGTACTACGACTCGATGATCGGGAAGCTGATCGTCTGGGGTCCCGACCGCGGCAGCTGCATCGAGCGCACCCTGCGCGCGCTGTCGGAGTTCGAGGTCTCCGGGCCCGGCGTGCACACCACGATCCCGTTGCACCAGGAGATCCTCGGCCACCCCGAGTTCCGCCGGGGCGACGTGGCCACCGACTTCCTGGAGCGCCACTTCGCCATGTGAGCAGCACGACCAGCAAAGGGGAGCCGCCGTGTCGGACCAGGAGCTCACATCCCAGGACGTCGGCGTCTACCGGCACCTGCTGCAGGTGTCGCCGGACGCCGGCCACTGCGCCTCCGAACTCGGTCTGCCGGCGGAGGAGTTCGACGAGTCGGTCAAGCGGCTGATGGCGCACCGGCTGCTGCACCCGGACGGTCCATGCCGCTACGAGGTCGTCTCGCCCGGCCTCGCGGCGGCCGAACTCACCGCCTCCCTCAGCCTGCAGGCGCACCAGCTGCTGCGCCAGATCGACACCACCCGGCGTGACCTGGGCCCGCTCGGCGCCCTGTACGACGCCCACCAGCGGCAGCGGCTGGCCGGCACCACCACCGAACTGCTCACCGACGGCGACGCGGTACGGCACCGGCTCTCCGACCTGTCCTCGCAGGTCCGGCACCGCGTGCTCACCGCCCACCCCACCCTCGGCGGCCCGCAGACCCTGCGGGCCGCCCTCGACCTGGACCGGGACCTGCTCGACCGGGGCGTGCGCTACCGGACCGTGGTGCCGCACACCGCCCGGCGGCAGCGGGAGGCGTTGCGGCACATGACGCGACTGGGCGACCTGGGCGCCCAGTTGCGCACCGCGGCGGTCATCCCCGGCCGGATGATCCTGCTGGACGGCGTCGTGGCACTGGTGTCCACCGGAAAGGGCGGCGGTGCGGCGCTCTTCCGCGACCCGACCGTGGTCTCGTTTCTCGAAGTCATATTCGACCACATCTGGGAGCACGCGAAACCGGTCGGCGGCGATTTCGACGGCGACGTCTTCGAGGACGTCGAGGTGGCCATTTTGCGCCAGCTGGAACTCGGCAGGTCGGATGAATTCATTTCCCGGCGGCTGGGTATCTCCACCCGTACGCTCCGCCGCTACCTGTCGGGCATGTGCGAGAAGCTCGGTGTGGAGACCCGCTTCCAACTGGGCATGGCGGCGACCCGGCTGGATCTGTTCGGGAACGGGGACGATCCGGACAGTGCGGGATAGAAATTCCTGATCGCGACCTTCGGGTATTTCCACCCGGCACCGCTGGACCCTCCGGCGGCGCGCCGCGGATGATTTCCCCGGCCCACTCCACATTCCTACCGAGGGAATCAATGACTGGCATGGCTGCCGCCTCCCGGAGGCGGATCATTGTTTCCGGTGTCTCCTCCGACGCACACATGTGGAACCTGGTGTTCCTGCAGTTGCTGCTGGAGGAGCACGGTCACGAGGTGTCCAACCTCGGCAGCCTCACCCCTGACGCGGAGATCGCCCGCGCCTGCCGCGCGCTCCGCCCGGACCTGCTGGTCATCGGCACCGTCAACGGCCACGGGCACCTCGACGGGCTGCGGCTGATCCGCGCCCTGCGCGCCGAACCGGCCCTCGCCGCCCTGCCCGTCGTGATCGGCGGCAAGCTCGGCGTCCACGGCCGCGACGACGCCCGCCCCGCCGCCCGCCTGGCCGCCGCGGGCTACGACGCCGTCTTCGACGACGGCGACGACACCGGCGGCGGCGCGCTCGCCCGCTTCGAGACCTACCTGCGGGCCCTGCGCACCCCGCCCGCCCCGGGCCCCGTCGGCGTCCCCTTCCCGGGCGCCGGCCGGCGGCACCCCCGTCCCGCGTCGCCCGCCCGGCTCCTCGCCGCGGCGCCGGACCGGCCGGCCGGCCCACGACGAGGACGGGACTCCGCCCCGCGCCGCACCGCGCCCGGGGAGGTGGCCTGATGCCGCACAGCGCCGACCGCTTCTCCGCGTTCGTCCGCCGGGCCCGTGCGGCCGGACGGCTGGTCGTCCAGCCCCGCATGGGCTTCGGCGACCTCGGCCGGATGCGGGCCGGACTGCGCGCCGTACGCGCGGCCCGCGCCACCGCGGCCGGCACCATCACCCTCGACAGCTACACCCGCTGCCACGACTACGCCGCCGCCCGCCGCGCCCTGCGCGACCGCGCCGCCGACCTCAACGGCTTCCCGCTGCTCGCCCACGGGCCCGCCGCCGTACGGCGGTTGCTGGCGGAGACCGCCGCCCCCGACTTCCCCGTGCAGCTCCGCCACGGCACCGCCCTGCCGCTGCGCCTGCTGCGCGCCGTGGCCGCGGCCGGGGTCGACGCCACCGAGGGCGGCCCCGTCTCGTACTGCCTGCCTTACAGCCGCACCCCGCTCGCGGCGGCGGTCCGCGAGTGGCGGGCCGGCTGCGAACTCCTGGCCGGGCAGCCCGTCCCCCCGCACCTGGAGACCTTCGGCGGCTGCATGCTCGGCCAACTGTGCCCGCCCTCGCTGCTGGTGGCCCTCAGCGTGCTGGAGGGGATGTTCTTCCGCGAGCACGGGCTGACCGGCATCTCGCTCAGCTACGCCCAGCAGGTCCACCCCGGCCAGGACCTGGAGGCCCTGGCCGCGCTGCGCCGGCTGGCCGCGGAACGGCTGCCCGGCACCGACCGGCACGTCGTGCTCTACACCTACATGGGCGTCTTCCCGCGCACCCCGATCGGCTCCTACCGGCTGCTGGAGCACAGCGTCCGGCTCGCGGTGCGCGGCGGCGCGGAGCGGCTGGTGGTCAAGACGCCCGCCGAGTCCCGCCGCATCCCCACCGTCGAGGAGAACGTCGAGGCCCTGGAGTTCGCGCACGCCGTGGCGGAAGCGGCCGCCCGCCCCGGCGCCGCCGCCGGGCCCCGGCCCACCGCCACCGGCCTGTACGAGGAGGCCGGGACCCTCGTCGACGCCACCCTCGCCCTCGCGGACACCGTCGGCGACGCCCTCGTCGCGGCCTTCGCCCGCGGCGTCCTCGACGTGCCGTACTGCCTGCACCCCGGCAACGCCGGCCGCGCCCGCGCCGCCGTCGACCCGTACGGCATGCTCCGCTGGACCGAGGCCGGCGCGATGCCGGTGACCACCGGCCCGGCCGGCGGCCCCGCGGCGCCCGTCACCCCGCTCACCGCACGCGGCCTGGGCGAGATGCTCTCCTTCAACGAGCGCCGCTACGACCGCGAGGACCTCACCGGCACCGCCCGCCCGCTCCACGGGTACGCCTCATGACCGCCCCCGCGCGCACGACGCCGGCGACCCTGGACGCCGTCCGCGCCCGCGGCGTCCTGCGCGCCGCCGTCTCCCTGGGCATCCGCGGGCTGTCCCTGCGCACCGCCGACGGCCGTTGGACCGGGCTGGACACCGACATCGCCCGCGCCGTGGCGGCGGCCGTCCTCCACGACCCGGAGGCCGTCGACTGGCGCCCCGTACGGGCCGCCGACCGGCTGTCCGTGCTCGCCGCGGACGAGGCCGACCTGACGGTGTGCAACCTCACCTGGACACTGGGCCGGGAGGCCGCCCACCCGGTGCTCTTCGCCGGGATCACCGCCTACGACGGCGAGGGCTTCCTGGTGCGCGCCGCCGACGGCGTCGACGACCCGGCCCGGCTCGCGGGGCGGCGGCTCGCCGTCCACACCGGCTGCACCACCCCGGTCAACCTCGCCGCCTGGTACGGCCCGCGCGGCCTGACCACCGTCCCGGTCGGCTTCGACGACCCCGCGGGCGCGCTGGCCGCGTACGCCTCCGGCGACTGCGCCGCCTACGTCCTGGACCGCATCGCCCTGGCCGGGGCCCGCGCCGGACTGCCCGACCCGCGGGCCCACCGCATCCTGCCCGCCTCGATCTCCCGCGAGCCGATGGCGGCCGCCGTACGCGACGCGGACCCGCACTGGTTCCGGCTGGTCCGCTGGGTGCTGCAACTGCTGCCCGCCGCCGAGCACGAGGGCACCGGCAGGGCCGCCGCGCTGGCCGGCCCGCACGGCCCCGCGGTCGGACTGGACGAGGGCTGGGCCGCCCGCGTGCTGGCCGCCGTCGGCAGCTACGCCGACGTCTACGAGCGCAACCTGGGCGCCGCGTCCGGCCTCGACGTGCCGCGCGGCCCCAACGAACTGTGGACCAGGGGCGGGCTGCACTACGCCGTCCCCCTGCACTGACCCCCGTCCGCCGCGGAAGGAGCCGACAGCGCATGAGCAGTGACGCCACACCCGCCGCACGGGCGCGCCGGGGCGCCCTCGAACTCACCGCGGCCATGGGGCTCTCCGGCACCCTCGGCGTCTTCGTCCTGGAGTCCGGGGTCTCCTCCACCACCGTGGTGCTCTTCCGCTGCGTCTTCGGGGCGGTCGCGCTGGCCGCCTACTGCCTGCTGCGGGGCCACCTCAGGAACACCGGGCTGACCCGCCGCACCTTCGCGCTCGCCGCGCTCGGCGGGGTGTGCATCGTCCTCAACTGGGTGCTGCTCTTCGACGCCTACCGCCGCACCTCGATCTCGGTGGCCACCGTCGTCTACCACACCCAGCCCTTCTACGTGGTGCTGCTGGGCGTCGCGCTGTTCCGGGAACGGCTCGACCGGCACCGCGCCGGCTGGATCGTGCTGGCCTTCGCCGGGGTGCTGCTCGTCGCGGGCCCGCCGGGGGCCGGCCCCGGCGGGGGCGGCCGGCCGCTCGGCATCGCCGAGGCGCTGGCGGCGGCCCTGCTGTACGCCTTCGCCACCGTGATCGCCAAGCGGCTCACCACCGTCCGCCCGCAACTGACCGCGCTGATCCAGGTCCTGGTCGGCATCCCGCTGCTGCTGCCGTTCGCCCGGCTCGGCGAGACCGCCGGGCTGGGCGCGCGCTGGGGCTGGATGGTCGGCCTCGGCGTGATCCACACCTGCCTGATGTACGTCCTGCTCTACTCCTCGTACCGGAAGCTGTCCACCGACCGCATCGCGGTGCTGTCGTTCGTCTACCCGGCCGTCGCGATCCTGGTGGACCTCGCGGTCTACGGGCACCGCGTCGGGCCGGTGCAGGCCCTCGGAGTGCCGCTGATCGCCGCGGCGGGACTCGGCGTCAACCTCGGCTGGCCGCTGCTGCCGCGGCGCCGTCGTCCCGCCGCGGCCGGCGGCACCGGACCGGAAGCCACGGCACCCGCGGCCGGGCTCGTCCAGATCGGAGATCCCCGATGACCCTCGTTACCGATCCCGCCGCCCCGCGCATCGCCATCGTCGGCGCGACGGGGGCCGTGGGCAGCACCCTCATCGAACTGATCGAGGAACGCGGACTGCGCTACCGCGAGGTGCACCTCGTCGCCTCGGCGCGCAGCGCGGGCCGCCACGTGGCGGTCGACGGGCGCGCCCGCGAGGTCGTCGCCCTGGAGGACTTCGACTTCGGGCGGGCCGACATCGCGTTCTTCTCGGCCGGCACGGCGGTCAGCGACAAGTGGGCCAAGTCCGCCGTCGCCCAGGGCGCCCTGGTGATCGACAACACCAACGCCTTCCGCATGGACCCCGACACCCCGCTCGTGGTGCCGCAGGTCAACGCCGCGGAACTGCACCGCCGCCCGGGCGGCGGGATCGTCGCCAACCCCAACTGCTCCACCATCCCGCTGGTCCGCGCCCTGCTGCCGGTGCAGCGCCGCTGGGGGGTCCGCCAGGTGGTGGTCAGCACCTACCAGGCCGCCTCCGGCCAGGGCCACCAGGGCATCGAGGAACTCCTGGAGGGCAGCGAGGTCGCGCTGCGCGACCCGGACGCCGACCTGCCCTCCGAGCGCTTCCGGCCCGCCCTCGCCTTCAACGTCGTCCCCTCCATCGACCGGCTGCTGGACGACGGCTTCACCCTGGAGGAGCAGAAGATGCTCCAGGAGTCCCGCAAGATCCTCGGGCTCCCGCACCTGGACCTGACCGCCACCTGCGTGCGGGTGCCCGTGGTCAACTCCCACTCCGAGGCGGTCTGGGTGGAGGCGGGCGCACCCGTGGACCGCGGGGAGCTCGTCGCGCTGCTGGCCCGGCTGCCCGAGGTCACCGTCCACGACCGGGAGCACCCGGGCGGCTTCCCGACCCCGCTCACCGCCGGGCACCCCGACCACGTCCACATCGGGCGGATCAGGGTCGCCCCGCACAACCCGCGGGGCTTCTGGATGTGGCTGGTCTCGGACAACCTGCGGGTCGGCGCGGCCCTGAACGCCGTCCAGATCGCCGAGTACGCCCTGAGCCGCGGCTTCCTGGCGGGAGGCGCGCGATGACGGCCCCGGCGGTACTGAAGTTCGGCGGCTCCACCTTCCGCACCCCCGCCGCGTACCACGACCTCGCCGCCGGCCTGGACGAGCGCATACGCCGCGAGGGCCGGCCGCTGGCCGTGGTGGTCAGCGCGATGCAGGGCGAGACCGAGGGGCTGCGCGGCCGCCTGCACGAGGTCAACCTCCGCCCCGAGGACGCCACCGCCGCGGGCATGCTCTGCACCGGCGACCTGCTCAGCGCCCACCTGCTGGCCAGCGCCCTGCACCGGGCGGGCCGCAGCGCCACCGTGCTGGCCGGGCACCAGGTCGGGCTGGTCACCAACTCCTCCTTCCTGTGGGCCCGGGTGGTCAGCACCGACCCCGGCCCGCTGCGCAGGGCGCTCGAGCGGCACGAGGTCGTCGTCGTCCCCGGCGGCCAGGCCGTCGACGGCCAGGGCCGGCCCACGTGGCTGGGCAAGAACAGCTCGGACCTGTCGGCGCTGGCCGTCGCCCGCGCGGTGGAGAGCCACGTCTGCGAGATCCACTCCGACGTCGACGGCATCTACACCTCCGACCCGCACCTGGTCACCGGGGCCCGCCTGCTGCCGCAGGTCTCGTACAACATGGCCGCCCTGATGTCGCTGTACGGGGCGAAGGTGCTGCACCGCCGCGCCGTCCAGCTCGCGCTGCGGCACCGCATCGAGATCGTGCTGCGCTACAACCGGGCCCCGTACTCGCCGGGCACCCGGATCAGCGCGGTCGGCAACCAGATGGCCGCCGTCGTCCTCGACCGGCGCTCGGTGGTGCTGGACTTCCCCGACGACGCCCACGCCGACGCCGCGCACAACGCCTTCCACGTGGCCGGCATCGACACCGTGCGGCTCACCGGCGAACCCCGCGTGGCCGTCATCGGCGGCTTCGTCGACCTGGAGGCCGTCCAGCTGCGGCAGGGCGTCACCCCGGGCCGGCGGGTGGGCGTGCCGGTGGCGGAGGTGCGCGGCAGCAAGGTCACCACCCACATCGCCGAGAGCGCCGAGGACGCCCTGCACCTCGCGCAACGGCTGCACGACCGGCTGGACTTCGCGGCCCCCGCCGGCGCCCCCGACGCCCGCCTTGTAGGAGTGTGAGCCGTGCAGGACACCTTCGCCGAGCTGGAACTGCCCGACGCGGTACGGGACGACATCGGGGAGCGGCTCGCGGCGCTCCCCGACCCGGCGCGGGACATCGACCGGGCGATGACCCACTACCACCGGATCTTCGCCGCGCTGCCCACCGCACTGCTGCAGCGCGTCCTGGACTTCGGCCGCCACGTCGACACCCCCGGCGTCGCCCTGGTGCGCAACCTGCCCGTGGACCGGGAGCTGCCGCCCACCCCGGTGGACGGCGGCCCCAGCCGCGCCAAGCGCGGCTTCGTCGCCGAGGGGGTGCTGCTGGGCCTGTCGGGGCTGCTGGGCGAGCCGGTCGGCGTGCTCACCGAGAAGGAGGGGCGGCTGATCCACGACGTGGTGCCGGTCCCGGGCGGCGAGAGCACCCAGACCAACCAGGGCTCCGCCGTCTTCCTCAACTTCCACAGCGACATCACCCACGACCCGGCCGGGCGCTGGGACGTGGCCAACCCGGACTTCCTGGTCCTCAACTGCCTGCGCGGCGACCCCTCCGGGACGGCCGCCACCTACTACGCGGACGCCCGCGACATCTGCGGGCAGCTGGCGGACGGCGCGCTGGAGACGCTGCGCAGTCCGCTGTTCCGGCTCAACGCGCCGGGCAGCTACACCCGCGATGTCGCGGGCGGTGCGGAGGTCCTGTCGGACCCGGTGCCGATCGTCAGCGGCTCCCGGGACTTCCCCGGGATCGCCGTCTCGGCCAACGGCGTGCGCCCGCTCACCCGCGGGGCCGCGGCGGCCCTGGAACTGCTGCAGGAGGCCTGCCGTGCGTCGGCGCACGCCGTACGGCTCGAACCGGGCACGGCCCTGCTGGTCAACAACCGCAAGGGCGTGCACGCCCGCTCGCGGTTCACCGCCCGCTACGACGGCCGGGACCGCTGGCTCCAGCGCACGTACGTCCGGCGCAACCTGTGGGACATCAGGTACCGGGTCACCCCGGGCGACCGCCGCGTGCACCACTGAGCAGCCGGGCCCGGCCGGGGCCCGGCCGCGGCGGCGGCTAGCGCCGCCGCGGCCAGTGCAGAGTGCCGGATTCCTCTTCCGGGCCGCCCGGGGGCGTGGTCATGGGGTCATTCGACGACATGTTTTCTCCTTCAACCAATTACCGTGACGAATCAGGCGTGGTGGTCGCCGGCCGAATGCGTGTCGGCGCCACCGATCGGAGCCTCGTCCCACTTGTCATCCGCCAGCGTCACGTTCCGCGGGCCGTCGCCGGAAACGACCGCGGTCCCCGGAGCGGCGGAGTAAACAACTCCGGCCGCCAGGACGATCACCGCGAAGCCCCGGGCGAGTAAATGACGAGTGCTCACCATCGTGGATCCCCCCACATCGCTTGTCTGCCGCGCCCTTTGTGGGCACCAGAACAAGGTGTCAGTTCCGGAGATCGAGTTCGACCCGCCGGAAGTGTCCTATGATGGAGCGGCAACAAGTGGATAGCGGCAAAACGGGCATGGGGTGGGTGATCGGTGGACGAGCATCGCCTGTTGGACGACCTTGCTGTTGATGCATACGAATGCGCTCTGCGAGCCGGTGCCTTCAGGGATGACGAGATCGCCGCCGAGCTGGGCGTCGACGTCGACCTGGTCGCCGAGGCCCGCAAGACCCTGGAGGAGCTGCGGCTGCTCGGCCGCGTCGGCGCCGGCCGCTCCGTCGTGGCGCTCGACCCGGACGTCGCGGAAGCGGAACTGGTGACTCCGCTGGAGCTGTCCATCGCCCACCGCCGGCAGGAGATCGCCGCGATACACCGGCAGTTACGGGCGCTGTCCGCCGTCTACCGCACGAGCGACCGGGCCGCCCCCGACGACGTGCCGGTCAGGGTGCTGGACGACTTCGAGGAAGTGCGCAGGGAGATCGACCTGGCGCGGCGCCGCTGCACCGAGGAGCGGATGAGCCTGCAGCCCGGCGGCGGCCGCAGCGCCGAACTCCTCGAGCAGGACCTGGTGCAGACCCTGGAGATGCGGCGCCGCGGGATCCGCATCCGCACGCTCTACCAGCACACCGCCCGCACCAGCCTCGCCACCCGCACCTACGTGCGGCAGATATGCGAGGGGGGCGCCGAGGTCCGCACCGCCGAGGAGCTCTCCGAGCGGCTGATCATCTACGACCGCAAACTCGCGTTCATACCGAAGGAGCGGAAGGGAAAGGAACCGCCGGGTGCGGCGATTGTCTCCGATCCCACCCTGGTCGCCTATCTGTGCCGGTCGTTCGAGTCCATATGGCAGGCCAGCCAGCCCTTCGACGTGGGCCGGACCGCCGAATACCACCAGGTCACCGAGGACTTGCGGCTGTCAATTCTGCGCTTGATGGCCATGGGATTGAAGGACGAGGTGATCGCCCGGCGGCTCGGGATGGCGACCCGTACATGTCGTCGCCACATATCCGTAATCATGGAGGAACTCGGCGCCACCAGCAGATTCCAGGCGGGATTGCTGATCGGCCGCCAGGGATTGATCCCCGACGGCGACGTCGTTCCGGCCGATCCCGGCGAGGACGATGTGTCCCCATGCTGACGGGGGTTGTCCTCGATCAGACAACCCGGAGTTCTGGCGCCCGGCACCGGCCACTTGATTTCCTGTGGAGGGAGTATTGATCCGGCGTGAGCCGAACCACGGGAGGGGTCAATGGACATTCGGCAGCTGGCGACGTTCCACAAGGTGGCGACGCTGCTCAGCTTCACCCGGGCGGCGACGGAACTGAAGTACGCGCAATCCAGCGTCACGGCCCAGATCAAGGGGCTGGAGATGTCGCTCGGGGTCGACCTCTTCGACCGTCTCGGGGGCCGCATCCAGCTCACCGAGGCCGGCCAGCGGCTCCTGCCGTACGCCGAGCAGATGCTCTCGCTCGCCGGGGAGGCGCGCGGTGCGACCCTGGGCTCCGAGGAGCCCTCGGGAGTGCTGACGATCGGTTCGATGGAGAGCATCACCTCCTACCGGATGCCCCCCTTGCTGGAGTTCTTCCACCACCGCTACCCGGCCCTGCACATCGTGCTGCGCCCCAGCCTCTGCGCCGAGACCTGCCACGCGCTGCGCCAGGGCATGTTCGACATGGGCTTCCTGATGGAGGCCGAGACCCAGCACCCCGGCGTGCAGACCGAGGTGCTCGGCTCCGAGCCGCTCACCGTGGTGGCCGCGCCCGACCACCCGCTGACCGGGTTCGACAAGATCACCACCGATGACCTCCGGCAGGTCCAGGTGATATCCGCCGAGGCGGGCTGCGCCTACCGCGAACTGTTCGAGGCCGAGCTCAACGACGGCACGGGCGAGTCGCTGCCCTTCCTGGAGTTCGGCACCATCGAGTCCATCAAGCGCGGGGTCGCCGCCGGCCTGGGCATCAGCCTGCTGCCCACCGCCACCGTCGTCGACGCCCTGGAGGCCGGCACCCTGGTGACCCTGCCGTGGCCGGTGCCCTTCGAGGTGCACACCCAGATCGCCTGGCGGCGCGGCAAGAACCTCTCCCGCGAGATGCGGGTCTTCGTCGACCAGACGATGCGCTTCCTCGCGGAGGAGTACGCACGCTAGGGCAGCCCTGGAACCGGTTCCCGGGCAGGGGTGAACGGGAACGGCCGCGGGGCCGGAGGGCGTCAGCCCAGTCGTACGGCGACGGCCGCCCGGTGGCCGTCCCCGACGGCGACGTCGGAGAGCGACCAGCCCTCGGGGCCCGCGGCGGGAGCGGGGCCCGAGCCGACGTAGTCCTCCGACAGGTCCCTGGCCAGGCCCGTCCCCAGACCCTTCAGGTATGCCTCCTTGCGCGCCCAGGCCCGCGCGAAGGCCTCCCGGCGCTCCACCGGCGGCAGCGCCCCCAGTTCGGCCACCTCCGCCGGGTGCAGCGAACGCCACACGCCGTCCACGGCCTCCTCGCCGGGCAGCGCCTCCACGTCCACCCCCACCGGGCCCGCGGCGAAGGCCACCAGCGTCAGCTCCCGGGAGTGGGAGAGCGAGAAGTGCGGGGCGCCGCCCTCCACCGCGGGCCGGCCGTGCGGGCCGCCGCAGGCCGGGCAGTCCTCCCGGACCAGCGGCACCGAGCCGGGCGGGGTCCCCAGGTACGCCGCCAGCAGCAGGCGCAGCGCCACGTGCGCGGTGACGTAGCTGGTGCGGTCGCGGTCGAAGTGGAACGCGGAGGCCCGCTCGCGTTCCTCCCGGTCCAGCAGCCCGGGCGCCAGGTGGACGGCGGCGGCCGCGTTCGCCGCCGTGTCCACCAGGCAGACCCGCGGCGGGTCGCCGGGCCCCGGCGGGGTGAGCCGCCGGGCCGCGGCCGTCACGGAGAACCGCTCCGGGACCAGGGTCACGGCCGGTCCGCCCCTCCCGCGGACGCCGCGGGGACGATCGCGAACGCCTCGACCTCCAGCAGCAGTTCCGGCCGGAAGAGCGCGGCCACCTGCACCGCCGAGCTGGCCGGGGGCCGCTCGGTGTCGACGTACGCGTCGCGCGCCTCGCGGACCGCGGGCAGGAAGGCGACGTCGGTGACGAAGAAGGTCAGCTTGACCACGTCGCCCCAGCCCGCCCCGGCGGCCGCCAGGCAGCGGTCGAGGTTGGCGAAGACCTGGCGCGCCTGCGCCGCCGGGTCGCCCGGCCCCACGAGCCCACCGTGCTCGTCCACCGCGATCTGGCCCGAGACGGCGACGAAGCGGCCCTCGCCCCACACGACGTGGCTGTAACCGGTGCCCGGGAGGACACCCTCCGGAGCGGCGACGTGGGTGAGGTGCGGCACGTGTTCCCCCTTGATGATCGACACCGCTCCATGCTCTCCCACGGGGTCGATCCCGCGCCACAGCGGACGTCATGACCGGTGTCATTGGCCAGTGATTCTCTGGGCATAAATCGTCATATGGGCGGAGACAGGAGGTTCCCCTCATGAGTCATGCCGAAACCTACGAGCTGACCTTCCCCGTCTCCGGCGACACCGTGGTCGTCAAGCGCACCGAGCGCAAGGGTGCCGGGGGACACCCGGTGTACAGCGACGACACGGGCATCGTCCAGGCGGAGATCAGCGACCGCGGGGAAGTCCGCATGCTCGCGACGGGCGGGCACCAGCACCACGACGTCCCCTCGCGGGCGACGCCGCACTGAGCCTCCCGCCGCCGGGCGCCCTCGTGCCCAGCCCGGCCCCGGTCGCCGTGCGTGACCGCGCGGACCGGACCCGTCGCCGCCCGCCCGGCCGACGTCGCCGGCCGGGTTCCGACTCGATTTGAACATCCAACCCACTGCACTACCGTGGACCGGGACACCGCACCCACACCCCGCAGGGGGACGTCATGCCCGGCCCGATCCCCGACACGGGCGCGGACACCGCGGATGCCCCCGGCACCGCACGGTCCGCGGACGACGCCACCTTCCGCATCGACCGCTCCTGGTGGTCCTGGAACGGAGCGCAAGGCGGCTACGTCGCCGCCCTCGCACTCGCCGCCATGTGCGACGACCTGGCCGCCCGCACCGGCGAGCGGCCTCCGGTCCGCACCCTCGGCGCGCACTTCCTGGCCCCGGTCGACGAGCGCCCGCTGCGCCTGGCGGTGAGCCCCCTGCGCGAGGGCCGCCGCACGTCGGTCTCCTCGGTCACCGCGCTGCAGGACGGCTCCGCCGCGCTCACCGGCACCGCCGTTTTCGGGCGGAGCGAACCCGGCCCCGCCCACGCCGCCACCCCCGCGCCCGGCGTCCCCGGGCCCGGTGCGTGCCCGCCGCTCACCCTGCCGCGCTCGCTGGCGGCGTTCGCCGCCCACCTGGAGATCCGCCCGGCCGACGACGCGCGCCCCCTGGGCGGCGGGGAGCGGGCCGAACTCACCGCCTGGATGCGCTTCGCCGACGGCCGGCCGCTGGACCCACAGGCGCTGGTCGTCCTTGCCGACGCCCTGCCGCCCGCGCTGTTCGCGGTGTGGACCGAGCCCCGCCCGGTGCCGACGGCCGAACTGACCGTCCACTTCACCGACGTCCTGGACGCCGGGCCCGCACAGGGCTGGGCGCTGGTCCGCAGCCGCACCGAGCACGCGGGCGGCGGCTGGGCCGTCGAGGACAGCGCCGTGTGGGCCGAGGACGGCGAGCTGCTCGCCCTCGCCCGCCAGGCGCGCGCCGTACGCGACTTCCGCCCCGGCCGGCGGGGCTGACCGGTCCGGCTCCCCGCGCGTCACCGTCCGTCCCCACACGCACGGCGGCGCCGGACCCCCTCCCGGTCCCGGGGAGGGGTGTCCGGCGCCGCCGCGGTGGTGCCGCGAGCCGTGGTGCCGCGAGCCGTGGTGCCGAGATCGGCGCGCCGCGGGGCGTCAGCCGATCTCGGCCCCGTACACCTCCAGCGCGTCCGTCACCGGCTGGAAGAAGGTCTCCCCGCCGCCGCCGCAGTCACCGCTGCCGCCGGAGGTCAGGCCGAGGGCGGTGCTGCCGGAGAAGAGGGCGCCGCCGCTGTCGCCGGGCTCGGCGCAGACGTCGGTCTGGATCAGCCCGGAGACCGAGCCCTCCTGGTAGTTGACGGTCGCGTCGAGTCCGGTGACCGTGCCGTCGTGCACCTGGGTGGTGCTGCCGCTGCGCCGTACGGCCTGGCCGACGGCCGGCGTGGCTGCCGAGGTGATCGCCTGCGTGGAGCCGTCGTAGAGGTCGACCGCGCTGGGGTGGTCGGCGCCGCCGGTGTACTTCACCAGCGCGTAGTCGTGACCGGGGAACGTCGCGGCCTCGACCGAGCCGATCTCCGCGCCGCCCGAGCTGTCCGACCAGCTCTTGATGTCCACGCCGCAGTGACCGGCGGTGAGGAAGTACGGCTGCCCGTCCTTGACGACGTTGAAGCCGAGCGAACAGCGGGCGCCGGAGCCGAAGATGGCGTCGCCGCCGGCGATGAAGGGCTTGAACGCGCCCTTCGACCTCTGGATCCGGGCCGTGCCGGCGCCGAGTCCGTCCACCGCCTCGTCCAGCCGGTCCATCTCGGCCGCCGACACGGTCCGGTCGGCCGTCACGACGACCTGGTTGGTCCGCGGGTCGACGGACCAGGCGGTGCCGGGGATGCGGGCCCGCGTCGCCAGGGTGCCGGTGGCGGAGCGCAGTTCGGCCATGGTGCGGTCGACCGTCCTCGGCACGGCGCCCGCCGCGCGGACGGTGTCGGCGGCCTCGGCGCCGAGCACGTTGACGACGAGCCGGTCGCTCCCGGCGTCGTAGTACGACCCCGCGGTGTCCTCGGTACCGAGTTCCGCGGTGAGGTGCGCGGCCAGGCTCACCGCGGCGGAGGGCGTGAGGCTCCTGGGGGCGGGAGCGGGGCCCGGCGCGGCGTTGGCGTGCGGCAGCACGATCAGTGCCGCCAGTACGGCCGTCGCGCCGCTGCCCGCGAGCACGGCCTTCCGTCCGGATGTCCGACGGTGATTCAAGTCCTGTACCTCCGTGTGGGGGGACGGGCCGGCCCAACGGCCGCCGGCCCGGAGGAATGTGCGGTCCGAGGCGGCACATCGCGAAAGGAATGCGTGTCCACGCCAAGCAACGCCGTCGAGTATTTCGACGCCGTTCCGCGACCGGCAAGGCGGGATTCCGGTCTCCACAGCCGTCTCACAGGACATCCCGATTCCCGGTGTGGAACCTTTCATTCCGCTGCGCGGGCGGCCTTCGCCGCACTGCGCGACGGGCCGGGCACGCCGGGTGAGGACTACACCTGTCCGGAAACCGCCCCCGGAACGCCGACAGGCGCCCCCGCGAGGGCGCCTGTCGGTGCGTCGGAAACCGGTCCGCTACGTGCCCGGCGGGACGGCGGGCACCGCCTCCTGCGGCGTACGCGTCGTCGACTGCGTCCCCGCCGCGGTGGCGGCCGGTGCGAGGTCCCGGTGGACGACGCGGGCGACCGCCTCGATCGTGGCGACCCCGGCGTTCATGGTCTTGTTGTCCTGGGTCAGCACCGTGAGGGAGTAGTCGTGGCCCGGGCCGGTGAACGCGCCGAGGCTGTGCACCCGCCAGCCGTGGGTGGCGCGCGGCAGCCAGCCGTTCTTGACGTGAACCGTCACGCCGCGCGGCGCCCCGGCGGGGGTGCCCCAGCGCTGCGCGGTGACCACCTTGTTCATCAGCTTCAGGATGTAGGCACGGGAGTTGTCGCTCAGCACGGAGTTCTTCGCCGTCACCAGGTCGAGCAGCCGCTGCTCGTCCTTCGCCGTGACCTGGGTGAGCCCCCAGTAGCCGTTGCTCCCCGGCACGGTGCGGGTCATCCCCGCGGCCTTCAGGAAGCCCTTCACCTTGGTCACCCCGAGCTGCCGCCACAGCTGCGTGGTCGCGGCGTTGTCGGACTTGGTGATCATCGCCGTGGCGAGCTTGACCTCACGCGCCGTCAGGTAGCGGTTGTGCTTCTTGTTGTCCCACAGCAGGGTGGCCAGCACCGTCACCTTCACCGTGCTCGCCGAGTCGAACCGCTGGTCCGCGCGGAGCGTGCACACCGTCTTCGTCCTGCGGTCCCGCAGCGACAGCGCCACCGTCCCCGTCCTGCCGCGCAGCGCGGCGGCGACGTCCTTGCTCAGCTTCGCCGCGAGCCCCGCCTTGCCCGAGGTGCACACCACCGCCGGTGCCGCCGCCGTCGCGCTGCCCGCGCCCGTCCCGACGACCGCCGCCGGCACGACCGCGCCCACCACGACCGCCGCCGCCACCGCTCTCCCGGCGCGCCGCGCCGTCCGTTCCCGCCCCATGGCCCCTCCCCGTGGTCCCCCGTACCCGTCGCCGGGTCTTCGAGGACGTTGACTCGCGGCGCGGGGAAAGGTTGTACGGGGAAAGGCCGTACGGGGACTGGTTGTACGGGGAAGCGTTGTACGGCGAAAGGCCGTACGGGGAAGGCGCCGGGGCGGCGGCGCGGTTCAGCGGACGCCGCGCGTGCGGAACTGGACGCTGATCCGCGGCCCCACGGCGCGCGAGCTCTTGGGGATCGCGTGCTCCCACGTCCGCTGGCACGAGCCGCCCATCACCACGAGGTCACCGTGCCCGAGGGGCAGCCGCATCGCGGCCGCGCCACCGCCGCGGGGCCGCAGCGCCAGGTCGCGCGGGTCGCCGACGGAGAGGATCGCCACCATCGTGTCCTGGGTCGCCGACCTGCCCGTCCGGTCGCCGTGCCAGGCGACGCTGTCCCGGCCGTCCCGGTAGAAGCAGAGCCCCGCCGTGACGAAGGGCTCGCAGAGCTCGTCCGCGTAGTGGGCGTCGAGGGCGGACCGGGCCTCGTCGAGGACGGGGTGCGGCAGCGGATCGCCCTCCCCGTAGAAGGACAGCAGCCGCGGCACGTCGACCTCCCGCTCGTACATCTGCCGGCGCTCGGCCCGCCACGGCACCGAGCCGGCGAGTTCCCCGAACAGGGCGTCGGCCCCCTGCAGCCACCCGGGCAGCAGGTCGAGCCACGCCCCGCTGCCGAGCCCGGTCCGCCGGAGGCCGTCCAGCGGAGCGAGCAGCAGCTCGTCGGTCTGGTCGAAGAGCGATCCTTGGAGCGGTGCGGTCATGCGTCCAGGGTAACCCCGCAATCGAACATGTGCTCTATTGGGTGAACGCGGCCAGGTCGAGCCCCGTCAGCCGGTCCGGGTCGGCCAGGATGTCCATCTCCACGACGAGCCCGTCCACGACCGTGAAGCACAGGACCGACACCACCCGGCCGTCCGCCACGGTGACCACCCCCGGCGCCCCGTTGACCAGCGCCGGCCGCGCGTGCAGCGCGGCCTGCCGGAAGGTGAGCGCCTGGCTCGCGACCGTCCGCGCGCCGCGCACCTCCCGGGCCACCCCCGGGAAGGCGGCGCCGGTGTCCGCGCGCAGCACGACGTCCGGGTGCAGCACCGCGACCAGGCCCTCGAAGTCACCCGCGCGCGAGGCCGCCAGGAACGCCCCGACGACCTCCCGCTGCCGGCCGAGGTCCGCGTCCGGCACGGGCGCCGCCCCCTGCACACGGCGCCGCGCCCGGCTCGCCAGCTGCCGCGCGGCCGCCGGCGTGCGCCCGACCATCGGTGCGATCTCCTCGAAGGGCACCGCGAACATGTCGTGCAGCACGAACGCGAGCCGCTCGGCGGGCGACAGCGTCTCCAGCACGACCAGCAGCGCCAGCCCCACCGAGTCCGCCAGCAGCGCCGCCCGCTCCGGGTCGCCCGCCGCGTCGTCCGGGCTCACCACCGGGTCCGGCACCCGTACGTCGTCCAGCGACGACTCGCCCCGGGAGCTCCGCGAGCGCAGCACGTCCAGGCACACCCGGCCCACCACGGTCGTCAGCCAGCCGCCCAGGTTCCCGATCCCGTCCGCCCCGGCCCGGTTCAGCCGCAGCCACGCCTCCTGCACGGCGTCGTCCGCCTCGGCGAGCGAGCCCAGCATGCGGTACGCCACCGCCCGCAGGTGCGCACGGTTCTCCTCGAACCGCTCCGCCAGGAACTCCGTGTCGTCCATCGGTCCCATTCCCTCGTCGCGTCCCCTTGGCGCACTGACGAACCGGACGCCTCCAATGTGACAGAGGCGTCCGACAGCGCCGGCGCCCGCGCCTGCGCGGACCCCCGGGGGATGACGCCGGGTTCACCAGCCGGCGAACAGCCGTCCCCGGTGCGAGGCCCGCCGGGCGCTGTTGAGCAGCGCCTGGATCTGGCTCCCCGCCCGGTCCGCGCTCTCCAGCGGGGACAGGAAGGGCAGCCGGGCGTCGGTGTGGCCGTTCTCGTACTCCACGCGCAGCGTGATCCCGTAGCGGTCGACGGCCACGGGCAGCACCCGCCACGCGCCGGGGGCGGGGGCCGGCTGCACCAGCCGCAGCAGCAGCGGAACCAGCTCCGCGTGGTCGTCCACGAGGTGCGTCAGCATGCCCGCCTCGGCCGTCGCCAGCGGGTCGGCCTCCGCCGTCGTCAGCTCGGCAAGGCCCACAGGGACGGTGCCCTCCGCCGTCTCCAGCGTCGCGTGCACGAACTGCACGCACTGGCTGTCCTGGGCGTCCGGCCGGTAGGGCGCCGCCGTCCAGCCCGTGACCGTCACGCGGGCGCGCACCCGGTCCCGTACCGCGGTGGGGGCGACGTCGGTGAACTCCAGCGAGATCGGGGTTCCCTCGGGGCCGAAGGCCGTCTCCAGGGGGTGCAGGTGGACGTGACCTGCGAGCGCCTGCGCGGTCAGCCGGGCCACCTCCGTGCGCTCCCGGTCGGTGACGACGGTCATGGAGTGGGCCGAGGCGAGGACGGACCGGATGCGTTCGGCGGGCGTCGGCCGAGCGGGAGCGAGGGGGACGGTGGTCTTGCTGCGCATCCGGGTCTCCGCGAAGTTAGGTTAGGTTTACCTAACTCAACCATACGGGTCCGGTGCCCCGCCATCCCCCGCGGGGTGGCGGAGGGGTGACGGTGCGGCGGTCGGCGGACCCCGTGTGGGAGCGACCGAGAACCAGGGGCCGGTACCGGGCAGCCGGCACTTCGCCTCCGGCACTTCGCCTCCGGCACTTCGCCTCCGGCACTTCGCCTCCGGTACCTCACCGCCCGCCGGCCCAGCGCCGCAGCCGCTCGACGGCGTACTCCTTGCGCTCCCGAGCCGCCGCGCTCTCGCCCGGGCCCGTCACGAAGGCGGTCACCGGCGTCCACCGCGCCCGCCCCGAGGGGCCGGTCCAGCGGACCGCGGGGAAGGCGGTGACGGTCGTGATCCGCTCGCGCGGGATCACCCGTGTGCGCAGGTACCCGCGGGTCGTCAGGCGCCCGGCGGAGCAGGTCACCCCGAGCCGGTACCCCCGTACCGCGAGGGCCGCGAAGACCACGGCGAGGACACAGGCGGCGAGGCGGGGGAGCGCGGCCGGCGCCTGCGTGGCGTACGCGACGCAGGCGGCCGCGGGAAGGGCGCCGAGGCAGCCGTTCGCGAGGCGGTTCGTCCTCGTCGGCGACAGCTCCATGGTCCTCCCATCCTGGGAACGGGCCGCGGGCTGCGGCAGGATGTGCCCGGTTCCCAGGAGGAAGGCGAGACCCAAGTGGACGCTGTGGAGGGCACATTGACGGGACAGAGCGAAATCGTGGCACGTACGGTCGTGGACAGCGTCATACCGATGTTCCCGGCCCTCTCCCCGGACGGCCGCACGGTCGTCCACACGGCGCGGCCCCTCGCCGTCGCGGACCGCCTCGCCAGTGCCCTGTGGGCGGTACCCGCCGACGGCGGCGCCCCGGCCCGTCGGCTGACCGACGGCACGAGCTGGATCGGCGCCCCGCGCTGGACCCCGGACTCGGCGGCGGTCCTCTTCATCACCGCCGGGCAGCTGCACCGCGTCCGCCTCGCCGCCGCCGGCGGACCGGACGGCCCCGCCGAGGCCCTCACCACCTGGCCCGGCGGCATCGCGGACCACCTGCCGCTCGCCGACGGCCGCACCGTCGCCCTGATCGCCGCCGGCGAACCCGACGAGGCCGAGGACGACGACGTGATGGTGTGGACCGAGCGGACGGGCCCCGAGCCCTCCGCCCGCCTGCGCCTCCTCGACCTGGACAGCGGCGCCGTCCGCACCGTCGACACCCTCGGCGACCGGCACGTCGTCGAGGTGGCCGAGCGTCCGGACGGCGGCATGCTGGCCGTCCTCACCTGGGACTGCGCGGAGGAGGACCCCGGCGCACTGACCGCACGGCTCCATCTCGTCGACACCGCCGCCGGCGCCGTCCACGACCTCGGCCCCGCAGGGCACGCGGCACGCTCCCCGGTCTGGTGGCGTGCCGAGGACGGCTGGCACCTCGCCCACCTGGCCACCACCCCGCCCGGGCTGGTCGGCTCCCCGGCCGTCCTGGACCGCGCGGTCCCCGACGACCCGGGGCACCAGGCAACGCCCGAGGCACGCGACCTGACCGCCGGCATGACCGTCTGCCCCAGAGAACTCCTCCAGGTCGAAGCCGGCCCGCCCCTGGCCGTCTTCGCCGACGGCCTGGACACCGCGCTGTTCCGGCTGGACCCCGGCGAGCGGCGCTTCCGCCGCCTCCACACCCGCCCGGGCATCGTCCACGCGCTCACCGCGAGCCGCACGGGCGGGACGGTCGCCGTGCTCGCGGGCACCGCGTACGAGCCCAAGGACGTCCACGCCGGACCGCCCGACGGCCCGCTCACCCGGATCAGCGACACCCGCCCCGAGATCCGCGACATCCCCTGGGGCCGCCAGGAACGCCTCTCCTACAAGGCCTCCGACGGCCTCGCCCTCGACGGCCTGCTCCTCCTGCCGCCCGGCCGCACCCGCGCGGACGGCCCCTTCCCGATGATCACCATCGCGCACGGCGGCCCGTACGGGCGCTACACCGACGAATGGCAGTTCCACATCGACCTGCCCCCCGGCCAGCTCCTCGCCACCGCCGGCTACGCCGTCTTCCTCCCCAACTCCCGCGGCGGGGAGGGCCACGGCCACGCCTTCGCGGCCACGGCGGTGGACGGCGCCATCGGCGGCGCCGAGTGGACCGACATCACCGAGGGCATCGACCTCCTCGTCGCCCAGGGCGTCGCCGACCCCGACCGCCTCGGCATCGGCGGCTGGAGCCACGGCGGCTACCTCGCGGCGTGGGCCGTCACGCAGACCGACCGCTTCAAGGCCGCGATCGTGGGCGCCGGCATCAGCGACTGGGGCATGCTGGCCGCGACCGGCGAGCAGGGGGCCGTCCGTGAGTCCGCGGGTAGCGGCAGCATCGGCTGGGAGGGCCCCGGACCCCACGTCCACGACCGCGTCAGCCCGATCGCGTACGCCTCCCGCATCCGCACCCCGGTCCTGATCCTCCACGGCGAGAACGACACGAACGTGCCGGTCAGCCAGGGCCTCTTCCTCCACCGCGCCCTGCGCCACCACGGCGTCCCCCACGAGTTCGCCGTCTACCCGGGCGAGGGCCACATGATCGGCGGACGCGCCCACCTGCTGGACCTGATGCGCCGCAGCGTGGCCTGGTACGACCGCTGGCTCACCCCGCAGCCCTGACGTCCGCCGCCGCTACCGCCCCGCCCCGTACTCCTCGGGGCAGGGCGGCAGCAGGTCCAGGAACTCCTGCGTGGTGAGGATGGCGTGCGCGTAGACCGGCGCGTTCACCTCGAAGGTCGCCTCCATCTCCGCCGGGCTGAAGGCGGCGATCGCGTCCCGCACCAGGGTCACGTGGTAGCCGAGTTCCTGGCCGAAGCGTGCCGTGGTGTCGACGCAGGTGTTGGCCCGCATGCCGATCAGCACGATGCGCGACACCCGGTGCTGCTTCAGCTGGAAGTCCAGGTCGGTGTTGGCGAAGCCGCTCGACGACCAGTGCTCGTGCACCCGGATCTCGCCGTCGACCGGCTGGAAGTCCGGGTGGAACTCGCCGCCCCAGGAGCCCAGCGCGAAGACCTGCCCCTTGACGGTGGCCTCCTGCGCCGGGGAGAGGTGCTCCCACTCCCGGTAGTCCCCGGGGGCCGTGCGGCGGTGCGCGACGAAGAACGTGACGATGCCGCGGGCGCGGGTGGCCGCGAGCACCTGCCGCATGTGGTCGAGCAGGCCCACCTGCTCGGCCACGGTCTTCGCGCGTGGCCAGAGTTTCCCGCCGTCCGACAGGAAGTCGTTGTACGGGTCCACGAGCAGAAGACCGGTGTTCGTGCCGCTGTATCCCACTGCTTCCATGTACCGATTCTCGTCCCGGACCCGCGGCGCCACCTGCGCAGCAGGTCAGGGCAGGTCAGGACGGGTGCGGGCGGTCAAGCCGCGAAAGGACGGGACATGCCCCGCGGCACGCTCCCGTGTTCCCTGGAGGAGGGAGTCCCGTGGATGCCCCACTGCCGAAATGCCCGTGAAAAATCGAGCCTTCAAGGATTCCCGTGGCCGATTCACCCCTCCCGGCGAGGGCGCACATAATGGAATCGGAGGCCTGATGCCCCACGTCCGGGGAGAGTGCCGTGAGTTCCCTACCTCCTCCGCCCGAACACCCCGCCGGCCCTCCGTCCGGACCGCTGTCCGGCCGGCCGCCGGGCGAGCACCCGCCGGTGACACCGGGACCCCCACCGCCACCGGCGGCGCCACCACCCGGGCCGCCACCACCGCCCGGACCACCGGGTCCGCCGGGTCCACCGGGCGGCGCGGGGCACGGCGGCGAACCGGTGGAACCCGGCCGCCACCGGGGACCGCCCGCCCCGTGGTGGCGGAACCGTCGCACCCTCGTCACCGCGGGCACCGCGATGGTCGTGGCGGTCGCGGTGATCTTCGCCTTCTCGTTCCTCGGCGGCACCAAGGGCGGCGGCGAGATCTTCCTCCAGAACGCCTCCGCCGCCGGCCCGGACCCCTTCACCCCGTCCACGGCGGGCGAGGCGGGCACCGCGGTCACCCCGACGATCACCCCCAACGAGTCCTCGGCCCCGGGCGGCACCCTGAAGGTCAGCGGCGCCCACCCGGGGCTCTACAGCGCCAAGCAGAACGAGGCGGCCTGCGACGTCGAGAAGCAGATCACGTACCTCTCCCAGGACCCGTCCCGCGCCCGGGCCTTCGCCGGCACCCTGAAGGTCGCGCAGCGGGACCTCCCCTCCCACCTGCGCTCGCTGACGCCCGTTCAGCTCAGCTGGGACACCCGTGTCACCAGCCACGGCTTCAAGGACGGCAAGGCCACCGCGTACCAGGCCATCCTTCAGGCCGGCACCCCCGTGATGGTCGACGACCGCGGTGTGCCCGTGGTGCGCTGCACGTGCGGCAACCCGCTGAGCGCCCCCGACGCCGTCAGCGGTACGCCGACGTACAGCGGGCGGCAGTGGGAGACGTTCCGCGCGGCGGGGCTGGTGGCGGTCGTGCCGTCCGAGAAGCCGATGAAGACGCTCACGCTCTACGACCAGGACGGCAAGCGCTGGTTCGAGCGGCCCAGCGGCACGGTGGACGGCAAGCGCGACCACGAGGTCGAACCGCCCGGGGGCGTGCGGTCCGGCTCGCCGGTGCCGGTGCTGCCGTCGCCGTCCACGGGGTCGCAGCTGGAACCGCCGGGGAAGACGGCGCCGCCGCCGAGCGAGGAGAAGAAGCAGGAGGAGCCGAAGTCGCCCGGCACGGAGGAGCAGCCCAAGTCCCCGGACGGCACGGAGAAGCCGGAGAAGCCGCAGAGCCCGGAGACGTCGGAAGAGCCCCGCGGCCCGGAGGAGCGGAAGCAGCCGGAGGAACCGCAGAAGCCGCAGAGCCCGGAACAGCCGCAGGAACCCCCCTCCGAACCCCCGCAGCAGGAAGAGCCCGAGAAGCCCCCGCAGCAGGAGCAGCCCGAGCAGCCCCCACAACAAGAACAGCCCCCGCAGCAGGAACAGCCCCCGGCCCAGCCCAAGTCGCCCGCCGAACCGGCCCCCCTCCCCAGCTGACCCCCCACCACGACGGCCCCCCACCACGACGGCCCCACCTCGACGGCCCCGCCCGCACTCCCGCCAAGGCGCCGTTGTCGTACCCCCCTGCCACCATCCCCGCATGCTGTACGACACCGTGCTGGCCGAAGCCCGCAGGAACGACGCCTTCGACGACGTGCGCGCCGCCGCCCTCGACCGCGCCCGCTGGCTCGTCGACCTCCTCGACCGCGGCCGCGCGGAGTTCCGCCTCGCTTTCGGAACCCGCACGGGGGAGTACCGGCGCCTGGGGGAACTGCACGCCGCGACCCGGACCGAGATCGACCAGGGCCTCGCGGCCCGCGGCGGCGACGAGACGCGTGCCGCCGCCCTGACCCTGCTGCTCGTGGCCCGCCCCGACGGCACGGGCGTGTGGCACTACCGCGAGCAGGTCGCGTCCCTGGTGTCCCGACGGCGCGGATGGACGCCCGACGAGGTCGCCGTCATGCTGCTCCGCGTCGCCGAGTACCGCACGGGCCACTGGCTCGCGGAAGCGCTCGGCGCCGTGCTGGACGCCGTCGACCGGCTCGACGCCGACGGCCGCCGCGCGGTCACCCCCCACCTCCGCCGGGCGTACAGGGAGCTCATGGCCGCGGACGTCGGCGCGGGCGTACGCGGTCCGCTCGGCCGGCGCCTGCGCGCGCTGCTCGCGGACGACGACGCCGCTCTCGTGCCCGACGAGCTGATCCCGCCGCACGCGCTATGGGCCACGGCGCTGCGCGAGCGCGCCGACACCGCGCCCACGCCCGGGCTGGCCGGCTTCGTCCGGCATCTGGTGAGCCTGTCGGGGCCGCGCCCGTCACAGCGCTGGCGGCGCACCTGCCTGGAGCTGAGCGACGCGGCAGCGGCACGGGACACGACGGCGGAGATGCTGCGGGCACTCGCCGAGGACGCCCCGCAGTGCAGCAGGACGCACGGGTCGCCGAACCCCTGGCTCGGTGACACCCCCCACCTCCACTACCTCGTGGCCCAGAACGACGGCGACCTCGCGCGCGGCGTCGTCTGGGCCGCCTCGCTCACAGCGGGCCCGGCCACCGTGGGCCGGCTCGTCACCGTCGCGCTGCGCACCGGCGGACCCGGATCGGACGTGATCGAGGACGTCAAGCTCGCGGGGGCGGCGATCAACGCCCTCGCGGACGTGGACGACCCCGCCGCGCTGGAGGGCCTGTGGCGGCTGCGGGCGAAGCTCAGGCACCGGGCGCTCCTGAAGCAGCTCGACACCGCCCTCGCCACGGCCGCCGCCCGGCAGGGCATCACGCCCGCACAGCTGGTCGAGCGCAGCGTCCCGGCGCACGGCCTGGCCCCGGACGGCACGTACGTCCGCGAACTGGCGGGATACCGGGCCCGGGTGGCGATCGAGGACGCCGTGACCGTACGGCTCACCTTCACCGGTCCCGACGGACGCACCTCCCGTACGGCCCCCGCGGCTGTCAAGGAGCGGTGCGCCGAGGCGCACCAGGCGCTGAAAGCACTGGTCAAGCAGGTGCGTGCGACACTGTCGGGGGAGCGGGCCCGCCTGGAGACGCTGATGTCCACCGGGCGCACCTGGCCGCACGACGAATGGCGCCGCCACTACCGCGACCACCCCGTCACCGGAGTCCTCACCCGGGGCCTGATCTGGGAGGCGCGGGACGCCGAGGGCACCTGGCACGCGGTGGCGCCCACGGCCGAGCCCGATCGGGCGCCCACCGGGGAGCCCACGCGCATCCGCCTGTGGCACCCGGTCCACGCCTCGCCGGACGCCGTCGCCACGTGGCGCGCCCAGGTGGTCGCCGCGGGGCTGCGGCAGCCGTTCAAGCAGGCGTTCCGGGAGATCTACCTGCCCACCCCGGCCGAGGCGGAGACCGGCACCTACTCCAACCGCTTCGCGGCGCACATCGTCGACTACCCGCGGCTGTACGCGCTGTTCAAGGAACGCGGCTGGCACGCCGGCTTCCTCGGCGACCACGACGGCGGTCAGGACGGTCTGGCCCGGCGCGAGTTCGGGGACGGCCGGTGGTGCGCCTGCTTCCACCACGAACCGGCCGGGGAGGACGCGGGCCACGCCCCGGAGCGCGCGGCGACCGACCGGGTACGGTTCGAGCGCCGCGACGGGCGGCGCAGGCAGGAGGTCCCGCTCGCCGAAGTGCCGCCCTTGGTCTTCAGCGAGGCGATGCGGGACGTCGACCTCTTCGTGGCCGTCACCTCGATCGCTGCGGACCCGACGTGGACGGACCGGGGCGAGGACCGCCACGCGGCGTACTGGCGGGTCGCGTCCTTCGGGGAGTTGACGGCGAACGCGGAGGTCCGCCGGGAGGCCCTGCAACGGATCCTGCCGCGCCTGAGGATCGCGGAGCGGTGCACGCTCGACGGCCGCTACCTGACGGTCCGCGGGGACCTCACGACGTACCGCATCCACCTGGGCTCGGCGAACGTCCTGATGGCACCGGACGACGCCTACCTCTGCGTCGTCCCCGCCCGCCGCACGGCCGAGCCGAAGGTCTTCCTGCCCTTCGAGGACGACCGGCTCGCGCTGATCCTGTCCAAGGCGGCACTGCTGGCAGCGGACTCGGCGATCACCGACCCGGCCATCCGGCGCCAGATCGAGCGGGCCGCGCGATGACCACGGTGACCTTCCAGGACGAGACGGCCGGGGGCGAACCCGCCCCGGCCCTGCGGCTCACGGGCCTCCCGGAGCGGATGACCGTCCGGGCCCTGCTCCACCTCCGCGTCCACGAGGAGGTGACCCGCCACAACGCCGCGCGCCCCACGACCGCGCACCCCACGACCGCGCGGCCCGCCACCCCGCTCGACGGCCCCACGGAAGCCGCACGGGCCGAACGCGCCTTCCTCTCGAACGCCCTCTTCGTCCTGACCCCCACCCACCAGCTCACCGACCTCGACGAGGAAGTCGACCTCACGAGCACCCCGACCCTGACCTTCCTCCGCCTCGTCCCGCTCGCCGGCGGCTGACCCCGGCCACCGGCACCCCGCCACCGGCACCCGGGAACCGGCCCGCGGGCCGGGCCCGTACGGGGAACGCGGCCCCCGAAGGGGCAGGTCCCAGCCCCGGACCGGTCCCGGTCGCGGTGGGCCAGAAGGGGTAATACGCTCACAAAGTGAGGCCGCACCGGAGCCGAGAACCGATGCACAGTGGCGTTCGCCCCTCGCACACCCTGCGTGCCGCGTACGCCCTCATCAGCGCACTGGCAACGCTGTGCTGGCTGTTGCAGCCCGCCGCGGACGCCCGCGCCGACGACCCGATCGTGCTGTCGCGTACCGGCCAGATCACCGACAGGGTGGACGCGCTCGGCGACCGCAAGGCCGCCGTCGCGACGGCTCTGCGGGGCCTCGACGACACGCACCGCGTGCAGCTCTACGTCGCCTACGTACGCGACTTCTCCGGCCGCTCCGCCCAGGACTGGGCCGACACGACCGCCGAGCGCAACGGCCTCGGCCTCAACGACGTACTGCTGGCCGTCGCCACGCACGACCGGCAGTACGCGTACTCCGTGGACCAGGACTCGTCACTGACCGACGCCCAACTGCGGGACGTCGCGCGGACGGCGGTCGAGCCGGCGCTGCGGCAGAACGACTGGGCGGGGGCGGCCGTCGGCGCGGCGGACGGCATCGGCGCGGTCCTCGCGGGCAAGCCCGTGCCCACGCCGGCGATCACCCCGGGCGCGGCCGACCCGGGCGGGGCCGGCGGCCTCGGGGTCACGGGCGGCGAACTCATCCTGCCGGTCGTGCTGCTGGGAGGCCTGCTCGCCCTCGGCTGGTACGCGTACACCCGGCGCAGGCAGCGCCCGGGAACCCGTACCACCCCGACCGGGGGAGGCTGGGGCAGGCGCGGCGAGCAGGCCGTGCCGCTGCCCGACCTCGACCGGCGGGCCAGGGAACTGCTCGTCGAGACGGACGACGCGGTGCGCACCAGCAGTGAGGAACTCGGTTTCGCCACC
The DNA here is from genome assembly GCF_055635295.1 of Streptomyces sp. NPDC111520. Lineage (NCBI taxonomy): Bacteria > Bacillati > Actinomycetota > Actinomycetes > Kitasatosporales > Streptomycetaceae > Streptomyces > Streptomyces sp. NPDC111520. The sequence continues at coordinate 447,442 of NZ_JBVKBW010000006.1, read as the reverse complement.
GCCCAGTTCGGCGAGGAGGCGGCCGCACCCTTCGGGAAGGCGCTGGGGCACGCGGAGTCTGAGCTCACGGCGGCCTTCCGGCTACGGCAGCAACTCGACGACGCGATCCCGGAGGACGACGCGGCCAGACGCCGCATGCTGGACGAGATCATCGCGCGCTGCACCGAGGCCAACCGGCGGCTCGACGCGGAGGCCGAGGGCTTCGACCGGCTGCGCGCGCTGGAGGAGAACGCGCCCCAGGCGCTGCAGCACGCCGAGGCGGAGCTGCGGGAGGTCACCGGCCGCACCGACACGGCGCGGACCACGCTCACCACGCTCGGCACGCGGTACGCGCCCACCGCGGTGCTGCCCGTCGCGGGGCACGTCGAGCAGGCCAGGGACCGGCTCGTGTTCGCCGCGGCCCAGGTCGACCAGGCCCGCGAGGCCGTGGCGGCGGGCGCGGGCGGAACGGCCGCGGTGCACCTGCGGGCCGCCGAGGGCGCCATCGACCAGGCAGGCACCTTCGTGGACGCCGTCGGCCGGCTGGGCACAGAACTCGCGGAGGCGGCGGGCAAGCTGCCGGGCGCGCTGACGGAGACCGAGACCGACCTCGCGGAGGCGCGGGGCATGCTGCTCGGCACCCCCGAGGGCACCTCCACGGCGGACCTGCACGGCCGGATCGCCCGCGCCGAGTCGGTCGTCGGGGAGGTGCGGACGCAGATCGCCGCGGGCCCGTACGACCCGATCGACGTGCTGCGCCGCGTGGAGGAGGCGGGCGCGGCCCTCGACGGCGCCCTCACCGGAGCGCGTGAGCACGAGGTGAGCAACCAGAAGGCCCGGGCACTGTTCGACCAGGCCCTGCTCACCGCGCGCAGCGCGTTGGGCGCCGCTTCGGACTTCATCACGACCCACCGGGCGGCGGTGGGCAGCGAGGCCAGGACGCGTCTGGCCGAGGCGCTGCGCCACCTGGAACTGGCGCAGGAGTCCGCGGATCCCGTCGCGGCGCTCACGGAGGCGCAGCGGGCGGATGAGCTGGCCAGGGCGGCGCAGCAGCTGGCCGAGGGCGATGTGCGCATGTACGGCAGTCCGTACGGCGACGCCATGGGCGGCCGCCGCGGGGGCGGCGGCATGGGAGGGGCGGTGCTCGGCGGCATCCTGCTCGGGGAGATCTTCGGCGGTATGGGCCGCGGGACGGGCGGGGGCATGTTCGGCGGCGGGTTCGGCGGGGGCGGCCCGGGCAGCTTCGGTGGCGGGGGGACGCGCGGCCGAAGGGGTGGCGGCGGCAGGTTCTGAGCAGGACGAAGCCACTCGGGGAAAGCGAGAGCGAGAGGTTGGCCCCATGACCAAGCAGACGATCCTCGGCCGCGTCGCACAGCTGGCGAAGGCGAACATCAATGCGCTGCTGGACCAGGCGGAGGACCCGCAGAAGATGCTCGACCAGCTGATCCGCGACTACGGCAACAACATCAGTGAGGCCGAGCAGGCGGTCGCCACGACCATCGGCAACCTGCGCCTGCTGGAACAGGACCACCAGGAGGACGAGGAGGCGGCCACGGAATGGGGCACCAAGGCACTGGCCGCCAGTAGGAAGGCGGACGAGCTGCGCGCCGCGGGCTCGGGTACGGACGCGGACGCGTTCGACCGCCTGGCAAAGGTGGCGCTCCAGCGGCAGTTGCAGGCGGGCCGGGAGGCGAAGGACGCCGAGCCGACGATCGCCACGCAGCGGGAGGTCGTCGACAAGCTGAAGGCCGGCCTGGACCAGATGAAGGTCAAGCTGACGGAGCTCCACTCGAAGCGCGACCAGTTGGTGGCCCGATCGAAGACCGCCCAGGCACAGAGCCAGATGCTGGACGCGGCGCAGAACATCAATGTGCTGGACCCCACAACGGAGTTGAGCCGCTTCGAGGAAATAGTCCGCCGCGAGGAGGCCAGGGCCCTGGGCCAACAGGAACTCGCCGACTCGTCCCTGGACGCCCAGTTCGAACGCCTCGACACGATGGGCGACGCAGCCGAAATCGAAGCCCGCTTCGCCGCCCTCAAGGCCCACGCCTGACCCCCCGGCCCTGAGACGCTCACCGTGGACACTCCGGAGTCGGCGGCAGCCGTCGCCCCGAATCGTCACCCCGGCGCAGCCGTATGGCCCCATCACGCAGGCTGAGTCGTCGCGGGTCGGCAAACCGGCCGCCATGGGAAGCCGGCGGTGCGAGCTGGCGGGGGTTGCGAGCCGATCGGACACGAGACACGGCAGGCAACCTGGCCTTCGGGTAGCCCCCGGCAGGATGCCAACCTGCGCACACGGCTCCGGAGGGCCCTTCGCATCCGAGTGAAACAGCAGGTCAAAGCTCTGCGCGGGGCAGATCAGCCAGGACGAGTCCACGAATAGTCCACGGCTGGCTGGCCACCGCTTTAGGTGTGCGATCAAGGAGTTCTCATGAGCCTTCGGTGCTTGAGCCACGATGTTCTTGTGGGTTAGTCATGGCCTTTGCCGCCTATCGCGTTGGATCCCGGTGGCCGCTATCCCGGACCCGGCCCGACGTCGTGGATCCAGGCACGGGGATTCGCCAGTCGATTCGAACCTGTTCGTCGAGGGGGAGCGAGGGACCACCGACGTAGACACAGCGGATGAGGTAGAGGATGGCCAGGCGGAATGCCTCCGGCTCGATGTCGTCCACCGTTGCCACCACCGCCCGGCTCATCTTGTTCACCTGGCGGACGATGCGTGGTTCGGTTTCGAGAGGGCCGAGTTCGGCGACAATCTCCGGTTCAAGCTCGCCGTCCTCGCGTGTGGCCAAGATCGAGCGCTGCATCAGGTCGGGCTCGGCTTCGATGCGGTCGAGAATGCGGGCGAGGACGTATTCGTGGATCACATCCGCCTCGATGCTGCCATGCTCTTCGCCCGTGCAACTCGGACACCCGTCACACTCGACGGGGCCGACGAAACCGTCTTCCGGTCCTTCGTCAGCTTGCCGAGTGGACATAAAGCACGAGGCTGCCCACATAGTCTCGGAGCGGCTCAGGCCTAGGTCTTTGGCGGTCCACAGGTCAACATCGGCCGGTTCGCCGCCGCTTCCGCCCTCCGGCATCGGAATCTCGGAGCGCATCAGGGACCCCAGGGTGACGAGAGCCGGTTCCCAGTCTTGAGTGCTGAGCAGCAGTGTCGCCACCGCGGCCCCTGGCTGTTTCCAAAAGATGAGGTCCTCGTCTTCGCCGTTGACGAAGTGCAGCACGTGGTCCGTCGGGTCGAATTCGACTCCGGACATCTCCCCCAGGTGGGTGAGGACGGCCTGCCGGCCTCGGTAGCGTCCGACGTAGCGGCGGGCCTGGGCGACGAAGGACTTCATGGTGATGTCGTCCAGCACTGCGTTGGGGCTGACGCCGATGAAGCGTGGCGGATTCAGCGACCCGAGCCGGCGGAGTTGCTCGGTGGCGTTCGCCCAGTGCAGTCTCCTGGTGTCTGGGTCATACACCACGCAGTAGACAGGGATGTTGCCGTTCGCCCAAGTGTCGCCGTGCCGACGGACAGGCACTGCGTAGCCGTTGCCTCGACGCCAGCTTTCCCCGCCCTTGACCTGGACCTTGATGGTGTCGCTGGTGACATCTCCATTGTCGGTGAAGGTGACGTAGAGGTCCTCGCCGAAGTCGTTTTGCCCGGATATCTCTTGAACGATGTGATCATGCTCTTCAAGCAAGGAGCGCAGCACGTTCACGGCAGCCTGTCCCACGCGCCGCCCTCTCGATATCTTCGGCATATAGCTCCCCCGGAGATTCTTCGCCTGCCCTGCATGAGCCCGAGCAGGATCTGCCCTAGTTCACTCTGCCCCACGCCTCTGACATCGCGCCCTGGAGGCGCGGAACATTGGAGCCCGCCGCGGGCTTGGCTCGGCGTAGTTCGTTAGCGACGAGGGGGCAGTCACGACCTTGCGGATGCAGCGCCTCTCTACGGCTCCCCGTGCGAGCCCTGAGACTGCGCCTGTGGATGACCGCCCAACGCCCGGCACTCTAGCCCCCAATCGTCACTCCGTCCTGGAAGACGCCCTGGCTCTGTTTGAGGTGTCCCTCAACACGGACAATCCGGCGCGTCGTCAAGCGGCGCAGCTCGCCAACCTGTGCGTGCAGGTCTTCCGCGGAACCCGCGCGTGGTCGGGAGCGTACCCGTGCCAGTTAGGCGAGTGCGCTGCGGCGACTGTGCCGTGTTACTTAGCCAAGCGGCCGGTGTTGCGCAGAACGAGAGCGATGAGTGAGGCGAGCCGCAGGAATAGGTAGTCGACGGTGGAGTCGCCAGGGAGATCGTGCTTGCCGTGCTCGTAATGCCGAATCATGAAGTCGTTGCCGAGGTTTGTCAGCGCCTTGAACTCCGCGTCCAGAACCTCGCGAAACGCCTCCGATCCAGGGACAGCACGGATGAGAAGCTGCTCGACAGACGCCCTCTTCTTGTTTGGGGTCCCGAGTTCGAGGGTCTTGAGCCGCTCAAATCCGTCCCAAAGTTTCTCAAGAGCATCTCGTCGGTCGGCCGGGGTCCTGGATAGGAAGCGAGTCATCGCCTCGTTGAACTTGTCATCGAGCGGCTGGTCTCCGGTATCGGGCTTGAAATCGGAGATCAACGCTCGTGCTTCGGGTGGTCCTAGCCGTCGGGTGCGAAGGTCATCGCCGATCGTGAAGGCGATCCCGTTTCTGGCGAAGAGGAGATCGATGTCTTGCTGGAACTGCACCTGCCCGGGGGTGAGTCGTCGATCGAACGGTGAGTCGTGTTGCTGCTCATTGAGGAAGGCGTAGTCCGTATGCTCGAACACCCAACTGTGGGACTTGCTCCACGGGCTCGGTGTCACGATGTGGCGTGCGACAAAGTCAACGACATCCAACACTGTTGCCGTGTCCGGCAGCCGCTTCGGATCTAGCGGACTCGTCGGTAGGTCCGGGGGCTGGGGGTTGGCAGAAGCCGAGTGGATGAGTACCGCCGTGTCCTGGACCTCCTGCCCGCCGTCCGGTGTTGCCGGGCGCTCGATCAGACTCGGGACATGAGCTCTGAGGTCGGCGAGGAACATTTCTTCGTCCGTGCCGATGATCGTGCTGTGGCCGGTGGGATCGTCCGGGCAGCCGTATCTGGGAAAGACACGGGCAAGCGAACCGTCGGTGATCCGCCGACGGATCAGGGTGATCAAGCCTGCCCACACGTCGGTGGAGATGTCCTCACTAATGCGAGGGCGAGGAGGGCCGGCGCGGTCGGAGTAAAAGTTGTCCCTGGTGGTCACGGCACACACTCTCGCAGTAGTGCCCGTGACCGACCAAGTGACTTTGTGATGCTCTCGCCAGAGGGTGGGTCGGTGTTCGCGGTACGCGGTTCCGACGTAGCGCATGGTGCCGACTACGCGACTCCGGTGGCCAGATGGAGCGACGGGGGTCGTGCCACGACATTGCTGGCGCTGGAGATGTGCACTCGGGAACTGCGTGGAAGGCCTGTTGCGACGCGGCGCGCTTCTGGGGCAGCCGGGAACCCGCTCCGGAGACCCCGTGTGTCTCAGGCGTCTACCTGGCGGGCGGTGGGCGTCCGAGCACGTCCGGTACCAGTCCAAGAGAGGTCCACCGTTACACCGTGGGCGTCTGACTGGTGGGGATGCATACAGCAATGACCCCATACAGCGTTGATGCTGAGTTTGTACCCGCCGCCGTTCGCTTTGAGGCTGACGGAGCTCGCGGAGACTTCGTTGGGGACGAAGCCGGCGACGGGCGCCTTGCCCGTGGCTGGCTGCCGATCCTCTATGCGGACATTGCTGTTCCGGCCGGAAGCCCGGAAGGATGAGGCTTCCGGCCTTGAGTAACCTAAGCGAGAGTGTTCATCGGCCTTGCAGAGAACGAAGTTGGCGCAGAGAGCATCGCGCAGGGGAGGAGCGTGCGTGGACAGGAAAGCGGTTCAGCAGGCGGTGGAGGACTTCTGGTTTGCACGGACAAGCCAGAAGAGCAAGCTGGAGGACGAGGGTAAAGCTGGGGGCGAGGCCCGCGCTAACGGGCATATGAAGACCCTGGAATCCCTCGTGAAACAGACGTTCATTGAGTGCGGAATCCCGGAAGACTGCATCAAAACGGGACAACCTTACTTGCCTGGATACTATCGCGTTCGAAAGCAATGGGACCTGGTGGTTGTTTACGAGGGAGTCCTCGTCGCTGCTTTCGAGTTTAAATCCCAGGTTGGAAGCGTCGGAAAAAACTTCAACAATCGGTTCGAGGAGGCATTGGGGAGCGCCACCGATCTTGAGGCCGTGCAGAAGAAAAACGAGCGCAGCCCATTTGGGGATATTCGCCCCTGGCTTGGTTATGTTTTCGTTCTCCAGGAGACGGAGGAAACCGAAAAGGAGGGTCGGGCGACGAAGGCGCTATTTTCGACCGATTCCACCTTCTCTGGCTTTTCCTACAATCAACGCTATCAGGAGATGATCAGCCGCTTCATCGCTGAGGGCGTTTACGATGCAGGATGGCTTATCACTACACAGCGCGACGGCGACGAGATCACTTATAAGGAACCGCTGGTCGCCGCCAGAGCTGATGTTCTTCGCGTGGCCATTGAGGGGCGCGTAAACCTCGTTAAAGCTATGTTGAAGGGATGAAACGTCAGACCATCTAGATCCGACCGAATGGCTGAGCACCCGGGATGCATGTACACTCCGGGTGCTCTGTTGGCCGGGCATGAAAACTTACCCCGGGAGCCCCAGATCTTTCAGATATGAAAGACGAGCGCTTATTGCCGCAGAGAAGTGTCTCCAGTCGAGCTTTTCATTGGGCTCGATCGGCTCGGGGTTCGACGCGGACGAGGTCACGTAGCAAGCCGCATCGTAAAGCCGCTCCTGCATAAGGCGCTGACAGAATATTCCGAATCGATCCTGGTAGGAGGTTCCATTCCAGATCGGGTCGACCGGCAGCGCGCCAGGAGCTGTTTTCACTGAACGCCGGGATCCTTCTTCGTCCTGCATTATGAAGAAGTATCCGAGCCACGGATCTTCTCCTGGGTAAAGGTCGGCAAGGGCGGCATGCCGAAGGTCGATTGCGCTTCCCAGCGCCTCTTCGACTCGATTGTTGTAGTTGTTGCCGAATGAAGGTCCACCGAGTGCCTTGAGCTCGAAGGCCGCCACGAGAGTCTCTCTATGAACAACTACAAGGTCCCATTGCTTCTGCGGGCGATAGTAACCAGGCAACTCCAGACCCTGCGATTTATTGACTCGGATACTCTCCGGAGGATAACCAGCTTCCAGGAAAAACTTCGAAAGCAGAACTGCGATGGCGTCGAAGTGTTTTCCGCCTCGGACCGAGCCTGCAGTTCCGGCTCCCACCGCAGCCTTGATCGTCGACTGCTCTCGTTGTAGTTCTTTGGCGCCCCAGTACGCGGCGATGGCATCCTCGAAATCTTGGCGAGTGACCGTCAAGTTTAACTTCTCCTAGTCAGGGAGTTCGGCGATTCGATAGACGCGTAGGGCGGCTTCCGTAGCAGCCTCCACGTCACGCTTATCAAAAGCTTCGGCTAGAGCGGTCAAGTCGTCTTCGCAGATGGATTTGGGATCAGGCACGCGGATCTTGCGGAGGTATTGCGCCTGGAAACGGAGAGTTCCCCCTCGCATCTTCACGGCATAAGCGTCGACAAAAGCCTCGGCAACCTTAGAGAGGAGGAGACCGCCCAAAACGCGCATGTCCCAGATGTCCGAGACGATGAAGTACAGGTTGTGGTGAGGGTACAGTCCACCCTGATCGAGGACAGGATGGATCGTCAGCTTCATATCTGGGAAGAGCAACTTGGGGCGTCGAGTCAGAGCGTGGTCGACTTTGTCGATGGTCTTGTACCAACGCTGGGGTTGCTTGACCGCAATGTAGCGCTTGCGCAATGCGGTCACGTGTTCCTCGAAGTAGGCAGCGAGCCGCGGGTAGGCAGCGAGATCAACCAGGTTCCCGTCCGCTGCCCATGGATTGACTAGGTAGGTGCCGTTCCAGTGGAGGACGCCGCTTGTGGTATCGCGCACCATGGCCATGGGGAGTAGCCGGTCATTTTCGACGAGATCGTCATCATGAGTGAGGAAGATCTTGTCGGCGCCAGTGGCGACTCCGATGCCGACTCGTGTGCCCGTCTCTGCGGCTTCTAGCGGCAGAAAGCGCTCAGTGAGGTCTTCCAACATGGCCAGCCTTGCGGGTGACGCGGCCGGCCACGAGTCCTCGTCGGGGAACCAATGCGCCATCCGAGCGGCTTGGAATGCATCGGTTGTAACCGATGCCGAACAGGTGTTGACGTACCAGCTCGCGAAATCCCGGGCCTGAGTGGCTGTGAATGACCGAGTAGCATCGGCAGCTACGGCGGACCCCTGATGGCGGTTCGAGATGATCGTGATGGCGGGGTAAGCCGAAACCTGATCGTCAAACGCATCGACATCATGCATGACCAGCGCTAGGTCCATGCTGAAACGGGTAGTCACAAGTTGTCGCAGCCGGCGGCCGTACTGATTCCGCATCCAGCGGTCCGCACAAATGAAACCCAGCTGCCCGTTAGAGGCGAGACTCCGCAAGGCAACCTCGTAGAAGCCAATGTAAATGTCTGCCCGACCGCCCATCGTGGAACAAGCGCCGCGGTAAGCCGCCATCCGGTCGTCAGGTACATCCTCAAGGCGGATATATGGAGGATTACCCACGATGTAGTCGGCGCGGTGGTCCGTGTCGGTTTGGAGGAGATAATCACCCTGGGTGATCCATCTTGTGGCTACTTGGGTGGCTTCTTCTGGTTGCCATCCATCAGATACCAACTGATGCTCCACCACTGCACGGCTGCGCTGCACATTGCGATCCAGCAAGTCGAACGCGGAGACAGCCTCGAGCGCATCATCGATGGGGCGCCCGTGGGAACGGCAGGATGCGCTGATCCGCGACGCGACGGCGATTAGAAACGCCCCCCTACCACAGGCTGGCTCCACGAGCTTGACCTCACAGAGGTCCTTGTCGGCCGTGTAGCCGAGGAGGTCAAGGATCAGGTCGACTACCCAGCGGCGCGTGAAGACCTCGCCGTGCTCCACCACCTCTGACGGGAGGTTGGGCAGGCTTTGTTCGTCGGTGACAGGAGTTGAGGAAGTACCCACGAGCACGACCCTACCGCGGAAGGTTCCAACCACAGTATTTGTAGATGGGGTGGAAGGCGAAGATCGCTTGAGACGCCACCCGTGCTGGCACTGGCCGATGAAGCGCACGCCCGTTGACGCTGACCGGGGAATACTACTGACGAGCGAACGGTTGGACCGTTCTTGAGTCCGGCGCTCGTCAGTACGACGTGGTGACGAGCGTACTATGGCGCGCCATCCTGAACTCCTTAAGGATGGGAGCTGGCTCCGGCGAGGTTCCGGGTAGCAAAATGACTGCGAAGAGCGTACGACTTGGTGATCGTTTAATTCCCGTGAGCGTAATTTCACCTGGGATCTCTGTAGAAGTCTCTCTTGACAGCTTTTGACTCCACGTCAATCAAGAAATCGCACCAGCGTCTCTCCCAGATATCCACTAGTTTTCTGATTTCACCGATTGAGTAAGCCCGGCCAACTTCTTCGGGAGTCCTCTGTCCATGGGCTACGCTGTTCCTTTCGGAAACTACGGTATCGATTCGCCCCCATGCTTCACGAAGAATTGGCCCCGGCGCGGACAGTCCGAAAGCCTGGCAGAACGTCACAACTTGCGGAGTTTTCATGTGACTACCATCGTTGGGGAAAATATTTGCATTTATGGAGCAGGCCCTGTCGATGAGGGCGTCCACAACGCCTCGGCCTGACCCTCTCCAGATTTGAGCGGCAGATATATCGGTTAGGGCTTGCAGTTTGGAATGAATCGCAAATACTTGAAACTCAGGCCTAAGCCTCTTGTTGCCCAGTCTCAGTTGAACCGCGGCCTCAAGCAGTGTGCGAGAGATCCCTTTGAGAAGGTTTTCGTATGCCGCATAGATCAACACAATGCTGAGGCCCCTAGCCTCTCGCGAAATGTCGATCGGCGAGTTACTGCCCGCGGCTCCCGGTGACGAATCGGTCGCGTCGAGCATCTTCCGAACTACGTCGATGCGCTGCCGAAATTCCTTTTCTAGAGGAGTCCGGTCGAATATGGGGCGCCTAGCCAAGGAATTTGTCCCTAGCGAACTCGATGCGGCCTCGCACGCGGGAGCGACTGTTGGTCGCCCCTGTCACCAGAGCGCGAAGCTCCTCCGAAGATACCCAACTAGTATCTCGTACGGCGAGCTTGGGGGAGATGTGAAGAGCCAAGGCGGCGCCCACTGAAATTGCCTCATACAGGTTGACGGGCGTTTGCCCCTTCCTGGTTTTAAGGCCGTCAGGAAAACACTTGGAAAGGTATGTAAACGTCTTTTCGAAAATTGCCTCGCGTGCCGCAATTTTGGGCGTCTTGTGGGCGTCTGCGATGAAATCATCGAGAAATTCCTTGACCGAGTGCTCAAACTTTTGGTACCTGTCAAGAAATGCAAAGAATCGCAGGATGAAATCCTCGCGGGTGCCGTCCTTTTGGCGGGCCGTGGGGAGTTTCACCACCGTATTAAAGTCTTCATTTTCGGCGAGCTTGGTAAGGAGGTTTACGAACTCACCCCTGTATACGCACTCGCGGATCTCTTGGTTGGTAAGTTCGATGCCTCCAGTATTCAGACGCTCGAAAAGGTCGTAACGCACCTGGAGCTCGCTCTTGTCGTTGAGGATGATGATCTTCAGGGGGCGATCCTCAAAGGTTGAGCGAATGTCCTCGGGTAGCTCGTCGAAGGAAAAATCTTCAAACGTTGTTAGCTTTTCAAGGTTGGACAGGCGTAGCGGGTACCCCGTCAGGTTGGCTGCGTTTCTGGTTTGCGTGTCTCCTGCAAAATTCACCAGAGTTAGAAGTCTTTGGAGTCCGTCAACTACTTCCCATCGCGTCAGCTCTCCGCTGACGCTATTGGTTGCCATAAAGAGAGGCGGTACGGGGATCCCCAAAAGGACTGATTCAATCAGTCGTGACTGGCGATATCCATCCCATCGGAACTGTCGCTGATACACGGGTGCGATGTCAATGCGTTTCTTGTAGACTCGACGCAGCAATTCATCGACGGTTACGTCATATGTATCGAAATCGACTTTTCGGCGCTGGGATGCGAGCTGAGTCCGCTGTTCTGTCGGGGCGATTGGCGTGGTCAAATGACGAGTTCCTGTCTGGGGTGCTGGTTCTGATCCGGGCCGACCACACCAAACATACTCATGCACGGCCGTTCTCAGGGACCCTATGAAGGGATGGATCTTGTCACCGGTGCGAGCTGCACCTGAGGGGCACGATCCGAGCGAGGTCGGTGGAGCGGGTTTGGTCGGTGGCCTGCCTGGGTTGGGGCCGGGCATGAGCAGGGGGCCGTACGCTGGTTGGCAACTCGGGGAGGCTTGTCCCTGCCCGCAATGTGTCCGAGTGGCCCCCTGGTCTTGCTCGGCGCGGGTCCCGGATCGGGGAGGTGGCTAAAGCCGCGGAGCCGACCGCCCCAGCCAAAGCGGGTTTCTCTCCACTCCACCCCTCGCTGTTTGGCGTGCGGCCGGCGGCCGGGCCGGAGCGGGGCGAAGACAGGAGCGGCGGCCCGAGGCGCCGGCCGCACGCCGCCGCGCTCTGCGCGGCGGGAGCGCCTTGAACCCGTGGAGAAGGTTGTAACTCAGCGACTGACGGCGTGCCTGGGCGGATTCAGTCGGTCGCCGCAACGCCTTGGTGAGTCGAGAAGATTCTCGATGAGCTGGGGAGGTTCGGGATTGCGTCCACATCTGACGGTGGAACAGCGGCAGTTGGCGTTGCGGCTGAAAGCCAGGGGCTGTCCTTACGGGAGATCGGCTTCCAGGTGGGCTGCTCGCATCAGACGGTGGCACTGATCGCGAGCCACGCGTCGCGGCGGCCGCTTCGCTGGGACGGGTGGGTGCCCGGACCGGGACGGCTGACATTGGCCGACCGGGAGGAGATCACCCTAGGCCTACATGCCGGGGAATCGTTCACCCTGATCGCCGCCCGGCTGGGCAGGGCGACGTCCACGGTCTCGCGGGAGGTCACCGCGAACGGCGGCCGCGTCGAGTACCGGGCGTGGCGGGCGCATCAGCGTGCTCGCGAGCAGGCCCGGCGGCCCAAGACCGGCAGGCTGGCCTGCCCCCGGTTGGCGGCCCAGGTCACCGCCTGGCTGGCCGACCGGTGGTCGCCGATGCAGATCTCCCACCGCTTGCGTCTCGAGTTCCCCAGCGATCCCCTGATGTGGGTGAGCCACGAGACCATCTACAAGGCGCTCTACGTGCAGGGCTGCGGCGAGCTGCGCCGAGAGTTGGCCCGCTGCCTGCGCACCGGCCGGGTCAAGCGCCGGCCCCGCGGCCGCGGCGAGAACACAGGTCGGATCCGCGACATGGTGATGATCAGCGAACGGCCCGCCGAGGTCGAGGACCGGGCCGTGCCCGGTCACTGGGAAGGCGACCTGATCATCGGCAAGAACGGCAAGTCCGCGGTCGGCACTCTGGTCGAGCGCACCACCCGCTACCTACTGCTGCTACATCTGCCCGGCGGCCGCGACGCGCACCTGGTCGAACACGCCATACGGCAGGCCATCACCGCGCTGCCCGCCGAGCTGACCCGCACCCTCACCTGGGACCAGGGCAAGGAAATGGCCCACCACGCCGACTTCACCCTCGCCACCGGCATCCCGGTCTACTTCTGCGACCCGCACAAGCCCTGGCAGCGTGGATCCAACGAGAACACCAACGGGCTGCTGCGCCAGTACCTACCCAAAGGCACCGACTTGTCGGTGCACTCGGCCGACGACCTCGCCCGAATCGCCCGCAGCCTCAACGGTCGGCCACGCGAGACCCTCGGCTACCTGACACCATCAGAAAGGCTCGCCGAACTTACTGCGCACACCGGTTGAATGCGCCCTCTCAAGAATCAACTGAGCCTAGACAGACTGACGGCGTGCCTGATCATGGCCAGCGGGGCCGTCAAAACGGTGGTTCGTCTGCGTCGCTTGCACTGGACCAAGGGCCCGCAGACCACACTGACGTTCCAATGGGTGGCAGATCGCTGTCGCAGAATTCGAAGGGGTTCTGCTGACCTTCGAGCCCTGAGGAGTCTTCGCCCCATGCGTCGAGGGCGTCGATGGCTCGTTCGCGGTGCTGCCATAGTTCGCTGGTGCCGAGGACCTGGCGAACCAGGGGGACCAAGGCGGTTCGGTGGTGCTGCAGTTGGGGATCGTCCACCAGCGGGATGCACGCGGCGATGGCTGCTTCGCGAATGCGGAGGTCGGGGTCCTCTGTGAGGTCGAAAGCGGTTGTGAACAAGAGCGGTCGCATCTTGCGGATGTCGACTGCCTGCGGGTAGTCGTCGAGCGGGAATCCGTTCTCTCGGCGTGAGTCTTCTAGGTCGTCCGAAGCCGTTTGTCCTACTGAGGCAATCCACGCAAGCAGCTCGGCACGCAAAGGGAGCCGCTGATCCGTAGCGATGTTCGTGCGTGGGTCTCGCAGGACGGATGCGACGTACAGCGCTGCCGGCACGGTTGCCTCGTAGAGAGTGCCCTGGTGGTGCACGGTGCCGAACAGGAACTGCAGCGCCGCTTCTCTGGCGTGTCCATCGTCGCTGAACAGTGCGGGCAGCTGCGCGGGTACATCTACGGCCAGCCCGTAGGCGTGCCACAGGGAGGCCCAATCGGTGTCCAACAAGACGCTCTCGGGCGTGGGCAAGCCTCCCGAGGGGGAAGACTCTTCGCCCGTCACGAGATCCGCCATAGGGGCGCTGTGTACTGGTTCGGGTACGTATCGATGAGGAGTGCGCGGAGTTCTTGGCGCTGCGATCCGGGGAGACCGAGGGATTCCGTCAACCTGCGGAACGTCGTGTGGGTGACCCCGCGGCCCCGGGCCTCTGCTTCAAAGCGGCTGAGCTCGCCGAGGACGTTGTCGGGGTCCAAGGGCACGGCACGCTGCTCGGAGAGCCACAGTGCCTTGTTCCGCTCGTAGTCGATCTCGGAGTATCCACAGATCTCGCGACTGTGCTGCTCGGCCTCTTCGAGACTGCTCGTTGATACGAGGGCACGGGACAGCGTGTTGCGATGCAGCGCGTTGTCGAGGTCAGCCTCGTGGACAGTCGGGCCTTCGTCGGTCAGATGGACCGGGAGGCCGGCGTCTCGGATCTCGCACAGGCCGCGCACACCTCGCGCCGCGGCACCGAGCATCGCGGTGGCTTCGGAGGGGTGCCACTCCAAAACGGACGCGATGGGCTCCACGTCCTCTGCTGTGAGGGTGTGGGTAATCGGCCCGAGAGCTTCGATGAGGTCCCGGGCCGGAAGCTCTCCGTCGAGGCCGGGGCCAGCGATCAGGAGACGGACAGGCATCTTGAGCTGTGCGCAGGCAGCGAGGGTGAGGGCGTCCGCAAGAGGGCTCTTGAGAGTGGGCTCGTCGCCGCGAGCGAGGATGTCGCCGCCCACGTCCAAGAGGTCAACGGACTCGGGGGACAGCTCGGCTATGAGCTCATCGAGTTGCTGGACTATGCCGACTGCGCCGCGGCGTGGGTCGATCAGAGCCAGGGAGTGCGGCAGTGCGGCGGCCAAGCGCGGGAGGGTTGAGCCGGCGGGGGCGACGGGCTCGGCATCTGGGGGGACGGCGTACACGCTTGGCGTCAGCTGACGCAGGCCGTTGAAGTCGGCCGGACTGCGGGGCCCCGGCAACGGGTCGACGATCAGGCGGTCCCAGGCGTAGGTAAGGATCACCGCCGGGTCTCCGTCGCCGTACAGGGCGGCGTCCAACATTGCGGCGGCGACAGCGTCGCCCCCTCCTCCGGCTGCCACGATCAACCGCGTCACGTGGCCAGCGTACGGGTTCAGGTATTGGCCACTCACCCTATAGTGGCCAGAGGTAATAGCCACTTGAAGGGGATGGGAGGCTGTGATGCCGCAGATCGAGGAGGCTCAGCCGAAGTACCTCCAGATCGCGCACCACATCCGCGATCAGATCTTGCGCGGTGACCTCAGGCCGGGGGACGAGGTGCCGTCGGAGCGGCAGTTGGCGACGGACTGGAACGTGTCGCGGCCGACAGCTGCCCGCTCGCTGGAGGCGCTGAGCAATCAGGGCCTTGTGGAGAAGCGGCAGGGGTCGGGGACGTACGTGCGCGGCGTGGAGGTCAACCGGCGGGCCCGGGAGCTCTACGGTCGGGCACGGCAGACGGGGAAGATTTACACGGCTGGCGAGTATGCGGTGATTACGTCTGCGGGATGGCTTGATGCGCCGGACTACGTTGCTGATGCTCTGGGCTTGACGAAGGAGCGCCGGGCTGTGCATCGCCGGCGGGTGACCAGCAACCAGACTGGGCCTATCACCCTGTCGACGTCGTGGTTCGCGCCGGACATGGCTCAACGGGCACCCAGGCTCATGGACCCCGAGCGTATCCAGGAGGGCACGCTGCTGTACGTGGAGCAGATGACGGGGCGCCAGGGGAGCTATGCGGAAGACCGCATGAGCGCCCGCACCGCGACGGAGGAGGAGACGGCGGACCTCGGCCTGGAGGCTGGATCAGCTGTCCTTATCGTGCACCACGTGGTCTATGACCTGCAGGACCGGCCGTTGGAGTTCGCCGAGGCCACCTACCCGCCCAACCGGTGGGCGTTCGAACAGGGTTACCCGCTGACCTGATCGATTCGGGCCAAGTGCCCCGAACCCCTTGCCTGACCTAAGTGGCTAATGCCACTATCCACGAAGTGGCTAATGCCACTTCGAGGGAAGGGGCGCGGTGTGAGCGGTGAAAGGCCGTTAGGGAACCGGAGATCTGCCTGCCGGGGGTGCCGCGGTCGGGGCTGGAAGTTCGTCAGCTCCCGCACGTCGTTGGCGTTATCCGTTGCCAATGGGCGCCCCCGCGCCGTCTCCAAGCGGCGCTGCCTTGACTGCGATGGGACTGGCAAGGAGTAACCGCGGATGGATGGCATCAGCAAGGGGCGCCGTGACCACGGCGCTGAGGACGGCGAAGTGCTCGGCTCGATGACCCTGTACCCGCTGCCTGAGTCGGTGTGCCGGGCTCGTCGCTGGTTCAGGCACTTCATCACCAAGCACGAAGTGGCCTGTTCGGTCGACGACTGCGTGTTGATGATCTCGGAGCTGGTGACGAACGCGATTCTCTACGGGCGAGCCGAGGAGGAATGGCTCGTGCGAGTGGAGTGGCGGCGGGACGGGAAGTCCCTGCGGGTTGACGTGCACAACCCGGGCTTCCCGGCGAGCGTCCGGCTGCGGTACCCGGCGGCCAATGAGGCCCATGGGCGTGGGCTGGGCCTGGTCGATGCCTTGTCGGACTCCTGGCGTGCCGGCCCGAGCCGCTTCGGCGGGACGGTCGTGTCGTTCGAGATGTCCGACGCCTGGCCGTCGTGAGTGGGCTGCGGTCCGGCTCGTCAGCCAGCTAGCGTGCGTGTCAGCCAGCTGGGTACGCTGGTTGACCAGTTGACTTGACCGATCCCGACTAGGCGGCGCCCGTGGCGTACGAAGTGGCTGCACCAAAGTACGTGCGGCTCGCGCAGACGATCCAAGGTCGGATCGAGGACGGCACCTACCCGCCGGGATCGCTGGTGCCGAGCGAGAACCAGCTCGTGCAGGCATTCGGGATGTCGCGGCCGACTGTTGTTCGGGCCCTCGAACTGCTCAAGCGGGACGGCTGGCTGGAGTCCCGGCAGGGTTTCGGGACGATCGTGCGTGGCCGTCCGGAGGTCGTCGAGCAGCGTGACCGCCGAGGCCGTGAAGCCTTGGAGCGGGACGAGTCGCGGATTCCGGGGCGCCTCGTCGAGGTGGGGGAAGTCCAGGTACCGCGCCGAGTCGCGTCCTTGCTCGGCCTGCCGCAGGGAGCCAAAGCGCTCGTGCGCCGCCTTCTGGTCGAGGAGGACGGTGAGCCCGTGGAGCTTGCTTCTTCCTACTTCCCGGCCGGCCTGGTCGAGGGGACTGAGCTCGGCAGCTCCGAACTTCTGGCTGAGAGCCCGCGAGCGCATCTCGAAGCGCGCAAAAAGGTGCGCTTCGATCACGTCACCGAGCGCGTCTCGGCGCGTCTTGCGGGCGACGAGGATGCGGGCCTGCTGGGTCTGGCCGCGGGGGACCCCGTGCTCGGCGTTCTGGTGGTGGCGCGTGATGCCTCTGGGAGGGTGTTGCAGATCGTCGATGTTCTGCTCCCCGCCGACCGGCAGGAACTTGAAGACACCTATCGAGTCAACTGACCTGCGGCTAGGCCTCGGTTGAGGTCTTGCGGCCCTTCAACTCCACTTGACAAGTCAACCTGGCGTCCTTAGTTTTGAACTTGCTAAGTCAACCTGTCAGGTGGCGGGTTGATGTGACCCGACAAGGGAGATCTGTTGTGCGTGTGATCCGTGTCGAGACCTCGGCGGCGACGATCCTGCTGACCGAGGCACCTTCGCCCAAGGTCCGGGACCGGCAGACCGGCGAGATTGCCAAGGACGCCGTAAGCGGCGAGGTCCTGATGACCGTGGGCGTCGTCTACATCGACGAGGGGGAGTCCTCGCTGATCCAGGTCACCGTGCCGGAGAGCGGGGTGACCGAGGGGCTGTCCGTGGGCTCGCCGGTTGCGCTGCCCGGCCTGGTGGCCCGTCCGTGGGAGAGCGTCTTCAACGGGCAGAGCCGCCATGGCATCGCCTACCGGGCTCTCGCCGTGGCGCCCGGCGTGTTCGCGACGGCCGGACAGGAGGCCTGACACCAGTGTCCGACCTGCTGACGCTCGTGGAGGTGGGTGGGCCGCTCGCTGCGGTAGGTGGCGCGGCCTACGCCCGGCACGCGCATCCGGCGGCGTACTGGTCCACGGTCGGGCTGCCGTTATCGGTGGCCCGGCTGCTGGCCTCCTACTCCTCCACCATGGAGGCATGCGGCCTGACGGTCGAGCCGTCCCGCTGGCGGGCTCTGGCCATCAGGGCGACCACTCGTCGAGAGGTCCGTCCCGTGCCGCCGCGCCGCGGGCTGGTTCGGCCGACATCGACAGGCTTCCGCATGCGGCTTCGCCTGGCCCCGGGACAGGAGCCGGCAGACGTGGCCGCCTCCACCGAGCGACTGCGCCATGCCTGGGGCGTCCATGCGGTCCACGTCCGGGACATCAAGCCTGGCGTCGTCGAACTGCGGCTGGTCGGCTACGACGTGCTGCGGAAAGTGCGGATGCCCCGGAAGACGGGCGCCGACTTCCTCAAGATCCCGGTGGCACTACGGGAGGACGCAACCGCCTGCGTCCGTGACTACCGCGTCGTGCCGCACCAACTCGTCCTCGGCGCGACCCTGTCGGGCAAGTCCATGTTCCTCCGGAATCTCTTCACCGGACTGGCCCGACAGCCCGTCGTCCTCGTGGGGATCGACTGCAAGCGCGGAGTGGAGTTAGCGCCCTTCGCCGCTCGGCTCTCGGCTCTGGCGACCGATCCGGCGCAGGCGGCGGAACTCCTGCCGGCGCTCGTCCGGGAGATGGAGGACCGCTACGACCTGATCAAAGCCCGGCAAGGAATTGCCCCCGGTGCGTCGGACGAGGAGATCACCTCGGACATCTGGGGTCTCCCCGAGGACAGGCGCCCGCCCCCGATCGTGCTGTTCATCGACGAGGTGGCCGAACTGTTCCTCGTCGCGACCCGGAAGGACGAGGAACGGCGCGACGAGATGGTCACGCATCTCATCCGGCTCGCCCAACTCGGCCGCGCCGCAGGCATCTACCTGGAAGTCTGCGGCCAGCGCTTCGGTGCCGAACTGGGTAAGGGAGCCACCATGCTCCGGGCCCAGCTCACCGGCCGCGTGTGCCACCGGGTCAACGACGAGGCCTCCGCGAAGATGGCGCTCGGCGACATCGCCCCTGAGGCTGTCGAAGCCGCGTGCGCCATCGCACCGGAACGCCCCGGGCTCGCCGTCGTCGGTGACACCTCCGGCGGCTGGTCCCGCATCCGCACCCCCTACCTGTCCCTCGCCGAAGCGGCTGCCATCTGCCGTGAGACGGCCGATCTCGCGCCGGATGTGCCCGCTCTTGTGCCGTTCCGCCCTGACGTGCCCACAGCTGCACTGCAGAAGCTCCCGACGGCGGCCCCTCTGCATCGTCCGGTGACCGAGTAGCCGCTCCTCAACCCTCCGCCGGCACGAGCAATTCGCGCCACGTCCCTACCCAGCCACGCCCTGAGTCCGGAAGGAGAACCTGTGTCCCGTCCCTCCGTATCCGAGGTCTCCGCCTTCGTCGCCGACCTGGTCGCCTACCGCAAGTTCGGTGCCGGTGACCTGTCCGATTTGATGTCGCGCAAGGCCGACTTGCTGGAGCGCATCGCCGCCGAGTCCCCAGGCGACGCCGCAAAGGCGGAGATCGCTGCCGAGGCCCGTGCCTACGCCGACCGGCTGCGGGGCGAGTAGCCCATGCGTGCCCTTCTGGCCCGAGTCGATGCGGTGCTGATTCAGGCGGTCATCGCTGCCGCGCTGTCCTTCGCCCACCTGCACGACATCGCCGCGGCGGCCGGACAGGACGGCTGGAAGGCCTGGGCCTACCCCATCTCCGTCGACCTCCTGTTGGTGGCGGCCTGGAGGCGGTTGCGATCCGGGAGCTCCCGGGCGGCTGGCTGGTGCTGGTTCCTGATCTCCCTGGTCGCCTCACTGGGCGCCAACGTCGCCACCGCGGGACTGCTCGACCTGGCCGACGTACCGGCGTGGCTGCGCATCCTCGTCGCGGGCTGGCCGGCGGTCGCCTTCCTCGGCGGCACGCTGCTCGCCCACACGGCGCCGATGCCCTCCACCGCCGACGAACCGCACGACGACGCGGACGCGGAGCCGTTGCCGGAACCACGGGCCGAACTGCCCGCACCCCCTGCAAACCCTCCCGCCCGGCCGAAGGCGGAGGTCCCGCCCGCCCTCGTCGAGCACGCCCGCAAGATCGCCGACGACCACCGGGTCCGGACCGGAACCGCCATCGACACGCCCACACTCCGCGCCCGGCTCGGCGTCGCCGCCCCACTCGCCGAAGCCATCGCCGCCCAACTCACCTGACCTGGAGCAACTGCCCTTGCGCCCGACCACCCTGCGCGCCCTCAAGCGCGCCGCAGAACTCGTCCGACAGAACCAGTTCACCGAAGCCGTGCTCGTTGCCGAGCCGGTCATCCTCGCCGCCGACCACGCCGAAGGAGCCGAGATCCGCCGCTGGCTGACCGAGCACGTCCACGACTTCACCAACCACCAGGAGGCCTCTTAATGCCCGCCAATCGCCGGTTCCGCAACGTCCGCCGCATCGGCCCCGTACAGGTCGCCACCTACTTCGACGGCCGCGGCCGCACCAAGCACACCGCCGCATGCACCGTCCCGCGCTGCGGCTTCTCCACCGACTACGACAGCCGCCCGGCCGCAGAACTCGCCGCCCGCACCCACCGCTGCTCGGCCCGCTGAGGAGGCACCCGTGACCGTCACCCTGCCGCTCGTCGCCGTTCTGGGCGTCACTGCCTGGGCCGCGATCAAGTTCCTCGGAGTCCGCATCTGGGTCGCCGTAGTGATCGCCCTCTTCGGCTTCTACCTCGCCGACACCTTCCTCGCCCCCGCCATCGACTCCGGCACCCGCTCCGGGGTCGAGATCGTCAACGGCACCCACGACTGAGAGGAGCAGCACCCATGCTCCGCCCCAAGCTCCCCGTCATGCCCGACACCCCGGCGGTCCGGGACGACCACGCGCAGGCCTGCTCCTGCCGTCACTCGGCAGCCCAAGCGGTGACACAGGCGACTGCCCGCACCGTCACGCCCTACGTGAGTGCCGGGGCCAGCCTCGTCGTGGCCCTGGTCGTCGTCGGCATCGTCCTGACCGCGCTGCTGGCCACCGTCGCCCTCACCGCTGTGGCCGTGGCCATCGCTGCCCTGGTACTGCGCTCCCTGTTCAACACAACCACCGAACGATGACGGCCCGCCGGGGCGGCAACACGCCGCCAAGCATCCGACCGCCCCGGCAGGCCCAGCCCCTCACGAGCGAAGCCGAAAGGACAGAGGACATCATCACCCGCCCCGCAACACCCCCAGTAGCCGAGCTCGGGCAACTCGCCTCCCTCGGCACCCTCCCCGCCCTCGCCCGACAGCTGTCCGGGCTCGGCGGCTGCGCACGACCGGTACGACTCGACGGCTACCAAACGGAACACCGAGTCGACCCGGCAACCGGCGAGATCGGACCCGTCCTGCACCACATCGACTCGACGACGCTCCCCGCCGGCCGACTCCTCGTGCCGTGCAAGAACCGTCGGGCGACTCGATGCACCGCCTGCGCGGAGACCTACCGCCGCGACACCTACCACCTGATCACCGCAGGCCTGCGCGGCGGCAAGGGAACCCCCGAGCACGTGGCCACGCACCCCCGGGTGTTCGCCACCTTCACCGCGCCTGGCTTCGGGCGCGTCCACAACCGGCCCACCGACAGCCGCGGAGAAGTGCGCCCCTGCCGATGCGGCCTGCTCCACCACCAGGAGGACGACGTCCTCGGTACACCGCTTGACCCGGACACCTACGACTATGAAGCGGCCGTTCTGTGGAACGCGCACGCCGGAGTCTTATGGCGGCGCTTCTCCATTTACCTGCGCCGCGAGGTCGCCAAGCGCGCCGGACTGACCCAACGCGCCTTCCGCGACCACGCGCGGCTGTCCTTTGCCAAGGTGGCCGAGTACCAGAAGCGCGGCGCCGTACACTTCCACGCGGTCATGCGCCTCGACGGCCCGGAGGGCGGCTCCACACCGCCCCCGGCCTGGGCCACCCCCGAGCTACTGGCCGACGCGATCCACGCCGCGGCTGCACTGGCCTCTGTCGACGGCCCGATGATCGACGGCCGCGCGTACTCCTTCGCATTCGGTCGCCAACTCGACGTCCGCACTATCCGCGGCGCGGACTTCGACGGTGGCACCGAGCTGACGGAGCGCGCTGTCGCGGCCTACATCGCCAAGTACGCCACCAAAGGCGCCGAGGCGGCCACCGGCACCCTCGACCGCCCGCTGAGGCTGCTGGCCGAACTGGGGCATCTGCCGATCTCCGACCACGCACGCCGCATGATCCGCACCGCCTGGACCCTCGGCGCACGCCCCGAACTCGAAGAGCTCCGGCTGCGCGCCTGGGCCCACATGCTCGGCTTCCGCGGCCACTTCTCCACCAAGTCCCGCCGCTACTCCACCACCCTCGGCGCCCTGCGCAACGCCCGCGCCGAATGGCGACGCACTGAGGCCCTGACCGCGCTCGGCATCGACCGTCACGACGAGACGACTTTCGTCATTTCCCACTGGGTCTTCGCCGGCACCGGCTTGACGCCGGGCGAGGCCTGGCTCGTGGCCTCACTCGCCCCCGCCCTCGGAACGGAAGGAGAACCAACACCGTGACTGGCAGCCGCGACGAACTGATGACCGTCCCGCAGATCCTCGCCGAACTCGGCGGGGTGTCCCGGCGCACCTTCTATCGCTGGCGTGAACTGGGCCACGGCCCGGATGCCTTCAAGTTGCCGAACGGCGAGCTGCGAGTGTGGCGCAGCGACTTCGTTGCCTGGCTTCGGCAATTGGAAGGGACCGCGGCATGAAGTCTCTGCAGGTCAAAATCTGGGGCGTCCGTAAGGGGCCCTACAAGACACCGTCATACGACGTGCGCTGGTCGGTGGCCGGCCAGGTGTTCTCCGAGACGTTCAGGACAAAGGGCCTCGCCGACCACTACCGCTCCAAACTGCTGCGGGCCTCGCACGACGGTGAGGAGTTCGACGTCGAGAGCGGCCTCCCCGAGTCAATGGCGGAGAAGAAGGCCTTACTGACCTGGTACGAATTCGCGCTCAGGTACCTCGCCATGAAGTGGCCGCATGCAGCGCCGAATACTCGCGTCAGCATCAATGAATCCCTGGCGTCGGTGACTGTGGCACTCCTCGATGACCGTCCTGGCCGTCCGGCCGCGGAGGAGCTGCGGAAGGCCCTTCGCAACTGGGCATTCGTTCTGCCGGGGCCGAATGACCGGGAAATCCCACCGGACATGGGAAACGTACTTCACTGGGTCGCCAAGGCCTCGCGCCCCCTCGCTGATCTCGGTGACCCCGTGATCGCTCGCGCCGTACTGGATTCCCTCAAGCTCAAGCTCGACGGCACTGCCGCAGCTGCCGAGACCGTACGTCGGAAGCGACGGACCCTCGTCAACGCCATGCATTACGCGGTCGACCTGGGCGAGTTCTCCGAGAATCCGCTCGCCGGCGTGCGGTGGCAAAAGCCCAAGGTTTCCAGCGAAGTAGACCCTCGGGTTGTCGCCAACCCTCACCAGGCCCGCTCCCTGCTGTGCGCCGTGTCCTATGTCGGCGGCTACCGGCGTGCCCGTGGTCGACGTCTGGTCGGCCTGTTCGCGGCGATGTACTTCGGGGGCCTGCGCCCCGCTGAAGCGGTCGGGCTTGCCGAGACTGATCTCACCCTGCCCGCCACCGGATGGGGCTCCGCCCTGCTGCACCGAACGCGCCCGAGTGTCGGGAAGCTGTGGACCGACTCGGGGGAGAGCCATGACGATCGCGGGCTGAAGAACAGGCCGGCCGAGGACGTGCGGCGGGTTCCGATCCCTCCGCAGCTCGTGGCGATCTTCCGGGAACACGTGGACACGTTCGGCACGGCCGACGGCGGACGGCTGTTCTTCAGCGAGGGTGGAGGAGTGGTCTCCTCGTCCTCCTACTACCGGGCCTGGCAGGAGGCTCGCCTGCTTGCGCTACCGCCGGCCGTGGCCGCATCGCCCCTGGCCCGGCGTCCGTACGACCTGCGGCACTCGGCGCTGTCGACGTGGCTGAACGCGGGCGTGGATGCCACGGAGGTTGCCGAACGAGCGGGCAACAGTGTGGAGGTGCTGCTGAGTCGGTACGCGAAGTGCATCGACGGGCGGCAGGAGGTTGCGAACCGCCGTATCGAGGACCTGTTGCGCGAGTACGAATGATCTATGGCGTACTCCCGTGCCCGTGAGGCGCGGTGCGATCTCGACGATGCCGATGTTGCAGGAGGCTTGCGGTGCCCTCGTTATTGCGAGGCACCGCAAGCCTTTTGGCTTATTGAGAGTTGTAAGCCTTGATGCTTACTGCCGGGCCGTTGGAGTTGCGTGCCACCGCGGCGGCCGCTTTGCCGGTCACGCGCACGACTGTCGTGCCGTGGGCAGGTACCTTCGCCAGGCCACCGATCGCAGTGACCTCGACGGCTTGCTGCGTGACTCCCTTGGGCGGCTGGTCCCACAGGATGTAGGCGATCCGTACGGAGACTGGGAGGTCGTCTTCGTTGGTCAGCCTGACTGCCGAGAAGCGTTCGAACCTGCTTATCTCGCGGCCGCGACTGTCCAGTGCCTGAGTCGTCACGTCGTGTGCTCCAGCGGGAACCCGTGCGATGGCCGTGCTCCGCACCGTCACCCGCACGTCCGCCACGTCGTGCGCACCCGAACCGGAGAACCGAAGAATGTCGATGCCCGCCCCCCAAGGCACCACGAGGGTGCCTCGGTCACTGCCGTAAATCGTGCTCACCTTCACCTGAGGCAGTACTTGATCATTCTTGTCCAGCGCCTCGAAGGACAGCACCGGGACCACAGATCCCGGAGAATCGTTTTGGATCTCCAGTTGTTGATTCATGGTCTCGTCCACGCCGGAGTCGCCGACGTAGTGAAACGACAATGCCTTGGACAGTACGCGGCTCACTGATGCAGCCTCAGAACGGCGTACTTCCGGTGCTTTATTAGCCTGTGCGGCCGGACCGCACCCTGACAAAAGTGCCCCGCTCGCAACCACCGACATACTCCCGGCAAGCAATCTTCGCCGACTCTCGTTCACGGCACGCACCCCTCCCATTGATCACTGCCGGCCGGACGCTACCTGATCCTCTGGGCCCTGGTTGCGGCGCCCCCATCTCGGACTCGTGATTCACGTGAGTACTGCACGTTCTGCACTGGGCTGCCTCAGGCGAGTGCCTTCATCTGCCATGTGCTGCTGGATACGCATCGCAGAAGCTGCGCATCCTCGACCATGACGTGAGGGCGGGGCCAGGGGCCGCAGCTCTCGTTGTTTCTCACCGCTGACCTGGGCCGATGCCTCAAGATCCCGTCCACGGATAGTCCACAGGCCCCGTCCTACGCCCACTTCCCGCGGCACACGCCTGCGCATACGCAAAGACCCCGCACTCAGCGTCTTGGCTGGTGGCGGGGTCTTTTGGCACCTCGTGCGAGGTGCCCCCGGCAGGATTCGAACCTGCGCACACGGCTCCGGAGGCCGTTGCTCTATCCCCTGAGCTACGGGGGCGTGTCGTCCGCCGTGGCGGCGACGGGTGAAACCTTACCAGCCTGGAAGGGGTGTCCGTGTACAGGGTTTCCGGGGAGGCGGGTTGTGGACCCGGGACCGCCGGCGGAGGCCCCGCGCGGCGTGCCCCGCGCCGCGTGCCCGTGGCATAGCCCATGGCGGCGGGGCGTGTCCGGTGCACCCGTGCCGGGTCGCCCGGTCGGGGAAGGAATGGGGAAAACGCGGACGCATCCGATCCTGCGCGCCTAGCATCTGAATGTGCCGGGCGTGTCCGGCCGGGTGCTTGTCGTCGACGACAACAAGGTGATCCGGCAGCTGATCAGGGTCAACCTCGAGCTGGAGGGCTTCGAGGTCGTGACCGCGGCTGATGGTGCCGAGTGCCTGGACGTCGTGCAGCAAGTGCGTCCCGACGTCGTCACCCTCGACGTCGTCATGCCCCGCCTCGACGGCATAGGGACGGCAGCCCGCCTGCGCTCCGACCCCCGCACCCGTGACGTGCGGATCGTCGTCGTCAGCGCCTGCACCCAGGCCGAGGTCGAGCGTGCCGTCGCCGCCGGCGTGGACGCCTTCCTCAGCAAGCCCTTCGAGCCCGGCGAGCTGATCCGTGTCGTACGGCGGCTCGTCGGCGGCGTCGACACCGACACCCCGCAGGAAGGCGCGCCCGCCGCCACCCCGGGGCCTGCCTGACCGGCGGTGACCAGGGATGACCAAAGGGTGAAACCCGTTCGCGTCCGCACCCCCCTCCTCGCCTACGCTTGCGCTTGTGACCCCCGCTGAGCTCTCCCGCACCGTGCTCGCCACGGTCCGTCGTGCCGTGGAGGCCGACGAGCTCAGCCTCGCGGGCCCCGTCCCCGAGCGGGTCGTCGTACGCCGCCCGCCGCGTCCCGGGTGCGGGGACTACGCCACCAACGTGGCCCTGCAACTGGCCCCCCTCACCGGCGCCGCGCCGCTCGCCGTCGCCGACGTCCTCCGCCGCCGCCTCGCCGCCGCCCCCGGCATCGCCCGGGTGGACGTGGCCGCACCCGGCTTCCTCAACATCACCCTCCAGGGGGAGTCCCACGAGGCCCTCGTCGACCTCGTCCGCGCGCAGGGCAAGCGTTACGGGGTGGGGGAGTACGGGGCCGGCGACGTCCCCGCGCCCACCGGCGAGCCCCGCGCCGACGCCTACGCCGCCGCCCTCCACCGACTGCACGCCGCCACCGGCATCGAGCCCCCCGCCCGCCGGCCCCACCCCGTGGCGCAGACCCCGGACGAGCTGCTGCGCACCCTCGGCGCAGACGCCACCGCCTGGGCCCTGCTGCGCCCGCCCGCCGAGGACGCCCCCCGCACCGACCCCGCGACGCACCTGGCGCAGCGCGAGGGCAACCCCCTGTTCCTGGTCCGGTACGCTCACGCCCGCAGCCGGGCCCTGCTGCGAGGCGCCCACGACCTGGGCCTGGGACCCGGCGCCGCGTCCGGCCCCCGGGACCCCGCGGAGGCCGAACTGCTCGGCCTGATCGCCGACTTCCCCCGCACCGTGGAGGCGGCGGCCCGGCACGGCGCGCCCGACCGGGTGGCGCGGCTGCTGGAGCGCATCGCCGACGCCTTCCTCCGCTTCCACGAGGAGTGCCCGGCGCTGCCGAAGGGCGAGGAGAAACCCTCGGCCGTTCACGGGGCCCGCCTGGCGCTCGCCGACGCCGCCGGGACCGTGCTCGCCAACGGCCTGACCCTGCTCGGCATCAGCGCCCCCCGACACCTGTGAGAGCAGAGAGCACACGACGATGAGCCGTTCCGCACACCCCGCCGGGCCCCGCTACGCCGACGTCCTCCCCGAGGGCCACTACGCGGCGCCGCCCGCCGACCTGAACGTCCTGGACCCCCGGGTCTGGGCCCGCACCGTCACCCGGGACGCCGAGGGCGTCGCCACCGTGGGCGGTCTGGACGTCCGCGCCCTCGCGGAGGAGTTCGGCACCCCCGCCTACATCCTGGACGAGGCCGACTTCCGGGCCCGCTGCCGTGCCTGGCGCGAGGCCTTCGGGGCGGACGCCGACGTCTTCTACGCGGGCAAGGCCTTCCTGTCCCGCGCCGTGGTGCGCTGGCTGCACGAGGAGGGCCTCAACCTCGACGTGTGCTCCGGCGGCGAGCTGGCCGTGGCGCTGTCCGCGGGGATGCCGGCCGACCGGATCGCGCTGCACGGCAACAACAAGACCACCGCGGAGATCCGCCAGGCCGTCGAGGCCGGGGTGGGCCGGATCGTGGTGGACTCGTTCCAGGAGATCGTCCGGGTGGCGGACGCCGCGCAGAAGGCGGGCCGGCGGCAGCGGGTGCAGATCCGCGTCACCGTCGGCGTCGAGGCGCACACCCACGAGTTCATCGCCACCGCGCACGAGGACCAGAAGTTCGGCTTCTCGCTCGGCGGCGGGGACGCAGCCGAGGCGGTGCGCCGGGTGCTGCGCCTGGAGTCGCTCGAACTTGTGGGCATCCACTCGCACATCGGCTCGCAGATCTTCGACACCTCCGGCTTCGAGGTGGCGGCGCACCGGGTGATCGGCCTGCTGCGGCAGATCCGCGACGAGCACGGGGTGGAGCTGCCGGAGATCGA
Organism: Streptomyces sp. NPDC111520; assembly: GCF_055635295.1. Classification (NCBI taxonomy): domain Bacteria; kingdom Bacillati; phylum Actinomycetota; class Actinomycetes; order Kitasatosporales; family Streptomycetaceae; genus Streptomyces; species Streptomyces sp. NPDC111520. Next base: position 419,637 of record NZ_JBVKBW010000006.1, on the reverse strand, counting down.
CCTCGGCGGCGGTCTGGGCATCGCGTACACGCCGGACGACGACCCGCGCGAGCCGTACGAGATCGCCAAGTCGCTGGGCGAGATCGTCTCCCGGGAGTGCCGGGGCGCGGAGCTCGCGGTGCCGCGGCTGTCGGTCGAGCCGGGCCGGGCGATCGTGGGCCCGACGGCGTTCACGCTGTACGAGGTGGGCACGATCAAGCCGCTGGAGGGCCTGCGGACGTACGTCAGCGTGGACGGCGGCATGTCGGACAACATCCGCACGGCGCTGTACGACGCCGAGTACAGCGTGGCCCTGGTGTCGCGGTCGAGCGACGCGGAGCCGATGCTGACCCGGGTCGTGGGCAAGCACTGCGAGTCGGGCGACATCGTGGTGCGCGACGCCTTCCTCCCCGCCGACCTGGCGCCCGGCGACCTGCTGGCGGTGCCGGCGACGGGGGCGTACTGCCGCTCGATGGCCAGCAACTACAACCACGCCCTGCGCCCCCCGGTGGTGGCGGTCAGGGACGGCGAGGCCCGGGTCATCGTGCGGCGCGAGACGGAAGAAGATCTCCTGCGTCTCGACGTCGGATGACGTGGAATCTCACATGGAAGAAGCCTGGTCTCGCGATCCGGACAGTACGTGGAAACTTCCGTCCGGTGCGTGAGACTGGGACCGTCCAAGAAGCTTGCAAGAGCTGAAACCGCGAAGCGAGGTCGGATGATGCGTACGCGTCCGCTGAAGGTGGCGCTGCTGGGCTGTGGTGTGGTCGGCTCAGAGGTGGCGCGCATCATGACGACGCACGCGGACGACCTCGCCGCGCGGATCGGCGCACCCGTGGAGCTCGCCGGCATCGCCGTGCGCCGGCCCAACCGGGTGCGCGCCGGCGTACCCGCGGAACTGCTCACCACGGACGCGACCGCCCTGGTCAAACGCGGGGACATCGACGTGGTCGTCGAGGTGATCGGCGGCATCGAGCCCGCGCGCTCGCTGATCACCACCGCCTTCGAGCACGGCGCCAGCGTGGTCTCCGCCAACAAGGCGCTGCTGGCCGCGGACGGTGCCAAGCTGCACGCCGCCGCCGTCGAGCACGGGGTCGACCTCTACTACGAGGCCGCCGTCGCCGGCGCCATCCCGCTGATCCGCCCGCTGCGCGAGTCGCTGGCCGGCGACAAGGTGAACCGGGTGCTGGGCATCGTCAACGGCACGACCAACTTCATCCTCGACAAGATGGACTCCACCGGCGCCGGCTACTCCGAGGCGCTGGACGAGGCCACCGCCCTGGGGTACGCCGAGGCCGACCCGACGGCCGACGTCGAGGGCTTCGACGCCGCGGCCAAGGCCGCGATCCTGGCCGGCATCGCCTTCCACACCCGGGTGACCATCGACGACGTGCACCGCGAGGGCATCAGCGAGGTCACCGCGACCGACATCGCCTCGGCCCAGCGGATGGGCTGCACGGTGAAGCTGCTCGCGATCTGCGAGCGCAGCGCCGACGGCCGTTCGGTCACCGCCCGCGTCCACCCGGCGATGATCCCGCTGACGCACCCGCTGGCCAGCGTGCGCGAGGCGTACAACGCGGTGTTCGTGGAGGCCGCGGCGGCCGGCCGGCTGATGTTCTACGGTCCCGGGGCGGGCGGCTCGCCGACGGCCTCGGCGGTGCTGGGCGACCTGGTGGCGACCTGCCGCAACAAGTTGGTGGGCACCACGGGACCAGGGGAGTCGGCGTACGCGCAGCTCGCGGTCGGCCCGATGGGCGAGGTGGTGACGCGCTACCACATCAGCCTGGACGTGGCGGACAAACCGGGTGTCCTGGCCCAGGTGGCCACGGTCTTCGCGGAGCACCGGGTGTCGATCGACACCGTCCGTCAGCAGGGGAAGGACGGCGACGCGTCGCTCGTCGTCGTCACCCACCGGGCGGCGGACGCCGCGCTCGGGGCGACCGTCGAGGCGCTGCGCGAGCTGGACACCGTCCGGGGCGTCGCCAGCATCATGCGTGTGGAAGGGGAGTAACCCAGCGATGAACGCAGTCTCCGCCGGCCGTGTGCCGGCCACCCACCAGTGGCGCGGCCTCATCGAGGAGTACCGGGACCGGCTCCCGGTCGGTGCGGCGACCCCCGTGGTCACGCTGCTGGAGGGCGGCACGCCGCTGGTCCCCGCCCAGGTGCTGTCCGAGCGCACGGGCTGCGACGTGTTCCTGAAGGTGGAGGGCGCCAACCCCACCGGCTCGTTCAAGGACCGCGGCATGACCATGGCGATCTCCAAGGCCAAGGAGGAGGGCGCGCAGGCGGTCATCTGCGCCTCCACCGGCAACACCTCCGCCTCGGCGGCCGCGTACGCGGTGCGGGCCGGGATGGTGTGCGCCGTCCTGGTGCCGCAGGGCAAGATCGCGCTGGGCAAGATGGGCCAGGCGCTGGTGCACGGGGCGCGGATCCTTCAGGTGGACGGCAACTTCGACGACTGCCTGGACCTCGCCCGCGGACTGTCCGACAAGTACCCGGTGGCGTTGGTCAATTCGGTGAACCCGGCCCGCATCGAGGGCCAGAAGACCGCCGCCTTCGAGATCGTGGACGCGCTCGGCGACGCGCCGGACGTCCATGTGCTGCCGGTCGGCAACGCGGGAAACATCACCGCGTACTGGAAGGGCTACCGCGAATACTCCGCGGACGGCGTGTCGACGCGCAATCCGCGGATGTGGGGCTTCCAGGCCTCCGGTGCGGCGCCGATCGTGCTGGGCCACCCGGTGCGCCGGCCGCAGACGATCGCCACCGCGATCCGCATCGGCAACCCGGCGTCCTGGCAGTTCGCCGAGGAGGCCCGCGACGAATCCGGCGGCCTGATCGACTCGGTGACCGACCGTCAGATCCTGTCGGCGTACCGGCTGCTCGCCGCGCAGGAGGGCGTCTTCGTCGAGCCGGCCTCCGCCGCGAGCGTCGCCGGGCTGCTGAAGGCCGCCGAGCAGGGCGAGGTCGACCCGGGCCAGCGGATCGTCTGCACGGTCACCGGCAACGGCCTGAAGGACCCGGACTGGGCGGTCGCCGGTGCGCCGCAGCCCATCACCGTTCCGGTGGACGCGGACACGGCCGCGGAGCGGCTGGGGCTGCTCTGAACCCCCGAGGGACAACAGGGGCGCACGGATTCGCACGCGACACGCATCACGCGCTGTCCGTGCGCCCTATGTCGCAGGAGAACCTTCCTTCGATAGGCTGACCTCACACCGGCGCCGCCGCACGCCGTTCTGGCCCATGCCAATGGCATCCTCCTCGCGGGATCCCCTTGGTACGGTCCCCCAAGTCCTCGCCGCCGTACGGCAACGATGCCGCGGCATCGCGGGGCGGACACGCCCTTGAAGCAAGGAGAGTCATCGACCGATGGCCGGACCAGCCTTCCGCGCCGCCGCCGTCCGAGTGCGCGTCCCCGCGACCAGCGCCAACCTCGGACCGGGCTTCGACGCCTTCGGCCTGGCGCTCGGACTCTACGACGACGTCGTGGTCCGGGTGGCCGACTCCGGTCTGCACGTCGACATCGCCGGCGAAGGCAGCGACTCGCTCTCCCGCGACGAGAACCACCTGGTCGTACGCGCCCTGCGGACCGCCTTCGACCTGCTCGGCGGACAGCCGCGCGGCCTGGAGGTGGTGTGCGCCAACCGCATCCCGCACGGCCGCGGCCTGGGCTCCTCCTCCGCCGCCATCTGCGCCGGCATCATGGCCGCCCGCGCGGTGACGATAGGCGGGCAGGACAAGCTCGACGACGCCGCGCTGCTGGAGCTGGCCAACGAGATCGAGGGCCACCCGGACAACGTCGCCGCCTGTCTGCTCGGCGGCTTCACGCTGGCCTGGACCGAGGGCGGGGCCGCCCACGCGGTCCGGATGGACCCCTCGGAGTCGGTCGTCCCGGTGGTCTTCGTACCCGGAAGGCCCGTGCTGACCGAGACCGCCCGGGGGTTGCTGCCGCGCACCGTCCCGCACGTGGACGCCGCGGTCAACGCGGGACGCGCCGCGCTCCTCGTCGAGGCCCTCACCCGGCGCCCCGACCTGCTGCTGCCGGCCACCGAGGACCGGCTCCACCAGGAGTACCGGGCGCCCGCGATGCCGGAGAGCGCGGCACTGGTGAACCGCCTGCGCGCCGAGGGCGTCCCCGCCGTCATCTCCGGTGCGGGGCCGACGGTGCTGGCGCTGGCGGACGAGGAAAGCGCCGACAAGGTCTCCCGGCTGGCGGGCGAGGGGTGGGCGGCGAACCGTCTGTCGCTCGACGCGGCGGGGGCGAGTGTGCTGCCGCTCGCCGTGGGGCAGTGACACGATTGCCGGTCGTAGAGAGGGGGAATGTTTGTTGGATCCGGTAGTGTTAATCTCATTGCTGCACCCGTGGACTCAGGAACCTGCCTGTTGTGCCTGTTGTCCCGGTGCCTTGTGTCCCGCATCGGGACCGCCCACTCTTCCGGGAGCCTCCCACACCGCATAGGCAGCCTGCCTGGGCAGTGCCGAGCACGCTCCGGAGACGGCGCGGGTGACATTTCACCCGAGAGTGAACTCTCACCTCGCCGGTAACTGTGTTTCTTTGTTCCACATCATTTCCTCCGCCATCAGGCGGACCACCGCCCCGGGTCCGGCGCAAGTGATAAGGACCGGATCCGGACAGCACGACCGGTCGCCGAGCCAGACAGGCCGACGTCCGCTCCAGGGAAGGACCCTTCGTGAGCGACACCACCGATCTGATGGGCGTACGCGCAGACAGCCCTGTCGCCGCGTCCGATGCTGCCGCGCCTGCCACCGGTGCTGCCACTGCCCCCGCCGCGCGGCGCCGCCGCGCGGGTACCGGTCTTGAGGGCATGGTCCTGGCCGAGCTGCAGCAGCTCGCCTCCGGTCTCGGCATCAAGGGCACCGCGCGGATGCGCAAGAGCCAGCTCATCGAGACCATCAAGGCCGCGCAGTCCGGCGGCGGCGCCAAGGCCTCCGCCGCCGAGGGCGCGCCCGCCGCCGAGAAGCCGAAGCGCCGGGCCACCTCCCGCACCCGTACGGGTGATTCCGCCGAGGCCGGGAACCAGGGCGCCGAGCAGCAGCCGAAGCAGATCGAGATCCCCGGCCAGCCGGCCGGCGAGAAGGCCGCACCCGCGGCCAAGGCCAAGGCGGAGTCCGCCAAGGCCGAGCAGTCCGCCGAGGGCCGCGCCGAGGCCGCGGTGGACAACGCCGAGGGCAGGTCGGGTGACGCCAAGGGCGGCGACGACCGCCGCGAGAGCCGCCGCGACCGTCAGCGGGACCGGCAGCGCGACCGCCGCAAGGGCGGCGAGGACGGCGGCCAGCAGCGTCAGCAGCAGGGCGGCGGCCAGGGCCAGCAGCAGGGTGGCGGCCCGCAGGGCGGTCAGGGTGGCCAGGACGACTACGACGACGAGAGCGGCGGCCGCCGCCGCAGGGGCCGTTACCGCGACCGCCGCGGGCGGGGCGGCAACCGCCGCGACGACTTCGCGGGCGAGCCGCAGGTCGCCGACGACGACGTGCTGATCCCGGTCGCCGGCATCCTGGACATCCTCGACAACTACGCGTTCATCCGGACCTCCGGCTACCTGCCCGGCCCGAACGACGTGTACGTCTCGCTCGCCCAGGTCCGCAAGAACGGCCTGCGCAAGGGCGACCACGTCACCGGTGCCGTGCGCCAGCCCAAGGACGGCGAGCGCCGCGAGAAGTTCAACGCGCTGGTGCGCCTGGACTCCGTCAACGGCATGGCGCCCGAGAGCGGCCGCGGCCGCCCGGAGTTCAACAAGCTCACCCCGCTGTACCCGCAGGAGCGGCTGCGGCTGGAGAACGAGCCCGGCCAGCTGATCACCCGGATCATCGACCTGGTCGCCCCGATCGGAAAGGGCCAGCGCGGCCTGATCGTGGCCCCGCCGAAGACCGGTAAGACGATCATCATGCAGGCCATCGCCAACGCGATCACCCGCAACAACCCCGAGTGCCACCTGATGGTCGTCCTCGTCGACGAGCGTCCCGAAGAGGTCACCGACATGCAGCGGTCGGTCAAGGGCGAGGTCATCTCCTCGACCTTCGACCGCCCGGCCGAGGACCACACCACCGTCGCCGAGCTCGCCATCGAGCGTGCCAAGCGACTGGTGGAGCTGGGCCACGACGTCGTCGTCCTGCTGGACTCCATCACCCGTCTGGGCCGCGCGTACAACCTCGCGGCGCCCGCCTCCGGCCGCATCCTGTCCGGTGGTGTCGACTCGACCGCGCTGTACCCGCCGAAGCGCTTCTTCGGTGCCGCGCGCAACATCGAGGACGGCGGCTCGCTGACCATCCTGGCCACCGCGCTGGTCGAGACCGGCTCGCGCATGGACGAGGTGATCTTCGAGGAGTTCAAGGGCACCGGCAACATGGAGCTCAAGCTCGACCGCAAGCTCGCGGACAAGCGGATCTTCCCGGCGGTGGACGTCGACCCGTCCGGTACCCGCAAGGAGGAGATCCTGCTGGCTCCGGACGAGCTGAACATCACCTGGAAGCTGCGTCGGGTGCTGCACGCGCTCGACTCGCAGCAGGCGATCGAGCTGCTGCTGGACAAGATGAAGCAGACCAAGTCCAACGCCGAGTTCCTGATGCAGATCGCCAAGACCACCCCGGGTGGCAACAACGACTGACGCCCCGGCGTCGGCACGACCGCGGAGGCCGGTCCCCTCACCTCGGTGAGGGGACCGGCCTCCCGTCGTCCGCGGCCGGGGCGGCGGCTTTCCGTCGTCCGCGCAGGCACCGTCCGGACGGCTCTGACCTGCGGCGGATCCGGCGCGTCCCCCGGCGGGGCGGCCCCGGACCCGCTGTCATTGCCCTGTGCGGCACCCCTCGCGTGGCTGATCGGGCGCGGGACGGGGTATCCCGAAGATAGGGGGACGAATCAGGACAAGAGGAGCCGATGCCCGAGCACGCGGACGACGGACGAGCCGCCCGGCGGCGCCTTCGCAGCCCGAGCCTGCGCAGCCCGCGCCGGCGGGCCCTGCGGGTCACGGCATGGGTCGTGGCGACGTTCCTGCTGCTGACCACCACCGCCGTCGGATGCCTCTACCTCAAGCTCAACGGCAACATCAGGGGCATCGACATCAACGCCCTCCTCGGGCGGGACCGGCCGGCCGACGTCGACAACGGCTCGATGGACATCCTCGTCCTCGGCTCCGACTCGCGTTCCGGCAGCAACCAGAAGGCCGGCGGCGGGCAGGACGACGGCACCGCGCGCTCCGACACCGCGATGATCGTCCACATCTACCAGGGGCACGACCGGGCGAGCGTGGTCAGCATCCCCCGCGACACCCTCGTCGACCGGCCCGCCTGCGCCGAGCCCGGCGGCGGCACCGCCCCGGCCCGGCAGGGCGAGATGTTCAACCAGGCGTACGCGATCGGCGGCCCGGCCTGCGCCGTCAAGACGGCCGAGTCGATGACCGGCATCCGCATGGACCACTACATCGAGATCGACTTCGCCGGCTTCCAGCACCTGATCGACGCCCTCGGCGGGGTCACCGTCACCACCAGCCAGGCCATCAGCGACAACCGCAGCCACCTGCACCTGCCGGCCGGCACCCACCACCTCGACGGCAAGCAGGCGCTCGGCCTGGTCCGCACCCGGCACGGGGTGGGCGACGGCAGCGACCTGGGCCGGATAAGGCTGCAGCAGGCCTTCCTGAAGGCCCTGGTGGACCGGGTGAACGGCATCGGGCTGCTGAGCTCGCCGACCCGGCTGTACACGATCGCCGACACCGCCACGGGGGCCATCACCACCGATTCGGAGCTGGCGTCCGTCAAGAAGCTGGTCGGCCTCGGGGAGAGCCTGAAGGGCCTGGGCTCGAAGGACATCGGCATGGTCACGATGCCCGTGCGCTACGACCCCTACGACCCCAACCGCGTCCTGCCGATCACCGACCAGGCCGAGCAGGTCTGGGCGGCGCTGCGGGCCGACGAACCGATCCCCGAGTCCGCCACCAAGGGCTCCGCCGGTGACGACGTCGACACGAACGGTGTGGTCAGGAGCTCCTCGCAGCCGACCGCCGGGGGATCGGAATAGATCACCGCGGGACCCGGTTTGGGGAGATGCGGCCAGTGCTGGCAGACTGGTACGTCGGCCCCGGTTCACGTGACGCAAGCCCGCAGCACGACCCGGGACCCTCCCGAACACTAGGAGAACCCCTTGAAGCGCGACATCCACCCGGAGTACGTGGAGACCCAGGTCAGCTGCACCTGCGGCGCCTCGTTCACCACCCGCAGCACCGTGAAGGACGGCGTCATCCGTGCCGACGTCTGCTCCGCGTGCCACCCGTTCTACACGGGCAAGCAGAAGATCCTCGACACCGGTGGCCGTGTGGCCCGCTTCGAGGCCCGCTTCGGCAAGGCGGCCGGGTCCGCCAAGAAGTAGCGACCCGAAAGCGCCGGTCCACGGCTGCCCGGATATCCTCCGGCGGCCGGACCGGCGCTTTGTCGTCCCAGGCTGGCAGACCGGCGTCCACCCCTTTTCACGAGCAGGGATCCTGATGTTCGAGGCGGTCGAGGAACTGATCGGCGAATACGCCGACCTCGAGAAGAAGCTTGCCGACCCGGCGGTCTTCGCCGACCAGGCCAACGCGCGCAGGCTCAACAAGCGCTACGCAGAGCTGACCCCCATCATCGGCACGTACCGCGGCTGGAAGCAGACCGGCGAGGACATCGAGACCGCCCGTGAACTCGCCGCGGACGACCCGGACTTCGTCGCCGAGGTCAAGGAGCTGGAGCGGCACCGCGAGGAGCTCACCGAAAAGCTGCGGCTGCTGCTGGTCCCGCGCGACCCCAGCGACGACAAGGACGTGATCCTCGAGGTCAAGGCCGGCGAGGGCGGCGAGGAGTCGGCGCTCTTCGCGGGCGACCTGCTGCGCATGTACCTGCGCTACGCGGAGCGCGCGGGCTGGAAGACCGAGATCATCGACGCCAACGCCTCCGACCTCGGCGGCTACAAGGACGTCCAGGTCGCGGTGAAGACCAAGGGCGGGGGCGGCGCCACCGAGCCCGGCCAGGGCGTCTGGGCCCGGCTGAAGTACGAGGGCGGCGTGCACCGCGTCCAGCGCGTGCCGGCCACCGAGTCGCAGGGCCGCATCCACACCTCCGCCGCCGGCGTGCTGGTGACCCCCGAGGCCGACGAGGTCGAGGTCGAGATCGGCCCCAACGACCTGCGGATCGACGTCTACCGCTCCTCGGGCCCCGGCGGCCAGTCGGTCAACACCACCGACTCCGCGGTGCGCATCACCCACCTGCCGTCCGGGCTGGTCGTCTCCTGCCAGAACGAGAAGAGCCAGCTGCAGAACAAGGAGTCGGCGATGCGCATCCTGCGCTCCCGGCTGCTGGCCGCGGCGCAGGAGGAGGCGGAGCGCGAGGCCTCCGACGCCCGTCGCAGCCAGGTGCGCACGGTGGACCGCAGCGAGCGCATCCGTACGTACAACTTCCCGGAGAACCGCATCTCCGACCACCGCGTCGGCTTCAAGGCGTACAACTTGGACCAGGTCCTCGACGGCGACCTGGACGCGGTGATCCAGGCCTGCGTCGACGCCGACTCGGCCGCCAAGCTGGCGGCCGCGGGCGACGGAAGCTGAACCGGAGGCGGAGAACGTGAACCTGCTGCTCGCCGAGGTCGCCCAGGCGACCCAGCGGCTGGCCGACGCCGGCGTTCCCTCGCCGCGGTTCGACGCCGAGGAGCTCGCGGCGTACGTGCACGGGGTGAAGCGCGGCGCGCTGCACACCGTCGCCGACGCCGACTTCGACGCGCGCTACTGGGAGGCCGTGGCCCGCCGTGAGGCCCGCGAGCCGCTGCAGCACATCACGGGCCGGGCGTTCTTCCGCTACCTGGAGCTCCAGGTCGGCCCGGGGGTGTTCGTGCCCCGTCCGGAGACCGAGTCGGTCGTCGGGTGGGCCATAGACGCGGTGCGCGCGATGGACGTCGCCGAGCCGCTCATCGTGGACCTGTGCACGGGTTCGGGCGCGATCGCGCTCGCCCTGGCGCAGGAGGTGCCGCGCAGCCGGGTGCACGCGGTGGAGCTGTCCGACGAGGCACTGGTGTGGGCCAGGAAGAACGTCGAGGGCAGCAAGGTCGACCTGCGGCAGGGGGACGCCCTGGAGGCCTTCCCGGACCTCGACGGCCAGGTGGACCTGGTGATCTCCAACCCGCCGTACATCCCGCTCACCGAATGGGAGTACGTGGCGCCGGAGGCCCGCGACCACGACCCCCAGATGGCGTTGTTCTCCGGTGAGGACGGCCTGGACACCATCCGCGGCATCGAGCGCACCGCGCACCGGCTGCTGCGGCCGGGCGGGGTCGTCGTGATCGAGCACGCCGACACCCAGGGCGGCCAGGTGCCCTGGATCTTCACCGAGGAGGCCGGCTGGGCGGACGCCGCCGACCACCCCGACCTCAACAACCGCCCCCGGTTCACCACTGCCCGCAAGGCGACGCCGTGACCACGGCGCCGCACGTCATGGAGGTCTGCTGATGGCACGCCGTTACGACTGCTCGGACGCGACGGACCGGGTTGCCGGACTGCGCGAGGCCGCGTCCGCCGTACGCCGCGGCGAGCTCGTGGTGCTGCCGACGGACACCGTCTACGGGATCGGCGCGGACGCGTTCAACGCCGAGGCCGTCGGCGACCTGCTGGAGGCCAAGGGCCGGGGCCGCAACATGCCCTCGCCCGTGCTGGTGGGCTCCCCGAACACCCTGCACGGCCTGGTCACCGACTTCACCGAGCAGGCCTGGGAACTGGTCGACGCCTTCTGGCCTGGCGCGCTGACCCTCGTCGCGCGCCACCAGCCGTCGCTGCAGTGGGACCTGGGGGACACCCGCGGCACCGTCGCCGTCCGCATGCCGCTGCACCCGGTCGCCATCGAGCTGCTGACCGAGACCGGCCCGATGGCCGTCTCCAGCGCCAACCTGACCGGACACCCCTCCCCGCAGGACTGCGACGCGGCGCAGGAGATGCTGGGCGACTCCGTCGCGATCTACCTCGACGGCGGCCCGACGCCCGCGGCCGTGCCGTCCTCCATCGTGGACGTCACCGGCAAGGTACCCGTCCTGCTGCGGGCGGGTGCGATCAGCGCGGAGCAGCTGCGCGAGGTCGTACCCGACCTGGAGGTCGGCAATTGACACCGCCCATACCCGGGCAGTGGGATCACGGCGAGCGCCCGTTCCGCATCCTCCACGTCTGCACCGGCAACGTCTGCCGCTCGCCGATGGCCGAGCGGCTGACCCGGCACGAGCTGACGCTGCGGCTCGGTGACGGCGCCGCGGGGATCGTCGTGGAGAGCGCCGGCACCTGGGGGCACGAGGGCGCCCCGATGGAGGCGCACGCCGCGACGGTGCTCGCCGAGTACGCCGCCGACCCGACGGGCTTCCTCGGGCGCGAACTCCTCGACGACCACGTGATCGACGCCGACCTCGTGCTGACCGCGACCCGCGACCACCGCGCCCAGGTGATCTCCATGGGGCACGCGGCGGGGCTGCGCACCTTCACGCTGAAGGAGTTCACCCGGCTGGTGAAGGCGATAGACCCGGCGACGCTGCCCGAGGGCAGTGTGACCGAGCGCGCGCGGTCCCTGGTGCGCGCCGCCGCGGCCCTGCGCGGCTGGCTGCTGGCGCCCACCGCGGACGCGGACGAGGTGTACGACCCGTACGGCGCCCCGCTGACGTTCTTCCGCAGCATCGGCGAGGAGATCCACGACGCGCTGGACCCCGTCATGACCGCCCTCACCGGGGTTCCGGCGCCGACCGCCTGACCGGCGGCGCGGAAAGGTTTCACCGCGTCCCGCCCGGCCCCCGGGGCGGTCACCGCGGGGGGCACCGGGGCACCGCGCCGCGGCCGGTACCGGGATCGCGGCCCCCGGTGGAGCACAACGCGGCGCGAAATGTCCGGAAGGGTGCAACAGTGGCAGGTGAGAACCTTCCCAGCCGCCCCCGGGAGCGCCGCCATGCCCACCGCGGAAGCGTCTTCACCCCACATAGCCGCCGCCCCCACGCTCCCGGCCGGTGACCGCGGCCTGGACGAGCTGCGCGCCCATGACCCCGAGCTGGCCGACATCCTCCTCGGGGAGGCCCAGCGGCAGGCCTCGTGCCTGCAGTTGATCGCGGGCGAGAACTTCACCTCGCCGGCCGTCCTGACCGCGCTCGGCTCGCCGCTCGCCAACAAGTACGCCGAGGGCTATCCCGGTCACCGCCACCACGCCGGCTGCGAGCTGGTGGACCTGGCCGAGCGGCTGGCCGTGGAAAGGGCCACACGGCTGTTCGGAGCCGCGCACGCCAACGTGCAGCCCTACTCCGGCTCCTCGGCCGTGCTGGCCGCCTACGCGGCCCTCCTGGTCCCCGGGGACACCGTCCTGGCGATGTCGCTGGCGCACGGCGGCCACCTCACCCACGGGTCCGAGTCGAACTTCTCCGGCCGCTGGTTCCGCATCGCCGGGTACGGGGTGACGCGGGGCGCGTCCTTCGAGGAGGGCGGCCTGATCGACTACGCGCAGCTGCGGGAGCTGGCCCACCGGCACCGCCCGAAGGCGATCGTCTGCGGCGGCATCGCCTACCCGCGGCACATCGACTTCGCCGCCTTCCGGGAGATCGCGGACGACGTCGGCGCGTACCTGATCGTGGACGCCGCGCACACGCTCGGCCTGGTCGCCGGCGGCGCCGCCCCCAACCCGGTGCCGTACGCGGACGTGGTGTGCGCCACCACGCACAAGACGCTGCGCGGCCCGCGCGGCGGGCTCGTGCTGTGCGGCGCCGACCTGGCCCAGCGCATCGACCGGGCGGTCTTCCCCTTCTCGCAGGGCGGCCCGCACATGCACGCCGTCGCGGCGAAGGCGGCGGCCCTCGCCGAGGCGGCGCGGCCGGAGTTCGCGCTCTACGCGCACCAGGTCGTCGCCAACGCCCGTACGCTCGCCGGGGCGCTCGCCGCTCACGGCCTGCGCATCGCCACCGGCGGCACGGACACCCACCTGATCGCCGCCGACGTGTCGGCGCTCGGCGTCACCGGGATGCGCGCCCGCGGGCTGTGCGCGGCCGCCGGGATCGTGCTGGACAAGTACACGCTGCCGTTCGACACCGAGCCCTGCACGGCGGGTTCGGGCATCCGGCTGGGCACCGCGTCGGTGACCACCCAGGGGATGCGCGAGGAGCAGATGCCGCAGGTCGCGGACCTGATCGTGCGGGCGCTGCGGGAGGAGCGGGGGCTGGCGGGCGAGGTCGCGGAACTGGTGGAGGCATTCCCGCCGTACCCCGGCTGAGACGCGCTTCACAGGGGGGCCGGACCGAACCCGCGAGTGGTGTGTGCAACCCTGGGTACTCGCTGTGAGTCTTCGTCTGTGTTTACAGTCGCCACCCGGACGCGAATAGGGTGTGCCCGTGCGTGAGTACCTCTTGACCCTGTGCGTGGCAGCAGCCGTGACCTACCTCCTCACGGGGCCGGTGCGGAAGTTCGCCATCGCGGCGGGCGCCATGCCCGAGATCCGCGATCGCGACGTCCATCGCGAACCCACGCCACGCCTCGGCGGCATCGCCATGTTCGGCGGGCTGTGCGCGGGCCTGCTGGTGGCGGCCCACCTGACCAACCTCAAGAGCGTCTTCGAGCTCTCCAACGAGCCGCGGGCGCTGCTCTCCGGCGCCGGACTGATCTGGCTGCTGGGCGTGCTGGACGACAAGTGGGGCGTGGACGCCCTGATCAAGCTGGGCGCGCAGATGATCGCGGCCGGCGTGATGGTGCTGCAGGGCCTCACCGTTCTGTGGCTGCCGATCCCGGGCAAGGGCATCGTGGCGCTCACGCCGGTGCAGTCGACCCTGCTGACCGTGGCCCTGGTCGTGATCACGATCAACGCGGTGAACTTCGTCGACGGACTCGACGGACTCGCGTCCGGAATGGTGTGCATCGCCGCGATCGCGTTCTTCATGTACGCGTACCGCATCTGGTACGGCTACGGCATCGAGGCCGCCGCCCCGGCGACGCTGTTCAGCGCCATCCTCATCGGGATGTGCCTGGGCTTCCTGCCGCACAACCTGCACCCCGCGCGGATCTTCATGGGTGACTCGGGATCGATGCTGATCGGCCTGGTGCTGGCCTCCGGGGCCATCTCGATCACCGGCCAGACCGACCCCGACGCGATCACCAACCTCACCGGTTCGACCCGCGACACCACGCACTTCATGGTGCCGGTCTACATGCCCCTGGTGCTGCCGCTGACGCTCATCGCGATCCCCGCCGCGGACCTGGTGCTGGCCATCGTGCGCCGCACCTGGAACGGGCAGTCGCCGTTCGCCGCCGACCGCGGCCACCTGCACCACCGGCTGCTGGACATCGGCCACTCGCACAGCCGGGCCGTGTGGATCATGTACTTCTGGTCCGCGCTGATCGCCTTCGGAGCGGTCGCCTTCTCGGTCAACTCCTCCAGCCTGTGGATCGTCCTGGGCATCGTGATGCTGAGCGCGATGGGTCTGAGCGCCCTGCTCATGCCGCGCTTCCGGCCCCGGGCCCCGCGCTGGGCCGAGGCGTTCGTCCCGCCGCGGTACCGCCGTACCCAGGCGGAGGCCGCGCAGGCGGCCCACGCCGCCGCGGCGGCCACCATCGCCGCGGGGGAGGCCCCCGGCGTCAACGGCGCGACCGCGCTCAGCGCCCGTTCCCTGGTGGACGCCGGCCGCGGCGCGGGCACCCGCCCGTAGGCCGGCGGTCCGATAGCACACAGTCCTTGCGGCGTCGGCCAGGCGCCGCGAGGATTGCGCCGTCCGTGTGACAGGTCGCACACGAACCGGGTAAAGACCTCATCAAATAGTTTGTGATACCGTTCACGAGAACCCGGAATCAAGCCGAAAGACCCTAGTGCGATGGTCTTCCGGCGTGAGGCATGTCCCCGCCGCCGGGCTACGCTCGTCCTCGACGACCCCTGTACTCCCAACCTCGCCGGAGGAGCTGCCGCCATGCAGTCCAACGACGTCCGAACGCTCCTGAACTGCGCCGTGCCCGCCGCCGCCGCGGGGGTGATCGCGGTCGCTGTGTCCAGCGCGCTCGCGGGCGGCAAGGGGGCGATCGGCGCGGGCTTCGGCGCGGTGGTCGTGATCGCCTTCATGGGAATCGGTCTGACGGTGCTTCAGCGCACCGCCCGTTCCTACCCCTCGCTCTTCCAGGCGATGGGCCTGATGCTCTACACCGTGCAGCTGCTGCTGCTCGCCATCGTGCTGGCCGTGTTCAAGAACACGACGCTGTTCGACACCCAGGTGTTCGCGTTCACCCTGCTCGGCACGACCCTGGTGTGGATCGCCGCCCAGGCCCGTGCTCATATGAAGACCAAGATGCTGTACGTGGAGCCCGGCTCCGCCGGAACCCCGACGTGAAAAGCAGGGCCGGTGCAAGCGGGCTTCCGCTCGTTTGCTATCGTCCGGTCTCAACTGCGGCAGAGCTGGCGCGGGTGGCAGTCATGCCTTCGCAACAGCCCTTCGGCTCAGCGCCCACCCGCCGCCCCCACATCCGTAACACCAGTCCAGTGCCGTTCCGTGGCCGTGCGCCGCGCCGACACGTAGAGGTTGCCGTACCTATGCGCCACGCTGAAGGAGCTCTCGGTGAGTGATGTAACGACGCTCGCCTTCGAGACGAACTGCCACATCTTCGACGGGTGCGGCTTCCCGGCCCCCGGCCTGCACTCCTTCCTCTTCAAGCCGCTGATCGGCGACGGGGACAGCAGCGTCTACTTCAACAAGACGATGCTGCTGGCGCTGCTCGGCAGCATCGTGATCGTCGGCTTCTTCTGGGCTGCCTTCGCCAAGCCGAAGATCGTCCCGGGCAAGCTGCAGATGGTCGCCGAGGCCGGTTACGACTTCGTCCGCCGCGGCATCGTCTACGAGACGATCGGCAAGCGGGACGGCGAGAAGTACGTGCCCTTCATGGTCGCGTTGTTCTTCTTCGTCTGGATCATGAACCTCTGGTCGATCGTCCCGATCGCCCAGTTCCCCGTGACGGCGATCATCAGCTACCCGGCCGCGCTCGCCGCGATCGTGTACATCACGTGGATGTCGCTGACCTTCAAGAAGCACGGCTTCGTCGGGGGCTGGAAGAACATCACGGGTTACGACAAGAACCTCGGCGCGGTGCTGCCGATGGTCGTCGGCCTGGAGTTCCTGTCCAACGTGATCGTCCGGCCGTTCACCCACGCGGTGCGACTGTTCGCCAACATGTTCGCGGGTCACGTCCTGCTGCTGCTGTTCACCATCGCCAGCTGGTACCTGCTCAACGGGATCGGCATCGCCTACGCCAGCGTCTCGTTCGTGATGGTCATCGTCATGACCGCCTTCGAGCTCTTCATCCAGGCCGTCCAGGCGTACGTCTTCGTGCTGCTGGCCTGCTCGTACGTCCAGGGCGCGCTCGCCGAGCACCACTGAGCACCCGCACGACGCACAGCCCCCCGATTGTCCGGTGGCCAACCCCCACCGGTCCGTGAAAGAGAAGGAAGAAACAGCATGTCCGCTGTGAACCTCGCCGCCACCCAGATCCTCGGCAACCTGGGCTCCATCGGCTACGGCCTCGCGGCCATCGGCCCCGGCGTCGGCATCGGCATCATCTTCGGCAACGGTACGCAGGCCCTCGCCCGCCAGCCCGAGGCCGCCGGCCTGATCCGCGCCAACCAGATCCTCGGCTTCGCCTTCTGTGAGGCGCTCGCGCTGATCGGTCTGGTCATGCCGTTCGTCTACCCGACCTCCTGAGTCCGGGCTGACGAGACCAACCCCTTTCGACGGAAGGCACTGATGTGAACGCCCTGGCACAGCTGGCGGCCGAGGAGGCGGAGAACCCCCTCATCCCGCCGATCCCAGAGCTCGTCATCGGTCTCATCGCCTTCGCCATCGTCTTCTTCTTCCTCGCCAAGAAGCTGCTCCCGAACATCAACAAGGTTCTGGACGAGCGTCGCGAGGCCATCGAGGGCGGCATGGAGAAGGCCGAGGCCGCACAGGCCGAGGCTCAGCGGACCCTCGAGGAGTACAAGCAGTCGCTCGCCGAGGCCCGCCACGAGGCCGCGCGTCTGCGCCAGGAGGCGCAGGAGCAGGGCGCCGCGCTCATCGCCGAGATGCGTGCGGAAGGCCAGCGGCAGCGCGAGGAGATCATCGCGGCCGGCCACGCCCAGATCGAGGCCGACCGCCGGTCCGCCGCGCACGCCCTGCGCCAGGACGTCGGCAAGCTGGCCACCGACCTGGCCGGCAAGATCGTCGGTGAGTCCCTCGAGGACACCGCCCGCCAGAGCCGCGTGATCGACCGCTTCCTCGACGAGCTCGAGGAGAAGGCCGAGGCCGCGCGATGAACGGAGCGAGCCGCGAGGCACTGGCCACCGCGCGCGAGCGCCTCGACGCACTGACGGACAGCACGTCCGTCGACGCGGCGAAGCTCGCCGAGGAGCTGGCCGCCGTCACGGGGCTGCTCGACCGCGAGGGTTCGCTGCGCCGCGCCTTGACCGACCCGGCCCAGCCGGGTGAGGCCAAGGCGGGCCTGGCGCAGGCGGTCCTCGGCGGGCAGATCGGCGGCGAGACGTCCGACCTGGTCTCGGGCATGGTCCGCAGCCGCTGGTCGCAGTCGCGCGATCTCGCCGACGCGCTGGAGGAGCTTTCCTACAGCGCCGACCTGGTCGCCGCGGAGCGGGCGGGTCACCTCGACGGCGTCGAGGACGAGCTGTTCCGCTTCGGCCGCATCGTCTCCGGCAGCAGCGAGCTGCGGGCGGCGCTGACCGACCGCGCCGCGAGCACCCGGGCCAAGACGACCCTGCTGCACTCGCTGCTGGACGGCCGCGTCAACGCGGTCACCGAGCGGATCGTGGTCCGTCTCGTGACCCAACCGCGAGGCCGTAGCCTGGAGGCAGGGATCGACGCCCTGTCCAAGCTGGCGGCGACGCGCCGTGACCGCACGGTCGCGGTCGTGGTCTCGGCGGTGCCGCTGAGCGATGGGCAGAAGCAGCGCCTCGGTGCCGCGCTGGCCACGATCTACGGCCGGCAGGTGCACCTGAACCTGGACGTGGACCCCGCGGTCCGCGGCGGCATCTCGGTTCGGGTCGGCGACGAGGTCATCGACGGGACCATCGCGGACCGCCTCGAAGAGGCGAGCCGGCGGATGGCCGGCTGAACCAGCCACCAACTCAAAGAGCAGTATCAGCGGCCCGAGTTGGGCCGTAGCGAATACTTCGGGCCCAACAAGGAGAGCAGGGAACCCAGATGGCGGAGCTCACGATCCGGCCGGAGGAGATCCGGGACGCGCTGGAGAACTTTGTCCAGTCGTACCAGCCGGACGCGGCCTCGCGCGAGGAGGTCGGAACGGTCAGCCTGGCCGGCGACGGTATCGCGAAGGTCGAGGGTCTGCCCTCGGCCATGGCGAACGAGTTGCTGAAGTTCGAGGACGGCACCCTCGGTCTCGCCCTCAACCTCGAGGAGCGCGAGATCGGTGCGATCGTTCTCGGCGAGTTCAGCGGCATCGAGGAGGGCCAGCCGGTGCGCCGCACCGGTGAGGTGCTCTCCGTCGCGGTCGGCGAGGGATACCTGGGTCGCGTCGTCGACCCGCTCGGCAACCCGATCGACGGCCTCGGCGAGATCGAGACCGACGGCCGCCGCGCCCTGGAGCTCCAGGCTCCCGGCGTCATGGCCCGTAAGTCCGTGCACGAGCCGATGCAGACCGGCCTCAAGGCCGTCGACGCGATGACCCCGATCGGCCGCGGCCAGCGCCAGCTGATCATCGGCGACCGCCAGACCGGCAAGACCGCCCTGGCGATCGACACGATCATCAACCAGCGCGACAACTGGCGTTCCGGCGACCCGAAGAAGCAGGTCCGCTGCATCTACGTCGCCATCGGCCAGAAGGGCTCCACCATCGCGGGCGTGCGCGCCTCGCTGGAGGAGGCAGGCGCCCTGGAGTACACGACGATCGTCGCGGCTCCGGCGTCCGACCCGGCCGGCTTCAAGTACCTCGCCCCGTACACCGGCTCGGCCATCGGCCAGCACTGGATGTACCAGGGCAAGCACGTCCTGATCGTCTTCGACGACCTGAGCAAGCAGGCCGACGCCTACCGCGCCGTCTCCCTGCTGCTGCGCCGCCCGCCGGGCCGTGAGGCCTACCCGGGTGACGTCTTCTACCTGCACTCCCGTCTGCTGGAGCGCTGCGCCAAGCTCTCCGACGAGCTGGGCGCCGGCTCGATGACCGGTCTGCCGGTCGTCGAGACCAAGGCCAACGACGTGTCGGCGTTCATCCCGACCAACGTCATCTCCATCACCGACGGCCAGTGCTTCCTGGAGTCCGACCTGTTCAACGCGGGCCAGCGACCGGCGCTGAACGTCGGTATCTCGGTCTCCCGAGTCGGTGGCTCGGCGCAGATCAAGGCCATGAAGTCGGTCGCCGGCCGCCTGCGCGTGGACCTCGCCCAGTACCGCGAGCTCGAGGCGTTCGCCGCCTTCGGTTCCGACCTGGACGCGGCCTCCAAGGCGCAGCTGGAGCGCGGCAAGCGCATGGTCGAGCTGCTGAAGCAGGGCCAGTACGCCCCGTTCCCGATCGAGGACCAGGTCGTCTCCATCTGGGCCGGCACCACCGGCAAGCTGGACGACGTGCCGGTCGAGGACATCCGCCGCTTCGAGCGCGAGCTGCTGGACTACCTCCGCCGCGAGAAGAAGGACCTGCTGCTGAGCATCGCCGAGACCGGCAAGCTCGGCGACGACACCGTCGAGGCCCTGACCGACGCGGTCGCGGAGTTCAAGAAGCAGTTCGAGACCTCGGACGGCAAGCTGCTGGGTGAGGGCTGAGCATGGGCGCCCAGCTTCGGGTATACAAGCGCCGCATCAAGACCGTCACCGCGACGAAGAAGATCACGAAGGCGATGGAGATGATCTCCGCGTCCCGGATCGTCAAGGCCCAGCGCCAGGTCGCGGCATCGTCCCCGTACGCCGACGAGCTCACCCGGGCCGTCGCGGCGGTCGCGACCGGTTCCAACACGAACCACCCGCTGACCACCGAGGCCGAGAACCCGACCCGCGCCGCGGTGCTGCTCGTCACGAGCGACCGCGGTCTGGCCGGCGGCTACTCGTCCAACGCGATCAAGGCTGCCGACCGGCTCACCGAGCGGCTGCGCGCGGAGGGCAAGGAGGTCGTGCACTACATCATCGGCCGCAAGGGCGTGGCGTACTACGGCTTCCGTGAGCGCCCGATCGCCGGGTCGTGGACCGGGTTCACCGACAAGCCGGCCTACGCGGACGCCAAGTCCGTGGCCGACCCGCTGATCGACCAGGTCCTCAAGGACACGGCCGAGGGCGGCGTCGACGAACTGCACATCGTCTTCACGGAGTTCGTGTCGATGCTGACGCAGGCGCCGGTGGAGAGGCGGCTGCTGCCGCTGTCCCTGGACGACGCCACCGGTGGCGAGGCCCGCAAGGAGGGGGAGATCCTCCCCCTGTACGACTTCGAGCCGTCGGCGGAGGGCGTCCTGGACGCGCTGCTGCCGCGGTACGTCGAGAGCCGGATCTTCAACGCGCTGCTGCAGGGTGCCGCTTCCGAGCACGCCGCCCGCCGCCGCGCGATGAAGTCGGCGACCGACAACGCCGAGGAGCTCATCAAGACGCTCACGCGGCTTGCCAACCAGGCCCGCCAGGCCGAAATCACCCAGGAAATCAGCGAGATCGTCGGTGGCTCCAGCGCCCTGGCCGACGCGTCTGCGGGGAGTGACTAAACATGACCACCACTGTTGAGACGGCCGCTGCCACGGGCCGCGTCGCCCGGGTCATCGGCCCGGTCGTCGACGTGGAGTTCCCCGTCGACGCCATGCCGGAGATCTACAACGCCCTCCACGTCGAGGTCGCCGACCCGGCCGAGGACGGCAAGAAGAAGACGCTGACCCTCGAGGTCGCCCAGCACCTGGGTGACGGCCTGGTCCGCGCCATCTCCATGCAGCCCACCGACGGCCTGGTCCGCCAGTCCGTGGTGACCGACACGGGCACGGGCATCACCGTCCCGGTCGGCGACTTCACCAAGGGCAAGGTGTTCAACACCCTCGGTGAGGTGCTGAACGTCCCCGAGGAGAACGCCAACGTCGGCGAGCGCTGGGCGATCCACCGCAAGGCGCCGAAGTTCGAGGACCTCGAGTCGAAGACCGAGATGTTCGAGACCGGCCTGAAGGTCGTCGACCTGCTGACCCCGTACGTCAAGGGCGGCAAGATCGGCCTGTTCGGCGGCGCCGGTGTCGGCAAGACCGTCCTCATCCAGGAAATGATCATGCGTGTGGCGAAGCTGCACGAGGGCGTTTCCGTGTTCGCCGGCGTCGGCGAGCGCACCCGTGAGGGCAACGACCTCATCCAGGAGATGGAGGAGTCCGACGTCCTCAGCAAGACCGCGCTGGTCTTCGGTCAGATGGACGAGCCCCCGGGCACCCGTCTCCGTGTGGCGCTGGCGGGTCTGACCATGGCGGAGTACTTCCGCGATGTGCAGAAGCAGGACGTGCTGTTCTTCATCGACAACATCTTCCGCTTCACCCAGGCCGGCTCCGAGGTCTCCACGCTGCTCGGCCGCATGCCCTCCGCGGTGGGTTACCAGCCGAACCTCGCGGACGAGATGGGCCTCCTCCAGGAGCGCATCACCTCGACCCGTGGTCACTCGATCACCTCGATGCAGGCGATCTACGTCCCCGCGGACGACCTGACCGACCCGGCGCCGGCGACCACCTTCGCCCACCTGGACGCGACGACCGTTCTGTCGCGTCCGATCTCGGAGAAGGGCATCTACCCGGCGGTCGACCCGCTGGACTCGACGTCCCGCATCCTGGACCCCCGCTATATCGCGGCGGACCACTACGAGTGCGCCATGCGCGTCAAGGGGATCCTGCAGAAGTACAAGGACCTCCAGGACATCATCGCGATCCTCGGTATCGACGAGCTGGGCGAGGAGGACAAGCTCACCGTCCACCGCGCCCGCCGCATCGAGCGCTTCCTGTCGCAGAACACCCACGCGGCGAAGCAGTTCACCGGCGTCGACGGCTCCGACGTCCCGCTGGACGAGTCGATCTCCGCGTTCAACGCCATCGCCGACGGAAAGTACGACCACTTCCCTGAGCAGGCGTTCTTCATGTGCGGTGGCATCGAGGACCTCGAGCGCAACGCCCGCGAGCTCGGCGTCAGCTGACGCCCGTCGCCCGACGGCTCACCGTGGCAGGGGGCGGACCCTGTGTCCGCCCCCTTGCCGCACCCCCGTTATCCTTTGTTTTATGCACCCGCCGGACGGCGGCGGGTGCCGACCCGAGGAGCCATCTTGGCTGAGCTGCACGTCGAGCTGGTCGCAGCGGACCGCAACGTCTGGTCCGGCGCGGCCACACTTGTCGTCGCACGCACCGAGTCCGGCGACATCGGCGTCATGCCGAACCACGAGCCGCTGCTGGGCGTGCTCCAGTCCGGCCCCGTGACCATCCGCACCGGCGAGGGCGGCACCGTCGTCGCGGCGGTGCACGGAGGCTTCATCTCCTTCGCGGACAACAAGCTCTCGGTGCTGGCGGAGATCGCCGAGCTCGCCGAGGAGATCGACGTCCAGCGTGCGGAGCGGGCCCTGGAGCGGGCGAAGGCCGACGCCGACGCCGCCGGCGAGCGCCGGGCCGAGGTCCGGCTGATCGCCGCGACCAGCGGGTCGCGCTGAGCATCCGGCCCACTGGGCCATGAGCCGCGGGAGGCCCGTGAGGGTGTCCCGCGGCTGCAGTATCCCTATTCGTGACACGGAGCGAGGAGGTCGGTGGGCGTGATCCTCGCTTTTCAGGTGTGCGGGGCCCTGGTGGCGCTTGCGCTGCTGGGGCTGTTCGTCTTCGGGCTGCGGCGCCGGCTGATCCAGCGGCCCGGCGGCACGTTCGACTGCAGCCTGCGGATGCCGCCCACCGCTGCCGGTGAGCCCTCGGGCAAGGGCTGGGCCTACGGCGTCGCCCGCTACAGCGGTGACCGGATCGAGTGGTTCCGGGTCTTCTCCTACGCGCCCCGGCCGCGCCGGGTGCTGGAGCGCTCCGCCATCGAGGTGCTGCACCGGCGCCTCCCGGAGGGGCAGGAGGAGCTGGCGCTCCTCTCCGACGCCGTCATCCTGGTCTGCGAGCACCGCGGCACCCGTCTGGAACTCGCCATGAGCGACGACGCCCTCACCGGCTTCCTCGCCTGGCTCGAGGCCGCCCCTCCGGGGCAGAGGGTGAACGTCGCCTAGCAGTCCGCTTCCGCCCCTCCCGGCTGGGGAAGGGTGAACGTCGCCCGACAGGCGCCGTCCGGTCCTGCCCGGCCCTACGGCCGTACCGACAGCCCCAACTCCTGCGCGAGCACCGCTGCCTGCACGCGGCTGCGCAGCTCCAGCTTGGCCAGCATGCGGCTGACGTGCGTCTTCGCGGTGGCCTCCGCCATCTCCAGGCGTGCCGCGATCTCCGCGTTGGACAGGCCCTGGCCCACGCAGACCAGCACCTCGCGCTCCCGGGGCGTCAGCGTGCCGAGGGCGGCGTGGTCGGCAGCCGGACGCGGCCGCGGGCGGGCGAACTCGCCAATCAGCCGGCGGGTCACCGCGGGCGCGATCATCCCCTCGCCGCGGGCCACCAGCCGTACGCCCTCGATCAGCAGGTCCGCCTCGGTGTCCTTCAGCAGGAATCCCGCGGCGCCCGCGCGCAGTGCCCCGAAGACGTACTCGTCCAGGTCGAACGTGGTGAGGACGAGCACGTCGGCGAGTCCCTCCCCGACGACCTCCCGGGTGGCGGAGACCCCGTCCAGCCGGGGCATCTGGAGGTCCATGAGGATCACGTCCGGGCGCAGCTCGCGGGCGAGGCGGACCGCGGCCTCCCCGTCGGCCGCCTCGCCGACCACCTCGATGTCGGGCACCGAACCCAGGATGAGCACCAGTCCCGCGCGTACGGCGGACTGGTCCTCGGCGACCACCACCCGGATCATGCGCTTCCCTCCGTGGGCAGTACCGCCCGTACCCGCCACGTCGTGCCCTCCCGGCCCGCCTCGAAGGTGCCGCCCAGCAACTCGGTGCGTTCCCGCATGCCGATCAGGCCGCTGCCGGAGCCGGGGGCGCGGGGGCCCGGCCGGTGCGCGGCGGCGCCGTTCCGGCAGGGGCTCGCCACGGTCACCGTCAGGGCCTTGCCGTCCTGCTCCAGCATGACGGGCACCTCGCCCGGCGACGCGTGCTTCAGGACGTTGGTCAAGGACTCCTGCACGATCCGGTAGGCCGCCAGCTCCACCGGCGCGGGCAGCGGGACGGCGCCCTCGGGGCGCGCGTCGCGCAGGACGAAGGCCGAGTGCGGGGCCGCCGCGTGCATCTGCCGCAGGAGCACGTCCAGACCGGCCAGCCGCGGGACCGCGGCCGGCTCCCCCTCCTCGCCCGCCGAGTCGCGCAGCAGCCCGATCAGCCGGCGCATCTCGGACAGGCCCTCCACGCTGTTCTGCCGGATGACCGCCAGTGCCTGGCGGGCAGGGCCCTCCTGGCGGTCCAGGGACAGCGCGGCGGTGGAGTGGACGGCGATCGCGGAGAGGTGGCCCGCCACCATGTCGTGCAGTTCGCGGGCCATCCGGGCCCGCTCGCGGCCCACCGCCTCCCGGCGGTCCAGCTCGGCCAGGAGCGCGGTCTGCTCCGCGCGCAGCCGTTCGTGGGCGGCCTCGTCGCGGTGCCGTCGTACGATCGCGCCCGTCGAGGCGGGGGCCACCGAGACCAGGGCGCCGACCACACCGATGAGCAGGGACTCGGCGACCGGGTGCACCGCCACGGCGGTGGCGGTGAGGGCCGCCGTGCCGAGCACGCTGCCGACCGGGACGATCCGGGCCAGCCGCTTCGGCCCGTACAGGACGGCGGCGTACACCAGGTCGGTGAACATCAGCACGGTCACCAGCAGCGAGCCGATCACGAAGTCCGCGCAGAAGGCGAGGACGCCGACGGCGATCGCGGCGCCGGGCGCGGTCCGGCGCAGCAACTCGCATGCGGCCATGATCGCCAGCGGCAGCAGGGGCAGCCAGGCGCGGTCGCCCGCCGGATGGTTCCCGGAGTAGGTGTACAGCCCGAACGCCCACATCGTGAGGCCCCCCGCGAGCCCCGCCACGGCGATCAGCACGTCGTCGCGGTGCGGGCGCCGGGCGGCGGTGGTCGTCATGGGCCCATCCCAGCACGCGGCGCGGACGACGCGCGTCCGCCCGGGGGCGGAGCCGGTGCCTACACCGAAGGTTGCAGCCGGGTCTCATCAGCGCAGGCGACGCCTCCCGCGGCGGCGGTGGGGGAGCCTTGCGGCATGTTGGTGACGCTGATCATCGCGTGCGAGATCGCCTTCTGGGTGCTGCTCGGCGCCGGGCTCGCCGTGCGCTACCTGCTGCGCCGGCCCCGGACGGGCGCGGCCCTGCTGCTGTGCGTGCCCCTGGTGGACCTGGTGCTGCTGGCCGCCGCCGTGGCCGACCTGCGCGACGGCGGCGAGGCCGCCGCCCGGCACGGTCTGGCCGCCGTCTACGTCGGCTTCTCGGCCGGGTACGGCCACTCCGTCGTCCGCTGGGCCGACGCCCGGTTCGCGCACCGTTTCGCGGGCGGCCCGAAGCCGCCGCCGGCGCCGAAGTACGGCCGGGCCCGGGCCGTGCACGAGTGGCGGTTGCTCGGCCGTACCGCGGTGTCCGCCGCCGTCGCCGCGGTCCTGCTGCAGCTGGCCGTGTGGCTCGTCGCGGACGCTTCGCGCACGGCGGCCCTGGGGGAGTGGCAGGGGCGGATGGCGGTGACGGCGGGGATCCACGCCGTCATCGCGGCGAGCTACACGCTGTGGCCCAAGCGGGAGCCGGCCGTCCGCCCGCGTACCTGAGCGGGCGGGGCCGGCCCTCCGCGTCGTCGCGGCCGGCGGGCGCGGTCGGTCAGCGGTTCTCGCCGGGCACCCACAGCACGTCGCCGACCTCCTTGTTGGCCGTCCGGGCCAGGATGAACAGCAGGTCGGACAGCCGGTTGAGGTAGGTGGCGGTGAGCGGGTTCATCGTCTCGCCGTGCTCCTCCAGCGCGGTCCACGTGGAGCGCTCGGCGCGCCGGACGACCGTGCACGCCTGGTGGAGCAGCGCGGCGCCCGGGGTGCCGCCGGGGAGGATGAAGCTGCGCAGCTTCTCCAGCTCCTCCAGGAAGCGGTCGCAGTCCGCCTCCAGCCGGTCCACGTAGGACTGCTCGACGCGCAGCGGCGGGTACTTGGGGTCGGGCACGACGGGCGTCGCGAGGTCGGCGCCGACGTCGAAGAGGTCGTTCTGGACCCGTACGAGGACGGACGCGACCTCCTGCGGGAGCGCGCCGAGCGCGAGCGCCACACCGATCGCCGCGTTGGCCTCGTTGGCGTCCGCGTAGGCCGAGATGCGGCTGTCGGTCTTGGCCGTGCGGCTCATGTCGCCGAGGGCGGTGGTGCCGTCGTCCCCGGTCCGCGTGTAGATGCGCGTCAGATTGACCATGTGTCGAGCGTAGTCAGGCCGCGCCCGGGGCGCGGCCCGTGGCGGGCCCGCGTCCGGGGGCGGCGGAAGCAGACTCCGGGGGCGGTCCCGGTCAAACTGGACGCGCAGCGGCAGCAACTGGGCGCCGGGGCCCTCAACTGTGCGACGAAGGACACAGGGTGACCCGCCTCTCTTCCTGCTGCGCTCCGTTGTGAAGCGGCGTTAAGGTCCCGGCAACAGCATCGAGAAGATTGGTGTGTGCCGTGGCGAAGAAGCTCGCCGTCATCGGAGCCGGCCTGATGGGCTCCGGCATCGCGCAGGTGTCCGCACAGGCGGGCTACGAGGTCGTCCTGCGTGACATCACGGACGAGGCGCTGGCCCGCGGCAAGGGCGGGATCGAGGCGTCCTACGGGAAGTTCGTCGCCAAGGGCAGGCTCACCGCCGAGGACGCGGACGCCGCGCTCGCGCGCATCACCACCACCACCGACCTGGACGCGGCCGCCGACGCCGACATCGTCGTCGAGGCCGTCTTCGAGAAGATCGAGGTCAAGCAGGAGATCTTCCGCGCCCTCGACAAGATCGCCAAGGCGGACGCGGTGCTGGCCTCCAACACCTCCGCCATCCCGATCACCAAGATCGCGGCGGTGACGGAGCGCCCGGAGAGCGTGGTCGGCACCCACTTCTTCTCGCCGGTGCCGCTCATGCAGCTGTGCGAGCTGGTCCGCGGCTACAAGACCGGCGACGAGACCCTGGCGCGCGCCAAGGCCTTCGCCGAGGAGATCGGCAAGACGACCATCGTGGTCAACCGGGACGTGGCCGGCTTCGTCACCACCCGGCTGATCGCGGCGCTGGTCGTCGAGGCCACCAAGCTCTACGAGTCGGGCGTCGCCACGGCGGAGGACATCGACGTCGCCTGCAAGCTCGGCTTCGGCCACGCGATGGGCCCGCTGGCGACCGCCGACCTCACCGGGGTCGACATCCTGCTGCACGCCGCCGACAACATCTACACCGAGTCCCAGGACGAGAAGTTCGCCCCGCCCGAGCTCATGCGGCGCATGGTGGACGCGGGCGCGCTCGGCCGCAAGAGCGGCGAGGGCTTCTACCGGTACTGACGGAGCGTCAACCAGAAGGGCCCGGCCCGGTGCGGACGACCGGCGGGCTGGGCCCCTCGGACCCCTCCTGTCACTCGCAAGGGTGAATTCGGTATCGGTTCGCTCACAGACGGCAACCTCTTCGTACGACGGACCGTCAGTTACGTAGAACCACGGCAGTTTCCACCCATTCACTCCACGGGGAGGCGTAATGCACATCAGGGGCGATCACGCCGAGCTGGTCGTCGGGGGCCGCCTCGACGTCCGCACCGCGGCGGACGCCCGCAAGGTCCTGCACAGCGCGGTGGACGGCGGCCACGGCGACCTCGTGCTCGACCTGACCGAACTCGACTCGTGGGACGCGACGGGCCTGGGGGTCATCATGGGGGCGCACCGTCGCTGCGGCCGGGCGGACCGGCGCCTCGTCCTGCGGGGCGTGCCCGCGCAGATGCAGCGCCTGCTGGTCGCCACGAGGCTGCACCGCATCCTGGTCATCGAGGGGGGAATCGCGGCAGAAGCACTGCCGCGGACCTAGGGCACCGACCGGGCGCGCCGCCACGGAAGCGGCAACCCCGGACAGATTCGGACGCAAGGGCGGCATGGCCGCCCTGGGCTTCGCACATACTGTGGGAAGGTTTAGGGTTCGGTTCCGGCGTGCCTCAACCCCGTACGCCGAGGAGGGGAGCCGGACCGGTCCAACGGCGGAACCGCGGGCCCGGTGGGGCCCCGCTGCGACGCACATGGGGGGCGGAGACTAATGGACCCACACGGACCCGACATGACCGGTGACGAGTACGGCGCACTACAGGACTCCACGAGCCCGGCCGAGCTGCCGCCCGCCGTCGGCGCGGAGGACGGCACCCTGCCGGTCCTGCGCCCCGGCCGGCCGCCGCGCGAACCGCTCGCCCTCGAGGTCGGGGCGGGCACGGCGGACGGCGACGCGCCACGCGTCGTCGAACTCGTCGTGGGCGACTGCAGGCTGACCCTCAATCCTGTCGACGGCAGCGAGGTCAGCTCCCTCGCCCCCGCCGACCTGCCCGCACCCGTGCGGCGTACGGCGGAGGGGCGCGCCGCGCTGACCGCCGCCGCCCGCCCGTCGGTGCCGCCGGGGCCGCGCGCTCCCGAGCTTCCGCTGCTGGAGCGGGAGGAGGAACGCGAGCGCCTGGTGCGGCTGCTCTCCCGGGGCCGCTCGGTGCGCGTCACCGGGCCCTCCGGCGCCGGCCGCAGCGTGCTGCTCGACGTCGTCGCCGAGGCCTGCGAGGACCTCGCCCCCGACGGCGTGATCCGGCTCTCCGGCTACCGGCGGACCCCCAGCGACCTGCTGCAGGAACTGTTCGGCACCGTCTACGACGCCGATGACCACCGCCCCGACCGCGGCCGGCTGCTGGAGCTGCTGCGCAACGTCGGCGCGGTCGTCGTCCTTGACGACCTGGAGTTCGGCGGCGCCTCCCTGGAGGAACTGCTCGCGGCGGCGCCCGAGTGCGCCTTCGTCCTGTCGGCCACGCCCGACGTGCCGGCCCCCGCCACCGACTCCCTGGTCGAGGAGGTCTTCCTCCCCGGACTGACCCGGGTCGCCTGCCTGGAGCTGCTGGAGCTCTCCGCCGGCCGTCCCCTGGAGGAGGACGAGACCGCCTGGGCGGCGGACCTCTGGTTCGAGTCCGAGGGTCTGCCGCTGCGCTTCGTCCAGGCCGGCGCGCTGCTGCGGCAGCGCGACGCCCTCGGGGCGGAGATCCTCGCGGCCGACGAGTCGGTGTGGGGTGACGTCGAGGCCGTCGACGGACTCCCCGTCGACGCGCCCTTCGGCGCCGACCCGGCCGCGTCGGCCTCGCACGTGCCGCTGCCCTCGCTCGCCGAGAGCGCCGCCCCGGCCGCCCTGCTCGCCTCCCGCCTCGGCGCCTCGGCCCAGGAGGCCCTGCGCTTCGCCGTGGCCCTGGGCGGCGAGTGCCCGCACCAGTCGCACCTTCCGGCACTCGTCGGCGAGACCCACGGCGACGCCGCGCTCGGCGAGATCGTGGCCGTCGGGCTCGCCGTGCCCGTCGCCGCGCACCACCGCCTCGCGGCGGGCGTGGCCCGGCAACTCGCCCTCGTGGACGGTCTCGCGGCCGGGGCCGCCGCCGAGGGCTCCCCGCAGGCGCTGGCCGCCGCGCAGCACTACGCCTGGTGGGCCGGGCACCCCTCGGTCACCCCGCGGCGCGTCGCCGCCGAGGCGGAGGCCATCCTGGCCGCCCTCGGCGCCGCGCGCGACGGCGGCCACGCCAGCGCCGCGGTGCTCCTGGCCCGTACGGTGGCGCCCGTCCTCGCCGCCGCCATGCACTGGAGCGCCTGGGAGCGTGCGCTGCGCGTCGGCCAGGAGGCCGCCCGGCTCGCCGGGGAGGTGGCCGAGGAGGCGTACTTCCTCCATGAACTCGGCGTCCTGGCGCTGTGCACGGGCAACCTGGACCGGGCCCGCAGCGAACTGGAGGCCTCGATAGCCCTGCGCGGCGCCCTGGCGGACCGCCAGGGCACCACGGTGGGGCGGCGGACCCTCGCGCTCGTCGTGGACCGGGAGGGCGGTCCTGTGCCCGGCACGGGCCTCGCCGGCGTCGAGACGCCGGCGACGGGCACCGACATGTCCGAGGCGCCGACGACGATCATCGGCAAGGGCCTGGCCGCGGCGGCCACCGCCCCGCGCCGCGTCCTGACCGGCTCGCGCCGCAACCTCGTCGCCGCCGGTGCGGGGGCCCTGCTGGCCGCCGTGCTCGGCACCGTCGTCACCCTCGGCACGACGGCCTCCGGGGGCGACCAGAACACCCCCATGAACGTGAAGCCGGTCGAGACCGCACAGGAGGACAACGCGGACGACGGCCTCCCGGCCGAGGACATCCCGAGCCCCGGCTCCAGCCAGCGCCCCCGGCCCTCCGCGAGCGGCAGCGACACCGCGACCGCACCGGCGGCCGGCACCGGCGGTGCCGGGTCCGTGTCCGGTGGCGGCTCCGGCGGCACCGACGGCGGGGACGGCGGCGGCTCCTCGACGGGCGGCGGCGCGGCCGGCGGCGGCGGGTCCGGCGGTGGGTCGCACGGCGGTGGCACGGGCGGCAACCAGACCGGGGGAGGGAACACGGGCGGCAGCCACTCCGGCGGCTCGGGCGACCCGACCGACGGCGGCTCGACGGACGGCGGTTCGACCGGAAGCCCGTCCACGTCGCCCTCGGGCTCGGGCACTCCCACCGATCCCACCCCGACCGAGACCGGAACGGACGGCGGTACCGACGACGGCGGCACCACGGCCAGCGCGAGCGCTCCCGACGGTTCCGCGACCGGCACCGATCTGCCCGGCGTCCCGGACGCCTCCGGCACGATCGCCTGACGAGGCGCGGCCCGTCGGCTGGTGCCCGGTGCGCCCGCCCGGGCCGCGCGCCGTCCTCGCCCCACCGTCCGGCGGGGCGAGGACGGCGTCCGTCAGAAGAGGCGGAGCTTGTCGTCCTCGATGCCGCGCAGCGCGTCGTAGTCGAGGACGACGCAGTCGATGCCGCGGTCCGTGGCGAGGACCCGCGCCTGCGGCTTGATCTCCTGGGCCGCGAAGACGCCCTTCACGGGCGCCAGCAGGGGGTCCCGGTTGAGGAGTTCGAGGTAGCGGGTGAGCTGCTCGACGCCGTCGATCTCGCCGCGGCGCTTGATCTCGATCGCGACGGTCGTGCCGGACGCGTCCCGGCACAGGATGTCCACCGGGCCGATGGCGGTCGGGTACTCGCGGCGTACCAGGCTCCACCCCTCGCCGAGCACCTCCATGCGGTCGGCCAGCAACTCCTGGAGGTGGGCCTCGACGCCGTCCTTGATCAGGCCGGGGTCGACGCCGAGTTCGTGGGTGGAGTCGTGCAGCACTTCCTCGATGGTGATGATCAGCTGCTCGCCGGCCTTGTTGGTGACCGTCCAGACCCCGTCCTCGCCCTCCTTGAGCGTGCAGGGCGGCGACATCCAGTTCAGCGGCTTGTAGGCACGGTCGTCGGCGTGGACGGAGACACTGCCGTCGGCCTTGACCAGGAGCAGCCTGGTCGCCGACGGCAGATGGGCGGAGAGCCGGCCCGCGTAGTCCACGGAGCAACGGGCGATGACGAGACGCATGGTCGGCAACGTTACTCGCTACCGGGCGCGGTCGGAAAATGGCCTGTTGTGAGCGCTCCCGCCTAGTGTCGTGGGACCTCTCCGCCTACGGTTGTGGGTGGAGGCCGTCGCGCGGGAGAACTCTGGGCGGCTTCTCTCCGTAGTCCGTCTGACTCCTCGGACAGAGGGGTCACGAGAGGAGTACTCATGTCGCTCGACGTCTCACCGGCCCTCCTCGAACAGGCCGAGCGAGGCGAGGTCGACGAACGGGAGTTCGTCGACTGCGTCCGGACTTCCCTGCCTTACGCATGGGACATGATCAGCTCTCTGGCGGCACAACTCAAGGTGGACGGCGGCCAGTTCGCCGACAACCAGGTACCCCCGCCGGACGAGCACGCGCGCGGTCAGCTGCTCCGCGCCCTGGCGAGTGACGCGATACGGGGGGCCCTGCAGCGGCACTTCGGGGTCCGGCTGGCGTTCCAGAACTGCCACCGGGTCGCGGTGTTCCCGCTGGACCCGGCGGTCGACGAGCGTTACGCCACCTTCACCTCCGTACGCGCACAGCTGCTGAACCAGTCCCCGGAGCTGCGGGACTGCTGAACCGGGCAGGGTGCTCCCGCCGTTGGTCGCACCACTGCTCTTTGATGTTTCAATCAGGCCAATTGCGGGAGCACTTCGCCGCCGAGCCGCGCCACGTTCTCCTCGGTGGCCGCGAGATCGCCGGAGCCCTCGACGAGCAGGGCGAAGCGGCGGATGCCGGTCCGCTCGGCGGTGGCGGCCAGACGGTCGGCGCACAGCGCCGGCGGGCCCACCGGGTGGAGATCGCAGAGGAGTTCGGTGTAGGCGAGCGGATCGCGCATCGTCCGGGGCCGGCCGTCGACCGTGCGGTGCGCGGCGAGGCCCCGCTGGAGCCAGCCGGGCATCGCCTTGGTGAGGGTCTCCACGGCGTCCGCGCGGCGGTCCGCGATCTGCACGACGCCCGCCGAGACGTGTTCCGCGGCGGCCACCATTTCGGGTGAAAGCCCCGCATCGCGCGCCTCCGCCTGCCACATTGCGACCATGGCAGTTTTGTCCTCGTCGCCGCAGTGCATGCCGAGCAGCATCGGCAGACCCCTGCGCGCCGCGAGCCGGACGCTGCCCGGCGAGGTGCAGGCGACGACGACCGGCGGCCCGCCGGGCGCCTCGAACTCGTCCGCCCGCGGCACGACATCGACCTCGCGGAAGGCGAATCGTTCACCCGAGGCCCCCACGCGGGGCTCGCGCAGCCAACGCAGCAGCAGGTCCAGCGACTCGGGGAAACCGCTCTCGAAGGCGGCGAGTCCGGCGCCGAAGACCTCCAGGTCCACCCAGGGACCGCCGCGGCCCACGCCCAGCGTGAAACGGCCGCCCGAGGTGATGTGCAGCAGCGCCGCCTGCTCCCCGAGCGCCACGGGATGCGCGGTCGGCAGCACGCTCACGGCCGTCCCGATCCCGATCCGGCGCGTCCTGCCCAGCAGCAGCGCGGCGAGCGTCACGGCCGACGGGCACACGCCGTACGGCACGAAGTGGTGCTCCGCCAGCCATACGGAGTCCAGCCCGGCCTTCTCCGCCGCCTCCGCGGTCCGCACCGCGCGGTGCAGTGCCTCCCCCGGTCCCTGCCCCGGGAACTGGGCGGCGAGGACGAAAGTACCGACACGCATCGTGCTTCACACCTTCCTCGGTGGCCGACACGGCTCCCCTACCGGCATTAACGCCTGACACGTGCCAAAGGCACGGCCCGGCCGCCGCGATTTCATGATTTTCCAGATGATGGCCGGAATGGGGGATGTCCGATCGGGTACCCGGCACGGTGCGCGCTACGCGTACGCTGGGAAGCGGTCCGAGTCCCCCGAACGCATGAGGTGTGTGCCCGTGTCCCCGCGCCGAAACCGCCCGCGAGGCGCCGCCGGCAGAGCCGAGGAGCCTCCCGAGGCCGGACCGGGCCGCGGTCCGGAGCGCGTGGAGAGCTGGCAGGGCGAGCAGTGGAGCGTCCGCCAACTGGCCGGGAGCACGGGCGGCAAGCACTACCGCTGCCCCGGCTGCGACCAGGAGATCCCGCCGGGCGTGGGCCACTTGGTGGCCTGGCCCGAGTACGGCGGCGTGGAGGACCGGCGCCACTGGCACACCGCCTGCTGGAACGCGAGGGACCGCCGGGGCGCACGGCTCCAGCGGTCCCGCAACGCCCCCCGGTACTGAGCGGGGAGCGGAAGCCCGGTGACCCGGGTCAGACGTCGCGCTTGGCGAGCGCCGCGTAGGCGGCGGCCAGGGCGACGGCCGTGACGATCGCGAGCACGATCAACTGGCGTACGCCGTCGGCGTCCCCGTTCTCCAGCATCGGCATCTGGTAGAGCGACGCGATGGCGTTGGGGGAGGAGTACTCGATCAGCTTCTCCTGCACCGTGTGCAGGCCGTCCGACTGCATGAAGATCGCGATGATCAGCGGCAGCAGGACCACGCCCATCATCGTGGTGATCGCGCCGGCGGAGTGCCGCAGGAGCGCGCCCACGGCCAGCGACAGCAGCCCGAGCAGGGCCACGTAGAGGCCGACGCCGACGGTGGCGCCGAGCCATTGGCTGCCGCTGGCGGTGGTGAAGCCGTCCTCGACGACCAGCCGGGGGCCGAGGAAGGAACCCTCGCCCACCGGCTTGCCCCCGAAGGTGGCGTAGTTCATCAGCGCGGTGAGCGCGCAGGCCACGGTGGTGACGGTGAAGGTCAGCGCGAAGAAGACGATCGCCTTCGCGGCGAGCACCCGGCCGCGCTGCGGGCAGGCGGTCAGGGTCGTGCGGATCATGCCGGTGCCGTACTCGGAGCTGATCACCAGAACGCCGAGCGTCATGACGCAGAGCTGGCCGAGGAGCACCCCGAACAGGCCGAAGCCGAGCACCGGGTCGATGACGATGTCGGACGAGGACAGGCCGACGATCAGCAGGTTGATCCCGAGGATCAGCACCAGCATGACGCCGAGCGTCCAGATCGTGGAGCGCACCGTGCGGATCTTGGTCCACTCGGACCTCAGTGCGTGGCCGAGGTGGGTCCGCTCCACCGGGACGGCGGAGGAGAACTGCGGGGCCGGGATGTGGACGGGGGCGGTCATCGGGCGTCCTCGACGGGCTGGGTCGGCTGCGGGGCGGGCGGGGCGGGCGGCACGGCCGGCGCCGCGGGCACGGCGGGCGGCACGGCCACGGCCGGAGGCACGGACGCGCCGGGCGGAACCGGCGGCTGCGCGTAGGGGTTCGGAGTTGCGCCCGGTGTCGCGCCGGGACCGGGCGGCACCGGCGGTCCGTACGGCTGCACCGGGGGCTGCGGGTGCCCGTAGCCGTACCCGTACGGCGGCTGCGGGGGGACGGGCTGCGGGCCGGGCTGTGGCCACGGGCCCTGCGGCGGCACGCCCCAGCCACCGGGCACCGGCGCACCGGCGGGCTGTTGCAGGCCCTGCCGCGGGTCGGCCGTGGAGCGGTAGTCCACGGCGCCGTTGGTGAGGCGCATGTAGGCCTCCTCGAGCGAGGCCTGGTGGGGGGAGAGCTCCCACAGCCGCACCTCGGCCTCGTACGCGAGGTCGCTGATCCGCGGCAGTTCCAGACCGGTCACACGCAGTGCGCCGTCCTGCTCCTGCTGCACCTGCGCGCCCGCACCGGTCAGCGCCTTCGCCAGCTTCTCGCGGTCCGCGGCCACGTCCGGGGTGCGGACCATCGCGAAGCCGGTGGAGTTGCCGGCGATGAAGTCCTTGACGCTCGTGTCGGCGAGCAACTGCCCGCGGCCGATCACGATCAGGTGGTCGGCGGTCAGCGCCATCTCGCTCATCAGGTGCGAGGAGACGAAGACGGTACGGCCCTCCGAGGCCAGCTTGCGCATCAGGTGACGCACCCAGTGGATGCCCTCCGGGTCCAGCCCGTTGACCGGTTCGTCGAAGAGCAGCACCTCCGGGTCGCCCAGCAGCGCCGCGGCGATGCCGAGGCGCTGCCCCATGCCCAGGGAGAACCCCTTGGAGCGCCTGCCCGCGACGTCCTGAAGGCCCACGACGCCCAGCACCTCGTCCACCCGGCGGGCCGGGATCCCGGACAACTGGGCCAGGCACAGGAGGTGCTGGCGCGCGCTGCGCCCGCCGTGCACGGCCTTGGCGTCCAGCAGCGCGCCCACCCGGCGCGGGGCGTTGGGCAACTGGCGGAACGGCCGGCCGCCGATGGTCACCCGTCCCGCGGTCGGGGTGTCCAGGCCCAGGATCATCCGCATCGTGGTCGACTTCCCGGAGCCGTTGGGCCCCAGGAAGCCGGTCACCATGCCGGGCCGCACCTGGAACGACAGGTTGTGGACGGCCGTCTTGCTGCCGTAGGTCTTGGTGAGGCCGACTGCCTCGATCATGCTCCGCCCCTCGACGAACAGTCCGCGGGGCGGCGCTCGCCCCCGTGAGTATCAGGAGGCTAGCGGGGCGGGATCGGTTCCCGCCCCGTGAGGCCCGAAACGTCCCGCTGCGGTCAGGCGTCCCGCTTCTTCAGCAGCGCGTAGCCGCCGATCAGCGCGACGACCACCCACAGCGCCATGATGCCGAGTCCGCCCCACGCGCTGTACGGGGCGGGGTCGTCCGGGGCGATCGTGGCCCGCATGATCTTGCTGCCGGCCTGGTCCGGGAAGTACCGGGCCACCTCCTTGGCGCCCGGAACGGCCGAGAGGATCCCGGAGATCAGGAAGAAGAAGGGGATGAGGATGCCCAGCGAGACCAGCGGGCTGCGCAGCATCGTCGCGACGCCGACCGCGAAGAGCACCATCAGCGTCATGTAGAGGCCGGCCCCGAAGACCGCACGCAGCACACCGGGGTCGCTGATCGAGGTGGCGAGGTCACCGCCGAGGATGGCCTGGCCGATGAAGAAGGAGACGAAGCTGACGAGCACCCCGAGGACGAAGGTGATGCCGGCGGCGACGGCGACCTTGGAGAGGTAGAAGGTCGCGCGCTGCGGCACCGCCGAGAGCGAGGCCCGGATCATGCCCGTGCTGTACTCGCTGGAGATGATCAGCACGCCGAAGGTGATCAGCGCGAGCTGACCGAGGAAGAGACCGGACAGGCTCTGGCTGGTGGCGTCGAACTGGGCGCGCGCGCCCTCTTCGATGGTGTCCCACTGGGTACGGAAGAGCAGGCAGAACAGACCGCTGATGACGATGGTCAGGACGGCGGCCGACGCCAGCGTCCACACGGTCGACCGGACGGTCCTGACCTTGGTCCACTCCGACTGCAGAACAGCGGTGGTCGCTGCCATGTCAGGCTTCCTTTCCGGCGCTGGTGTTCCAGGCGGAGCCCCACTGGGGTGCGGGAGCGGCGGCCTCGCCGCCCTCCGCCGCGGGCCCACCGGCGTGGTACTCCACCGACTCGGCGGTGAGTTGCATGAAGGCCTGCTCCAGTGAGGCCTGCTGGGGGCTGAGCTCGTGCAGCACCAGCTGGTTGCGGGCGGCCAGTTCGCCGATCTTGGCGGATTCCGCACCCTCGATCTCGAAGGCGCCCTCGTCGCCGATCACGGCGGTGATCGACGCGGCGGCCAGCGCGTCCTTGAACTTCTCCGGTTCCGGGGTGCGGACGCGTACGTAGGAGCGGGAGTTCTCGGCGATGAAGTCCGCCATCGTCGTGTCCGCCATCAGCTTCCCGCGACCGATCACGATCAGGTGCTCGGCGGTCAGCGCCATCTCGCTCATGAGGTGGCTGGAGACGAAGATCGTGCGGCCCTGGGCGGCCAGCCCCTTCATCAGGTTGCGGATCCAGTGGATGCCCTCCGGGTCCAGTCCGTTGACCGGCTCGTCGAACATCAGGATCTCGGGGTCGCCGAGCAGCGCCGCGGCGATGCCGAGGCGCTGGCCCATGCCCAGGGAGAAGCCCTTGGAGCGCTTCTTGGCGACGGGGGCGAGACCGACGATCTCCAGCACCTCGTCGACCCGGCGGGCCGGGATGCGGTTGGACTGCGCCAGGCACAGCAGGTGGTTGTGGGCCGTGCGGCCACCGTGGATGGCCTTGGCCTCCAGCAACGCCCCGATGTGTTTCAGCGGTTCGTGGAGCTCGCGGTAGTGCTTGCCGTCGATGCGGATGCTGCCGCTGGTCGGATTGTCCAGGTCCAGCATCATGCGCATCGTCGTCGACTTCCCCGCCCCGTTGGGGCCGAGGAAGCCGGTGACCACCCCCGGCCGCACCGTGAAGGTGAGGTCGTCCACCGCGGTCTTGTCGCCGTACCGCTTGGTCAGCCCCTGCAGCTCGATCATGCCGCATACACTATTTGGCCGCGGCGCGCGATGCACGCGGAATTCCCGCCCCCGTTTGCGCTCCCCGGATGTGCGCGAGCCCCCCGCCTCCTCGGCGGGGGGCTCGCGCACGTCCGGGGCTCCGGCTCCGCGGTGCGTCAGCGCTGGGCCGGGACGCCGCGCGAGACGGGCTCGTCGTCGGCGGGGGCGCCGGCCGCGGCGACCGCCGCACCGGTCAGCGTGGCCAGCATCTCGCGGACGTTGGTCAGCTGGGCGTTGATGCTGTCGCGGCGGTTGGTGAGCGCCGCCAGCTCGCGCTCGGATTCGCTGCGGATGCGGTCCGCCTTGGCGTTCGCGTCGGCCACGATGTCCTCGGCCTGGCGCTGCGCGGTCTCCACCGTCTGGCGGGCGCGGCGCTCGGCGTCGGTGCGCAGCTTCTCGGCCTCCAGGCGGAGCTGCTCGGCGCGGTGCTCGATCTCGGCGAGGCGCTTCTCGGCCTTGGCCTGACGGGACGCCAGGTCGCGCTCGGACTGCTCACGGCGCTTGGCCAGGTTGGTCTCGAAGTCGGCCGCGGCCTGGGCCGCCTTGGCGCGGGTCTCCTCGAAGAGGGCGTCCGCCTCCTCACGCTTGGCCTGCGCGTCCTTCTGCGCGTCGGCGCGCAGCTGACCGGCCTCACCCTTGGCCTTCTCGACGATGCGCTCGCCCTCGTCCTCGGCCTTCGACTTCCGCTCGACGGCGTAGGACTCGGCGTCGTTGCGCACCTGGGTGGCGGCGGACTCGGCCAGTTCGCGGTGCTGCTCGGCGGCCCGGCGGGCCTCCTCGCGCAGGTCCTTCGCCTCCTCCTCGGCGAGGCGGAGGATCTTCTCGACGCGCGCGCCGAGACCGGCGTAGGACGGTTCGGCGTCGTTGACCTGGGCCTGCGCGTTCTGGGTCTCGAGGTGGAGCTCCTCGATGCGCTTCTCCAGCGCGTTGATCCGCGCCAGTGCGCTGTCACGGTCGGCGACGAGCTTGGTGATGCGGTCGTCCACCTGCCCGCGGTCGTATCCACGCCGCACGAGCTCGAAGCCGAAGGGGGAGGAAGTGTCGCTCATGGGGTTCCTGTCAATTCAGACCGGGTGGGGTGATAGGGGGAATCCTAGGGGCCCAAGCGGCGTGTCTTACAGTCACTGTCCAGTAACTGTGCACAATGACCGCTCAATCGAGTGGCGCATCGTCGGACCGCTTGCTCCCTGTCCGGGTCGTTCCGGCCGCTGCACCGGCAGTGACCGCGTTCTTACCGTTCTGTGTGGCGTTCTGACTGGTGCCCTTTCCACCGTCGACCGGCTGCTGGAATGACTCCAGTGCCTCGAGGACATCCTGCACGCGGGTGATCTCCGCGTTGATGTCCTGGCGGCGCCGGCTCAGCACCTCGAGCTCCTTCTTGCCCTCGGTCACGATGCGCTCGGCCTCGACGCGGGCCTCGCTCCGCACCCGTTCCGCCTCGCGCTCCGTGTCGTTCTTCTTCTGCTCGGCCCCCTTGAGCAGTTCCTCCGCCTTCTTCACCGCGGCGATGCGCACCTTGCTCGCCTCGGCGCTTGCGTTGGACCGCGTCTCCTCGGCCCTGGCCTCGGCGTCGGTGACCATCTCGCGGGCCTTCGTCTCCGCCTTCTCCAGCTGCTCCGTGGCGGCCTCGACCAGCTTGTCGACCCGCTCGCCGGCCGACTTCATCGTGGCGGCCGACTCGCTACGGGCCCGCTCGTGCAGCTCCTCGACCTCGGCCTCGACGCGCTGCCGCAGCTCCTGCGCGCGCTCGCGGATGGCGGTGGCGTCCCTGCGGGCCTCCTCCAGCAGGGTGTCGGCGTCCGTACGGGCGCGCTCCACCATGCCGTTGCTCTCCGCGGTGGCCTCGGCGACGATCCGGTCGGCCTCCTTGCGGGCCGCGCCGACCATCGTGTCGGCCTGCTCCTCCGCGGCCGTGCCGATCTTGAGGGCCTCGCTCTGCGCGCCGGAGACGAGCTCGTCCGCCTGCTCGGCGGCCTCGGCGCGGCGCTTGTTGGCGTCCTCGCGCGCCTCGTCGCGGATCCGGTCGGACTCCGCGCGGGCCG
This sequence comes from Streptomyces sp. NPDC111520, assembly GCF_055635295.1. Classification (NCBI taxonomy): domain Bacteria; kingdom Bacillati; phylum Actinomycetota; class Actinomycetes; order Kitasatosporales; family Streptomycetaceae; genus Streptomyces; species Streptomyces sp. NPDC111520. Next base: position 379,771 of record NZ_JBVKBW010000006.1, on the reverse strand, counting down.
CCTCGGCGTCACGCTCGGCGGAGTCCAGGGCGTCCTTGGCCAGGATGCCGAGCCGCTCCGCCTCCGCCCGGGCCTTGGTGATCAGCTGGTCGGCCTGCTGGGCCGCCTCCGTACGGCGCTTGTTGGCCTCGTCGCGCGCCTCGTCCAGGATGCGGCGGGCCTCCGCCTCGGCGACGCCCAGCGACTCCTCGGCCGCGCGGCGGCGCTCCTCGGCGTCGCGCTCGGCGGAGTCCAGGGCGTCCTTGGCGAGGATGCCCAGCCGCTCGGCGTCGCGCTGGGCCTTGCCCACGGCCTCCTCGGCCCGGACGGCGGCGTCGGCACGGAGCCGGTCGGCCTCCTCGATGGCCTCGGTGAGCAGCCGGTCGGCCTGCTCGGCGGCATCCACCCGCTGGCGGTTGGCCTCCTCGCGGGTCTCCGCCCGCAGCCGGTCGGCCTCGTCGATCGCCTCGCCGACCGTGCGGTCGGCCAGCTGGCGGGCCTCCTCGGCCTCCTCCTGCGCCTCGCGGCGCATGCGCTGGGCGTCCTCGGTGGCGCGCTCCCGCTCGGCGTTGGCGTCCGAGTGCAGCCGGTCCGCGGCCTCCTGGGCCTCGGACCGCAGCCGCTCCGCCGCGTGCTCGGCCGCCGAGCGCAGCCCGGTGATCTCCTCCTCGGCCTGCTCGTGCAGCCCGTTGACCGAGTCCCGCACCTGCTGGGCGGTCTGCTCGGCCGCGCCGACCAGCTCGGCCGCGTGCCGCTCGGCCTCGGCGACCAGCCGCTCCGCCTCGGCGCCGGCCTCCTCCACCCGCTTGCGGGCGGCCGCCAGCAGCTCCTCGCCCTCGCGGCCGGCCTGCGCGCGCTCCTGCTCCGCCTCGCCGCGGGCCGCGCCCAGCAGCTCCTCGGCCTCCCGGCGCCGCCGCGTGGCCTCCTCCTGGGCGGCGGACAGCGCCTCGGCCGCCTCGGCCCGCAGTCGTCCCGCGGTCTCCTGGGCCTCGGCCCGGAGCCGGTCGGCGGTCTCCTGCGCCTCGGTGCGCAACTGCTCGGCCTCGGCCGCGGCGTCGCCCCGCAGGCGTACGGCGAGCTGCTCGGCCTCGGCCCGGGTCCGCGACGCGTCGGCGGCGGCCTCGTCGCGCAGCCGCGTGGTCTCCTGCTCGGCCTGCTCCTGCAGCCCGCGGACCCGCTCGGCGACCTCGGTACGCAGCGTGGCCGCCTCCTCGGCGGTCTCGCGGCGCAGCCGCTCCGCCTCGGTGCGGGCCTCGCGCAGCGCCTCCTCGGCCGCGTCGATGCGGCGCTCGGCCTCCTCGCGCAGCCGGACCAGATCCGCCTCGGCCTCGTCGCGCAGCCGCTGGGCGGCCCGCTCGGCCTCCTCGCGCAGCAGCAGCCCGGCGCCCTCGGCGTCCTCCTTGACCTGCTCCGCCTGCTGCTCGGCCTCGGCACGGACCTGCTCGGCCTCGCCGCGGGCCCGCTCCAGCAGCTCGTCGGCCTGCTTGCGCAGGCCCGCGGCGCGCTCGATCGCCTCGGTGCGGACCTTCTCGGAGTCGGTGGTGGCCTTCTGCCGGTGCTCCGCGGCGTCGGCCTTCGCCTTGGTCAGCAGCTCCTCGGCGGACCGGGCCGCCTCCTCGATCTGCTGGACCGCCTCGCGCCGTGCCTCGCCGCGGATGCGCTCGCCCTCGGCGACCGCCTCGGCGCGCAGCTGCTCGGCCTCGCCCCGCAGCCTGCGGGCCTCCTCCTGCAGCTCGACCGTCTTGGCGCGGTACTCCTTGGTGTCGTCCTTGGCGGTGCCGAGCAGCTCCTCGGCCGACTCCTCGGCCTGGCCGCGCAGCCGGTCCGCCTCGGTCTCCGCCTCGCGGCGGATGCGCTCGGCCTCCTCGCTCGCCGCGCGGGTGGTGGCCCGGGCGTCCTCGGTGGCCTTGTTGAGGACCTCCTCGGCGGTGCGGGCCGCCTTGGCCAGCGCCGCCGCCGCGTCCTCGGCCGCCTCGGACTTGGCGGTCTCCTGCGCCTGGCTGCGCAGCCGCTCGGCCTCGGTGTTGGCGTCGGCGAGGATCTGCTCGGCCTCGGCCTTGGCGGTCTCCGCCTCCTTGGTCGCCTCGGCGACCAGCCGGGCCACCTCGGCCCTGGCCGTACGGGTGCGCTGCTCGTTGTCGGCGTCGACCGTGGCCAGCCGCTTGGCGGCGTTGGCCGAGGCCTCCTCGCGGAGCCGGTCGGCCTCGCTCTGCGCCTCGCGCAGCTTGTCCTCGGCCTCGCGCAGTTTCTCCTCGGCGGAACGGGACAGCTCGCCGGCCTGGGTGCGGGCGTTGTCCGCGTCGCTCTGTGTGGAGGCACGCAGCTGCTCGGCCTGGGTGGTGGCCTCCTGGGCCTGGCTGGCCGCGGCGTTCAGCAGCCGCTCGGCGTCCGCCCGGGCCCGGCGCAGCAGTTGCTCGGCCTCGGCGCGGGCGGCCGTGGAGTCGGCCTCCAGCCGGTCGCGGGCGCCCTCGGCGATCCGCTGCGCCTCGGTGCGGGCGGCGGCCAGCGCGGCCTCCGACTCGGCGCGGGTCTCCTCCATGAGCCGGCGGGCCTGCGACTCGGCGCGGGCGCGCAACTGCTCGGCCCAGGCCACGTTCTCGTTGACGTGGCTCTCGACGTTGGTGCGGCGCTCGGCCAGCTCCTCGTCCAGCCGGCGGCGCCGGGCGACGGCCTCGGCGTGCCACTCGGCCTCGACGCGCGCCTGGTGCTCCGCCTGCTCCTGGAGGAGCCGCTGGGTGGCCGCACGGGCCTCGCGCAGCTCCCGCTCGGCGTCGGCGCGCAGCTGGTCGGCCTGGATCTGCGCGTTGCGCAGCAACTGGTCGGCCTGATGGCCGAGGTTGTCGTAGGCAGGGCGAGTCGCGAGGTTGCGGCGCGCCTCGTGCAGCTTGGCGCGCAGCACCTCGACCTGGTAGCCGAGGTCTTCGGCATGCTGGACGACCTTGTCCCGCTCCTTACGAAGCCGCTCCATCTCGGCCTCGAACTGCGAGAGGTGGTCGTCCTCAACCTCGTAGCGGTCGTAGCCCCGCACTCCGCGGTCCCATCCGTCTCCTGGTGTACCCACCCGCCAACCGAGTGAGATTCCCCGGGGCCCCGTTCACCGCGGAGCCTTACGGAGAATTGTGTCCGATCCCACGCCGAGGCGCGGGCAGGTACCCCAGCCCACCCCGGGGTCGCCAGGCCACTCTACCGGGGCGAGTCGTCTCCGGTCAGTGGTCCTTGGCCGAGGTGACGAGCTCGGTCAGCACACCGTGGCAGTCCTTGGGGTGCAGGAAGGTGATCCGCGACCCCATGGAACCCTTGCGCGGGCTGTCGTAGAGCACCCGCACGCCCTTGTCGCGGACGGCGGCCGCGTCCGCGTCGACGTCCTCGGTGCCGAAGGCGATGTGGTGCACCCCCTCCCCGTTCTTGGCCAGCCACTTGGCCACCGTGGAGTCCTCGCGGGTGGGCTCCAGGAGCTGGAGGTAGGAGGCCCCGCCGTCGGAGGTCTCGTTGATCTTGAGCATCGCCTCGCGCACGCCCTGTTCCTCGTTCACCTCGGTGTGGAACACCTCGAAGCCGTAGGTGGCACGGTAGAACTCGACGGTCTTGTCGAGGTCGAAGCAGGCGATGCCGATGTGGTCGATTCGCGTCAGCATGACTCCAGTGGACCGCCGGACGGCATGGTCACGCAACGTGCGCGCGATCACACCGTCTGCCGGGTGACCGCCGGCCGCACCCCTCAGTACATTGACAGCACCCTCGAAAACCATCGTTAACATTCCCTCCGTGCAAAGGGGCCGCGTCATGACCAGCCAGGCACGAACGTCCGTGATCGTCGCGGGTGCGCGCACCCCCATGGGCCGGCTGCTCGGCTCGCTGCGCACCTTCTCCGGCGCCGAACTCGGCGCCGTCGCCATCAAGGCCGCGCTGGACCGGGCCGGCATCGGCGGCGACCAGGTGCAGTACGTGATCATGGGCCAGGTGCTCCAGGCGGGTGCCGGGCAGATCCCCGCCCGCCAGGCCGCGGTCAAGGCCGGCATCCCGATGAGCGTCCCGGCGCTGACGATCAACAAGGTCTGCCTGTCCGGCCTGGACGCCATCGCGCTGGCCGACCAGTTGATCCGGGCGGGTGAGTTCGACGTCGTCGTGGCCGGCGGCCAGGAGTCGATGACCAACGCCCCGCACCTGCTGCCGAAGTCCCGCGAGGGCTTCAAGTACGGTGCCGTCCAGATGCTGGACGCCATGGCGCACGACGGCCTCACCGACGCCTTCGAGGACATCGCGATGGGCGAGTCGACCGAGAAGCACAACACGCGCCTGGGCATCGGCCGCGCCGAGCAGGACGAGATCGCCGCGCTCTCCCACCAGCGGGCCGCCGCCGCGCAGAAGAACGGCCTGTTCGAGGCGGAGATCACCCCGGTGGAGATCCCGCAGCGCAAGGGCGAGCCGGTGGTCTTCGCCAAGGACGAGGGCATCCGCGCCGAGACCACGGTCGAGTCGCTGGCCAAGCTGCGCCCCGCCTTCAGCAGGGACGGCACGATCACCGCGGGCACCTCCTCGCAGATCTCCGACGGCGCCGCCGCGGTGGTCGTGATGAGCAAGGAGAAGGCCGAGGAACTGGGCCTGGAGTGGATCGCCGAGATCGGCGCCCACGGAAACGTGGCCGGCCCGGACAACTCGCTGCAGTCGCAGCCGTCCAACGCCATCGCGCACGCCCTGAAGAAGGACGGGCTGTCCGTGGGCGACCTGGACCTCATCGAGATCAACGAGGCCTTCGCCGCGGTCTCCGTGCAGTCCATGAAGGACCTGGGCGTGACACCTGAAAAGGTGAACGTCAACGGCGGTGCCATCGCCCTCGGTCACCCGATCGGCATGTCCGGCGCCCGCATCGTCCTGCACCTGGCCCTTGAGCTCAAGCGCCGCGGCGGCGGCGTGGGCGCGGCGGCCCTGTGCGGCGGCGGCGGCCAGGGCGACGCCCTGATCATCCGCGTGCCGGGCAAGTAGCCGCACACCGACAAGCAACGGAACGAATGGCGAGTGAGCCGAAGGGGAGCGGCCGGTGTCGAAAGGGAGAGCGCGCGGAGCCTGCGAGGAACGAGCAGGCGAGCACGGTCGACCGTCGACACCGGCTGAGCGAACCGGAGGCGAGCCGAGCCCGAGGAATGAGGAGTCATGGACGTCCCCACCCTGGTGGAGCAGGCGCGGCAGGGCCGCCCGCGGGCGGTCGCCCGGCTGATCTCACTGGTGGAGGGGGCGTCCCCGCAGCTCCGGGAGGTGATGGCCGCCCTCGCGCCGCTGACCGGCGGCGCGTACGTGGTCGGCCTGACCGGCTCGCCGGGGGTCGGCAAGTCGACGTCGACGTCCGCGCTGGTCGCCGCCTACCGGCGGGCCGGCAAGCGGGTCGGCGTACTGGCCGTGGACCCCTCCTCGCCGTTCAGCGGGGGCGCGCTGCTCGGTGACCGGGTCCGGATGAGCGACCACGCCTCCGACCCCGGTGTCTACATCCGCTCCATGGCCACCCGTGGCCACCTGGGCGGTCTGGCCTGGGCCGCGCCGCAGGCCATCCGGGTGCTCGACGCGGCCGGCTGCGACGTGGTGCTGGTGGAGACCGTCGGCGTCGGCCAGTCCGAGGTGGAGATCGCCGCTCAGGCCGACACCTCCGTGGTGCTGCTGGCCCCGGGCATGGGCGACGGCATCCAGGCGGCGAAGGCGGGCATCCTGGAGATCGGCGACGTGTACGTCGTCAACAAGGCCGACCGGGACGGCGCCGACGCGACCGCCCGCGAGCTCAACCACATGCTGGGCCTGGGCGAGTCCCGCCTGCCGGGCGACTGGCGCCCCCCGATCGTCAAGACGGTCGCCGCACGCGGCGAGGGCGTCGACGAGGTGGTCGAGGCGCTGGAGAAGCACCGCGCCTGGATGGAGGAGCACGGCGTGCTCGCGGAGCGCCGGCTGCGCCGCGCGGCCCTGGAGGTCGAGCACATCGCCGTCACCACCCTGCGCGAGCGCATCGGCGACCTGCACGGCGACCGCCGCCTCGGCGCGCTCGCCGAACGCATCGTCGCCGGCGGGCTGGACCCGTACGCCGCCGCCGACGAGCTCGTCGCGGGCCTCACCGAGCAGGCCTGAGGCCCGCGCCGGCCGGCGCGGGCCGGCGGACGGCGTCAGGCCCTGCCGCGTACCGCGCGCAGATGGTCCGCGACCGGGTCGAGGGCCCTGCGCAGGGCCGCCAGGTCCGCGGCGGGGAGCAGGTCGATGAAGTGCTCCCGTACGGCTCCGACGTGGTGCGGGGCGACCTTGCGCATGGTCTCCCAGCCGTCATCGGTGAGGACGGCGTACAGCCCGCGCCGGTCGGACTCGCAGTTCTCGCGGCGGACCAGGCCCGCGGTCTCCATGCGGCTGATCTGGTGGGACAGCCGGCTCTTGGACTGCAGGGTGGCGCGGGCCAGGTCGCTCATCCGCATGCGGCGCTCGGGCGACTCCGAGAGGTTCACCAGGATCTCGTAGTCGTTGTAGGTCAGACCGTACGGCTGCAGGTCCCGTTCGAGCTGGTGCGTCAGCAACTTGCTGACCTCCAGGTGGATGCGCCAGGTGCGCTGCTCGTCGGCGGTCAGCCAAAGGGTGCCGGTCTCTGTCTCCATGATGGAATTATACCCAGAAAGTTGAAATCCGGATTATTCGGGGTCCCGATACGTGTCGGTAGGGTCACAGACCGAAGCGGCGCTGCAGGTCCCCGAGCTGACCCGGGAGCCTCGGCACGCCCTGCGGCATGCCCGGGGCGCCCGCCCCGCCGCCCGGGACGCCCGCCTCGTGCGGCACCGCGCCGGTGGCCTGTTCGGGCATGAGGACCTCGCTCGACTGGAGCAGCACCTGCCCCGCGCCGACGAACTCGAACTGGTGCTCCTCGCCCGAGGTGCCGCCGACGCCGGTCAGCGCCCGCAGCCCGCCCAGGACGCCGCGCATGTACCCGTGGTCGTAGTGGTGGCAGGGGGACGGGCAGTCCGCCCAGCCCACCAGGGCCTGCGGGTCGACGCGCACCGGCGGTTCGACGAAGTGCACCGCGCCGTTGGAGGCCGCCACGAACTTCCCGGTGCCGATCAGGGTCAGGAAGCCCGGGATGATCGACTGCTTGAGCGCCAGCCCCGGCTGGAAGGCCAGCAGGTTCCCCGACCGGATGGTGAGGTTGCCGTCCTCCAGGTCGTAGGAGTTCACGTCGAAGGCGCGGTCGGCGAGGATCATCTTGCCCTGGCCCTCGGCGACCACCCAGTCCGCGGCGTGCAGCGGGGAGTGGAAGTTGGCGCGGATCAGCCCGTCGAGCGCGCCGTGGCCGATGCCGTGGAAGCTGATCTGCCCGTAGTAGGCGATCATCTTCCCCTTCTGCAGGAACCACTGGCCCTTCAGGTCGACGCTGAAGGCGTACGGGTTGACGTTGTCGTCGACCGGCAGCGTGTAGGGGTCGTGGACGACCGGTCCGTTGGGGGTCACAGCTTCTCCTCGCTCGCCTGTACGTAGACCGTGCCGTGCCCCGACAGCTCCAGCTGGAACGCCTCGCCGGAGCCGCGGCCCACCATGTCGCGCCAGCCGAGCGCGGTGGACAGCTTGTTGCGTACGTCACCGCGGTGGGCGACGTACGCCTGGGGGTCGACGTGCACCGGGCGCTGCGGGGTGATCGGCAGCTCGATGACGCCGCCGTGCGCCATCACCGCGACCGCGCCCTGCCCCTGCAGGGTCGTCGTGAACAGCCCCTGGCCGGTGACCTGGCCGCGGATGACGCCCATCACGCCGCCCTGGGACCCCATGAACATCGTGCCCTGCCGCAGCGAGCCGTCGAAGGCCAGCAGCCGGTCCGCCTCGACGTACAGGGTGTCGCCGGTCAGGTCCACGCAGTGGACGTGGTGGCCGCCGTGCCCGAACATCACCGAGCCGTGGCCCTCGACGGTCATCAGCGGGGTCGCCTCGTTGGCGAGCCGGCGGCCGATCATCGAGCCGATGCCGCCCTGGCCGCCCTGCACGTTCGGCGTGAAGGTGACGTTGCCCCGGTAGGCCAGCATCGCGCCGCGCTGGCTGAACAGCCGTTGTCCCGGCAGCACCTGGGCCTCGACCATCTTCGAGTTGATGCGGGTGAACGGCATCAGACCTGCCCCCCGATGGTGTTGCGCTCGCTCGGCTGCACGTAGACCAGGCCGTCGCCCTCGAAGCGGATCTGGAAGGACTCGCCGCCCGACTCGCCGATCATCGTCCGCCAGCTGATGCCGGCCTGGAAGTGCTGCTGGAGGTTGCCGGTGTGCGCCACGTACGCGCCCGGGTCCACCTGGAGCGGCATCCCGGGGGCGACGCGGAGCACCACCGCCGGGCCGTCGGAGGTGATCGCCGCCTGGCCCATGCCCTCCACCGTGGTGGTGAACAGGCCGTTGCCCTGCGAGGCGCCGCGCAGCCCCGTGAAGGTGGTGCCGGTGCGCAGCGTCGCCTCGGTGGCCAGCAGGTTGCTGGCCTCGACGTAGAGCTTCTCGCCGTTCAGCCGTACGAGGTTGATCTCGCTCGCGCGGTCGGCGAAGAAGCAGGTGCCCTGCCCGCGTACCTCCATGACCTCCATCGACTCGCCGGTCAGCCGGCGGGTCACCATGCCGCGCAGACCCTCGCCGCCCCCGGACATCTTCTTGAAGCTCATCTGGCCGTCGTACGCGACCATCGAGCCGTTCTTCGCCTTCACGGCGTCGCCGGCCATGTCCACGGCGAGCACCTTGCTGCCCTGCAATCGAAACTGAGCCACGGGTCAGACCGTATCCGTCCGGGAGGAACCCGTCACCAGGGTCCTCGTCACTTGGTGTCCACCGGTTCCGTGCGGCGCCCCCGCCGCCTCCTCGACCTCCAGCAGCGAGGCGCCGCGGCGCTCGGCCTCGAAGGCCGCGTGGCCGCCGCGCAGCCCGAACAGCCGCTTCGCCAGCAGGATGTAGAGGACCGCGAGGAGGTTGAGGACGAGCGTGCCGATCTTGAGGTAGCTCACCTTCTCGGTGAGCTCCCAGACCTCCAGCGGCAGGAAGGCCGCCGTCGCGACCACCGTCAGGTACTCCGCCCACCGCTTGGCCGCCCACAGCCCGACGGCCTCGACGATCTCGATCACCGCGTACGCGAGCAGCGCGCCCGCCACGATCAGCAGCGTCGAGTGCCGGTACTCGAAGGTGCGGCGGATGGTGTCCACGACGGGGGAGTGGTCGAGGTCGTAGTGGAAGTGCCCGAAGACCGGGCGGAAGACGGTGAGGTACTCCTCGAAGAACCGGCGCACCGAGTCCTGCGAGTTGCTGAACCGCCACACCGCCCAGGCCGCGACGACGATGAACAGCCCGCGCAGCAGCCGCTCGACCGCCAGGAAGCGCAGGATGAACAGGTCGCGCAGCGCCCGGCCGCGCGGTACCTCCGGCGCCCGGTCGGCCGGTCCCGAGCCGTGCGGCGCGCCCAGCGCGAAGTCGCCGCACCGCAGGCAGCGCCAGACCTCGCCCAGCGCGGTGTCGGCACGCAGCCGCTCCCGCAGGTGCGCCTCGTCCGGCGCGTACGTGATGTGCCCGCGCCGGGCGCAGTGGCGGCGGTCCCAGTCCAGTTTCATCCCGCTTCTTCCTCGAGAGGGCGGTTCGTCGTCCGTCGAGGAGGGGGACGCGTTCGGCGCGCCGATGGTTCACCTGTTCCCCCGGGGGCCCCGGGGGCGGGGCGGCCACAGGGCCGGGTGATAATGGGTGGACCACTTGTGATCACGTTCACAAGCGTCTCTGTCGCAGTGCCGAAGCCCGCCGCAGTCCCTGTCCCGATAGTGAGGTCCCGTGGACACCAAGACCGCCTCCGCCCTGAACCGGCTCCGCCTGGTCTCCGCTCCAGAAGCGGTGTCGTTCCTGCTCCTGCTGATCTGCTCGGTGCTCAAGCGCACGACGGACTTCGACGCGGTCCCCGTGATGGGGATGGTCCACGGCATCCTCTTCATCCTCTACGTCCTGTTCTGGCTGGACGCCTGGAACCGCGCCAAGTGGCCGCTCGGCCGCGCCGCGCTGTACTTCGTGCTCTCCGTCCTGCCCACCGGCGGCTTCTTCGCCGAGCGCAGGCTGCGCCGCGAGGCCGAGGACAGCGTCATCGCCGCCCGCGCGCGCAAGGAGCTGAAGGAAGGCGTGGTCGAGGCATGATCGTCGCCTTCTCCGTCACCCCGCTCGGCGTCGGCGAGGACGTCGGCGCGTACGTGGCCGACGCGGTCCGCGTGGTCCGCGAGTCGGGCCTGCCCCACCGCACCGACGCGATGTTCACATCCGTCGAAGGCGAGTGGGACGAGGTCATGGACGTCGTCAAGCGCGCCGTGGCCGCCGTCGAGGCCCGGGCGCCGCGCGTTTCCGTCGTCCTCAAGGCCGACATCCGGCCCGGCGTCACGGACGGGCTCACCTCCAAGGTGGAGACCGTCGAGCGGTACCTCGCGCAGTAGGCCCGCCCGCCCTTCGGGCGAAAAGACGCGGGCTGCGGAGGGGAGGGCGGGGGCCCTGCCTCGTTTGCAGTGCGCCCGAAGGGCGCGAGACGGCGCGACACCCGAACGACCCCCCACACCCCCCACAACCGCCGTGGCCGGCAGCGCCGGTCAGTCACCGACGAGCGCGCTGCCCAGCGGGGTCCGCTCGTACAGCACCTGGTGCCCGTAGCGGCGCGAGGTGAGCAGGCCCGCCTCCCGCAGGACCGCCAGGTGCGCCGACACCGACGACAGGGCGAGGCCGTGCCGGTGGGCGAGCGCGGTCGTGGTGGCCGGTTCGCCCAGACCGCCGAGGATGGCGGCGCGGTTGGCCCCGATGAGCCGCACCAGGGCCTCCGAGGCGGCCTGCGGTGCCTGCCACAGCCCGCCGATGCCGCGCGCCGGGTAGACGACGGTGCCCTGCCAGGGCGGGTCGAAGCCCGCCGCGAGGTCCGGCCACACGAAGACGCTGGGTGCCAGGACCAGTCCGTCACCGCCCAGGTCCCGGTCGTGCTCGGTGGGCTTGTGCAGCGTGAGGGTGTCGTCGGCCCAGCTCAGCGACGGGTGCAGGTCGGCGAAGAGTCCGGTCAGCCCGCCGTCCGCGAGCCGGCGCGCACGGAAGGCGATGTCCGCCTCCAGCACCGCGCGCAGCCGGGGCCAGTACGGGGCGATCAGCGCTTCCCAGGCCCGCTCGTACAACTCCGCCAGCTCCCGCACCGCGCCTGCGGGGTCGGCCAGCATCGCCCGGCCCTGCGGGGTGTCGGCGGCGCCCGGGGTGTCCGCCAGTGAACGGGCCAGGTCCTGCCGGGCGACCTCCGGGTCGGTGGCCCGTACCCGGGCGAGCTCGTCCTCGATGGCCGCCGAGGGGCCCTGCGGGGGCGGGCAGAGGAAGTCCGGGCTGTGGCCGCGGCGGGGCATCAGCAGCCACAGCGGAGTGAGGTCCAGCGTCCGCGCCGCCTCATGGGTCTGCCGCAGCCAGGGCAGGTGGTACGCCTGCAGCCCGGGTTCCTTGAGGGTGCGCACGGCGCCCTCCGTCTCCCACAGCGGGGAGATCGCGAACCGGCAGCGCAGCAGGTCGTCCGGTCCGAAGCGCATGCGGAACGGCACGGCACACCTCCTGCTCCTCGGGACCGGCCCGTGTCCCGGCTGCGGCCTGACTTTCGGCTGGAGCCGAAACACTACGGCGTGCCCCCTCCCGCCCGCCAGGCTGCGCCCATGACGCTGAACACCGACACCACCGCGGCCGGGCAGGCCGCCGGGCGCGGCTACCGCGCGGTCTTCGCCGTACGGGAGTTCCGGGCCGTCTTCGCGGCACACGTGCTGTCGCTCCAGGGCACCGTGGTCGCCGAGATCGCGCTGTCCGTGCTGGTGTTCCGGCTCACCGGCTCCCCGCTGCTGACCGCGCTCACCTTCGCGCTCGGCTTCGTGCCGTACGCGCTCAGCGGCACCCTGCTCGCCGGGATCGCCGACCGCTTCCCGCCGCGCCGGGTGCTCGTCGTCTGCGACCTGCTGTGCGCGGTGTGCGCCGCCGGGATGGTGCTGCCCGGGACGCCGATCGCCGTCCTGCTGGGGCTGCGGTGCGTGATGGCGATGATCGCCCCGGTGTTCACCGGCACCCGGGCCGCGAGCCTGGCCGACATCCTGCCCGGCGACACCTTCGTGCTGGGCCGGTCCCTGATCCGCATGGTGGCCCAGGGCGCGCAGATCGTGGGCTTCGGCATCGGCGGGTTCCTGCTGGTCGTCCTCCCGCCCCGGGCCGCGCTGGCGATCACCGTGGCGGCCTTCCTGGGCTCCGCCCTGCTGCTGCGCCTCGGCACGGCGCGGCGCCCGGCACGCGGCGTCGGCGCGGCGCGCTCCGCCGGCGGCAGCGGCCGCCTGATGCGGGACCCCCGGGTGCGGGCGCTGCTGCTGCTCTGCTGGGTGCAGCCGTTCTTCGTGGTGTTCCCCGAGGCGCTGGCCGCCCCGTACACCGACTCCATCGGCGCCGGCACGCCGGGTCTCGGCCTCTTCATGGCGGCGATGCCCGTCGGCACCGTCCTCGGCGAGCTCCTCGCGGGTGCCTTCCTGCCCCCGGCGGCCCGCGCCCGCATCACCGTCCCCCTCGCCGCGTGCTCCCTCCTGCCGTACGCCCTCTTCGCCTTCCGCCCCTCCCTGCCCCTGGCCGTCGCCGCGATGTTCACCACGGGCCTGACGGCCGCCTACACCCTCGGGCTCGACCAGTGGTTCGTGGCGGCGGTGCCGGAGGCGTTGCGGGGGCGGGCGATGACGTTGCAGTCGGCGGGGCTGATGACGATCCAGGGTCTGGGGATGGCGATGGCGGGTGCGTCGGCGGAGTTCGTGCGGCCGCACGTGGTGACGGCGTCGGCGGCCGGGGTGGGTTCGGTGTGCGTGCTGGTGGTGCTGGCGCGGGTGCGGGGGACGGCCGCCGGCGGGAAGTGAGGGGCCGGGGGGTGAACGCGTGCTCGTGGTGCCGCGGACCGTATGGGGCGGTCCGCGGCACCACGAGTGATGGGGGTGCCGGTCGGGTCAACCGGTCGTGGGTCAGCTGACGTTGACGCCGGTCCATGCGGCGGCGACCGCGTTGTACTCGGCGGAGCCGCTGCCGTACAGGTCCTTGGCCGCGCTGAGGGTCGCGGTGCGGGCCTTGGCGTAGTTGGTGGACGAGGTGAAGTACACCGTCAGCGCGCGGTACCAGATCGCCGCGGCCTTGGCGCGGCCGATGCCGGTGACGGTGGAGCCGTTCTTCGTCGGGCTGTTGTAGCTGACGCCGTTGATGGTCTTGGCGCCGCTGCCCTCGGAGAGCAGGTAGAAGAAGTGGTTGGCGACGCCCGAGGAGTAGTGGACGTCGAGGTTCTTCACCGAGGACGACCAGTAGTCGGCGGAGGCGCCGTCCTTGGACGGCTTGTCCATGTACCGCAGCGGGCTGCCGTCACCGTTGATGTCGATCTTCTCGCCGATGAGGTAGTCGGGCGTGTCCGAGCGCAGGTTCTCGTAGAACTCCACCATGGTGCCGAAGATGTCGGAGGTGGCCTCGTTGAGGCCGCCGGACTCCCCGGCGTAGGTCAGGCCGGCCGTGGCACTGGTGACGCCGTGGGATATCTCGTGGCCCGCGACGTCGAGGGCGGTCAGCGGGTGCGTGTTGCCCGAGCCGTCGCCGTAGGTCATGCAGAAGCAGCTGTCGTCCCAGAAGGCGTTGACGTAGTTGCTGCCGTAGTGGGCGCGCGACAGGGAGCCCTTGCCGTCGTTGCGGATGCCGGAGCGGCTGAAGGTGTTCTTGTAGAAGTCCCAGGTCGCCGCCGCGCCGAACTGGGCGTCCACGCCGGCCGACTGGCGGTTGGTGGCGGAGCCGTTGCCCCAGACGTCGTCGGTGTCGGAGAAGGTGGTCCCGGTGCCGCTGGTGCGGTTGTTCAGGTCCGTGGTGTAGATGCCGCCGCGGCTCGCGTCCTTGAGCGTGTAGGTGCTGCCGGACTTCGTGGTGGTCAGCGGGACCGAGCCGACGTGGACGCCGGTGCCGCTGCCGGTCTGGATGCCCTCGTAGCGCTGGATCACGGCGCCGGTGGCGGCGTCGGTGATCACGTTGAGCGCGCTCGGGGTGCCGTCGGCCTGCGTGCCGTGGACCACGGTCCGGTAGGCCAGGCGCGGCGTGCCGCTGACGGCCCAGACGACCTCCTGCGGGGCCGCGGCCTCGCCCACCGCCTTCAGCGGCTCCTCGCCCTTGACGAGGGGGGTCTTCAGCAGGCCCTTGACCGTGGACGTGGCCTTCTCCCGGGCGGCGGCGGCCGTGACGGAGGGCGTGAGTGTGGCGGGTGCGATTCTCGTGGTGACCGCGCGCGAGACGGACCGGGTGGCGCCGTTCGCGTCCTGGTGCACCACCAGGTCGCCGCCGAGCACCTCCAGGCCGGCGTAGGTGCGGTCGTAGCGCAGGTGACGGGTGCCGTCCGGGTCGACGACGGCGTCCCTGACGGTGAGTTGCTCGCGGTCGCCCAGGCCGAGGCTCCCGGCGAGGCCGGCGGCCTGGCCGCGGGCGTCGGAGAGGGCCTGCGCGTGGGAGGCGGCGATGCCCTGGGCGGTGGGGGCGCTCTGGGCGGTCGCGGTGAAGGACTGGAGACCGCCGGCGAGGAGCGCCGAGGCGGCGGCGAGGGTGCCGATTGCCAGCTTCTTGCGCAATGTGACTCCTTGGGTCCCGTCGCGTGGGGGCGACGGGCGAGGACCCCGGTCGTGTGGGGGACCGGGGCGGTGTGGGGGTAGCGCGGTGTTCCGCGCGCCAAAGAGCCTCGCACCGAACGGCGGGTTGATGACAGGTGCATTTCATGTCTTGGCCGGTTCGCACGACGGCGGCCCCCGCCCATGCGGCCATCTCCCGGCCCAAAGGGTGACAACTCCATCCGAGGAGTAGGGGAAACCCTCCCCGGGGAGGGCGGCTTTCCGGTCACGATCCGGTTCCGGGGTGGCCGAAACACCGCGGTAATACGTGTGACGGGATCCCGGCGTACGATCACCCGCGCCATGGCGCCGGCGGACGGCGCCGTCCCGCCCCGCGAGACGCCGCTGCCCAGCATGTGACCGACGGGTAGGCTCGGGCCTGTGCCCAAGCCGCTGAGCCTGCCCTTCGACCCCATCGCCCGTGCCGACGAGATCTGGACCCGGCGCTGGGGGCGCGTGCCCTCGATGGTCGCGATCACGTCGATCATGCGGGCCCAGCAGATCCTGCTCTCCCAGGTCGACTCCGTCGTCAAGCCCTACGGGCTGACCTTCGCCCGCTACGAGGCCCTGGTGCTGCTGGCCTTCAGCAAGGAGGGCGAGCTGACGATGTCCAAGATCGGCGAACGGCTCATGGTGCACCCCACCTCGGTCACCAACACCGTCGACCGCCTGGTCGCCGCCGGCTTCGTCGCGAAGCGGCCCAACCCGAACGACGGCCGCGGCACGCTCGCCTCCATCACCGCCAAGGGCCGCGAGGTGTGCGAGGCCGCCACCGAGGACCTCATGGGGATGAAGTTCGGGCTCGGCGCGTACGACGACGAGGAGTGCGCCGAGATCTTCGACCTGCTGCGCCCGCTGCGGATAGCCGCGGGGGACTTCGAGGAGTAGGGCGCCCCCGGCGCCGGGCCGGGGGACGGTGCCGGAATCGCACCGGTTAGGCTCGTCGCCATGAAAAGCAGCGTCCTGACCCGGTACCGGGTGATGGCCTACATCACCGCCGTCATGTTGCTGGTGCTCTGCACCTGCATGGTCTTCAAGTACGGCTTCGACACCGGTGAGGGGGTGACGCTCGCCGTCTCCCAGGTCCACGGTGTGCTGTACATCATCTACCTGGTCTTCGCCTTCGACCTGGGCTCCAAGGCGAAGTGGTCGTTCGGCAAGCTTGCCTGGGTGCTGCTGTCAGGGACCATTCCCACCGCCGCGTTCTTCGTCGAGCGCAAGGTGCGCCGCGAGGTCGCCCCCCTGGTGGTCCCCGCGGGTGAACCCGTCAAGGTCTGAGACCGGCCTGACCAGCTACTTCCTCCCCTCGTTCGACGGACGGGGGGATCCGCCGTCGACAGGTACTAGGACGTCCTAGTATTTTCGCCTTGTAGGGGGCATCCTCGTGGTACGGGGACCGGCCCGGTGGGCGAGAGAGGCGGAGACACGGCATGGACGCTGCAGCCATCGAGGAGGGGCGCAGTCGCTGGCAGGCGCGCTACGACGCCGCGCGCAAGCGCGAGGCCGACTTCAGCACGCTCTCCGGCGACCCGGTCGAGCCCGTGTACGGCCCGCCGGCGGGCGCCGACGTACCCGGCTTCGAGCGGATCGGCTGGCCCGGCGAGTACCCCTTCACGCGCGGACTGCACCCGACCGGCTACCGGGGCCGTACGTGGACGATCCGCCAGTTCGCCGGCTTCGGCAACGCCGAGCAGACCAACGAGCGCTACAAGATGATCCTCGAGGCGGGCGGCGGCGGTCTGTCGGTCGCCTTCGACATGCCGACCCTCATGGGCCGCGACTCCGACGACCCCCGCTCGCTGGGTGAGGTCGGCCACTGCGGTGTCGCCATCGACTCGGCCGCCGACATGGAGGTCCTCTTCAAGGACATCCCGCTCGGCGACGTCACCACCTCCATGACGATCTCCGGCCCCGCGGTGCCGGTCTTCTGCATGTACCTGGTGGCCGCCGAACGCCAGGGCGTCGACCCCGCGGTGCTCAACGGCACCCTGCAGACCGACATCTTCAAGGAGTACATCGCGCAGAAGGAGTGGCTCTTCGCCCCCGAGCCGCACCTGCGCCTGATCGGCGACCTGATGGAGCACTGCGCGGCGGGCATCCCGGCGTACAAGCCGCTGTCGGTCTCCGGCTACCACATCCGCGAGGCCGGCTCGACGGCCGCGCAGGAGCTCGCGTACACCCTCGCCGACGGCTTCGGCTACGTGGAGCTGGGCCTGTCCCGCGGACTGGACGTCGACACCTTCGCGCCGGGCCTGTCCTTCTTCTTCGACGCGCACCTGGACTTCTTCGAGGAGATCGCCAAGTTCCGCGCCGCGCGCCGGATCTGGGCCCGCTGGATGCGCGACGTGTACGGCGCGAAGACCGACAAGGCGCAGTGGCTGCGCTTCCACACCCAGACCGCCGGCGTCTCGCTGACCGCCCAGCAGCCGTACAACAACGTGGTCCGCACCGCCGTGGAGGCGCTGGCCGCGGTCCTCGGCGGCACCAACTCGCTGCACACCAACGCCCTGGACGAGACCCTGGCGCTGCCCAGTGCCCAGGCGGCGGAGATCGCGCTGCGCACGCAGCAGGTGCTCATGGAGGAGACCGGCGTCGCCAACGTGGCCGACCCGCTGGGCGGCGCCTGGTACGTCGAGGCGCTGACCGACCGCATCGAGGCGGACGCGGAGAAGATCTTCGACAAGATCAGGGAGCTCGGCGCCCGCGCCGTGCCGGACGGCAGGCACCCGGTCGGGCCGATCACTTCGGGCATCCTGCGCGGCATCGAGGACGGCTACTTCACCGGGCAGATCGCCGAGGCCGCCTTCGAGTACCAGCGCGCCCTGGAGAAGGGCGACAAGAAGGTCGTCGGAGTCAACTGCCACACCGGCTCCGTGACGGGCGACCTGGAGATCCTGCGGGTCAGCCACGAGGTCGAGCGCGAGCAGGTCCGCGTGCTCGCCGGCCGCAAGGGCGAGCGCGACGACGCGGCGGTCCGCAAGGCGCTGGACGCGATGCTGACCGCCGCCCGGGACGGCAGCAACATGATCGAGCCGATGCTGGACGCGGTGCGCGCCGAGGCCACCCTCGGCGAGATCTGCGGCGCCCTGCGCGACGAGTGGGGCAGCTACACGGAGCCCGCCCGCTTCTGAAGCGGCACGCGACACACGGCACGCCGCACCCCGCACGCGACGAAGGACACGGGGCCCGGCGGGAACACGCGCTGTTCCCGCCGGGCCCCGCTCCCGTGCCCGCCGCCCCCGGAGCCCGGGGGGCGGCGGGCACACCGCTCAGAACTGCTCGACCCAGTACGGCTGCAGGGTCATCCAGCCGTTGCCGCGGGCGCCGTAGCGGGTGCCGTTGTCGCTCTGCGCCAGCGTGTACCAGGAGTCGACGTAGTCCGGGTCGTCGGTCCACCAGTCGTCCGGGACGGCGTCCAGGACCGCGTTCACCAGCGGGATGTAGGTGCCCTGGTCGGCGATGGTCAGCAGGACCCCCGCGATGGCCTTCGCCAGGTCGCGGTAGTTGGTGCTGCCGTCGTCCTCCATCATCACGGCGTCGGCGAGGTTGTACTTGTACAGCGACCAGTTGACCAGGATCTGGTTGGGGCTGTACGTCGTCCCGTCGTTGTCCAGGTACGGCATGTCGACGGGGTCGACCCGTACGACGCCGTCCTGGCCGAAGCCCGTGACGAGGGTGTAGATCTCGGCGTCGCCCTTGACCCACGGCTCCTCGTCGTCGGAGAGCCGGACCTGGGTGATGCGCGTGGTCCAGAAGCCGGCCCCGGCCGCCGAGGCCGAGGAGGACTTCGCCGCGGAGCGCGGGGCGGCGGAGGTCAGGCCCTGCCGGTCCAGCTCGCCCTGGAGCACGTCCAGGCCGGCGGCCAGCGCCTTGGAGCCGTCGATGTCGACGACGTACACCGGGTGGGTGGGAGCGGTACGGGCGTCGAGCCGGTGGGCGCGGCCCCGGCTGTCGTAGGCGGTGACGGTGCGGACGTCCTCGTCCGAACTGGCCGCGGCCACCCAGGGGGTGACGCCGGAGGCCAGCGCACCGCGCATCGAGTCGTCCCCGAGGCGCAGCCGCAGCAGGGAACCGACGTCCGCGCCGAGGCCCTTGGCGGCGGCGATCCGCCGGTCGGCGTCGGCGAGGGTCGACCGCAGCCGCGGCCCGGCGAGTTCGGTGACGGCCACCTCGTCCGAGGCGAGTGCCGCGTGGCGGACACGGGCGCGCCACGAGGCGTCGGAGAGGGAGCCGGCGATGGCGCGTGCCGCCTGGTCCTCCGCCACGGTGACGGCGGACGACGGGGCGTGGGCGCGCGAGGTGGCGGTCGCCGGGAGCGCGGTGGCGCTCTGGGCGGCCGTCAGGGCGATCAGCGAGGCGGCGACGGTGGCCATGGTGGCGACGACGCCGCGCCGACCGGTGTGAGGGTGTCTCACGTGGATCGATCCTCCTGGGGGCGAGCGATCAATGGACGCGCTGACAAGGTGGAACGAGGGAACGCCGAGCAACGGCCATGCCTGGCCGCCGGGTTGTCTATGCGAGTAGATGACCCGCCGGTAAGCATGACGATGACATGCCATGCGGGCAAGGGGTGTTGAGGCTTCGGTGGCGGAAGACCGGTCGAACTCCGGGCGACGGCTAGATCGTCGGGGCTGCCGCGAGGCCCCCCAGCAGGACCGTGGTGAAGCGGGCCGCCCAGTCGGCGTCCACCGGTTGGCAGCTGACGAGGGCGCGGTGCACCACGGCCCCCGCGATGACGTCGAAGATCAGGTCGACCTGCGGGGCGGGGTCGCCGTCGTCCGGCGGGATCTCCCCGCGTTCCTGCGCGCGCCGGCGGCCCTCGACGACCAGGCGCTTCTGCCGGTCGACGATCGCCTCCCGGATCCGCTGCCGCAACGCCTCGTCGTGGGTGGCCTCGGCGACCACCGCCATGAGCGCGGTCCGGGTGGCGGGCTGTTCCAGCAGGGCGGCGAACTGCAGGACGACGCCCTCCACATCGGCCCGCAGGCTGCCGCGGTCGGGCAGTTCCAGCTCGTCGAAGAGCGCGGCGACCGCGTCCACGACCAACTCGTTCTTGTTCGCCCAGCGCCGGTAGAGGGTGGTCTTGGCCACCCTCGCGCGGGCCGCGACGTCACCCATGGTGAGCTTGCCCCAGCCGAGCTCGACCAGGGCCTGCCGTGCGGCGTCCAGGATCGCCCGGTCGGCCTCCGCGCTGCGGGGACGTCCGGTCCTTCTGCCTGTTTCACGCGCGCACATGGCTGGGAACCCTATCCCCGTTGCGTGGGATGCGACCGTACAGTTACGCTACGGGTCGTATCGAAAGGATGACGGCCACCGCGCGCGGACGGGGACCTCGCGCCGAGCGGTGCGTCATCGTTCCGCGCCGGAAGTGGCGCTTTCGGGGGGCGATTCCCCGGGAACCGCGACGAGGGGGGAGGATTGGTCTCATGCAGCCACGGAACATGTCCATGAGCGGCGTGGTCGACCTCGCCGCGGTGAAGGCGGCCGGAGAGGCCAAGGCGAAGGCCGAGCAGGCCCGCGCGGAAGCCGCCCGCCACGGGGGAGCGCCCGCCGCCCCCGCCCTGGTGACCGAGGTCACCGAGGCCACCTTCGAGAGCGATGTACTGCAGCGTTCCACCGAGGTCCCGGTCGTCGTCCACTTCTGGACCGACCGCGCGGACGCGAGTGTGCAGTTGCAGGAGACGCTGGAGCGGCTCGCCGGCTCCTACGCGGGCCGGATCGTCGTCGCGAAGATCGACGTCTACGCCAACCAGCTGCTGGTGCAGCAGTTCGGCGTGCAGGGCATTCCCGCGGTGTTCGCGGTGCTGGCCGGCCAGGCCATGCCGCTCTTCCAGGGCGCCGCTCCCGAGGACCAGATCCGTGAGGTGCTGGACCAGCTGGTCGCCGTGGCCGAGCAGCGGTTCGGCATCACCGGTGTGCCGGTCGAGGAGGGCGCCGAGGTGCCGGTCGTCGAGGAGCGGCCGCCCAGCCCGCAGGAGATCGCGCTCTCGGCGGCACACGACGCCCTGGACCAGGGCGACCTCGGTGGCGCGATCCAGGCGTACCGCAACGTGCTCTCGGACGACCCGGCCAACGCCGAGGCGAAGCTGGGCCTGGCGCAGGCCGAGTTGCTGCAGCGGGTGGAGGGCGCCGACGCGCAGGCCGCCCGCAAGGCCGCGGCCGACGCCCCGGGTGACGTGGCGGCGCAGATCGCCGTGGCCGATCTGGACCTGGTCGGCGGCCATGTCGAGGACGCCTTCGGCCGCCTGGTGGACACGGTGCGGCGCACCGTGGGCGAGGACCGCGACACCGTACGGCTGCGGCTGCTGGAGCTGTTCGAGGTGATCGGCGCCGACGACCCCCGGGTGACGGCCGCCCGTGCGGCCCTCGCGCGAGTGCTGTTCTGACCTGATCACATAAGGTGGCGGTGCCTCGAAAGCCATTTCGAGCCCGGTACAGGACCGGCCGCGCTTTACCAAATCTTGATGAAGCGCGGCCGCTGTTACTTCCGGTAAGAGAGTGACGGCACTCTGTCCGGAACCATCACCCGATGGGTGATTTTCACACCCTCATCGCAACTACTCAGTGTAGCGACTATGGTCTAGACCATATCTCCTGGGTTATCGCACCGTTACCCGCTAGTAACGACGCCCCTTGTGCAGCGGCGCCGAATGGACCACGATCGGCCAAGCCCGGTCCGTCGCCGAGAAGTCGGCATCCAGCCGTCCGATCGCGAGCGGGTCCCCACCGGGCCGGACCGCCGAAGCTGTGCCAGCAGCGGACGCGGACCGGGGACAGGGGGGTCTCTGCCGTCCGGCAGGGCCTGTCCAGCAGGTTGCGCGAGAGCGTGGCCATGTGGTTGTCGCTCGGGGGTGATCGCCGATTTTCGGACAGTGTCGTCCGCTCTTTCCCGCGTGACGGCCGTCGATACGGCGCTCTCCTTCCCGAGGACGTAGCACTTCTCCCATCCCGCCGCAATCCCCACGATTCCGGCCGGAGATGTACGTCCGAGAAGGAGGAAAGTCATGGAGTCGCTCATCCGCGGCGGTACCAGATGGAAGCGGTTCGCCGTCGTCATGGTGCCCAGCATCGCGGCCACCGCGGCGATAGGCGTGGCCCTGGGTCAGGGCGCGCTCGCCGCGTCGTTCAGCGTTTCCGGCCAGCAGTTCAAGGTCAAGGCCCAGGACCTGGACGGTGACGGCTTCGTCCAGTACGGAGCCCTGGACATCCAGCACGGCGGCAAGCCGATCCCGGTCGCGGTCTCCGCGTTCGACTCGGCCACGATCACCGGACTGTGCCAGTCCGTGGTCGTGCCGACGCCGATCGGCGACGTCACGCTGAGGCTCGGCGCCGGCAACGGCGGCAAGAAGGTCGAGGCGAAGAACCTCTACATCGACCTCGACCAGCTCGACGCCGATGCGGAGTTCACCGACATCAACATCGGTGTCGCCGCTGAGGACACCCAGCAGGGCCCCGGAGTGAAGGCCGGCGACAAGATCGTCCCCGGCTCCTTCGCCCAGGAGGCCCGTAAGGCCCACCTCACCGGTGTGGAGCAGACCGCCTGGGCGACCAGCGCGGGCACCTTCAAGCTCAGCGGGTTGAGCATGTCGGTGAAGATGGGTTCCGGCCCGAAGATCGAGTGCTTCTAGCCTGACCGGAGGGGGTGGGGGGCACGGGATGCCCCTCACCTTCCTCACCCCCGACTCTTCTCAAGAAACGCCAGTCCCAGGGAGCTGTTTTCCATGAGCGCCGAGACACACGGACTGAGGGGCCGGTTCGGCTATTGGCGGTTCCGCTTCCGCGTATGGCGCGGGCAGCGGCCGTTCTGGGCGGGCCTGCTGACGCTGCTGGCCGGACTTCCCATCGCGTACTTCCCGTACGCCCATCTCTCGCTCGGCGCGCTGAGCCTGACCATGGCCACCACGGCCGGGTCCGGTTCGCTGATCATCGGCGTGCTGCTGGTCGTGCTCGGCCTGACCATGTGGTTCCAGTCGGCGGTGCGCGTCTTCTCGGGCGTCGCGTCGATCCTGCTGTCGCTGGTGTCGCTGGTGGTCTCCAACTTCGGCGGCTTCCTGATCGGCTTCCTGCTGGGCCTCGTCGGCGGTGCCCTCGCCGTCTCCTGGGCCCCGGGAGCACCGCCCGCCGAGGGCGGCGCGGACCCGGCGGAACTGCCCGGCAGCGGCACGGGCGACGACGGCGACACCGGCTACGTGCCGCCGCCCGGCTCCCCCTACGCGGCGGCCTACGGCGAGTACCCGGCGGACCCGGACGCCGGTCCGGCCGCCGACCAGGCAGGCACCGCGCCGCAGCACCCGGTGGACGGCGCCGAGACCGTAGACGCGAACGGGAGGCACAGTGCGGGGTGATGAGGTCCAGCCCGCTTCCGGGGTCGCCGCCGGCAGCGGCACCCGTGAGAGAACGGGGCCGCGGCACGCGGCACCGAGGAAGTCGCTGCTGACCAAGCTGCAGATGCCCGCGGGCAAGGCGATAGCCCTGGCCGCGATGCCGACGGCGGTCCTGATGGGCATGGGACTGACCCCGAGGCTGGCCTCTGCCGACGAACTGCCGAGGAACCCCTTCTCGGGCACGAAGTGCGTCGAGCAGCCCGACGAGCCGTCGCAGTCCGCGACGTCCGGCGCCACCCCGTCGAGCGGCGCCACCAAGACCCCGACCCCGACCGCGACCCCGTCCGGGGACCCCTCGTCGCACGACCCCTCCACCGGTTCCGGTGACGGGGGCGGCAAGGGCGAGGAGGGCGGCGGCGGTTCCTCCGGCGGCTCGGGGACGACGGCGCCCGACCCGTCCGCCTCGCCGTCGGCGACCAAGCAGAGCAACCCGCTGGACCCGCTGGGCGTCGGCGACGCCCTGGGGGACCTGCTGGGCCTCGGCAAGAAGAGCGGGGAGGCCGCCACCGCGACCCCCACGCCGTCCACGACGCCCTCCCCGGGCGCCACGTCGGCCGCTCCCAAGCCGAGCGCCTCCACGGGCACGGTGAAGAAGAAGGCCGAGGACACCACCGAGGCGCTGAAGAAGACCGTGTCGGAGGCGGCCGACAAGCTCTCGGAGACCACCGGGAAGGCCGCGGACGCCCCGGACCCCGCCGAGAGCACCCCGGCGGTGTCCGAGGACGGCAAGACCCCGTTCCCGTGCCCGACCCACGACGCGCAGGCCCTGGCGGACGCCGCCTACCAGGAGACGCAGTCGCTGCTGCCGGACGACCCCTGGGTCCTGCGCAGCAGCCTGCTGACCCTGACCGGGCTCGACTACAAGGGCATCGTCGAGGTCAAGACCTGGAGCGGGAAGGTCAAGAAGGTCCTGAAGTTCACCGCCACCGGCGTGGACATCAAGGACCTGAAGCAGGAGGTCGTGGGGCCGAACGGCACCGTCGGGCACGTGGACGCCCGCAAGGGCAGCACCTCGACGATCCGCAACGGCACGGTGACGATGTACACCGAGTCGCTGAAGGGCAACCTCTTCGGGCTCATCCCGATCGAGTTCACCCCGGACACCCCGCCCCCGGTCAACGTGCCGGCCGCGTTCTTCACCAACGTCACGGTCGTGCAGGCCGGACAGTTCGGCGGCACGCTGAGGCTCCCCGGCATGCACGTGTACAACACCGCGGACTGAGTCCGCGAACGGTCCGGCCGCGTACGACCCCTCCGGGAACCGCGCACGACGAAACGGCGGAGGGCGCCGTCCCCGCAGGGGGAGGTGCCCTCCGCCGTTCCCGTGTTCCGGGCGGCCCGGCGGCCGGTCAGACCGCGCGGTGGCCGAGGTGGTGGACCCGCACCAGGTTGGTGGTGCCGGGGACACCGGGCGGGGAACCGGCCGTGATGATCACGGTGTCGCCCTCGGTGTAGTCGCTGAGCTTCAGCATCTCCTGGTTGACGATCTCCACCATCTCGTCGGTGGTGTTCACGTGCGGGACGACGGTGGTCTGCACGCCCCAGGTGAGCGCCAGCATGTTGCGCGTCGACTCGTCGGTCGTGTACGCCACCACCGTCTGCGGCACGCGGTAGCGGGCCAGACGGCGGGCGGTGTCGCCGGACTTGGTGAAGGCGACCAGGGTCTTGGCGTCCAGGTAGTCCGCGAGCTCGGCGGCGGCGCGGGCGACGGCGCCGCCCTGGGTGCGCGGCTTGCGGCCGTTGAGCGGCCACAGACCCTGCTTGAGGAGTTCGACCTCGGCCGCCTCGATGATCCGCGACATGGTCTTCACGGTCTCGATCGGGTACTTGCCGACGCTGGACTCGGCGGACAGCATGACCGCGTCCGTGCCGTCCAGGATCGCGTTGGCGACGTCGGAGGCCTCGGCGCGGGTCGGACGGGAGTTGGTGATCATCGACTCCATCATCTGGGTCGCGACGATCACCGGCTTGGCGTTGCGGCGGCAGAGCTCGATCAGCCGCTTCTGCACCATCGGGACCTTCTCCAGCGGGTACTCCACCGCCAGGTCGCCACGGGCCACCATGACGCCGTCGAAGGCCGCGACGACGTCCTCCATGTTGTCGACCGCCTGCGGCTTCTCGACCTTGGCGATGACCGGCACGCGGCGGCCGACCTCGTCCATGACGCGGTGGACGTCGCGGACGTCCTTGGCGTCGCGGACGAAGGAGAGCGCCACCATGTCCACGCCCATGTGGAGGGCGAAGCGCAGGTCCTCGACGTCCTTCTCGGACAGCGCGGGCACGTTGACCGCGGCGCCGGGCAGGTTGATGCCCTTGTGGTCGGAGATGACGCCGCCCTCGACGACCAGGCAGCGGACCCGCTGGCCCTCGACCTCGATCACGCGCAGCGCGACGTTGCCGTCGTTGATCAGGACGGGGTCGCCGGCGCGGACGTCGGCGGGCAGGCCCTTGTAGGTGGTGCCGCAGATGGTCCGGTCACCGGGGACGTCCTCGGTGGTGATGACGAACTCGTCACCGGCGACCAGCTCCACGGGACCGTCCGCGAAGGTCTCCAAACGGATCTTGGGGCCCTGGAGGTCGGCGAGCACGCCGATGGCACGTCCGGTCTCCACGGAGACCTTGCGCACCCGCTGGTAGCGCTCCTCGTGCTCGGCGTGGCTGCCGTGGCTGAAGTTGAAGCGGGCCACGTTCATACCGGCCTCGGCCAGCGTCTTCAGCTGGTCGTAGGAGTCGACGGCGGGACCCAGGGTGCAGACGATTTTCGCTCGGCGCATGACGACGATCCTATCGGGTTTGTTCCGCTCCGGAATTTTCCCGTGCGGGGGAGGCATGGACGGTGCGGACGGCGGCCATAGAGTAGAGCCTCCGGGTGGCCCCAACGAGTCACCGGCCCGTCACCAGCGAGTACGTCTGCTGTGCGATCTCCAGCTCCTCGTCGGTGGGGACGACCGCGACCGCCACCCGGCTGCCGCCGGCCGACACCACGCGGGCGGCGCTGCCGCGCACCGCGTTGCGCACCGGGTCCAGCTCGATGCCCAGGGCCTCCAGCCCGCCCATGGCGGCGGCCCGGACCGCGGCGGAGTTCTCGCCGACGCCCGCGGTGAAGGCGATCGCGTCGACCCGGCCCAGCACGGCGGTGTAGGCGCCCACGTACTTGCGCAGCCGGTGGACGTAGACGTCGAAGGCGAGCTGCGCGGCCTCGTCGCCCTCGGCCATCCGGCGGGCGATCTCCCGCATGTCGTTGTCGCCGCACAGGCCGAGCAGGCCCGAGCGCTTGTTCAGCAGCTCGTCGATCTCCGGCACCCCCATCCCCGCGACACGGGCCAGGTGGAAGACCACGGCCGGGTCCAGGTCCCCCGAACGGGTACCCATCACCAGGCCCTCCAGTGGGGTGAGCCCCATCGAGGTCTCCACGCACTCGCCCCCGCGCACGGCCGAGGCGGAGGCGCCGTTGCCCAGGTGCAGCACGATGACGTTGACCTCGGCCGGGTCCCGGCCGAGCAGCCGCGCGGTGGCGCGGGAGACGTAGGCGTGCGAGGTCCCGTGGAAGCCGTAGCGGCGCACCTGGTGGGCGTCGGCGGTCTCCCGGTCGACCGCGTAGCGGTACGCGTGCTCGGGGATCGTGGAGTGGAAGGCGGTGTCGAAGACGGCGACCTGCGGCAGGTCGGGGCGCAGTTCGCGGGCGACCCGGATGCCGGTGACGTTCGCCGGGTTGTGGAGCGGGGCGAGCGGCACGAGTTCCTCGACGGCGGCGAGCACCTCGTCGTCGACCAGCGTCGGCGCGGTGAAGCGCGTGCCACCGTGCACCACCCGGTGCCCCACCGCGGCCAGTTCGGGGGAGTCCAGGCCGAGGCCCCGGGCGGCGAGCTCCGCCGCGACGGTCTTCAGCGCCTCGGCGTGGTCCGCGACCCCGCCCGGCTCGCCGATCCGCTCGACGATCCCGGCCGCCGGCCGGCTGCCGTCGGCCATGTCCAGCAGCTGGTACTTCAGCGACGAGGAACCGGAGTTGAGGACGAGGACGCGGGTGGCGGGCACGGTGCCTTCCTTGCTGTGGCCGGTCACCGGTCGCCCTGCGCCTGGATGGCCGTGATGGCGACGGTGTTGACGATGTCCTGGACCAGCGCGCCGCGCGACAGGTCGTTGACGGGCTTGCGCAGGCCCTGCAGCACGGGGCCGACCGCCACCGCACCCGCCGAACGCTGCACCGCCTTGTAGGTGTTGTTGCCGGTGTTGAGGTCCGGGAAGATCAGCACGGTGGCGTTGCCGGCGACCTTCGAGTCCGGCAGCTTGGTGGCCGCGACCTTGGCGTCGACCGCCGCGTCGTACTGGATCGGGCCCTCCACCAGCAGCTCCGGGCGCCGCTGCCGGACCAGTTCGGTGGCCCGGCGCACCTTGTCCACGTCGGCGCCCGAGCCGGAGGTGCCGGTGGAGTACGACAGCATCGCCACCCGCGGCTCGACCCCGAACTGGGCGGCGGTCTCGGCGGACTGGATCGCGATGTCGGCCAGCTGCTCGGCGTCCGGGTCGGGGTTCACCGCGCAGTCGCCGTACACCAGCACCCGGTCGGCCAGGCACATGAAGAAGACGGAGCTGACGATGGACGCGCCCGGGGCGGTCTTGATGACCTCGAAGGCCGGGCGGATCGTCGCCGCCGTGGAGTGGACGGCGCCGGAGACCATGCCGTCGGCGAGGCCCTGCTCCACCATCAGCGTCCCGAAGTAGGAGACGTCGGCGACGACGTCGTACGCCAGCTCGTAGCTGACGCCGCGGTGGGCGCGGAGCCGGGCGTAGAGCTCCGCGAAGTTCTCGCGCAGCGGCGAGGTCTGCGGGTCGGTCAGGGTGCAGCCGGGCACGTCGACGTTGACGCCGAGCTCGCCGGCCCGCTTGCGGATGGCGTCCTCGTCGCCGAGCAGGACGATGTCGCAGACGTCCCGGCGCAGCAGGACCTCGGCCGCGTGCAGGATGCGCTCCTCGGTCCCCTCGGGCAGGACCACCCGGCGGCGGCCCGAGCGGGCCCGCTCGATCAGCTCGTGCTCGAACATCATCGGGGTGACGCGCTCGCCGCGCACCACCGACAGCCGCTCGGTCAGCTCGGGACCGTCCACGTGCTTCTCGAAGAGCCCGAGCGCCGTCTCCGCCTTGCGCGGGGTGGCCGCGCCCAGCCGCGCCTCCAGGGCGAACAGCTCGGCGGCGGTCGGGAAGCTGCCGGCCGGCACCGACATCACCGGCGTGCCGGGGGCCAGCCGGGCCGCCAGGGCCATGATCTCCGGGCCGGGCACCTCGTCGAGGGTGAGCAGGATGCCGGCGATGGGCGGGGAGCCGGCGGAGTGCGCGGCCAGCGAGCCGATGATCAGGTCAGCCCGGTCGCCCGGGGTGATCACCATGCAGCCGGGGGTCAGCGCGCGGATGAAGGTCGGCAGCATCGCGCCGCCGAAGACGAAGCCCATCACGTCCCGGGACAGTCCGCCGTGGTCCCCGAGGAGCACCTCGGCGTGCAGCGTCTCGACGACCTGGGAGACCGTGGGGGCCGACAGCGCGGGCTCGTCGGGCAGCACGTACGCGGGCACCGGGAGCCGGCGGCGCAGCCGCTCCGCGGCCTCCTCCAGCACCTGCGGGGGCACCCGGTTGGCGATCATGGCGATGATGTCGCAGCCCAGCCCGCTGTACGCCTGGTGCGCGTTGCGGACCTCGTCCACCACCGAGTCGGCGCTCTGGTCGCGGCCGCCGACCACCGGGATCACCGAGGCGCCGAACTCGTTCGCGAGCCGGGCGTTGACGCCCAGCTCGCCGGGGAGGTTGGTCTCGTGGAAGTCCGAGCCGAGGACGAGCACGGTGGGGAACTCCGCGGCCACCAGGTGGTAGCGCTCCACCAGGCGCGCGATGAGCGCGTCCCGGCCCTGCTCGGCCTGGAGCGCGGCCGCCTCCTCGTAGCTCAGGCCGTGGGCGGTCGCCGGGTCCTGGGTGAGCCGGTAGCGGCTGCGCAGCAGCTCGAACATCCGGTCGGGCGTGTCGTGGACGAGCGGCCGGAACACCCCGACGCGGTCCACCTGCCGGGTCAGCAGCTCCATGACGCCCAGCTCGACGACCTGGCGGCCGTCCCCCCTGCCGATACCGGTTACGTACACGCTGCGCGTCACGCGCTCTCTCCGTTCCTGCCCGGCGTGATCCACCCGGACACGGGTGGCGGATACGTCTTGACATTACAGTTCGGCGTGCGTATGGCGCGCGGCGGGTGCGGTGCGGACCTACGATGCGAAAAGGTGACCGTACACGCGACCGGAGGGAGCGTGGAGCGCCATGCGCATCGGAGTCCTCACCGCCGGCGGCGACTGCCCCGGGCTCAACGCCGTGATCCGCTCGGTGACCCACCGCGCGCTGACCTACCACGACGACGAGGTCATCGGCTTCGAGGACGGCTTCAAGGGGCTGCTGGAGGGCCGCTACCGTCCGCTCGACCTGAACTCCGTCAGCGGCATCCTCGCCCGGGGCGGCACCATCCTGGGCTCCTCCCGGCTGGAACGCGCCCGCCTCCACGAGGCCGCCGACAACTGGCGCACCCTCTGCTCCGGCTACGACCTGGACGTCCTGATCCCCATCGGCGGCGAGGGCACGCTCACCGCGGCCCGGCTGCTCGCCGAGGCCGGCATGCCGGTGGTGGGCGTCCCCAAGACCATCGACAACGACATCTCCGCCACCGACCGCACCTTCGGCTTCGACACCGCCGTCACCGTGGCCACCGAGGCCATCGACCGGCTCAAGACCACCGCCGAGTCCCACCAGCGGGTCATGGTCGTCGAGGTCATGGGCCGGCATGCCGGATGGATCGCCCTGGAGTCCGGCATGGCCGGCGGCGCCCACGGCATCTGCCTGCCGGAACGGCCCTTCGACCCCGCCGACCTCGTCGCGATGGTCGAGGAGCGCTTCGCCCGCGGGAAGAAGTTCGCCGTCATCTGCGTCGCCGAGGGCGCCCACCCCGCCGAGGGCACCATGCCGTACGCCCACGGCGAGATCGACGCCTACGGCCACGAGCGCTTCGCCGGCATCGGCGCGCGGCTCGCCGCGGAGCTGGAGCAGCGCATGGGCAAGGAGGCCCGCCCGGTCATCCTCGGCCACGTCCAGCGCGGCGGCGTGCCCACCGCGTACGACCGCGTGCTGGCGACCCGCTTCGGCTGGCACGCCGTGGAGGCCGCGCACAAGGGCGCCTTCGGCTGCATGACGGCGCTGCGCGGCACCGCGGTGGAACTGGTGCCGCTCGCCGACGCGGTGATGGTGCTCAAGCGGGTGCCCGAGGACCGCATGCAGGAAGCCGAGTCGGTGTTCTGACGCACCGTCACTCTCGGGCGGGTGAACGGCGCTTGCGGTGAACGGCCGCGGGGCGCACGGCTCAGGGGCGGCGCTGCGTCGCCCAGCGGTAGGTGAGTTCGGGCCTGCCGACCTGGCCGTACTGCGGGGCGCGTACCGCGCGGCCGGTCTCCACCAGGTGCTCCAGGTAGCGGCGGGCCGTGATCCGCGAGACGCCCACCGCCTGGGCCGCCGCGTTCGCCGACAGCCCCTCCGCCGCCTCGCGCAGCGCCGCGGTCACCGCCTCCAGGGTCGGCCCGCTCAGGCCCTTGGGGAGCACCGAGCTCTCCGGGCTGCGCAGCGCGGCCAGGGCGCGGTCCACCTCGTCCTGGCCCGAGGCCTCCCCGCCGGCGAGCTCGTCGCGGTAGCGCGCCCAGCGTTCCAGCCGGTCGCGCAGGGTGGGGAAGGTGAAGGGCTTCAGCAGGTACTGCACCACCCCGACCGAGACGGCCTGCCGCACCACCCCGAGGTCACGGGCCGAGGTCACCGCCACCACGTCGGCGGTGTGCCCGGCCGCGCGAAGGGTGCGGACGACCTGCAGCCCGTGCCCGTCGGGCAGGTTGAGGTCGAGCAGGATCAGATCCACCTGGTGGCGTTCCAGGGCGCGCAGCGCCGCGCCCCCGGAGTGGGCCACCGCGGCCACCGTGAACCCCGGCAGCCGTTCCACGTACAGCCGGTGGGCGTCCGCCGCCACCGGGTCGTCCTCGACGACCAGCACCCTGATCATGTCCGCACCTCCCCGCGCAGCGGCAACCGTACGGTGAAGGTGGCGCCGCCGCCCACCGGCCCGTCCAGGTCCACGGTGCCGCCCGCGCGCCGGGCGGTCTGCTCGACGAGCGCGAGCCCGAGGCCGTGCCCGTGGCTCTTGGTCGTCCAGCCGCGCCGGAAGACCTCCCGCACCACCGCCGGGTCCACCCCGCGCCCGCTGTCGGTGACCCGCAGCAGCAACTCGCCCTCGTCGGCCCGGGCGGTGACCTCGACGTGCGGGCGGGCGGTCGTCTGCGCGGCCCCCTCGATCGCGGCGTCCAGGGCGTTGTCGATCAGGTTGCCCAGCAGGGTGACGAGGTCCCGGGAGGTGAGGGAGGCGGGCAGCACCCCGTCGTCGATGCGGCTGTCCTCGGTGACCGTCAGCTCCACACCGCGCTCGTGCGCCTCGGCCGCCTTGCCCAGCAGCAGCGCGGCCAGCACCGGTTCCGCCACCGCCGCCACCACGCGGTCGGTCAGCGCCTGGGCCAGCTCCAGTTCGGCGGTCGCGAACTCCACCGCGTCCTGGGTGCGTCCCAGTTCGATGAGCGAGACGACCGCGTGCAGGCGGTTGGACGCCTCGTGCGCCTGCGAGCGCAGCGCCTCGGCGAAGCCCCGCACGGAGTCCAGTTCGCCGGTGAGGGACTGCAGGTCGGTGTGGTCCCGCAGGGTCACCACGGTGCCGCGGCGCTCCCCGCCGCGCACCGGCGAGGTGTTGACCACCACCACCCGCTCCGCGGTCAGGTGCACCTCGTCCACCCGCGGTTCGGCCGCCAGCAGCGCGCCGGTCAGCGAGGTGGGCAGCCCGAGCCCGGCGACGTAGGAGCCGACCACGTCCTCGGGCAGGCCCAGCAGTTCGCGGGCGGCGTCGTTGCACAGCGCGACCCTGCGGTCGGCGTCCAGCAGGATCAGGCCCTCGCGCACCGCGTGCAGGGTCGCCTGGTGGTAGTCGTACATGCGGCTCAGCTCGGCCGCGGCCATGCCG
Organism: Streptomyces sp. NPDC111520; assembly: GCF_055635295.1. Lineage (NCBI taxonomy): Bacteria > Bacillati > Actinomycetota > Actinomycetes > Kitasatosporales > Streptomycetaceae > Streptomyces > Streptomyces sp. NPDC111520. The sequence continues at coordinate 347,682 of NZ_JBVKBW010000006.1, read as the reverse complement.
TGCGTGTGGCGGCGCAACCGGGCGTTGGCGAGGTAGGTGCCGACGCCGCCGACCGCCAGGGCCGCCGCGGCGATCCCGATGAGCACCGCCAGCTGTTCCCGGACCCGGTCGGTGATGGCCTCGACCGTGATGCCGACGCTGACCAGGCCGACGATCCGGCCGTCGTCGTGGACGGGGGTGACCACGCGCACGGACGCGCCCAGCGTGCCGGTGTAGGTCTCCGTGAAGGTGCCGCCGCGCTGGGCGGCCTCTATGTGCCCGAGGAAGCGGTGGCCTATCTGCCCGGTGTCGGGGTGCGTCCAGCGGATGCCGTCCGGGCTCATGATCGTGATGAAGGAGACGCCGGTGTCCCGCCTGACCTGCTCCGCGTACGGCTGGAGCGCGGCGGTGGGGTCCGCGCCGCGGATGGCCGCCGCGACCGAGGGGGCGTCGGCCACCGCCCGCGCGGCGGCCGTGACCCGGTCCTTCGCGGCGTCCTCCGCGCGCTCGGCGGCGTTGACGTAGACGAGCACCGCGATGCCCGCGACCACCATGGCCACGATGACCACCTGCATCGCGAACAACTGGCCCGCCAGGCTGCGCGCACGGCGGCGCGGCCGGGGGCGGAGGAGGCGGGTCGGGAGCAGCATGCCCACCAGTGTGCACAGGTGCCGCGAACACAATGAACGCAAACGTGACCTGGCTCACTGCGCAGGCGCATAGTCACCGGGACCTATCCAATCGCGGGCGTCCCGGGACGGCGTCCGGGTGGACCGAGGAGACGAAGGTGTCAGTGCCGGTACAGAGCCGTACCCAGGGTCGCAGGGACCGCACCCATTTCCTGTACATCGCGGTGCTCGTCGCCGCGGTCGCCGGCGCCGTGCTCGGGATGGTCGCGCCCGACGCGGCCGTCGAGCTGAAGCCCATAGGCACCGGCTTCGTGAACCTGATCAAGATGATGATCTCGCCGATCATCTTCTGCACGATCGTGCTCGGCGTGGGCTCGGTCCGCCAGGCCGCCAAGGTCGGCAGGGTCGGCGGCCTCGCCCTCGGCTACTTCGTGGTGATGTCCTTCGTGGCCCTCGCCATCGGCCTGGTGGTCGGCAACATCCTCCAGCCCGGCGACGGGCTGCACCTGACGAACGCGCTGGCGGACGCCGGCCAGGCGCAGGCCAAGGACGCCCCGGCCGAGACCCTGCCGGACTTCCTGCTGAGCATCATCCCGGTCACCCTGGTCTCCGCCTTCACCGAGGGCCAGGTGCTGCAGACCCTCCTGGTCGCCCTCCTGGTCGGCTTCGGCCTGCAGGCCATGGGGACGGCGGGCGAGCCGATCCTGCGCGGTGTCGGCCACATCCAGAAGCTGGTCTTCCGCGTGCTGTCCATGATCATGTGGGCGGCCCCGATCGGCGCCTTCGGCGCGATCGCGGCGGTCGTCGGCTCGGCGGGCGTGGACGCCCTCAAGGCGCTCGCCACGATCATGCTCGGCTTCTACGTCACCTGCCTGATCTTCGTCGTGGTCGTGCTCGGCCTGATGCTCCGGTTCTTCGCCGGGGTCAACCTCTTCCAGCTGCTGAAGTACCTCGGCCGGGAGTTCCTGCTGATCGTCTCCACCTCGTCCTCGGAGTCGGCGCTGCCCCGCCTCATCGCGAAGATGGAGCACCTGGGCGTCAGCCGTCCGGTCGTCGGCATCACCGTGCCGACCGGCTACTCCTTCAACCTCGACGGCACCATGATCTACCTGACCATGGCGTCGCTGTTCATCGCCGACTCGATGGGCCAGCCGCTCGCCCTCGGCCAGCAGATCACCCTGCTGCTCTTCATGATGGTCGCCTCCAAGGGCGCCGCCGGCGTCACCGGCGCGGGCCTGGCGACCCTCGCCGGTGCGCTCCAGTCGCACAAGCCGGCCCTGGTCGACGGCGTCGGCCTCATCGTCGGCATCGACCGCTTCATGAGCGAGGCGCGCGCCGTCACCAACTTCGCGGGCAACGCCGTCGCCACGGTGCTGATCGGCACGTGGACCAAGGAGTTCGACCGTGAGCAGGCCCAGCGCGTGTTCGCCGGCGAGCTGCCCTTCGACGAGACCACGCTCGTCGACGACGGCCACGGCGCGGCCCCCGAGCCCGCCGAGCCCGCCGAGCCGGCGGGCAGCGGCAAGGAGCCGGTGACGACGGCCTGACCGGCCGTCACCCCCGATACGGTCCCGCCGGGCGGATCCCCCCTCCGTCCGGCGGGACCTTTTCCGTGCGGGGAAGGGGGAGTCACCCGATCGGCCGAGGACGCGGGGGTGAGTTCCGGAAAGTGCGCCGAGCGGCCCGGGGCCGGTCGGCGCGCGGGCGTACGGGGCTCGCGCGCCCCGCGCACGGGGCGTCGCGCGGCACGCCGGAAGGCGTGCCGAGGGGGCGGTCGCCATGCGGTGCACGAAGGGCTTCAGAAAGTTCGTCTCGGTTCGTGGATATGGCCAATTCCCGTTCCACGTAAGGGAGATAATCACACGGCCCGGCGTTGGGGACGGGGGAGCGCAGGCGCCTGCTGCATTTGGCGTATTCGGCACCACTTGCAGCAGCGGTGACTCGTTGTCACTGCTGCGTCGCAATGTCCGGGGTGAGAGGATTTTTTTTACCACATTCCGGACATATGGTGTGCGACCCTAACGCACCTCACTGGACAAGGACCCGCTATGACTGCCACCCCCACCGTGCACGCCGGCCATGACGCTCCGACCCGGCGCCCGCAGACGCGGCGGAGGATCCCGCTGGCGGAGCTCGCCTCCCGCGGCAGCTCCGTCGCCTCCCCGGCCCTTGACCGTGTGATGCCCGCCGCCGCGTCCGCGGGGGCCGTCCCCGTCGCCGCCTTCCAGTCGTTCAGCAGCAAGTAGGACGGACGACTCGGGGGTTCCGGGCGCCGCAGTCATGGAGGCATCAGCGCCGGTCAGGCCGTTGTCGCAGTTCGTGCTCAAGTTGCACAGCCGGTGCGACCTGGCGTGCGACCACTGCTACGTCTACGAGCACGCCGACACCAGCTGGAAGACGCGGCTCCGCGCCACCCCCGACGAGGTATTCGAGCGGGTGGCGGCGCGGATCGCCGAACATGCCGCGGCGCACCGGCTCCCCGCCGTCCAAGTGGTGTTCCACGGGGGAGAACCCCTGCTCGCCGGCCCGGCGCGGATCCGCCGGGCCGCCGCGGCACTGCGCGGGGCGCTGGACGGCGTGTGCGCCCTCGAACTCGGCATCCAGACCAACGCCGTCCTCCTGGACGAACGGTTCTGCGACGTCTTCGACGAGTTCGGCGTCTCGGTCGGCGTCTCCCTGGACGGCGGCAGGGCCGAGAACGACCGGCACCGCCGGTTCGCCGACGGGCGCGGCAGCTACGACAAGGTGGTGGCCTCGATCGGGCTGCTCCGCGAGCCGCGCTACCGCCATCTGTTCGGCGGGCTGCTCTGCACCATCGACGTGGAGAACGACCCCGTGGCGGTGTACGAGGCGCTGATGGCGCTCGAACCGCCCCGCATCGACTTCCTGCTGCCCCACGCCACCCACGACGCCCCGCCCGCGCGCCCCGGCGACGCCCGGGCGCCCTACGCGCAGTGGCTGCTGACCGTCCACCGCCGCTGGACCGCCGAGGGCCGCCCGGTGCCCGTGCGGGTCTTCGACTCCGTGCGCCGGATGCTGCGCGGCGGCAGCAGCCTCGTGGAGTCGATCGGCACCGACCCGGTCGACCTCGTCGTGATCGAGACCGACGGCACCTTCGAGCAGGCCGACTCGCTCAAGACCGCCTACGACGGCGCCCCCGCCACCGGGATGGACGTGTTCGCCCACTCCCTGGACGAGGTCGCCGCCCACCCCGGCATCACGGCACGGCGGCAGGGCAAGGACGGGCTGTGCGACGAGTGCCGCCGCTGCCCGGTCGTCGACGTCTGCGGCGGGGGACTGTACGCGCATCGCTACCGCACGGGTTCCGGATTCGCGAACCCGTCCGCGTACTGCGCCGACCTGATGGAGTTGATCCTCGGCATCCGCGAGGCCGAGGAGACGGAACGGGAGATCCCGGTGAGCACCGCGTCGGGGCAGCAGCCCCAGTCCCCCTTGACGGAGGACCAGATCGACCAGCTGGCGGCCGGCCACGGCGACGCCGCGACCGTCGCCGTGCTCGCCGCCGAGCAGTTGGAGATCACCCGCGGCCTGCTCACCGCCGTCTGGGAGCGCGCTCCCCGGGACGGCAGGACGGCCGCGGTCTGGCGGGTGCTCGCCGAGGTCGACGAGGCCGCGCCGCAGGCCCTGGACGAGGTGCTCGCCCACCCGTACGTCCGGCCCTGGGCCCGGCACTGCCTGGAGACGGGCGGCGACGGCGGGGCGGACGTGGCCGGGCTCGCGGAGTTCGCGGCCGCCGCCGTGGTGCGGGCCGCCGGCCGGTACGGGGCGGCCGTGCGCGTCCCCGTACGCGACGGTGCGGTACGGCTGCCCGGCCTCGGCCGTGTCCTGGTCGGCGCCCCCGACGGCGAGGAGGCCGAAGTGAGCGCGGACGCCGGCGGGTTCGGCGTGCGCGCCGGCGGCCGGACGCTGCGGATCGCCGCGCACGACCCGGGGGACGCGCGCTGGCACCCGGTGCGGCGGGTCGGCCCGGCAGGCTGGAGCGTGGCGCTGGAGGACACCGACCCCTACCGCGACGCCCACCAGTGGCCCCCGGTACCCCGGCAGGACGAGGCCGAGGTCAAGGCCTGGCACGAGGACCTGGTCGCCGCCTGGGACTTCCTCGGCCGTGAACTGCCCCGCTACGCGCCGGGACTGGCCGCCGGACTCGGCACCGTCACCCCGCTGGTCCCGCCGGACGACGGCAGCGACGTCAGCGGAGCCGCCCGGCAGGCCTTCGGCGCGGTCGGCATCGCGCGGCCCGCCCTGCCGGACACCCTGGCCCTGCTGGTCGCCCACGAGTTCCAGCACGTCAAGCTCGGTGCCGTACTGGACCTGATGGACCTGTACGACCCGCGGGACACCCGCCTCTTCCACGCCCCGTGGCGCCCCGACCCGCGCCCGCTGGAGGGGCTGCTGCAGGGGACGTACGCCCATGTCGCCGTCGCCGAGTACTGGCGCGCGCAGGCCCGCCGGGACGTCCCGGGGGCGGCCGCGCCCTTCGCCCGCTGGACCCGCGAGACCGCGGAGGCGGTCGACCGGCTGGCCGGCAGCGGATCCCTCACCCCGCTCGGCGAGCGGTTCGCGGACGGCATGGCCCGCACCGTCGCCCCCTGGCTCTCCGAACTGAACGGGGTCTGACGTGCACACCCTGCAAAGCCTGACCCGGGACCTGCGCGCGCTGGGCGTCGAGCCGGGGGAGGTGCTGCTCGTCCAGGGCTCGCTGAAGTCGATCGGTCCCGTCGAGGGCGGCGTCCGCACCGTGATCGCGGCCCTGCGGGCGGCGCTCGGCGACCACGGCACCCTCGTCGCGTACGCGGCGACCCCGGAGAACTCGGTCACCTCCAGGGCCGACCGGCAGCACACCGAGGGCATGGACGAGGCGGAACTGGCCGCGTACCGCGAGGCGATGCCCGCCTTCGACCCGCTGACCACGCCCGTCTCGCCCAGCGTGGGACGGCTCGGCGAAGAGGTCCGGCTGCTCACGGGCGCGCTGCGCAGCGCGCACCCGCACACCTCCTTCACCGCCTTCGGCCCGGCCGCGAGCTTCGTCACCGACGGCCACGCGCTGGAGAGCCACCTGGGCGAGGACTCGCCCACCGCACGCCTCTACGACCTGCGGGCCCGAGCCCTGCTGATCGGCGTGGACCTGTGGGTCTGCACCGCCTACCACCTCGCCGACTACCGGGCGGTCCCGCCGCCGGACCGCCCCTACCAGGCCGTGGTGCGCACGGAGGACGGCGGCAAGGAGTGGGTGCACTTCGAGGCGCCCGACATCGACGACCGGCACTTCCCGGGGCTGGTCCCGGTGGTGGCGAGCGAGTGCGCGGTGCTGGACGGTCCCCTGGGTGCCGCCGCCTGCCATCTGGTGCCGATCGCCGACGCCGTGGACGTCATCGCCAAATGGCTGGTGAGCAACGGGCGTTGACGGAATCCGGGCAAAATTGATGGTCATGCGCTATTCCGCCGGAGAATCGGCGGTTCCTACACTGAGGTTCCCTCACGAGGGGTGGAGCGGGGTCGTGTAGGTCGGGCGGGGGAGATGGCGCATGGCATTACCCGTGGGGCAGGGCGACGCCTCGGACAAGCCGTACTTCTTCCTCAGCTATGCGCACACCCCCCGGAACGACCCCTCGGACCCCGACCCCGACCTGTGGGTCGCCAAGCTCTACAACGACCTCTGCGCGCACATCCTGCAGATGACCACGCTCCCCGCCGGGGTGCGGGCGGGCTTCATGGACCGGGGGATGAACGTCGGCGAGGGCTGGCCGGAATCGCTCGCCGAGGCACTGGCGCACTGCCGGGTCTTCGTCCCGCTCTATTCGCCCCGCTACTTCCGCAGCCCGCAGTGCGGCAAGGAGTGGTACGCCTTCTCGCAGCGCGCCCTCTACCACCGGTCCTTGCACGACCGCCCGATATCCGGCATCGTGCCCGCGCTGTGGGTGCCGGTCCCCACCGGGGACATGCCGGGTCCGGCCGAGTCCCTGCAGTTCAACCACGCGGACTTCGGTGAGGACTACGCCGCCGAGGGCTTCTACGGGCTGATCAAGCTCAGCTACCTCAAGCACGAGTACGAGCGGGCCGTCTACCGGCTGGCGCAGCGCATCGTGCAGGTCGTCGAGGACACCAAGATCGCCACGGGCCGCCACCTCGACTACCACCACGTCCCCAGCGCCTTCGGGCCCCCGGGCGCCAGCCGGCCGCTGCGCGTGACCGTGCTCGCCTGCTGCGACACCGAGGAACTGCCCGCGGGCCGCGGCCCCACCTGCTACGGGCCCTCGCCGCGCGACTGGAACCCGTACCGCCCGCAGAGCAGCCGGCCGCTGGCCGACCACGCCGCCGACCTGGCGCGCAACCTCGACTACCGGGTCAGCGTCGGGGTGTTCGAGGAGGAACTGGACCGCCTGCTGGACCCGACCCCCACCGCCCCCGGCCTGCTGCTGCTCGACCGCTGGGCCCTGGAGTCGCCCGAACGGCACGACATGCTCAGCCGCTTCGGCAGCGAGCGCCGGCCCTGGGTGAGCGTGCTGGTGCCGTGGAACCGCACCGACCCGGAGTCCAACGGCCACGAGGAGACGCTGCGCCGCCTCGCCGACGAGGCCCTCGACCCCGGCCGCGCCGAGGGCCCGGGCGCGCGCTTCGTCCGCAACAACATCCCGAGCCTCGAGGCCTTCAGCGACGAGGTCCCGCGGGCCGTCGGACGTGCGGCCAAGCACTACGCCGCCCACGCCCCGGCCTTCCCGCCCCAGGGGCCGCACACCCCGCGCCCGAGGCTGCGGGGCCCGTCCGCCGGGGTGTACGGACCCGAACGCTCCTCCCCGCACGGCCTGCACGACGACCGCGGCACCACTGAACCCGACAAGCCGGAGGGCCAGGATGACCGAGAGCCGTAACGGACGTGTGATCACGTTCTACTCGTACAAGGGCGGCACCGGACGGACCATGGCCCTGGCGAACACCGCGTGGATCCTCGCCGCCAACGGCCACCGGGTGCTGACGGTCGACTGGGACCTGGAGGCCCCCGGCCTCTTCCGCTTCTTCCACCCCTTCCTCGACTCCTCCGCGCTCGCGGCCACGACCGGCATGATCGACCTGATCACCGAGTACCGCGAGGAGGCGCTGCGCGACGTGCCGCGGCCCCCCGACTGGCACCGCCAGTTCGCCCGGGTGCGCCCACACGCCATCTCCCTCAACTGGGCCTTCCCCGACGGCGGCAGCCTGGACTACCTGTCCGCGGGCCGGCAGGACCGCAACTACTCCACCGCGCTCACCGGCATCGACTGGGACGTCTTCTACGACCGTTTCGGCGGCGGCCAGTTCCTCGACGCCATGCGCGCGGACATGCGGCGCCACTACGACTACGTCCTCATCGACAGCCGCACCGGCCTCAGCGACATCGCCGACATCTGCACCGTCCACATGCCCGACGAGCTGGTGGTCTGCTTCACGCTCAGCGACCAGAGCATCTACGGCGCCGCCACCGTCGCCCGGGACATCGAGGAGCGCTACAACGGCCGCGGCATCCGCATCTTCCCCGTGCCGATGCGCATCGACGACGGCGAGAAGGAGAAGGCGGACGCCGGACGGGCACTGGCCCGCGCCCAGTTCGAGGGCCTGCCGGCCGGCATGGGCGACGACGAACTCGTCGCGTACTGGGGGTCGGTGGAGATCCCGTACCGCCCCTTCTACGCCTACGAGGAGATCCTGGCGACCTTCGGGGACGCCCCGGGCCTGTCCAGCTCGATGCTGTCGGCCTGCGAACGCCTCACCTCCGTCGTCTCCGGCGGCTCGGTGACCTCGCTGCCCCCCATCGCGGAGTCCGAGCGGCTGCGCTGGGCCGCGGAGTTCACCCGGCGCAGGCCCGTCCCGCCGTCCGGTCTGGTGCTGGCGTACGTGCCCGAGGACCGCATGTGGGCGGACTGGATCGAGTGGATCCTGACCCGGGCCGGCTTCCGGGTCGTCCCCTGGGACGTGGAGAGCCACGCCGCCCCCGCGGAACAGCCCGCCGTGGCCGGGGCCTCCGCCCGCACCCTCGTCGTGCTCTCCGCCGCCTACCTGCGGTCCCGGCGGGCCGTGCGGGTGTGGGAGTCGAGCGCCGGCACCGACCCCTCGGGCCCGCAGCACCAACTGCTGCCGATCCGGGTCGGCGACGTGCGGCCGGGCCCGCCGCTGGCCCAGCGCAGCCCGGTCAGCCTGGTGCGGCTCGACCACGCCGCGGCCGCCGGCACGCTGCTGCGGGCGCTCGGACGTGACGAGGCGGACCTCGCCGCGACCGCCATGTCCGGCGGGCCGCGCTACCCCGTCGGCGATCCCAAGGTGTCCAACCTCAGGCCCCGCAACACCTTCTTCACCGGGCGCTCCACTGTCCTGGACCGGCTCCGCGACCGCCTGGGCGGCGGCAACCCGTCCGTCCAGCCGTTCCCGCAGACGCTCCACGGCCTCGGCGGCGTCGGCAAGACGCAGGTGGCGCTGGAGTACGCGCACCGCTTCAAGGCCGACTACGACCTGGTGTGGTGGATCGAGGCCGAGCAGGAGGACCGGATCGCGCCCTCCCTCGCCGAACTCGCCCGCCGCCTGGAACTGCGCGTCGGCGACAGCGTCTCCGAGGCCGCCGAGGCGGCCCGCGACGAACTGGCCACCGGCACCCGCTTCACGCGCTGGCTGCTGGTCTTCGACAACGTCGACGACCCCGAGCGGGTGCGCCGCTTCTTCCCCGGGGGCCGCGGCCACATCGTCGTCACCGCCCGGAACAAGCCGCCGACGGGCGCCACCGAGCCGCTGGAGATCGAGGTCTTCAACCGCTCGGAGAGCGTGGAGCACCTGCGCCGCCGGGTCGGCGGCATGGGCCGGGAGGACGCCGGACAGGTCGCCGAGGCCGTCGGTGACCTGCCGCTGGCCGTCGAGGTGGCCGCGGCCTGGCTCGCCGAGACCGCCACCCCCGTCGACGTGTACGTGCACCAGCTCAAGGAGCAGACGACCAAGGCGCTGTCGGTCACCACCGCCGCCGGCTACCCCCGGGAGGTCGGGGCGACCTGGAGCATCTCCATCAGCCGGCTGCGCGACCAGTCCAGGGCCGCCGTCCGGCTGCTGGAGCTGTGCTCCTTCTTCGCGGCCGAGCCGATCTCGATGACCCTCATCGAGAGCGACTCGATGATCCAGGCGCTGCTGCCCCACGACCCCGAACTGCGCGACCGCTACATGCTCGGCAAGGTCATCCAGGCCCTCAACCGCTTCGCCCTGGCCAAGGTCGACCCCGCCGACAGCAGCATCCAGGTGCACCGGCTGGTGCAGGCCGCCGTGCGCTCGGAGATGTCGGAGGACGCCCAGCAGGACACGATGCACGAGGTGCACCGCATCCTCGCCGAGGCCCGGCCGCCGGAGGACGCCATCAACGACCCGGCGAACTGGCCCGGGTTCGAGCTGATCTGGCCGCACCTCGCCCCCTCGCAGGCCGAGGAGTGCCGTGAGGAGAAGCCGCGCCAGCTGCTGGTCAACCGCGTCCGCTACCTGTGGAAGAGCGGCGAGCTGGAGCAGGCCCGGCTGCTGGCCGAGCAACTGCTCGGCGTGTGGAAGCAGTCCCTCGGCGAGGACGACCTGCAGACCCTCAACCTGCAGTTCGAGCTCGCCAACGTGCTCCGCTCGCAGGGCAGGTACCAGGAGGCGCGGCAGTACGACGAGGACACCCTGGCCCGGCAGACCGCCCTGCTGCCCCCGGGCCACCCGCACACCCTGATCACCGGTGGCAGCCTCGCCGCCGACCTGCGGGCGCTCGGCCTCTTCCAGGAGGCCAGGGAACGCGACGAGGAGATCTACGCCGGATTCAAGGACATCTTCGGCGAGCAGCACCCGCGCTCGCTGGTCGCGGCCAACAACCTCGCCATCGACTACCGGCTCACCGGGGACTCCGAACTCGCCCGCCGCCTCGACCAGGAGACCGTGGACCGGCGCACCCCGATGCTGGGCGACCGCCATCCGTACACCCTGTCCACCAAGGCCAACCTCGCCCGCGACCTGCGGGAGATCGGCGACTACACGGGTTCCGTCGCGATGCTCGAGGAGGTGATGGACGTCTTCCAGGACGTCCTCAACCCCGACGTCCCCGAGACGCTCCGCAACGCCAAGAGCCTCGCGGTCTCGCTGCGCAAGGCGGGCCGCGCCGCCGAGGCGATGCGGCTCACCCAGGTGACCTACGACCGCTACCTGGAGCGGTACGGACCCGACGTGCCCGACACGCTCGCCTGCGCCCTCAACCTCGCCGCCGACTACTCGGCCGCCGGCGACAAGCAGAAGGCCCGCGACCTGGCCACGGACGTCCTCGCCGCCTACCGTCGGATGCTCGGCGACGACCACCCGTTCACCCTGGCCTGCCGCAACAACCTCGCCATCTACCTGCGCGGCAGCGGCAACGCGGAGGAGGCGGTCGCGGTCGGCAACGACACCCTGGCCCGCCTGGAACGCGCCGTCGGCCCCCGCCACCCGTACACCCTCAACTGCACGATCAACCTGGGCAACGCGACGGGCGAACTGGGCGACAGCGACCGGGCCGTCACCCTCCTGGAGACCGCCCTGCGCGGGCTCACCGAGCGCTACGGCCCCGAGCACCCGGACGCCCTGGCCTGCGAGATCAACCTCGCCTACGCCCTGCGGCAGTCCGGCCGGCACGCCCGGGCGCAGGCGATCCGCGCCAAGGTGCTCCCCGAGTGCGCACGGCTGCTCGGCGACGAGCACCCCCTCAGCCGCGCCGCCCGCGAGTGGTACCGGGTCAACCGGGACCTGGAACCGCAGCCGGTGTGAGCGGCGCTCAGGCGGGCACCGAACGCTCCCGGCCGCCCCCGGCGGCCGCCCACGCCAGCACCCGGGGCAGCACGGACAGGGCGGCGAAGTGCGCGGCCCCCGGCTGCACCACCATGGTCGCGCCGGGGATGTGCTCGGCCAGCCAGCGGGAGTGCGCCACCGGCGAGAACACGTCGTCCTCCCCGTGCCACAGCAGCACCGGCGCCGTGATGCGGTCCAGGCCGAACCCCCAGCCGCGGTTGAACGCCAGGGTGTCGTCGATCCAGCCGTCCGCCGAGGTGCGCAACGCCTCCGCATAGGTGCGCAGCAGCATTGTGCGCAGGCCCGCGTCGGCGATCACCCGCTGGTCCGGCACCGGCATCTCCTCCCGGAGCACGGCGAGCAGGCTGGCCGGGTCGTCGCGGATGGTGCGCGAGCGCAGTTCCAGCCGGGCGGCGAGCCGGCGGTGCGCCGCGTCGGCGGTCGTGTGGTCGCGGACGTTGGACCGGGTCATCCCCGCGTACCAGGCGAGCCCCTGCGCGTCCCGGGGCGCGAGCCCCACCAGCACCGCCACCCGCGTCACCCGGTCCGGCAGCAGAGCCGCGCACGCCAGCGAGTGCGGGCCGCCGCCCGAGCGGCCGACCACCGCGAAGGCGTCGAGGCCCATGGCGTCGGCGATCGTCGCGACGTCCGCCGCGGCATCCGCGACCCGTCGGCCGGGCAGCCGCTGCGAACCGCCGTACCCGGGACGGTCGAAGGAGATCAGCCGTACCCCCAGCCGGTACAGCACCGCACTGCGCGGAACCGGGCCGAGCCGGCTGCCGGGCGTGCCGTGCAGCAGGAACACGGGCCTGCCCCGCACGTCGCCCCTGGTCTCGACCGCCAGTTCCCGCCCGTCCCCCGCCCGCACCACACGCACCCGAGCGGCCCCCTCTCGTGTGTCCTCCGGCCCGTCCCGTCCCCGTCCTCACACCCGCATCTCGCGCCTCGCCTGCCAGGTGGTGTGCTCCCGGGACACGGCGTCCTCCGCGTCCCGGGTCAGCTGCGACCACAGGTGCTCGGCATGCGGGTCCTCCAGGTCCAGCGACGCCAGCTGCACCCGGATCAGCTCCAGTTCGTCCGCGGCCACCCGGTACGCCGCGGCCAGCGGGCTGTACTGGCGCAGCTGCGCCCAGGCCGCGACCGAGGCCGTGATGGCCGACACGAAGCCCAGGGTGTCGAAGGGGGACCAGCCGCCCGCCCGCAGGACCAGGAAGAGGACCCCGAGCAGCGGAAACGCCATCGCCAGGCGTCCGGCCCGGCGCCCGTTCACCTCGCAGCGGGCCGCCTTCATCGTGTACCACTCGTGCTGCACCCGGATGCGCTCCCGCAGGTACACGTCGTGCCGTACGCGCAGCGGCGCGTCCCGCAGCCGCCGCATCCCCGGGGTGATGCCCGTGTCGACGCGGGAGGGCAGGGCCCTGCTGCGGCGGAAGGTGTGCAGGACGTCGCCGAGCTGCAGCCGGTACAGGGCGTCGGGGTCGCGTTCGTCGCCGGGCGGCGTGAAGGGGTCGGCGCGCACCGAGTACTTCCAGGCGAGCGTCTTCATCGACTCCGCCAGCGCCCGGCCCTCGTACCAGAGGGCCTGCGGGTTCTGGCGGTGGATCACCCAGGTCGTCCACGCGGCGTACGCGAACAGCGCGGCCGCGAGCCACGAGGCCCAGTGCAGACGGCCCGCGGTGACGTCGAACGAGCTGAAGACGGAGGCCACCGTGAGCAGGCCGAGCTGCTGCCGCGACAGCCGTACGGTCTGCCACTGGCCCCGCAGCGACGCCCGGTCGGCGGCCCAGAACAGGTCCGGCAGCAGATCCCGTTCGCTCACCATCGGCAGCGGCCCCCCGGTCCTCGCTGAATCCCGCAGTGACCCCAGTATGGGCGTGCCGGGGGCGGCCGCCCAGTAGGCGTCCGGCCGAACTCCCGCTCTCGGCGGGCCCCGCCGGTGCTCCGGCCGTCACGCCCTCGGCGAACGCGCGGCGCACCGCCCGGGACGGCGGGCAGGGTGAGGGGTGTGCTGAGACGAGTCGCGGTCCTGTCCGACGTCCACGGCAACCTGCCGGCCCTGGAGGCGGTGCTCGCGGAGCCCGACGTCCGCGCCGCCGAGCGGGTGGTCCTCACCGGGGACCACGCGGCGGGGCCCATGCCGGTGCCCACGCTCGACGCGCTCCGCGGCCTCGGCGAGCGCGCCCTGTGGATCCGCGGCAACGCCGACCGGGAACTGGTCGAGCACCGCCGCACGGGTACGACCACCGGCCACCCGGAGTCGGACTGGGCGGCGGGGCGGCTCCGTGAGGACCAGGTGACCCTGCTGGCCGGACTCCCGGACACCGTGGAACTGGAGGTGGACGGCGCGGGCCGGACGCTGTTCTGCCACGCCACCCCGCGCGACGACGAGGAGATCGTGCTCGTCGACTCCCGCGCCGGGCGCTGGGCCGAGGTGATGACCGGTGTCGCCCCGCAGGTGGAGACCGTCGTCTGCGGCCACACCCACATGCCCTACGCCCGGATCGCCCACGGCCGCCTGGTCGTCAACCCCGGCAGCGTCGGCATGCCGTACGGCCGCCCCGGCGCCCACTGGGCCCTCCTGGGCGCGGCCGGCGTCCAGCTGCGGCGCACCCGCTACGACCGCGAGTCCGCGGCCGCCCGCATCGTCGCGGAGTCGGGCTTCGACGGCGCCGAGGAGTGGGTGGGGGAGTACGTCCTCGGCTGCCACCCGGCCGAGGCCGTGATCGACGCCTGGGGCCCGCGCGACGGTCGCTGACCCCCGGAGGGCCGGTCCCCGGAAGGGGCGCGCCTGCCGGCGCCCGCTCAGTCCCACCACACGACGACGTACAGCCCGCGCCGCGAGGCCTCTTCGCAGAAGGCCCGCAGCGCGGTGAAGTGCTCCGTCAGGTATCCCCAGGGGTCCCGGACGCCCGGCATCCCGTGGTCCGCCCCGTGTACCCGCACCGCGGCCCAGTCGATCGCCGCCAGACCCTCCGCGACCAGGGCCGACGCCGTGACGCCCGCGGCACGGCACACCTTCAGGAGTGTGGCCGGTACCCAGTAGAGGTCGAGGACATCCTCCCGTGGCGGGTCCCACCCCGGGTCGGCGTCCGGGGACTCCCGGGCCGCGTCACGGCACCGGGCCAGGAACTCCTCCGTCACCCGCGCGAGTTGCTGTGTCACCGCCAGGGGAACCATGGTGTCCCACCCGGCGCCTGTGGTGGTAACGCCGCATGGACGTAGGGACGTTCACCGCGCCGGCCTGCCTGCACCCGGTGCGGTGCAGGCAGGCCGCGCGCGGCCTCCCGTGACGTCCCGTCAGGCGGGGCGCAGCCAGACCGTCGCCAGCGGGGGCAGCGTGAGCTGCACGCTCTGACGCCGGCCGTTCCAGGCGACCGGCTCGGACTTCAGCGGCTCGGGGTTGGTGACGTCGCTCCCGCCGTACGCGGCGGCGTCGGTGTTGAGCACCTCCCGCAGCGCCTCCACCCCGTCGGGCACGCCGATCCGGTAGCCGTGCCGGACGACCGGCGAGAAGTTGCTGACCGCGACCAGCGGCTTCCCCCCGGCGTCCAGGCGCACGAAGGAGAAGACGTTGTCCTCGGCGGCGCCCCCGTCGAGCCAGGCGAAGCCGTCCGGGGTGGTGTCGCGCTGCCACAGCGACGGCGTGGCCCGGTAGAGGGTGTTGAGGTCCCGGACGAGGTCCCGAACGCCGCGGTGGTCGCCCGCCGCGGAGTAGGTCTCGTCGAGCAGCCACCAGTCCGGGCCGTGGTCGTGGGACCACTCGGCGCCCTGGGCGAACTCCTGGCCCATGAAGAGCAGTTGCTTGCCCGGGTGGGCCCACATGAAGCCGAGGTAGGCACGGTGGGTGGCGCGCTGCTGCCACCAGTCGCCGGGCATCTTCGCCACCAGGGCGCCCTTGCCGTGGACGACCTCGTCGTGCGAGATCGGCAGGACGTAGTTCTCGCTGTAGGCGTACACCATCGAGAAGGTCATCTCGTTGTGGTGGTACTTGCGGTGCACCGGCTCGTGCTTGATGTACTCCAGCGAGTCGTGCATCCAGCCCATGTTCCACTTCAGGCCGAAGCCGAGCCCGCCGAAGCCGGCCGGGCCGACGTGGTGGGTGGGGCGCGTGACGCCGTCCCAGGCGGTGGACTCCTCCGCGATCGTGACGACGCCCGGGCAGCGCCGGTAGACGGTCGCGTTCATCTCCTGCAGGAAGGCGACGGCGTCCAGGTCCTCACGGCCGCCGTAGGCGTTCGGCGCCCACTCGCCGTCCTCGCGCGAGTAGTCGAGGTAGAGCATCGAGGCGACCGCGTCCACCCGCAGGCCGTCGATGTGGAACTCCTCGCACCAGTAGACCGCGTTGGCCACCAGGAAGTTGCGGACCTCGGTGCGGCCGAAGTCGAACTCCAGCGTCCCCCAGTCGGGATGGTCCCCGCGCCAGGGGTGCTCGTAGAGGTTGGTGCCGTCGAAGTCCGCCAGCGCCCAGTCGTCCTTGGGGAAGTGGGCCGGCACCCAGTCCATGATGACGCCGATGCCCGCCCGGTGCAGCGCGTCCACCAGGTACCGGAAGTCGTCCGGGGTGCCCATCCGGGCGGTCGGGGCGTAGTACGAGGTGACCTGGTAGCCCCAGGAGCCGCCGAAGGGGTGCTCGGCGACCGGCATCAGCTCCACGTGCGTGAAGCCCAGGTCGCGTACGTACGCCGGGAGCTGCTCGGCAAGTTCGCGGTAGGACAGCCCCGGCCGCCAGGAGGCGAGGTGCACCTCGTACACCGAGAAGGGCGACTCGTGCACCGGCAGCCGGCCGCGCGAGGCCATCCACTCGGCGTCCTGCCACACGTGCCGGGACGCGGTGACGACGGAGGCGGTGGCGGGCGGCTCCTCGGTGCGGCGGGCCATCGGGTCGGCCTTCAGCCGCCGTCCGCCGTCCGCGCCGCAGACCTCGAACTTGTAGCGCTGCCCCTCGCCGACCTCCGGCAGGAACAGCTCCCACACGCCGGACGAGCCCAGCGAGCGCATCGGGAAGGCGGTGCCGTCCCAGTAGGTGAAGTCGCCGACCACGCGCACTCCGCGCGCGTTGGGCGCCCACACCGTGAACCGGGTGCCGGTGACGCCCTCGTGGGTCATGGGCTCGGCGCCCAGCGCCCGCCACAGCTGCTCGTGCCGCCCCTCGTGCACGAGGTGCAGGTCGAACTCGCCGAGCGCGGGCAGGAAGCGGTACGGGTCGTCGACCTCGTGCTCGTCGCCGTCGTAGGCGACGGCCAGCCGGTACGCGGGGACCTCCGTCAGCGGCAGCACACCGCTGAACAGCCCGTCGCCCTCGTGGTTCAGCACCGTCCGCGTACCGCCGGTGAGGACGGCCACGCTGCGCGCGTACGGCCGCAGCGCCCGGAAGGCCAGGCCGTCCGCCACGCGGTGGACGCCGAGCAGGCCGTGCGGGTCGTGGTGGGCGCCGTCCAGCAGCCGCCGGCGCTCGCCCGGGTCGAGTTCGGGGGCCGGTGGGACGTCGCCGGTCACGGGGCCCGCGGCCGGAGCGACCTCGGGCGCGGGCGGCGGCGCCTGGTGGCCGACCCCCGCGGGGGGCGCGGTGCGCGGGGCGGTGCCCGAGGCGGGCGGGCGCTCGGACCCGGCGGGGTCGTAGCCCCGTGCTACGGCCTCGGAGGAGCCGGACGCGTCCGGCTGCGGGAGGTCCGCGGCGGCCGGGCCACCGCCCTTCGCCGCGGGTCGCGCGCCGGCCGCCTTCCCCCCGCGTGGCGGTTTCGTGCCCGCGGCCTTCGGCGGCCGGGTGGCCGGGGCCGGGGGGGTCGGCGGGGCGGCGGGGGGCGGCGGGGGAGCCGAGCCCTCGGACCCGGTGCCGCGGGCGGGACGTTCGGCACGGGCCCTCCCGTTCCCGCCCGCGCCGGGGGTGCCGGGGGTGGCGTCGGGGAGCGGCTGGCGATCGGTCACGATCAGGTCCTCCTCGGATGGGGCGTGGGGGTGCCCGGTCAGGGGGTGCGGCCGTGCGGCGGCTGCGCCAGACGGCGCACCGCGGCCATGGGGATGGGGAGCCAGGCGGGCCGGTGCCTGGCCTCGTAGAGCACTTCGTAGACGGCCTTGTCCGTCTCGTGGGCTCGTATGACGACGGGCTCGTCCCGCGGATCGGTCCCGGCGGCCTCCGCGTAGCCCGCGCAGAAGGCGGCGCGTTGCGCCAGAGCCCATTCGGGCGCCCCGGGGGCGGACGGGTCGTGGTGCCGGGCGGCGTAGTCGAAGGAGCGCAGCATCCCGGCGACGTCCTGCACCGGGGGCGCGGGACGGCGGCGTTCGGGCAGCGGCCGGGCCGGCTCGCCCTCGAAGTCGATCAGCACCCACCCCCCGGGAGCCGTGCGCAGGGCCTGGCCGAGGTGGAGGTCGCCGTGGATGCGCTGCGCGGCCAGCGTGGTGCCGCGCGTGCCGAGGGCGGCGAGGTCGTCGTAGGCGGTCCGCAGCGCCGTGCGGTACGGCCGCAGGGCCGGCACCGCCGCGGCGGCGGCGTCCAGCCGTCCGGCCATCGCGGCCGCGAGCAGTTCGATCTGTGGACGGCGCAGGGTGCTCGTCGGCAGGGCGCGCGCCAGCGCGAGGTGGACCTCGGCGGTGGCGCGCCCCAGTGCGTGCGCCTCGCCGGAGAAGTCCGAGCCGTCCTCGACGGCCTGCAGGGCGAGTTCCCACGCCCCGGCGGAACCGGGCAGGAAACGCTGCAGCACCCCGAGCGTGGCGGGCTCGTCGTACAGGCCGAGCGCCTCGAACCAGGCGGAGGGCGCGGCCACGCGCCGCGACCCGGCCCGCGCCAGGGCGAGGGAGAGCTCCAGGTCCGGGTTGGGGCCGGGGGCGACCCGCCGGAACAGCTTGAGGATGAAGGCGTCGCCGTAGATGACCGAGCTGTTGGACTGCTCCGCGGTGGACAGCCGGGGCGCGAGCCCCGCCGGGATTGCCGCGCCCGGCTCGGAGCCGAAGCGCAGGTGCCCGGTGCGGCCGGGCGCGCGCAGTCGTTCCAGCAGCAGGGACGTCAGACGCGGGTCGTGCAGCGCCTCGTAGATCGTCAGGCCGTCCAGCGGCCCGCCGACCGCGTGCCCGACGAGGGCGGGCGCGAGCGCGGGCGGCAGCAGCGCCCGGGTGCCCAGCAGCAACTGGTAGGTGTCGGCCGGCTGCCCGTGCCCGGTGCCGGGCATCCGCTCCTGCACGTCGTGGTGGACGTCGAGCAGCAGATGGAGCAGTCCCGGGGTGCCCAGCCGTCCGTCGGCGGGCAGCAATTCGGTGGCCGAGACCAGTCCGAAGCCGCTGATCGGCCGCCCCTTCCCGGCGAACCACCGCTGCCGGGGCAGCCACTCCCGCAGCATCGGGACGAGCGCGGAGAGCAGCCCCGGCGCCGGGGGCACGGTGGTCCCCGACCGGACTGCGGAGGTGCGAAGCCACGAGGTGTCCGACATGACGTCCTTTCCTCGGGTGCCGGGCCTGCTGGTTCCCTAAGTGAAGGGGGGCGCTGCGGCGATGGTCCGACGAGTGGGACGTGTCGGACGAATATCATCCGAGCCGGTGGAGCAATTGGCGTACTTGGCGTACGAGGGACAAGGGCCCGTACAGCATCCGATATGACGCTGGATCCGGCAGGGGGAGCCTGCCCCCGCGGCCCGGCACGAAACCGTGCCGGGCCGCCGGGTCGCCGTCACCCGGCGGGTCCGCCTACACCGTTTCGCGGCGCAGCCGGAACCAGTAGAAGCCGTGACCGGCGAGGGTGAGCAGGTAGGGCCATTCGCCGACGGCCGGGAAACGCACCCCGCCGATCAGCTCGACGGGGTGCCGGCCGGTGAAGGCCCGCAGGTCGAGCTCGGTGGGCTGGGCGAAGCGCGAGAAGTTGTTGACGCACAGGACGAGGTCGTCCTTGTACTCGCGCAGGAAGGCCAGGACGGCCGGGTTGGTGGAGGGCAGCTCGGTGTACGAGCCGAGGCCGAAGGCCGGGTTCTGCTTGCGGATCTCGACCATCCGGCGGGTCCAGTGCAGCAGGGAGCTCGGGGAGCTCATCTGCGCCTCGACGTTGGTGACTTGGTAGCCGTAGACCGGGTCCATGATGGTCGGCAGGTAGAGCCGGCCCGGGTCGCAGGAGGAGAAACCCGCGTTGCGGTCCGGGGTCCACTGCATGGGCGTGCGCACCGCGTCGCGGTCACCGAGCCAGATGTTGTCGCCCATGCCGATCTCGTCCCCGTAGTAGAGGATCGGCGAGCCCGGCAAGGAGAGCAGCAGGGCGGTGAACAGCTCGATCTGGTTGCGGTCGTTGTCCAGCAGCGGGGAGAGCCGGCGGCGGATGCCGATGTTGGCCCGCATCCGCGGGTCCTTGGCGTACTCCGCGTACATGTAGTCGCGCTCTTCGTCCGTCACCATCTCGAGCGTCAGCTCGTCGTGGTTGCGCAGGAAGATGCCCCACTGGCAGTTGCCCGGGATGGCCGGGGTCTTGGCCAGGATCTCCGAGACCGGGTAGCGCGACTCCCGGCGCACCGCCATGAAGATGCGCGGCATGACCGGGAAGTGGAAGGCCATGTGGCACTCGTCGCCGCCCTTGGCGTAGTCGCCGAAGTAGTCGACCACGTCCTCCGGCCACTGGTTGGCCTCGGCGAGCAGGACCGTGTCCGGGTAGTGGGCGTCGATCTCCTCGCGCACCATCTTCAGGAAGTCGTGGGTGCGCGGCAGGTTCTCGCAGTTGGTGCCTTCCTCCTGGTACAGGTACGGCACCGCGTCCAGCCGGAAGCCGTCGATGCCGAGGTCCAGCCAGAACCGCAGGGCGGCCAGGATCTCCTCCTGGACCTTGGGGTTCTCGTAGTTGAGGTCCGGCTGGTGCGAGAAGAAGCGGTGCCAGTAGTACTGCTTGCGCACCGGGTCGAACGTCCAGTTGGAGCTCTCGGTGTCGACGAAGATGATCCGGGCGTCCTGGTACTGCTTGTCGTCGTCCGCCCAGACGTAGTAGTCGCCGTAGGGGCCGTCCGGGTCCGTGCGGGACTGCTGGAACCATTCGTGCTGGTCGCTGGTGTGGTTGACGACGAAGTCGATGATCACCCGCATCCCGCGTTGGTGGGAGGCGTCCACGAATTCCACGAAGTCGGCCAGGTCGCCGAACTCCGGCAGTACGGCCGTGTAGTCGGCGACGTCGTAGCCCCCGTCCCGCAGCGGCGAGGCGAAGAACGGCGGCAGCCACAGGCAGTCGACGCCCAGCCACTGCAGATAGTCCAGTTTGGCGGTGAGTCCCTTGAGGTCGCCGATGCCGTCGCCGTTGCTGTCCTGGAAGGACCGTACGAGCACTTCGTAGAAGACGGCCCGCTTGAACCAGTCGGGGTCCCGGTCCTTGGCCGGGGTGTCTTCGAACGTGTCAGGTACGGGTTCGTTGACGATCAAGTGGGTGACCCTCCTGTCGATGGAGTAGGTCGCAGGGTGAGGATGTGCGCGGGCGCGCGGCCCGGCTCGAGGCGCACATAGTTGTCCCTGCCCCAGTGGTAGGTCTCGCCGGTGAGCTCGTCGCGCACCGGGATGGACTCGTGCCATGCGAGGCCGAGTTCCGGCATGTTCAACGAGACGGTCGCCTCCTGGGTGTGGTGCGGGTCCAGGTTGACGACCACCAGTACGACATCGCTGCCGTCGCCCGAGCGCTTGGAGTACGCCAGCACCGCGTCGTTGTTCACGGGGTGGAAGCGCAGGTCGCGTAGCTGCTGGAGCGCGGGGTGGCGGCGTCGCAGCCGGTTCAGCGTCGTGAGCAGCGGAGCCAGCGAACGGCCGTCGGCCTCGGCTGCCGCCCAGTCGCGGGGCTTGAGCTCGTACTTCTCCGAGTGTAGGTACTCTTCGCTTCCCTCGCGCACCGGCGCGTTCTCACAGAGCTCATATCCGGCGTACACCCCCCAGGTGGGGGAAAGGGTCGCCGCCAGGACCGCACGCGCCTCGAACGCCGGGCGGCCGCCGTGCTGCAGGTAGGCGTGCAGGATGTCCGGGGTGTTGACGAAGAAGTTGGGCCGCATGTAGCTCGCGGCCTCGCCTGACAGCTCCGTCAGGTACTCCGTCAGCTCCTGCTTGCCGTTGCGCCAGGTGAAGTACGTGTACGACTGCTGGAAGCCGATCTGGGCCAGCGTGTGCATCATGGCCGGACGGGTGAACGCCTCCGCCAGGAAGATGACGTCGGGGTCGGTGCGGTTGACCGCGGCGATGACCTTCTCCCAGAAGACCACCGGTTTGGTGTGCGGGTTGTCAACCCGGAAGATCCGCACCCCGTGGTCCATCCAGTGCCGCAGCACCCGCTCGGTCTCCTGGACGATGCCGGCGAAGTCGGCGTCGAAGGCGATCGGGTAGATGTCCTGGTACTTCTTCGGCGGGTTCTCGGCGTACGCGATCGAGCCGTCCACCCGGGTGGTGAACCACTCGGGGTGCTTGCCGACCCACGGGTGGTCGGGCGAGCACTGCAGCGCGAAGTCCAGGGCGATCTCCAGCCGCAGCTCGCGTGCCCGCTCCACGAAGAAGTCGAAGTCCTCGATCGTCCCGAGGTCCGGGTGGACGGCGTCGTGACCGCCCTCCGCGGAGCCGATCGCCCAGGGCGAGCCCACGTCGTGGGGGCCGGCGTCGAGCGTGTTGTCCGGTCCCTTGCGGAACGCTGAGCCGATCGGGTGGACGGGCGGCAGGTAGACCACGTCGAAGCCCATCGCGGCGATCGCCGGCAGTCGCTCGGCGGCCGTGCGGAAGGTGCCGGACCTCGGTGGTCGCCGGCCCGTGGGGTCCACCACGGCGCCCTCGGACCGGGGGAACATCTCGTACCAGGACCCGAACAGCGCCCGCTGCCGCTCCACCTGGAGGGCCGCCGGACGGGAGGCGCTCACCAGGTCGCGCAGCGGGTGCCGGCCGAGGACCTCCAGCACGTCGGGCGTGAGCGCGGCGGAGTGCCGGTCGGCGGGGGTGCGGGAGGTGTCGCGCAGGGCGTCGACCGCGGCCAGCACCACGGCGCGGCCGTCCTTCTTGGGTACCCCGGCCGCCGCGCGCTCGTGCAGTTCGGCCCCCTCCGCGAGGACCAGTTCGGTGTCGATGCCCGCCGGGACCTTGATGCCCGCGTGGTGCCGCCAGGTGGCCACCGGATCGCTCCAGGCCTCCACCGTGTACGTCCAGCGGCCCTCCGCGGTGGGCGTCACCTCGGCGCCCCACCGGTCGGTGCCGGGGGCGAGTTCGCGCATGGGGATCCGTGGCCCGGAACGTCCGGCGGGGTTGCGCAGGACCACGTTCGCCGCCACCGCGTCGTGTCCCTCACGGAACACCGTGGCGGTGACCTGGAAGGTCTCGCCGACCACGGCTTTGGCGGGGCGGCGGCCGCAGTCGACCAGCGGGCGGACGTCCAGTACGGGGATACGACCGATCATTGCGCCTCACCAGTTTGTGCGGGTGGCCGGACGGGTACCTTCCGCTCTTTTTATCTGCTCCTTCGGATGCCTGCCTGTGGGCATGACCGCTCCTGTCCGCGTTCACTCGGGTGGGCGGATACGAGTTGTGGTGGGGGAGGGTTCGGCGCCGCGTCGCGCAAGGGTGAGCCTGCCCATTGGATGACGGTCGAATACTCCCGGGGAAGGGGTACTGGCGCGTAAGTTGCGCTCCGGGGGGCCCCGGCGGCGCCCGGACGCAGACAACCGGCCACCCTCCGGCGGGCCGGCGCGCGCCCCCCGCCGGGGCGCCGGGCCGCCCTCCGTGGCCCCGTCCCGGCCGTCCGTCGTAGCCCCCGCGGTGCGCTCCGGCCGACGGCCCTGCAGCGCCGGTCGTAGCCGCCGCCCGACACGCTGACGAGGCGTCGACGGGACCGCGCGCGGGGCCCCCGGGGTGCCCGGGACGTGCCGGTACGCCAGGGCACGGGTGCCGCGCGGCGCCGCCCGGCTTCGGGATGTTGGGTCCCTGGTTGTCACCACCGCACCGAAAGATGCCGCTACCGTCGGAGATGTGAAGGCTATTCGTCGATTCACCGTGCGAACCGTCCTGCCCGAACCACTACGTCCCCTGGGGGAGCTCGCGCAGAATCTGCGCTGGTCCTGGCACAACGAGACCCGGGAGCTGTTCCGGTCCGTCGACCCCGAGGGCTGGAGAGCGGCGGCCGGCGACCCGGTGCGGCTGCTCGGCGCCGTCTCGAAGGACCGGCTGAACGCCCTCGCCAAGGACCGCAGGTTCCTCCGCCGGCTCGGAACCGCCGTCGAGGACCTCCACGACTACCTCGGCAACCCGCGCTGGTACCAGGGCGCGGCCGAGGCCGGGGAACTACCGGCCGCCGTGGCGTACTTCTCCCCTGAGTTCGGCATCACCGCCGCGCTGCCGCAGTACTCCGGGGGCCTCGGCATCCTGGCCGGCGACCACCTCAAGGCGGCCAGCGACCTGGGCGTGCCGCTGATCGGGGTCGGCCTGCTCTACCGGCACGGCTACTTCCGCCAGTCCCTGTCCCGGGACGGCTGGCAGCAGGAGCACTACCCGGTGCTCGACCCCAACGAACTGCCGCTGTCGCTGCTGCGCGACGAGGACGGCGGTCCCGTCCTGATCACCCTGGACCTCCCCGGCGGCCGCGGCCTGCGCGCCCACGTGTGGCTGGCCAGGGTCGGCCGGGTCCCGCTGCTGCTGCTCGACTCCGACGTCGAGGAGAACCACCCCAACGAACGGGACGTCACCGACCGCCTCTACGGCGGCGGCAGCGAGCACCGGCTGCTCCAGGAGATGCTGCTCGGCATCGGCGGCGTCCGCGCCGTACGCACCTACTGCGCGCTGACCGGGCACCCGGAGCCCGAGGTCTTCCACACCAACGAGGGGCACGCGGGCTTCCTGGGCCTGGAACGCATCCGCGAGCTCGCCGCCGAGGGAGAAGGGCTGGATTTCGACTCCGCCCTGGAGGCCGTGCGGGCCGGGACGGTCTTCACCACCCACACCCCCGTGCCGGCCGGCATCGACCGCTTCGACCGCGAGCTGGTCGCCCGGCACCTCGGCGACGAGGGCGAGCTGCGCGGCGTGGACGTCCAGCGGGTGCTGGAGCTGGGGATGGAGACCTACCCCGGCGGCGACCCCAACGTCTTCAACATGGCGGTGATGGGGCTGCGGCTCGCGCAGCGCGCCAACGGCGTGTCCACCCTGCACGGCGGGGTCAGCCGCGAGATGTTCGCCGGGCTGTGGCCGGGCTTCGACCCGGAGGAGGTGCCGATCACCTCCATCACCAACGGGGTGCACGCACCCACCTGGGTGGCGCCCGAGGTGTTCCGGCTCGGCGCCCGCCAGGCCGGTGCCCAGAACGCCGAGGACGCGATGACCACCGGCCTCGCCGACACCTGGGAGAGCGTCTTCCGGATCCCGGACGCCGCGATCTGGGAGCTCCGCCGGGACCTGCGCGAACAACTGGTGCGGGAGGTGCGCCGCCGGGTGCGCGCCTCCTGGCGGCAGCGCGGGGCCGGTTCCGCCGAGCTGGGCTGGGTCGACGACGTCCTCGACCCGGACGTGCTCACCATCGGCTTCGCGCGCCGCGTGCCGTCGTACAAGCGGCTCACCCTGATGCTGCGCGACCAGGACCGGCTGATGGAGCTGCTGCTGCACCCGTCCCGGCCGATCCAGATCGTCGTCGCCGGCAAGGCGCACCCGGCCGACGACAGCGGCAAGCGGCTGGTGCAGGAGCTGGTGCGGTTCGCCGACGACCCCCGGGTGCGGCACCGCATCGTCTTCCTCCCGGACTACGACATGGCCATGGCGCAGCACCTCTACCCCGGGTGCGACGTCTGGCTGAACAACCCGCTGCGGCCGCTGGAGGCCTGCGGCACCTCGGGGATGAAGGCCGCGCTCAACGGCTGCCTCAACCTGTCCGTCCTGGACGGCTGGTGGGAGGAGTGGTTCGACGGCAACAACGGGTGGGCGATCCCCACCGCCGACGGGTTCGGCGCGGCCGGTGACCCCGACCGCCGCGACGACATCGAGGCCGCCGCCCTCTACGACCTGATCGAGAACCAGGTCGCGCCCCGCTTCTACGACCGCGGCGCGCACGGCCTGCCGGTCCGCTGGATCGAGATGGTCCGGCACACCCTGAGCACCCTGGGGCCGAAGGTGCTCGCCGGGCGCATGGTCCGCGAGTACGTGACCCGGCTGTACGCACCCGCCGCGCGCGCCCACCGCCTGGCGGGCGGCGGGGAGTGCGTCGAACTCGCCGCGTGGAAGCGGCGGGTGCGCGAGCAGTGGCCCCTGGTCGGCGTCGACCACGTGGAGACCGGTGCCTCGGTCGGCGGCTCGCCCGAGCTCGGCACCACGCTCACCCTGCGGGTCCAGGTGGCCCTCGGCGGCCTGGAGCCCGGGGACGTGGACGTCCAGGTGGTGTCCGGGCGCGTCGACGAGTCCGACCGCATCGCCGACCCGACGGTGGTCTCCCTCAAGCCGGGCGGCCGGCCGGACCTGGAGGGCCGCTGGCTCTACGAGGGCCCGCTCGCGCTCGACCGGACCGGCCCCTTCGGCTACACCGTCCGCGTCCTGCCGATGCACCGGTTGCTCGCCTCGGTCGCCGAACTCGGGCTGATCGCCGTACCGCCCGAGGCGGCGGGGATGACGGCCGGCGTGCTGCGCTGAACCGTACGCCCGCGGGAACCGGACCGGACCGGGCCCCGGCCGTCGCTGTCGACGGCCGGGGCCCGGTGTGTGCGGTCAGCCGACGGGGATCAGCTGCTGGTGTTCACCGCGGTGTCGTCGACCACGAAGCTCGTCTGCAGCGAGGAGTCCTCGGTGCCGGTGAACTTCAGGGTGACGGTGGAGCCGGCGAAGCCGTTCAGGCTGAAGGACTTCTGGGTGTAGCCCGAGGCCTTGTTGAGGTTGGAGTAGGTGGCCAGGGTGGTCGACCCGGCGGTGACCGTCAGCTTGTCGTACTGGGTGCTGGTGGTCGTCTCGGCGGAGTCGATGTGCAGCCAGAAGGTGAAGGTCGCCTTGCAGCCCGCCGGGATGGTCACCGACTGGGTGAGCGTGTCGGTGTGGGTCGAGCCGTAGCCGTCCAGCCACGCCTTGTACGAACCGCCGTGGGCGGCCTGGCCGCTGTCATTGGTGATCACACCGCTGCTCGCCGTCCAGGAGGCGCTGCCCGACTCGAAGCCCGGGTTGCCGAGCAGTTGCGCCGAGGCGCAGCTGCCGGGCGTGGTGACGGTCCACGTGAACGAGGCGGTGCCGGTCTTGGCCGCGGAGTCGGTCACCGTGACCGTGGTGTTGTACGTGCCCGCGGCGGTCGGGGTGCCGGAGATCAGGCCCGTGGAGCCGTTGATCGACAGGCCGGCCGGCAGACCGCTCGCCGCGTAGCTCAGCGCGCCGCTGTTGGTGCTGCTCGCCTGGACCTGCAGGCTGACCGCGGTGCCCACCGTGCTGCTCTGGTTGCCCGGGTTGGTGACCGTCACGCCCGACACGGGCGCGTGGCTGCCGACGCCGATGCCTGCGAAGGCGTTCTGCACGCCCGCGTACTGGGCGGAGCCGGCGCCGTACAGCGCCTGGGCGGCGTTCAGGGCGGCGGTGCGGGCGCCCGCGTAGTTGGTGCTGCTCGTCATGTACGAGGTCAGCGCCTTGTACCAGATCTGCAGCGCGGCGGCGCGGCCGATGCCGGCGACGGCGATGCCGTCGGCGGTCGGGCTGTTGTAGCTGACCCCGTTGATGACCTTGGCGCCGCTGCCCTCGGAGAGCAGGTAGAACATGTGGTTCGCCGGGCCCGAGGAGTAGTGGACGTCCAGGTTGCCGATGCCGGAGTACCAGTTGTCCGGCGAGGTGCCGTCGCGGGACGGCTTGTCCTGGTAGCGCAGCGGGGTGCCGTTGCCGTTGATGTTGATCTCTTCACCGATGAGGTAGTCACCGATGTCGTTGCTGTTGTTGGCGTAGAACTCGACGCCGGTGCCGAAGATGTCGGACGTCGCCTCGTTCAGGCCGCCCGACTCCCCGGAGTAGTTGAGGTTCGCGGTGGCCGAGGTGACGCCGTGGCTCATCTCGTGGCCCGCGACGTCCAGCGAGGTCAGCGCGTGGGTGTTGCCCGATCCGTCGCCGTAGGTCATGCAGAAGCAGCTGTCGTCCCAGAAGGCGTTGACGTAGCCGCTGCTGTAGTGGACCCGCGAGTACGCGGCGACACCGTCGTTGCGGATGCCGCTGCGGCCGAAGGTGCTCTTGTAGAAGTCCCAGGTGGTCTGGGCGCCGTAGGCGGCGTCGGCGCCGGCGGTCTGGGTGTTGGAGCCCGTGCCGTCGCCCCACACGTCGTCGGCGTCGGTGAACAGCGTGCCGGTGCCGGAGGTGCCGCGGTTGAGGTTGTACGTCTTGTGGCCGCCGCGGGTCGTGTCGTACAGCTGGTACGTCGAGCCGGACAGCGTCGTGGACAGCGTCACCTGGCCGCTGTACTGGGTGTTGCCGGTGCCGGTCTTGATGTCCTGGAACCGGTACAGCTCCTTGCCGGTCACGGCGTCGGTGACGACGTGCAGCCGGCTCGGCGTGCCGTCGTCCTGCAGACCGCTGACGACGCTCTCCCAGGCCAGCTTCGGCGTGCCCTGCCCGGCCCAGACGACCTTGCGGGCGCCGTCCGTGGCGGGTGCCTCGGCCTTCAGCGACTTGGCGGCCTTCAGCGCGGCGGTGGTCGCTGCGGACTTGGCGACCTTCGGCGTCGTCGAGGGGACCGTGATCCTCCGGTCGGTGTTGAACGTCGTGCCGACCGTGCCGGCGCCCTTGGCGGGCATGTGCACCACGAGGTCGCCGCCCAGCACCGGGAGGCCGGCGTAGGTGCGCTCGTAGCGGGTGTGCAGCGTGCCGTCGGTGTCCTTGACGACGTCCTTGACGACCAGCTTCTCCTTGCTGCCCAGACCCAGGGACTCGGCCGTGACGGCCGTCCTTTCGCCGGCGCTCTTGATCAGCGCGGTGCGCTGGGCGGGGGTGAGCTTCGCCTCGAGGGCTCCGGTGCGGAGCTGGCTCGTGTGGGGGGCGGCGTTCGCCGTCGCGGACGTGGCCGGTATGCCGACGGCGATGAACGCGGCGGTGGCGACCACACTGGCGGCCGCGACTGCCTTGCGGGGGGATCGTCTCACTCGGACTCCTACTGCGTCGGCCGCGGTTGGCGGCCGGGGACAGCCGGGCAGACGGGGTGTGCTGCCCGGGCGGAACTAGCCGTGCGGGTGGGACGTGCGGAGTTCGGCCGGTGCGTCAGCACGAGGTGGTGCGGTGTGTGGGCGTACTGACGGCCGACCGGGGGAAGAGTGCCACTGTTCATGGCGTCGTGTCATGTACGTGACGAGAAGTTGGCCGAATTCGTCCTTTGAGGGGAACGGCGGGTTCGCATACCGGACAGCGCGGGGCGAAGTGCCGCTCCGGAGGCGCGGCCGAGGCGGGTGGGGGTGGCGCCGGTGGGTTGTTCGGGTGTCGCGTCGTCTCGCGCCCTTCGGGCGCACTGCGGCGGGCTGCGGGTGGGTGGGGGTGCGGGTTCAGGCGCCGGAGCGGGTTGCCTTTCCGTTGGCCTGGGGTCTCGTTGCCGTCCGCGGGTATGGATGGCCGCTTCCACGCCTACTGCCGGTGGTGGGCGCGCCCGCCGTTACCTGCGTCCGCGGGTATTTCGGGGTGCTGCAGGGCGGTCGGCGGGAGATCGGGCTCGCTTTCAGCGGTATAGCCGTCGGAAGAGGGCCCGATGTCGGATCGGGGAAGCACCCGCAGGCGCCGGTTACGGCGGGCGCGCCAGCTACGAACAGTGGGCGTGGTCACCGGTCATCTGCACCCGCGGACGGCAACGAGACCTCCGCCGAGGGAGAGGCAACCCGCTCCGGCGCCTGAACCCCAGCCGACCACCGGGCCGCACGCTGCACACAAGGCAGGCCCCCACCCTCCCGTCCGCAGCCCGCCGCTGTGCGCCCGAAGGGCGCGAGACGACGCGAAAGCCGAACAACCGGCCCGGCACCCACCGGCCCCGGCCCGGCCCCGGCCCTACACGAGGCTGTCGCGCCAGGCCTGGTGCAGATCGGCGAAGCGGCCCGCGCCCGAGACGAGTTCGTCCGGGGTGCCGTCCTCCACGATGCGGCCCTGGTCCATCACCAGGACCCGGTCCGCGATCTCCACCGTCGACAGCCGGTGCGCGATGATCACGGCCGTGCGGCCGCGCAGCACCTCGCGCATCGCCTGCTGCACCGCGCGCTCGCCCGGTACGTCCAGGGAGGAGGTCGCCTCGTCCAGGATGAGCACCGCGGGGTCGGCGAGCAGCGCCCGGGCGAAGGCCACCAACTGGCGCTGGCCCGCGGAGATGCGGCCGCCCCGCTTGCGTACGTCGGTGTCGTAGCCCTCGGGCAGCGCCGCGATGAAGTCATGGGCGCCGATGGCCCTCGCGGCCGCCTCGATCTCCTCGCGGGTGGCCTCCGGGCGGCCGATGGAGATGTTCTCGGCGACGGTGCCCGAGAAGAGGAACGCCTCCTGGGTCACCATGACCACCCCTCGGCGCAGTTCGGGCAGGGCCAGGTCGCGCAGGTCCACCCCGTCCAGGGTGACCCGGCCGTCGGTCGGGTCGTAGAACCGCGCCAGCAGCTTGGCCAGCGTCGACTTGCCCGCGCCGGTGGCGCCGACCACCGCGACCGTCTGCCCGGCGGGCAGCCGCAGGTCGAAGCGGGGCAGCACCTCGCCGCCCGTGCGGTAGGCGAAGCGGACCCCCTCGAAGACGACCTCGCGGCCCGGGATGTCCTTCTCCGTGGCCGGCAGCGCCCGCGGCGTCTCCGGCTCGGGCACCGACGGCCGCTGGGCCAGCAGACCGGCGATCTTCTCCAGCGAGGCGGCCGCCGACTGGTAGGAGTTGAGGAACATGCCGAGCGGGTCGATCGGCGCGTACAGCCGCCGCAGGTAGAGCACGAAGGCGGCCAGCACACCCAGTGCGAGGGAGCCGGAGGCCACGCGGTACGCGCCCCACAGCACCACCAGCGCCACCGAGGTGTTGGCGATCAGCCAGGAACCGACGGTGAAGCGGCCCATCTCCAGGATCGCGTCGCCGTTGGCCTGCCGGTGGGCGGCGTTGAGCTCGTCGAACGCCTCGTCGTTGGCCTTCTCGCGGCGGAAGGCCTGTACGGGCCGGATGCCGTTCATCGTCTCGGTGAAGCGCACGATGACGGCGGCGATCGCCGCGGAGCGGCGCGTGTAGACCTTCGCCGACCGGCGCCGGAAGATCCGCACCGTCACCACCAGCGGCACGGCCGTGGCGAGCGCGAACAGGCCGAGCCCCCAGTCCAGCCACAGCAGTACGGCCGAGATGTACAGCACCGACAGCCCGACGTTCAGCAGCTCCTGGAGGCCCTCGGTCAGCAGCTCCCGGATCGACTCCACGTCGGAGGTGGCGCGGGCGATGATCCGGCCCGAGGTGTACCGCTCGTGGAAGTCCAGGCCGAGCGCCTGGGCGTGCCGGAAGATCCGGCCGCGCAGGTCGACCAGCACGTCCTGGCAGACCCGGCCGGCCTGCCGGATGAACGAGCGCTGCAGCAGACCGCCGACGACGGCGCAGCCGATGTAGCCGACCGCCACCGCGATCAGCGGGCCGTGGTCGTCGCGGCGCAGCGCCGGGATGGCCCGGTCGATCGCCACGGCCACGATCAGCGGGCCCGCCTGCACGGCCGCCTGCTGCAGCAGAAGGAGCACGGCCGCCAGCCACACGCGCCGCCGGTGCGGTCCGACCAGTTCCCGCAGCAGGGCGCGTGACGCCCCCTCGGGCGCCGGCAGCCGGTCCTGGTCGAAGGGGTCGTCCGCCCGGCCGTCCCGGCCCTCCTGAGCCTTCCCGGTGTCCGGGTGCCCCGCCGGTTCCTCCTCGGCCGCCTGCTCGGCAGGCTGCGACTCCGTGACGGAGGTCATCGGGTGCTGCTCCCTTCGAATTGCGGGCGGTCCGGCTCGGCGGGCGTGCTCCCGTCCCGGCCGGACATCAGGCGGCGGTAGGCCGCGGAGGAGGACAGGAGCTCCTGGTGGGTGCCGACCGCCGTGATCCGGCCCTCCGACAGCAGCGCCACCCGGTCGGCGAGCATCACCGTGGACGGGCGGTGGGCTACCACCAGCGCCGTGGTGGTGGCCAGGACCTGCCGCAGGGCCGCCTCGACGAGGGCCTCGGTGTGCACGTCGAGGGCGGACAGCGGGTCGTCCAGCACCAGGAAGCGCGGGCGGCCGACGACCGCGCGGGCCAGCGCGAGCCGCTGCCGCTGACCGCCGGACAGGCTCAGGCCCTGCTCGCCGACCTGGGTGTCCACACCCTGCGGCAGCTTGTGGACGAAGTCGCACTGGGCGATCTCCAGCGCCCGCAGCAGGTCCGTCTCGTCGGCGTCGGGCGCGCCCATCAGCACGTTCTCCCGGACGGTGGCGGAGAACAGGGTCGGTTCCTCGAAGGCGGTCGCGACCAGGGAGCGCAGCGCCGCCCGGGTCAGCAGCGCCGCGTCGGTGCCGTCCAGCGTGATGCGGCCGCCGGTCGGCTCGTACAGCCGTGGGATGAGCGAGGTCAGGCTCGTCTTGCCGCTGCCCGTGGCGCCGACCAGCGCCACCGTCTCGCCGCTGCGGATGTGGAGGTCGATCCCGGTGAGCAGGTCGGGGGTGCCCTCGGGGGCGTCGGGGTAGCGGAAGCGGACGGCGCCGAACCGGATGCCGTCGGCGGGCCGCCCCTCCTCGCCGGAGTCCGTTCCCGCCGCCGTTCCCGTGCCGGTCTCCGGCGGGACCTCGGTGTCCAGGACCTCGAAGACACGGTCGGCGGCGGTGGCCGCCTCGTTGCTGAAGGACAGCAGCCAGCCCAGCGACTCCACCGGCCAGCGCAGCGCGAGCGCCGTGGAGAGGAAGGCGACCAGGGTGCCCGCCGACAGGTCGCCGTCGGAGACCTGCACCACGCCGAGGACCAGCGCCGCCCCGAGCGCGACGTCCGGCAGCCCGACGATGACCATCCACAGGTCGGCCAGCAGCCGGGCCTTGCGCAGTTCGGTGCCGCGCAGCTCGCGCGACTGCCGGCGGAAGGCCTCGGCCTGGCTGCGGTGGCGGCCGAAGGCCTTGATGATGCGGATGCCGAGCACCGACTCCTCGACCAGCGTGGTCAGGTCGCCGACCTGGTCCTGCGCTGCCCGGGAGGCGAGCTGGTAGCGCGACTCGAAGTACGAGCAGAGGATCACCAGCGGCACGACCGGGACCAGCAGGATCAGCCCCAGCGACCAGCGCTGCACGAACAGGATGCCGAAGCCCGCCACGATGGTGGCGGTGTTGACCACGAGGAAGACCATCGGGAAGGTCAGGAACATCCGCAGGATCTGCAGGTCGTTCGTGGCGCGCGAGAGCAGCTGCCCCGATCCCCAGCGGTCGTGGAAGGACACCGGCAGCCGCTGCAGCCGCCGGTACAGGTCGGCCCGCATCGTCGCCTCGAGACCGGCCATGGGCCGGGCCACCAGCCAGCGCCGCACGCCGAAGAGCCCGGCCTCCAGGAGACCGAGCAGCAGCACCAGCCCGCCGCCGAGCCACACCCCGGACGGGTCGTGGTGGGCGACCGGGCCGTCCACGATCCACTTCAGGACCAGCGGGATCAGCAGTGCCAGGCAGGAGGCGACCACGGCCACGCCCGCGGAGCCGAACAGCCGGTGGCTGACCGGCTTCACGTACGGCCACAGGCGCAGCAGCGAGCGCACGGCGGATCGGGAACGTTCGGGCTCGGGTTGGTTGGTCGACTCAGGCATCGTTTCAGAGACTACGTGGCGCCGCCGACAACGCTCATCCGGATTTTCGGCCGAGGTCGCGCACGGCCGGCACCGCGAGCAGCGCCACGCACACCAGCAGGGTCACCGCACCCCCGGCGAGCAGCACCGGGCGCGCCCCGAACACGCCCGCCGCCGGCCCGGCGAGGGCCTGTCCGACGGGCAGCATGGCGACCGATCCGGCGACCTCGTAGGCGTGGATCCGGTTGAGGATCTCGCCGGGCACCTGGGTCTGGACGCTGGTGGCCCACATCACACTCCAGAACGCCCAGGCCGTCCCCGCGACCAGCACCGCCGCCGCGACCGCCGGCACCGGCAGCCCCGCGCCGACCGCCGCCGGGTAGAGCGCGAACCCGAACAGCGCCACGGCCCCGCCCCGCAGCGGCCGGGCCGGCCGCACCCGTATCGCCAGCAGCCCGCCGAGCGCGGTGCCCGCCCCCAGCGCGGACGAGACCAGGCCGTACGCCTTCGGGCCGTGCTCCGGCAGGATCTCCCCGGCGGCCAGCGGGGTCACCGGGCCCATGACGAGGATCATGAAGCCCATCCAGATGACGATCACCGACCACATCCAGGTACGGGCCCGGAACTCCCGCCACCCCTCCACCAGGTCGGCCCGGAAACTGCTGCGCGCGGCGGCCTCCCGCGCCTCCCGGGCGGTGCGCCCCGGCAGCCGGAGCAGCAGCAGGCAGACGGCGCTCACCGCGTAGGTGCCCGCGTGAACGGCGAACACCCCGCCCGCCGAGGTGAAGGCCACCAGCACTCCGGCGAGCGCCGGGCCGGCGAGCGCCATCAGCGACTCGGCGGTGCGCACCACCCCGTTCGCCTCCTGGACGTCCCGGGCCACCTGGGGCACCGTGCTGGCCACCCCTGGCTGGAACATGGCGCCCGCCACGCCGTTGACCGCGCCGATCACGCAGATCTGCCAGAGCACGACGTGGCCGGAGAAGAAGAGCCAGGCGGCCAGCGACTGCGTGCCGACCCGCGCCAGGTCCGCGCCGATCATCAGGCCGCGGGCGCTGAACCGGTCGGCGAACACCCCGCCGAGGACGACCAGCCCGGCGAAGCAGGCGGTGAAGGAGGCCATGGCGTAGCCGATGTCGCCGGCGCCGTAGCCGTGCTGGAGCAGTCCCGCCGACAGCGCGACGGGCAGCATCGAGTCGCCGAGCATGGCGACGCTGCGGGCGGTGAAGTACAGACTGAACCCCCGTGACCACAGGCGGTCCCGGGGAACGGCCGGCGTGTCGAGGCCGGAGGCGCACGGCGGCGAGGGCGGAGTCGCGGAGGTCACGGACGACGAGTGTGGACTGGACCAATCGGCCGAGTCCACACCTTTGCCGCCGCGTCTCGTCCCTCAGACGGCGCGCAGCAGCAGCACCGTCCTCCCCGGCACGGTCAGCGCCCGCCCGCCGCGGTGCCGGCTCCCCGGCGGTTCGGCCTGGTCCTCCCGCGAGGTGTCGAGCAGCAACTCGTACTCCCGGGCCCACGGCCCGCCCGGCAGGGTGAAGCGGACCGGGCGGTGCGAGGCGTGGAAGACCGCCAGGAAGCTGTCGTCGGTGACCGGGCGGCCGCGCGCGTCGCGGTGCGGGATGTCGGCGCCCGACAGGTACATCCCGAGCGTGGACGTGGGGCCGTACCAGTCGGCGTCGGTCATCTCCCGCCCCTGCGCGGTGAACCAGGCCAGGTCCCGCAGCCCCTCGGCGGACTGCGGCCGGCCGGAGAAGAAGGCCCGCCGGCGCAGCACGGGGTGCGCCCGGCGCAGCGCGATCAGCCGGGCGGTCAGTTCGCGCAGCGAGGCCCAGGCAGGCTCCTCCGGCAGCGACCAGTCCAGCCAGCTGATCTCGTTGTCCTGGCAGTACGCGTTGTTGTTGCCGCCCTGGGTGCGGCCCGCCTCGTCGCCGGCCACCAGCATCGGCACGCCGGTCGACAGCAGCAGGGTCGAGAGCATGTTGCGCAGCTGGCGGCGGCGCAGCTCGCCCACGGCCGGGTCGTCGCTCTCGCCCTCGTGGCCGCAGTTCCAGGCCCGGTTGTCGTCGGTGCCGTCGCGGTTGTCCTCGCCGTTGGCCTCGTTGTGCTTGCGCTCGTAGCTCACCAGGTCACGCAGGGTGAAGCCGTCGTGCGCGGTGATGAAGTTGACCGAGGCGTACGGCCGGCGACCGCCCCACGCGTACAGGTCGCTGGAGCCGGACAGCCGGTACCCCAGGTCGCGCACGTCGTGCCGGCTGCCGCGCCAGAAGTCCCGGACGGTGTCGCGGTAGCGGTCGTTCCACTCCGTCCACAGCGGCGGGAAGGCCCCGACCTGGTAGCCGCCGGAGCCGACGTCCCAGGGCTCGGCGATGAGCTTGACCCGGCGCAGCACGGGGTCCTGGGCGATGACGGCGAGGAAGGGGGAGAGCATGTCGACGTCGTGCATCGACCGGGCGAGCGCCGCGGCGAGGTCGAAGCGGAAGCCGTCGACGCCCATCTCGGTCACCCAGTAGCGCAGGGAGTCGGTGATCAGCCGCAGCACCTGGGGCTGGACGACGTGGAGGGTGTTGCCGCAGCCGGTGTAGTCCGCGTAGCGGCGCGCGTCGCCCGCCAGCCGGTAGTAGCCGCGGTTGTCGATGCCGCGCAGGGAGAGGGTGGGCCCGAACTCGCTGCCCTCGGCGGTGTGGTTGTAGACGACGTCCAGGATCACCTCCAGCCCCGCGTCGTGCAGGGCGCGCACCATGCGCTTGAACTCGCCCACCTGCTGCCCGCGGGTGCCGGTGGCGGCGTAGCCGGCGTGCGGGGCGAAGTAGCCGATCGAGTTGTAGCCCCAGTAGTTGCGCAGGCCCCGGCGGAGCAGGTGGTCCTCGTGCGCGAACTGGTGCACCGGCAGGAGCTCGACCGCCGTCACGCCGAGGCCGGTGAGGTACTCGATCGCCGCCGGGTGGGCCAGCCCGGCGTAGGTGCCGCGCAGTTCGGGCGGGATGCCCGGGTGGCGCATGGTGAAGCCGCGCACGTGCAGTTCGTAGATGATGGAGTCGGCCCAGGGCGTCTTGGGCCGGCGGTCGTCCGTCCAGGGGTCGTCGTCGTCCACCACGACGCCCTTGGGCACGTACGGGGCCGAGTCGCGGTTGTCCCGGACGGTGTCGGCGACCGCCTGCTCCGGCCAGTCGCGGACGTGGGCGTACACCTCGGGGGGCAGCGTGAAGTCGCCGTCGACCGCCCGCGCGTACGGGTCCAGCAGCAGTTTGGCCGGGTTCCAGCGGGCACCGGTCCACGGGTCCCAGCGGCCGCCCACCCGGTAGCCGTAGCGGTGGCCGGGCAGCACCCCCGGCACGAAGCCGTGCCAGATCTCGTGGGTCAGCTCGGTCAGCGGGACCCGGGTCTCGGTCCCCTCGTCGTCGAACAGGCACAGCTCCACCGCCTCGGCGCCGCCCGCCCACAGGGCGAAGTTCGTGCCCGGGCGCCCGTCCGGGCCGGTGTGGAGGCGGGCCCCCAGCGGCTGCGGGCTGCCCGGCCACACCACGGCGTCCCCGGCGGGCCCGGGCACCGCAGGGGCGGTCTCCGGGCGCGGCAGCGGCACGGCCACGGGGGCGGTCCGGTGGCCGTTCGGGCGCAGCTGTCCGGCCCGGTCGACCGATTCGTCCTCGCGCGTCTCCGACACGTGCTCGCCTCCTGCGGCTCGGGGGACGCCGGACCCGGCCGGCGCCGGCCGTGCCCGTGCGCGGCGCGGTGTCCCTCCGCGCGCGCGTCGCGCCCTCCCGCTTTACCTTCCCGTTCACCCTGCGGCGTCACACGCGTGATCGATCGGACGCATCGCAGACGTTTCCCCGGGGCCGTCCGGTCGTTGACCGAGCGTGACGACTGCGGTGCGGCGCGCTCTGCGCGCGGGGGCGGGGCTTGCCACCGCCATGTGGCTGACGGGGATGCTGACGGCGTGCGGGCTGGGGTTCGGGCCCGCGGACAGCGGGGCGCCGGCCGACGACACCCCGAAGGTGTCCGAGGCGAGGATCAGGATCACCCCGGTGGACGGGGCCGAGGACGTGAAGGCGGACGACCCGCTCACGGTCGAGGCCGAGGACGGCCGGCTCACCTCCGTCAACGTCGAGGACGGGGACGGGGAGGTGGTCGAGGGCGTGTTCACCGCCGACCGGTCGCGCTGGCACGCCAGGTCCCGGCTGTCGCTCTCGGAGAAGTACACGGTGGACGCCGTCGCCGAGGACACGGGCGGCCGGCGCGCCGCCAAGCACGCGGTGTTCACCACCCTCGTCCCCAAGAACACCCTCATCGGCTACTTCACCCCCGAGGACGGCCAGACCGTCGGCACCGGCATGATCGTCTCCCTGGACTTCAACCGGCCGGTCGCCGACCGTGAGGCCGTCGAGCGCGCCGTCGGCGTCACCTCCTCGCCCGCGGTGGAGGTCGCCCCCCACTGGTTCGGCGACCGCCGCCTCGACTTCCGTCCCCGCGAGCGCTGGGTGCCCGGTACGAAGGTGACGCTCTCGCTGCGGCTGCGCGACATCGAGACCGCCCCCGGTGTCTACGGGGTGCAGTCCAAGGACGTGACCTTCGATATCGGCCGGGACCAGACCAGCACCGTGGACGCCGCCGCGCACACCCTGACGGTGAGCCGCGGCGGGCAGGTCACGCGCGTCCTGCCGATCTCGGCGGGCGCCCCGTCCAACCCGACGTACAACGGCGCGATGGTGATCTCCGAGAAGCTCCGGCTGACCCGGATGAACGGGGACACCGTCGGCTTCGGCGGCGAGTACGACATCCCGGACGTCCCGCACGCCATGCGGCTCACCCGCTCCGGCACCTTCGTGCACGGCAGTTACTGGGCCGCACCCGGCACCTTCGGCGCGGCCAACACCAGCCACGGCTGCGTCGGCCTCTACGACGTGAAGGGCGGCGGCACCGCCACCCCGGCGGGCTGGTTCTTCGCGCACTCGCTCGTCGGCGACCTCGTCACCGTGGTCAACTCCCACGACCGCACCGTCTCCCCGGACAACGGCCTGGGGGGCTGGAACATGTCCTGGGAGCAGTGGGCGGCCGGCGCCTGAGACCCGTACCGTCGACTGGGACGGAACGGTGACAAAACCGGGATCCCCAACACCGGTTCCGTGTGGTTCGCTAGCGCAAGGTGAGGGGGACTCACACGTGGGCAGCGGGCCACGGGCCGGTTTTGGGGAGACGACAGTTGAAGGCGATACAGGGCGCGCCGGGCGCGAGGCGGACCACCTTGGCCCTGGCGGTGGGGGCGATGCTGCTCCTGGTCAGTGCGTGCGGGGGCAGTGCCAACGGCGACAGCAAGGGCGGCGACAAGGCCAAACCCGGTGCCTCGGCCTCACAGGGCGGCAAGGGCGACACGACCGAGTCGCAGGCCGTCGTCACCATCGCGCCGGAGGACGGCGCCGACGAGGTTGCCACGACGGGGGACCTGAAGGTCACCGCCGGCAAGGGCAAGCTGACCTCGGTCGTGGTGAAGAGCGGCAAGGGCGACCCGGTCGAGGGCAAGATATCCGCCGACGGCGGCAGTTGGGAGCCGACGGAGACGCTGGGCGCCTCCACCGAGTACTCGGTGGACGCGATAGCCAAGGACGGCGCGGGCCGTGAGTCGGCGAAGCACGCGAGCTTCACCACGGTCACCCCGAAGGACACCTTCATCGGTTTCTTCACCCCCGAGGACGGCCAGACGGTCGGCGTCGGCATGCCGGTCTCGCTCAAGTTCAACCGGGCGATCACCGACAAGAAGGCGGTCCAGGACGCGATCAAGGTGACCGCGAGCCCCTCGGTGCCCGTCGT
Source organism: Streptomyces sp. NPDC111520 (assembly GCF_055635295.1). Lineage (NCBI taxonomy): Bacteria > Bacillati > Actinomycetota > Actinomycetes > Kitasatosporales > Streptomycetaceae > Streptomyces > Streptomyces sp. NPDC111520. The sequence continues at coordinate 308,813 of NZ_JBVKBW010000006.1, read as the reverse complement.
CGGCCACTGGTACGGCGACCAGCGCGTCGACTTCCGTCCCGAGAAGTACTGGGCCAAGGGCACCAAGATCACCCTCTCGCTGCGGCTCAACGGCGTCGAGGCCGCCAAGGGCGTCTACGGCACCCAGTCCAAGGACGTGCACTACACCATCGGCCGCAGCCAGGTCAGCATCGTGGACGCCGCGAAGCACACGATGAAGGTCTACCGCGACGGCAGCCTGCTGAAGACGGTCCCGATCACCTCGGGCGGCCCCGGCACCACGACCTACAACGGCAAGATGGTCATCACCGAGCGGTACAAGGTGACCCGCATGAACGGCGACACCGTCGGCTTCGGCGGCGAGTACGACATCAAGGACGTGCCCAACGCCCAGCGGCTGACGACCTCCGGCACCTTCATCCACGGCAACTACTGGGCCTCGCCCGGTACGTTCGGCAACGCCAACGTCAGCCACGGCTGCGTGGGCCTGCGGGACGTGCGCGGCGGCAACGGCAACACCCCGTCCTCGTGGTTCTACAACAACTCGATGATCGGTGACGTCGTCGAGGTGAAGAACTCCCACGACAAGACGGTGCAGTGGTGGAACGGGCTCAACGGCTGGAACCTGCCGTGGAGCGAGTGGACCCCCGCCTCCTGACGCGCCCCGTGAGGCACGTCGCAGCGTAAACGGGCGTTCACGGATACCCTCGTCGGCCATGACAGTTAATCTCGAGGTCGACGAGGGTGTCGGCACCATCCGCCTGGACCGCCCCCCGATGAACGCCCTGGACGTCGCGACCCAGGACCGGCTCCGCGAGGTGGCGGAGGAGGCGTCCCGGCGCGAGGACGTACGGGCCGTCGTGATCTGGGGCGGCGAGAAGGTGTTCGCAGCGGGCGCGGACATCAAGGAGATGCAGGTCATGGACTACGAGGCCATGGCCGTGCGGGCCCGCGCACTGCAGGACTCCTTCACGGCGGTCGCCCGGATCCCCAAGCCGGTGGTGGCCGCCGTGACCGGTTACGCCCTCGGCGGCGGCTGCGAACTCGCGCTCTGCGCCGACATCCGGATCGCCGCGGAGGACGCCAGGCTCGGCCAGCCCGAGATCCTGCTCGGCCTCATCCCCGGCGCGGGCGGCACGCAGCGGCTGTCGCGCCTGGTGGGCCCCGCCAAGGCGAAGGACCTCATCTTCACCGGCCGCATGGTCAAGGCCGACGAGGCGCTCACCATCGGCCTGGTGGACAAGGTGGTCCCGGCCGCGGAGGTGTACGCGGCGGCCCGCGCCTGGGCCGAGCGGCTGGCCCGCGGGCCGGCCCTGGCGCTGCGCGCCGCCAAGGAGGCGGTGGACGCCGGTCTGGAGACCGATCTGGAGACCGGCCTGACCATCGAACGGAACCTGTTCGCAGGGCTGTTCGCCACCGAGGACCGTACGACGGGCATGCGCAGCTTCGTCGAGGAGGGTCCCGGCAAGGCGAAGTTCCGCTAGATCCAACCCGGTTGAGTGACAGCCGGCACCCGTCGGGTCGCCTTAAGCCGACCTTAAGAGGACCTTAAGGCGACCTGCGCCGAATTCACCGGCCGTTCCTCTCCGACGCCCTCTTCGTGCAGGTGGGAGGGGTCGTGTGAGATCCATCATTGCCCTTGACATATGCCGGTGCGGCAACTCGGAATGACGCGTTCCGCCCCGTCAATTCCCCCGATCCGCCCCGAACCCCCGTCGCGTACGGCCATCATGAGAGCATGGCGGGGCAGCAGGGAGCATCTGAGCAGCCGCAACGGGTGACGATCCCGGCGGCGGGGTGGCCGCCCACGGCGGTCGACGATCTGGCGGCGACGTCCCTCGATCTGTTGGGGAATCCCTCCGTGGACGAGGTGCGGCTCTCCTCGCGCCCGGAGTCCGCGGCCACGGCGCGCCGGCTCGCCCGGTCGGTGCTGCGGCTGTGGGGCCTGCCCCAGTTCGACGACGTCGTGGAGTTACTCGTCTCCGAACTCGTGGGCAATGCCGTGCGTCACACGGGGGCCCGCACGTTCGGTCTGCGCATGCTGCGCCGCCGCGGCTGGATCCGGGTGGAGGTGCGCGACCCCTCCCGGGCGCTGCCCTGCCTGATGCCGGTCCGCGAGATGGACGTGAGCGGGCGGGGGCTCTTCCTGGTCGACAAGCTCGCCGACCGCTGGGGCGTCGATCTGCTTCCGCGCGGAAAGACCACCTGGTTCGAAATGCGGGTCATGGACCGCTGAACGGCAAATGAACAGCTAACCTGCGTTTGCAAGGTCAGTGTCCCACCTCACTCCCACATCGTGAGGTTTCGGCTGCGATGTCTCGTATAGTTGTGAAGCAACGGCCCCCATGACCCGGGCTCGGCCGTCCCAAGGCGTCGTGGATCACACCCCCTGGCTCCACGGCGAATCGAGAGGCCCCAGCAGCGTCGCACAAGGACGCGCAGGGGCCTCTTTCGCTTTCCGGCGGGACACGCCGACAAGGGTGACCATTCCGGCGACCGGGCGATATGGGGGTGATCGTGGGCATATGATCGCACTGCGCATGCTGCGCCGGCTCTGCGCCGCCGCCCTTCCGCTGGGGGTGCTCGCACTCCCCGTCTGCACGGCCGCCGCGGCCGTCGACCCGGGTCTTCCACGCGACCCGGCCGTCCCCGAATGGTGCCCCGTCGTCCCCGACCGGCTCTACGCCGCCGCGGACCCCGGAGTGGACCTCGACCGGATCAGGCCCGACGAACCGGCCTGGCGCTCCAACTGCAACGCCCTCTTCCGAGGCGACGACCGCCCGCCGGAGTCCGTGTTCAAGGACGGGTTCCGCCCCGAGGACGTGGGCGACGGTGAGTACGACCTGCAGGCCTACGCCCGGCGGGAGCAGCCCTCGCCGTTCGTGGCCACCACCTACGACCGTTCGACCCTCGCACAGCACACGACCGCCTACCACTACTACATCGACGCCCCCGGAGGCATCGAGCTCGACGAGACCCTCGGCACCCGGGAACTGCGTTCGGCGCGCACGGGCGTGGTCTTCCCCGGGGGTGTCGCCCGGCAGTTCATCGTGAAGGCCTGCCCGGTGGACAAGGCCACCAAGGCCGAACTCACGGCCCGGTGCGTGCCCAACCCGGCGTACTCGCCGTGGCGCGGCTGGCCCGCCCCCGACTGGACGGGCGTCAAGGAGCCCGCCGCACCGCCCGCCCAGCCACCCGCCGCACGGCCGCCCGCCGCGCAGCCGTCCGCGCCCCCGGCCGCGCGGCCGGGTACGCAACCGGGCGGCCGTCCGTCCGCGCCGCCGGCCGTCCAGCAGGGCACTCCACCGGCCGCACGGCCGTCCGCGCCGCCGGCTGCCCGGCCGGGTACGTCACCGGCCGGCCGGCCCGCGGCACCGCCCGCCGTCCAGCAGGGCATGCCTCCGGCCGCCCAGCAGGGGGCGCCCCGGACCCCGGCGGAGGGCGGAGGCGGGGGCGGGGGCGGCCCGGTGGGCTGACCCGCTTGCGGCGCCTCCTTCGCCCCGGGTGCGGCGACCGGTTCCGGCCGGTCACCGCACCCGGGGCCAAGGCCGTTGTCCTCGCGGGTCGTTCTGTCCCGGCCCCGGCCCCGGCCCCTGCCCCAAGGGGCCGGCCCGGTCGCGGGGGTGCCCGGGGAGCGGGGGTGCCCGTGAAAGCCGACGGCGGCCACCAGCGCTCCGGGGAGCGTGGTGACCGCCGTTCGTCCTGTGCGGCGGCGCGGCCCTCAGCCGAGCCGCAGCACCGTGGTGAGCACCTCGGTCAGCGTCGCCGCGGGGTCCTCCACGGCGTCACGGCTCCGCCATGCCACGAAACCGTCCGGGCGGACCAGGATCGCGCCGCTCGGCGTCATGCCGTGCACCGCCGTCCAGTCCGTGCCCGCCTCGGGCACCAGGTCGGCCTGCGTGGACTCGCCGAGCCGGTACGACTCCAGCGGCACCCCGAGGCGCTCCGCGACCGCGCGGGCCGCGTCCTGCCAGGCCGTGCCTTTCGGCCCGTCGCCGGTGAGCAGCACCATGGAGCGCTCGTACAGGTCCAGCGTGGAGCGGCGCTCGCCCTCCCGGGTGGTCACCCACACGTGCGGCGAACGGCCGCCGGGCTCGGCGACCGGCCGGAAGTCCTCGGGGACGACGGGCCGTCCGGGGTCCGCGCCGAGGAAGGCGCCCTCCGGGTAGCGGTAGCCCAGCGCGACCACCAGCACGCCCTTCTGGGGGCCGCCGCCGGCCGGCGGCGCGTAGCCCGGGTGGGCGTGCTCGGCGGAACGGGCGGAGGCCCGCTCGCCGGTGGCCACGGCGACCGGGCGGCGCTCCGCCTCGTACGTCTCCAGCAGCCCCGGCCCGGCCCAGCCGCCGGTCACCGCGGCGAGCTTCCACGCCAGGTTGTGGGCGTCCTGGATACCGGTGTTGGAGCCGAAGGCGCCGGTGGGGGACATCTCGTGGCACGAGTCGCCGGCCAGCAGCACCCGCCCGCGCCCGTAGGAGTCCGCGACCCGCTCCGCGGCCCGCCAGGGGGCCCGGCCGGTGATCTCGACCTCCAGGTCCGGCACGCCGACCGCGGTGCGGATGTGGGCGGCCAGCCGCTGGTCGGTGAAGTCCTCCGGGGTCTCGCCGCGCTCGGGGTGCCAGGGCGCGTGGAAGACCCAGTTCTCCTCGTTGTCGACGGGCAGCAGCACACCGTCGGCGTCCGGATTGGTCAGGTAGCACGCGATGAAGTAGCGGTCGCCCACCGCGTCGGCCAGCCGCTTGGCGCGGAAGGTGGCGCTGATGTTGGCGAAGAGGTCGCCGCGGCCGGAGTGCCCGATGCCCAGGGCGCCCCGCACGGGGCTGCGCGGGCCGTCGGCCGCGACCAGGTAGTCGGTCCTGACGGTGCTTCGTTCGCCGGTCTCCCGGTCCATCAGCTCGCAGGTGACGCCGTCGTCGTCCTGGGTGAACGACAGCAACTCGGTGCTGAAGCGCAGGTCGCCGCCGAGCGTGCGGGCGTAGTCCAGGAGCACCGGCTCCAGGTCGTTCTGGCTGCACAGGCACCAGCCGCTGGGGCTGATCCCGGACAGCCGCCCGCCCGGGTCGATCTCCCGGAACAGCCACTCCGCGTTGTCCGAGGTCAGCGATTCGGCCTGCAGGATGCCGTGGTTGTCGGCGAGTACGGAGGCGGCCCGCCGGATCAGCGGCTCCGCCCCGGCCGTACGGAACAGCTCCATGGTCCGCAGGTTGTTGCCGCGGCCACGGGGGTGGATGGAGGTACCCGGGTGCTTCTCGACGAGGACGTGCCGGACGCCGAGCCGGCCCAGGAAAACCGAGCTGGAGAGCCCGACGAGGGAGCCCCCCACGATGAGGACCGGAACCCGGTCTTCGGCCTGTGGAGTCATAGCTCCCTTGATGCCCGATTACCGGGGGTATTTTCGCCCGTCACCCAATTGGATCACATATCTCGCACCGGTTGGGCCACCACAGCACGATCGTTGGACGACGGACCTCGGGGGTTGCTCGCTCTCGGAAGAGGTGGAATATGCCGGCCCAGGCCGAAAAGGTCTCGCAGTCCGCGCTCGATGGCAATCGCCTGCGCGTCGTCCTCATGCTTGAAGTCGAGGACGGCGCCGAGCAGCGGTTTCTTGATGCGTATGACCAGATGTGCCGCCGTGTCGCTGCCGTGCCCGGACACGTCAGCGACCAGCTTTGCCAGTCGATCGAAAATCCCTCGCAATGGCTGATCACCAGTGAGTGGGACAGTGCCCTGCACTTCCTCGCCTGGGTGGACAGCCCGACCCATCTGGAGATGGTGCAGCCGATGCACGGCTGCGTGAAGGACACCCGCTCGCTCCGCTTCGGGGTGCTGCGGGAGACCCGTACCTCCTACGAGTCCGGTCGCATGCAGACCGTGCCGCGGGTCGGGGACGGGATCATCCGCCACGCCATCACCTTCACCGTGAAGCCCGGCAGCGAGCAGAAGGTGGCGGACATCCTGTCCGGCTACACCTCGCCGCAGGCCGTGGTCGACGAGAACACGCGGCTGCGCCGCACCTCGCTGTTCATGCACGGCAACCGTGTCGTGCGCGCCGTGGAGGTGGAGGGGGACCTGGCCAGGGCACTGCGCCACGTCGCCCGCCAGCCCGAGGTACGGGCGGTCGAGGAAGCCATCAACCCCTACCTGGAGGTGGACCGGGACCTCAACGACCCGGGCTCGGCACGGGAGTTCTTCGCCCGCGCCGCGCTCCCGGCCGTGCACCACGTCGCCATGGGCGCCGACCGGCCGGAGGGCCTGAGCCGGCACGCCCTGATCTACCCGGCCAAGGCGGGTTCCGGCCCGGCGGTCGCCAAGATGCTCGCCCAGCAGGACGAGGAGGCCGTGGACGTCCCCAAGGGGCCGCTCGCGCGCAGCACCGTCTACCTCCGCGAGGACATCGTGGTGCGGCTGGTGGACCTGCGGGTCCCCGTCGAGGAGGCGCCGCTGGTCGCCGTGGGCGCCGCCGGCAAGCACAAGGCCGGCGTCCTCGCCCGGCTGCTCGACCTCGGTCCCGACTGGGACCTCGGGGACGAGCAGGGCCTGAAGCGGTTCCTCGTCGAGTGCGACATGCGCATGGTCACCGACCGCAGCGCGACCACGTCCTGACCCGTCGAGCCATTGGCAGCCGGCAGGTACCGGCCGGTCCGGGGTGCGCCCCGGACCGGCCCCCGCCGGAGGAGGCAAGCTATGGATGATCTTCTGACCAACGAACGGAACGTCCCGTTCACGCCGACCGTCGTGAACCTGGCGGACACCCCGCACAACCGCCGCCGCGGCGGCGACCTGCGGGCGATGCTCACCCCGACCACGTGCGGCGCCACCAGCGGCTTCATGGGCGTGGCGCTCGTGGAACCCGGTGACCGGATCGGCGAGCACTACCACCCGTACTCCGAGGAGTTCGTGTACGTGGTCTGCGGCGCGCTGGAGGTGGACCTCGACGGCGAGCCCCACGTGCTCCGCCCGGAGCAGGGGCTGATGATCCCGCCCTACGTCCGCCACCGCTTCCGCAACGTGGGCGACACCGAGGCCCGGCTCGTCTTCCACCTCGGTCCGCTCGCGCCCCGCCCGGAGCTGGGCCACGTGGACACCGAGGTCACCGAGCAGACCGAGGACGCGGCGTCATGACCCGCCGGGTGGCGGTCACCGGGGCCGGTGTCGTCGCCCCCGGCGGTGTCGGGGTCCCCGCTTTCTGGGAACTGCTCACCGCCGGCCGGACGGCGACCCGCGGGATCACGCTCTTCGACCCGACGGGCTTCCGGTCCCGCATCGCCGCAGAGGTCGACTTCGACGCGGCGGCCTGCGGGCTCGGCCCGCAGGACGTGGAACGCGCCGACCGGTACGTCCAGTTCGCGCTCGTCGCGGCCGCCGAGGCGGTCCGCGACGCCGGGCTGGAACTGGACGAGGAGGACCCCTGGCGGGTCGGGGTCTCCCTCGGCACCGCCGTCGGAGGCACCACCCGGCTGGAACACGACTACATACGAGTCAGCGAACACGGCGCCCGCTGGGACGTCGACCACCGGCAGGCGGGGGCGCACCTGCACCGGGCGTTCGCGCCCAGCGCGCTCGCCTCGGAGATAGCCGAACGGCACGGCGCCCGCGGCCCCGTGCAGACCGTCTCCACGGGCTGCACCTCCGGCCTCGACGCCGTGGGCTACGCGTTCCAGACCATCGAGGAGGGACGCGCCGACATCGTCATCGCCGGTGCGTCCGACTCCCCGATCTCACCCATCACGGTGGCCTGCTTCGACGCCATCAAGGCCACCTCCCCCAACAACGACGACCCGGCGCACGCCTCCCGGCCCTTCGACGCCCGTCGCGACGGCTTCGTCATGGGCGAGGGCGGCGCCGTGCTCATCCTGGAGGAACTGGAGCACGCCAAGGCCCGCGGGGCCCGGATCTACTGCGAGATCGGGGGCTACGCCACGTTCGGCAACGCCTACCACATGACCGGGCTCACCACCGACGGCCTGGAGATGTCCGAGGCCATCGACCAGGCCCTGGACCACGCCAGGATCGACCCGGGCGACGTCGACTACGTCAACGCACACGGCTCGGGCACCAAGCAGAACGACCGCCACGAGACCGCGGCGGTCAAGCGCTCGCTGGGCGCGCACGCCTACTCCACGCCCATGAGCTCCATCAAGTCCATGGTCGGCCACTCCCTGGGTGCGATCGGCGCCATCGAACTGGCCGCCTGCACCCTGGCCCTCGCCCACGGCGTGGTGCCGCCGACCGCCAACTACGAGACCCCGGACCCGGAGTGCGACCTGGACTACGTCCCGCGCACCGCCCGTGAGCTGAAGCTGCGCACCGTGCTGTCCGTCGGCAGCGGGTTCGGCGGCTTCCAGTCCGCGGTGGTCCTCAACCGACCGGAGGGGAGCCAGCGATGAACACGCAAGCGGTGGTCACCGGCATCGGCGTCGTCGCACCGAACGGCATCGGAGCCGACGCCTTCTGGAAGGCGACCAGGGAAGGTGTCGCCGTCCTCGACGCGGTCAGCCGCGAGGGCTGCCGGGACCTGCCGCTTCGCGTCGCGGGAGAGGTCCGCGGCTTTGACGTGTCCGCGGTCGTCGAGGACCGCTACACGGTGCAGACCGACCGGTTCACCCACTTCGCGATGGCGGCCGCCGACCAGGCACTCGCCGACTCCGGACTGCGCTTCGACGAGGAGGCCCCCTTCGACATCGGAGTGGTGACCGCGGCCTGTTCGGGCGGCGGCGAGTTCGGGCAGCGCGAGCTGCAGCACCTGTGGGGCAAGGGGCCGCGCTTCGTCGGCCCGTACCAGTCCATCGCGTGGTTCTACGCCGCGAGCACCGGCCAGATCTCGATCCGCGGCGGCTTCAAGGGCCCCTGCGGTGTGGTCGCCAGCGACGAGGCCGGAGGTCTCGACGCCATCGCCCACGCCTGCCGCAACATCACCCGTGGCAACGGCACCCGGGCCGTCGTCGTCGGCGCCGCCGAGGCGCCGCTGGCGCCGTACTCGGGTGTCTGCCAGCTCGGATACGAAGAACTCAGCCTGGAGGAGGACCCCGGACGGGCCTATCTGCCCTTCACCCGGCACGCCCGCGGCTTCGCCCCCGCCGAGGGCGGCGCGATGCTCGTGGTCGAGGACCCGGCGCACGCCGCCGGCCGCGGGGCCGAGGTACAGGCCGTCATCGCGGGGCACGGCGCCACCTTCACCGGTGCCTCGCGCTGGGCGGAGTCCCGGGAGGGACTGGCCCGGGCCGTCCGCGACGCCCTCGCGGAGGCCGGGTGCGCCCCGGGGGACATCGATGTCGTCTTCGCCGACGCGCTCGGTACCCCGGAGGCGGACCGCGCCGAGGCACAGGCGCTGGCCGACGTGTTCGGCAAGCGCGCTCCCAGCATCCCCGTGACGGCTCCCAAGACCGGCACCGGCCGCGCCTACTGCGGCGCCCCGGTGCTCGACGTGGCCGCCGCCGTGTTCGCCCTGCGGCACGGAGTCGTGCCCCCCACCCCCAACATCACCGACATCTGCCTCGACCTCGACCTGGTCACCGGCCGGCCCCGGCCGGCGGAACTGCGGACCGCGCTGGTGCTCAGCCGCGGCCTGATGGGTTCCAACTCGGCCCTGGTCGTCCGGACATGACGCAGGCGCAGTGAAGGAGAGCTCTTCCATGAGCAAGGAACTGACCTACGGCGAACTCGCCGCCCTGATGAAGTCCAATGCCGGGATCACCGTCGACGCCGGCCTCCTCGACGGCCACCCGGAGACTCCTTTCGCCGAGTACGGACTGGACTCGCTCGGCCTGCTCGGCATCGTCGGCGCCCTGGAGAACGACCGGGGCATCCCGATCGCCGGCGACGCCGACTCGTGCAAGACCCCCGGCGCCTTCATGGACGTCGTCAACAACTCACTCAAGGCAGGAGTCTGACCATGCCCGGCCACACCGAGAACGAGATCACCATCCCCGCCCCCATGGACGTCGTCTGGGACGTCACCAACGACGTGGAGGGCTGGCCGGACCTGTTCAGCGAGTACGCCTCCGTGGACATCGTGGAGCGCGAGGGCGACCGGGTCGTCTTCCGGCTCACCATGCACCCCGACGAGCACGGCCAGGTCTGGAGCTGGGTCTCCGAGCGGGTCGCCGACCGTGCCACCCGCACGGTGCGCGCGCACCGGGTCGAGACCGGCCCCTTCCAGTACATGGACATCCACTGGGCGTACGAGGAGGTCCCCGGCGGCACCCGGATGCGCTGGACCCAGGACTTCGCCATGAAGCCCGGCGCCCCCCTCGACGACGAGGCGATGACCGACCGCATCAACGACAACTCCAAGATCCAACTGGAGCTGATCCGCGAGCGGATCGTGCAGCGCCACGGCGGCGCGGCATGAAGACCTACCGCAGCCTGATCGTGGCCAGGATGAAGCCCGGCGCCGATGAGCAGGTGGCGCAGGTCTTCGCCGAGTCGGACCGGGGCGAACTGCCCGGTCTGATCGGGGTCACCGGACGCAGCCTGTTCCAGTTCGGCGACGTCTACCTGCACCTGGTCGAGGCCGACCGGCCGCCCGGCCCGGAGGTCGGCAGGTACAAGGACCACCCGGCGTTCCAGGACATCAGCCGGCAGCTGTCGTCCTTCATCTCCGCGTACGACCCCGAGACCTGGCGCGAGCCCAAGGACGCCATGGCCCGGGAGTTCTACCGCTGGGAGCGCAGTGGCTGACGAGGCCACCGCCGAGCCGGACTGGGTGCGCTGCGAGCGCTGTGCCGCGCTCGTCTACGGCAAGCGCTACACCCGTACGTTGCGCGTCTGCCCCGAGTGCGGCGCGCACGGCCGGCTCACGGCCCGGCAGCGTCTGGACCAGCTGCTGGACCCCGGCTCCCGCAAGCCGCTCGCCGCGGAGCGCGGCGAGCGGCCGGCGGAGCCCGACCCGCTGGGCTTCACCGACACCCGCCCGTACGCCGAGCGGCTGCGCGAGGCCCGGGCGGCGACCGGGATGGACGAGGCCGTGGTCTGCGTGCACGGCACGATCGAGGACCAGCCGGTCGTCGTCGCCGCGATGGACTTCCGCTTCCTCGGCGGCAGCCTCGGCCTCGGGGTCGGTTCGCAGATCACCCGGGCCGCCCGGACCAGTCTGCGACGGCGCGTCCCCCTGCTGCTCGTGACCGCCTCAGGCGGCGCCCGCATGCAGGAGGGCGCCCTGTCGCTGATGCAGATGGCCAGGACCGCCCAGGCGCTCGCCGAACTCGACGAGGCGGGCGTCCTGGTGGTGTCCCTGGTGACCGACCCCACCTACGGCGGCGTCGCCGCCTCCTACGCGACCCTCGCCGACGTCATCCTCGCCGAGCCCGGCGCCCGGCTGGGCTTCGCCGGGCCGCGCGTCATCCAGCAGACCACCGGCCGGCGCCTCCCCGAGGGCTTCCAGACGGCGGAGTTCCTCCTCTCGCGCGGCCTCATCGACGACGTCGTCCCCCGCGCGGCCCTCCGCCCGACGCTGGCCCGGCTGCTGCGGCTGCGCTCCGGGGACGGCGTCCCGCGGGCGGGGGCACGCCGCCGGGCCGAGCAGCCACGGCCGGCGACCGTGCCGTGCGGACCGGCCGTCCGCGTCGTCCGTACGGCGGACGAACTGCCCGAGCGGGACGCCTGGGAGGCGGTCCGCCTGGCCCGGCACCCGCTGCGGCCCACGGCCGCCGACTACGCGACCCATCTGCTCCAGGACTTCCACGAACTGCACGGCGACCGGCTGACCGCCGACTGCCCGGCCGTCATCGGGGGGCCCGGACTGCTGCACGGCAGCCCCGTCATGCTGATCGGCCACCACAAGGGCGGCCCCGGGCTGGAGGAGCGCCGGCGGCGGCACTTCGGCATGGCCACCCCGGCCGGCTACCGGAAGGCGGCACGCCTGATGCGGACCGCCGCCAAGCTGGGCATGCCGGTGGTGACCCTCATCGACACCCCGGGTGCCGACCCGGGCCCGGAGGCGGAGAGCGGCGGCCAGGCCCTCGCCATCGCCGAGAACCTGCGCCTGATGGCCCGGCTGCCCGTACCGGTCGTCGCGGTGATCACCGGCGAGGGCGGCAGCGGCGGGGCGCTGGCGTTCGCCGTCGCCGACCGGGTCCTGGTCAGCGCCAACGGCATCTACTCCGTGATCAGCCCCGAGGGCTGCGCCGCGATCCTGTGGAAGGACCCCGGCGCCGCCCCTGCCGCGGCGGCCGCGCTGCGGCTGCACGCCCGCGATCTGCTCCGGCTGGGCATCGTCGACGGCGTGGTCCCCGAGCCGCCCGACGGCGCCCACGGGGACCACGCCCACGCGGCCGCCCTCGTCGGCGGCGCGCTCTCGGCCGCCCTGGACGAACTGCGTCCCCGGCCCCCCGACCGGCTGCTGGCCGAGCGCCGCGACCGGTTCCACCGTTTCGGCCGACTGGAGGAGGAGGCAGCACCGTGACACTCCACGGCGACGACAGGACGGCCCGCCCCCCGGGCTCGGGCAAGAGCCTCAACGGATCGTCACCCGGCGGCGCGGCGGCCGCGCTCCCGGCGCTGGAGGCGGTCTGCCGCAGCGCCACCGAGCTGGCCCGCTCGATGCCGGTCCCGCCGCGGCGGATCAGGCTGCGGCACGGGCAGACGGCGGTCGAGATCGAGTGGCCGGAGCCACGGGCACAGGACCCCGCGCACACTCGGGCGTCCGTCCCGGCCGCCGAGGCCGCCGCGGTACCGGCGACCGCCGCCGGACGTCCGCGGGGCGCCGGCGCACCGGAGGCGCAAGAGGCGCACGGAGCGCGTGATTCCACATCACTTCACTACGTATGCGCCCCCACCGTGGGCACCTTCTACCACGCTCCCGACCCCGGCGAGCGCCCCTGCGTGTCCGTCGGCGACCTCGTCCGCCCCGGCCAGCCCGTGGGCGTCCTGGAGGTCATGAAGATGATGAGCGTCGTCGAGGCGGACGCGGCCGGCCGGGTCGTGGAGGTCGTCGTCCCCGACGGGCAGCCCGTCGAGTTCCAGCAGCCGCTGATCGCACTGGAGCCCGTACCGGTGGGGGAGTGAGGCCCGTGTTCTCCACCGTCCTGGTCGCCAACCGCGGCGAGATCGCCCTGCGGGTCGCCCGCGCCTGCCGGGAACTGGGCATCCGGACGGTCGCGGTGTACTCCACCGCCGACCGCGACTCGGCCGTCGTCCGCTTCGCCGACGAGGCCGTGCACATCGGGCCGCCCCCGGCGAGGGCGAGCTACCTCAACATCCCCGCCGTCGTCGAGGCCGCCCGCCGCACCGGCGCGCAGGCCGTCCACCCCGGTTACGGATTCCTCTCCGAGGACCCCGACTTCGCCGAGGTCTGCGAGGCCAACGGCCTCACCTTCATCGGGCCCTCCCCCGAGGTGCTCTCCCGGCTGGGCGACAAGGCCGCCTGCCGCGCGCTGATGGCCGAGGCGGGACTGCCCGTGCTGCCCGGCAGCGCCGGCCCGCTGGCCGGGACCGCCGACGCGAAGGAGGCGGCGCAGCGGACCGGTTACCCGGTCATCCTCAAGGCCGTCGCAGGTGGCGGGGGACGCGGCATGGCCGTGGTCACCGACCCGGACCGGCTGCTCGACACCTACCGGCGCACCGCGGCGCACGCCCGGTCGGTCTTCGGCGACGACCGGCTCTACCTGGAGCGCTTCGTCGAGCGGGCCCGCCACGTGGAGGTGCAGGTGCTCTGCGACCGGCACGGCGCGGTCGTCCATCTCGGCGAGCGCGACTGCTCGGTGCAGCGGCACCACCAGAAGCTGGTCGAGGAGACCCCCGCCCCGGACCTTCCGGCGCGCCTGAGGTCGGCGATGTGCGACGCCGCCGTGCGCGGCGCCCGGGCGGTCGGCTTCACGGGCGTGGGCACCTTCGAGTTCGTGCTCACCCCGGAGCGCGACTTCCACCTGATGGAGGTCAACTGCCGGCTCCAGGTGGAGCACCCGGTCACCGAGATGGTCACCGGGATCGACCTGGTCCGGGAGCAGATCCTGGTCGCCGCAGGGCACCCGCTGACCCTGCGCCAGGAGGACGTCGTGCACCGCGGGGTCGCCGTGGAGTGCCGGGTCAACGCCGAGGACCCCGCGCGGGACTTCGCGCCGACCCCGGGCCTGCTCACCGGGTTCGAGGTGCCCGGCGGGCCCTTCGTACGGGTGGACACCCACGCCTTCCCCGGCTGGCGGATCGGCCCGGACTACGACTCGCTGCTCGCCAAGGCCGTCGTCTGGGCGCCGGACCGGGACCGGGCGCTGGCCCGGATGGACCGCGTCCTGGAGGAACTGCGGGTGCGCGGCGAGGGTGTGTGCACCACGGCCGGCTTCCTGCGGAAGGTGCTGGCCCGCCCGGAGTTCCGGGCGGGCCGGCACACCACCGGTCTGGTGGCGGAGATGACCGGCTAGCGGGTCACTTCGTCCGGCCGACCGTGCTGTGCAGGGCGTGCAGGTAGGCGTTGACGGGGGCCACCTCGGCCACCTGCAGCCCGGCCTCCGTCATCAGCTTCACCATGCTGTCCCGCGTGTGCTTCTGGCCGCCGACGTTCAGCAGCAGGAGCAGGTCCATGGCGGTCGTGAAGCGCATGGACGGCGTGTCGTCGATGAGGTTCTCGATGACGATCACCCTCGCGCCGGCGCCACCCGCCGCGACGACGTTGCGCAGCGTCCGCCGCGTGCTGTCGTCGTCCCACTCCAGGATGTTCTTGATGATGTACATGTCGGCGGCCACCGGGATGTCCACCCGGCAGTCCCCGGGCACCAGCCGGGCGCGCGCGGCCAGCGGACCGCCCTCGCGCAGCCGCGGGTCGGCGCCGGCGACGACCTTCGGCAGGTCCAGCAGCGTGCCCTGCAGGTCGGGGTGCTTCTCCAGCAGCGCGGCCAGCACGTGCCCCTGGCCGCCGCCGATGTCGGCGACCGAGCTGACGCCCGACAGGTCGAGCAGCTCCGCGATGTCCTCGGCGGACTGCCGGCTGGAAGCGGTCATGGCGCGGTCGAAGACCCGGGCGCTGTCCCGGGCGTCGTCGTGCAGGTACTGGAAGAACTCCTTGCCGAAGACCTCCGGGAAGACGTTGCGGCCGCCGCGCACCGCCTCGTCCAGCCGCGGCCAGACCTCCCACGTCCACGGCTCGGTGCAC
Organism: Streptomyces sp. NPDC111520; assembly: GCF_055635295.1. Taxonomy (NCBI): domain Bacteria; kingdom Bacillati; phylum Actinomycetota; class Actinomycetes; order Kitasatosporales; family Streptomycetaceae; genus Streptomyces; species Streptomyces sp. NPDC111520. Next base: position 293,752 of record NZ_JBVKBW010000006.1, on the reverse strand, counting down.
CACAGCGCGATGTAGTGCAGGGTGTTCGGGCTGTCCTTGCGGAGCATCCGGGACATCTCGGTGTGGGCGAAGCGGCCGTCGGCCTGCTCCTCGAAGACCCCGTACGAGGCCAGGGCGAGCAGCAGCCGGCGCAGCTGGCGCGGCGCCGTGCCGACCATGGCCGCGAGCTCGTCGACGGGCGACGGGTCCTTGCCGAGCGCGTCCGGTACGCCGAGTTTGACCGCGGCCCGTACGGCGGCGGCGCAGGCGGCGCCGAAGACGAGCTCGCGCAGCCGCATCGCCGGCGGCGTCGCGGCCTCGGCGGCCGCCGTGTTCGCGGTGCCGTCCGCGCTGGTGGTTTCTGTCAAGGTCATTCCTCGCACAACCCCTTCGGTTCGGAGACGCGGCACGTGTTGTCACGGAGGACATTCGCGGTGCCCTGGTCACGGTCGGCCAGGTCGGCCGGGCTGTTGCCCAGGGCCGTGTTGCCCCGGACGGTGTTGCCGGTGTCGGGGGCGCCCACCACGCTGCGGAAGAGGACGATGCCGCCGGACATCGGTGAGGTGCCGTGGTTGTCCACGACCCGGTTGCGGACCACCAGGGTCCGCTCCGCCCCCGTCAGCACGATCCCGGCGCCCTGGATGAACGGGAGCCGGGCGTCGGAGGGGCAGTACTTGTTGTTCGCCGCCACGAGGTTGTCGGAGACGGTCAGGGCCCCGGCGCGCGGCGTGCCCTCGTCCCCCACGACGAAGACGCCGCCGCAGTTGGCGGTGATGTGGTTGTCGACGACCCCCAGGTTGCGCACCCGGCGCAGCACGACCCCGATCCGGTTGCCCGTCAGCTCGTTGCCGCTGACGCGGCTGCGCCGGGTGTCCAGCGCGCCGCCCTCCCCGTCCGCGGTGTTGGCCAGGAAGATCCCCGACTCGCCGTTCTGCCGGGAGACGTTGTCGCGCAGCAGCGTGCGCACCGAGTGCTGGACACCGATCCCCTGGCGCCCGTTGTGCTCGGCGGTCACGTCACTGACCTCCAGGCCCTCGGTCCAGGAGGCGTCGACCCCGTTCTTGCGGAAGCCGGAGACCGACAGCGACAGCAGCCGGACGCCGCCCAGGCCGCTCTGCTCCGTTCCGGTGACGCACAGCCCGCTGCCCGCCCGGCCGCAGGCGTTCGCGCCGGGCCCCGCGCCCGGGGTGAGGACGGTGTCCGTGCCGTGGCCGACCAGCGTCAGCCGCGGCTTGGTCACGTCGACGCTGCCCGGGTAGGTCCCGGGGAGGATCCTGATGACGTCGCCGGGCCGGGCCCGGTCCACCGCGGCCTGGACGGACTCCCCGGGCCGGACGACCAGTGTGCCGCCGGTTGACGCGGCCTCGGCCGGGAGGAACGCGCACAGCCCCAGCACACTGACGACCGCGGCCGCGGCGGCCGCGTGGGGCCGACGAAGTGTCATGACTGCCGTACCTGCTTTCCGGGTGACGTCCCGAGTCACCCGAAATCTGACGCTATGAGTGGTTCTGTCGGATCGCCACTCTGCCGGGGCATCAGAGGCGGCAGCGGGCGGCGGGCCGCACGGGCACCACCACCCGGTGACCGAGCACCCCCGCGTCCACCGTTCCGTCGGCCGCCGCGTACCAGCGCCAATGGACGCCCGGGACATGGCCGACCGTCAGGACCGTCCAGCCGCCGCCCTTCGGGCCCGCCAGCCCCGCCAGCAGGCGGGCCTCCTCGGCCTCCGGCCGGTGCAGCAGCACGATCAGCCCGGCCGCGGCCTGCGGCGTCCCCGCCCCGCGCAGCGCGGGGATCTGACGGAGGGTCCGGACCCTGAGCACCGCGGGCGGCCCGGGCAGGTCACGGGCACCGGGACCCACGGCGACCACCACGGTGCGGGAGGCGGGCGCCGCCTCCAACACCCCGTCCACCAGGGCGAGCACGGCGTCCCGCGCGACGGCGGGATCCCCGAGCACACTGAGGACGCCGCCGATCCGCGCGAGGTTCACCAGCACCTGGCCCCGGCCGACCGCGCCGAGCCTGGTCAGTTGGGGGAGCGGCCCCGGCCCGGCGGCGGGACCCTCGCCCGGCACGAGACCCGTGCGCTCCCAGCGGGTCGGCGTCAGCGCCGTCCACGGCGTCGGGGCCGGCCCGCACGCCGAGACCGTGGCCAGCACCCGGCCTGGCTCGGCGAGCACGCCCCGTACCCGGACCGGGCTGTCGGGCCGTCCCGCCAGGGCCAGTTCGCGCAGCGCGTGCCGGACCAGCAGCGGGGTACGGGTGTCCGCGGCGAGCCGCCGTCCGAGCGCCGCCCGCCGGTGCCGCCGTGCCGCCCGCAGCAGCGGACGCCGCCCCGCGGCGAGACCGGCCAGCAGCACCACCGCCCCGATCCCCGCGGCCGTCGCGCCCTGGGGCGGCGCACCCGCCGCCACATCACGGGACGGCCGGGAGGCGGCGGACCCCGGTCCCTCCGGTGCCGGCCGTACGGGGGCGGCGGGCGCGGCGGGGGAGCGGTCCGCGGCGGCGCCGGGGGACGGGGCGACGGCGAACAGCACGGCGGCCGCCGCCAGCAGACGGACCGTCCTTTTCGCGGGGCTGTACCGCATCGTTCGTCTCCTCCTGTGGACCGGCCCGGGCGGGCGGGGCGTGTGACCAGACACGGCCCGTGCCGCCCGGCGGTTCAATCACGGCCCGCGCGGTGTGAGGCGGCTCACCTGAACCCGGCCCGGACGGGGGCCGTGTCTGCGTCGAGGCACCGCGGCACGGTCGGTGGGCGGACGGAGTGGGCGGATGGCGGCAATGCGGCCCCGTACCCGGCAGAGCCGGGGCACGAGCGACGAGGCGCTCGTCAGGGCGCTCTACGAGGAACACGGCAGGGCCCTGCTCGCGTACGCGACCCGCCTCACCGGCGACCGTGCCGCGGCCGAGGACGTCGTCCAGGAGACCCTGATCCGGGCCTGGCGCCATCCCGACGCCCTGCTCAACGGCAAGGGCTCGGTGCGGGGTTGGCTGCTCACCGTGGCGCGCAACATCATCACCGACCGGTACCGGGCCAGGGCCGCCCGCCCCACCGAGGTCGCCGCGTCGACGGCGGCGCCACCGGTGGAGCGTGACCACGCGGAGGCGGTGGTGGACGCCGTGGTCGTCACGGAGGCACTGGAGCGGCTCTCCGCGGACCACCGCGACGTGCTCTACGTCCTCTACTTCCGCGGGCAGAGCGTCGCCGAGGCGGCCAGGACCCTGGGCATCCCGCCGGGAACGGTCAAGTCCCGGTCGCACTACGCGCTCAAGGCGCTGCGCGACTTCTGCCGCCACCGGCCCGTCGAGATGGGGGAGGTCGCCGCATGAGCGCGCCGGAGCGACACGGAGGGGAGGCGCTCACCGCCCGCGTCCTGGGCGCGCTGAACGAGGAGGAGGTCCGCGCCGTGGACGAGCACGCCGGGTCCTGCGAGTCCTGCCGGACCGAACTCGGCGAGCTGCGCGCCATGGCGCGGGCCCTCGGCGGCATCCCGCCGGAGACCTTCCTCGACGGCCCGCCCGAGGGCGGTGACCTGCTGCTGCAGCGGACGTTGCGTCAGGTGCGCGCCGAGCGGGCGGGCGCACGGCGCCGCCGGCGGGCGGCCGTCGCGGTCGCGGCCGTGGTGGCGGCGGCCGCGCTCCTCCAGGGCGGTGTGCTCGTCGGGGAGCACCGTTCCGCACGTGCGTCCCTGCCGCCGGCCGCGGCCTCGCCCCCCGGTCCCTTCCGTACCGCCTCGGCCGCCGACCCGTCCACCGGCGCCCGCTTGGCCGTACGGCTCACCCCGGCCACCGCCTGGGTGCGGGTGCACGCCCGGGTCGGCGGCATCCCGCCGGGGGAGCGCTGCCTGCTGGTGGTGGTGGCCCGGGACGGCGCCCGGACGATCGCCGGGAGCTGGGTGGTGTCCCCGGACGGGGAGGGCCGCGGCGTCAGCCTCGACGGTTCCGCGGCGGTGGCCCCCGGCGAGGTCGCCGCGGTCGTCGTGCAGACGGCCGAGGGCAGGGCGTACGTGTCGGCCAGGCTCTGACCGCCCCGGGGGCCGGACGCGGCCCCGGCCCCCCGACTCCGGCTCGGGCGGGGGTCTTCGTGGGTCGCCGGGTCGTGTGGTGAGGGCGGTCCGATCACTTCCGGGGCAGCGCGTGCGGGTTGAGGTGCGCCAGCATGCGCTGCAGGTCGGCCCGGACGCGTGCCTGCTCCTGGGCGTCGAAGGGGGAGAGGGCCTCCTCCTCGGCGGGGGCGATGGCCTGCTCGGCGCGGACCGCCAGCTCCTTGCCCTGCGGGGTGACGCTGATCTCGATGATCCGGCCGTGCGTCGGATGGGCTCGCCGCTCCACCAGTCCGCGCTCGGTCAGCCCCTGGACGGCGGTGCCCATGGACTGCGGTGTGACCCCGCAGCGGCGCGCCAGTTCGGCGCTCGACATGGCCCCGTAGGTGCTCAGTTGCATGAGGGTGCTGAACTGCGCCTGGGTCAGTCGGAGCGGGCGCATCGCCTGCTCGATGCGGATCGCGTAGGCCTGCGAGAGCTGCCAGATCAGATAGCCGATGTGCTCGCGGGGTTCGCGCAGGGGCATGCCGGGCGCCTTCCTTTTGTCTGTTAACTTATATAAGTCAGCTTACATTACAGGAGGGATCCTCCCTGGTGGACACCGTGATCATCACCGATGTGCAGCCCCCCGCGGACGAGCCTCCGTCGCACCACCGCCACCGGCACCGGCACGTCCCGGGACCGCAGACCGACGCACCGCCCGCCCGGGCGGGACTCACCGGCCCCAAGGCCGTGATCACCCCGGTGATCACGGTGCTCGTCGTCGGGCTCTCCTTTGTGAGCGTCTTCCTGGCCGCCTTCCACACGCCCACGGCGCACCGGCTGCCGGTGGCCGTCGTCGCCTCGGACCACTCGGCGGCCCTGTTCGACGTCCGCCTCCAGCGCATCGCGCCCGAGGCCTTCCAGGTCGACCGGTATCCCGACGCGGCCTCCGCCCGGCACGCCGTGGAGCACCGGGAGGCCTACGCGGCCTATCTGTCCGAGGGCGGCAAGCCCAAGGTCGTCTATGCCGGCGCGAACGGCCCGGCGGTGTCCGCTCTGCTCACCCCCCTGGCGTCCGTTCCGCACGGCGAGAGCCACAAGATCCCCGTGGTCGACATCCTGCCGCTCTCGTCCGGTGACAGCAGAGGGCTGTCGGTCTTCTACGCCTCCTTCGGGCTGATCCTGGCAGGTTTCCTGTTCGGCCAGCTCACCTACCAGGTCGCACCACGGCTCTCCTTCAACCAGCGCGTCCTGAGCATCGGTCTCTTCGCCGTCGTCGGCGGCCTGGCCACCACTCTCATCGCCAGTACGGCCTTCGGCGCGATACCCGGTTCCTTCTTCGGGATCTTCGGCGTCGTCACCCTCATGGCCGGCGCGGTGGCCGCCGCCACCGTCGCGCTCATCCGCGTCTTCGGCCCGGCCGGGGTGCTCCTGGGCTCCATCTTCATGCTCATCATCGGGAACGCCACCAGTGGCGGCGTCCTCCCGCCGTACTTCCTCCCGGGCTGGCTGGAGCCACTGACCTCCGTCATGCCGGCCGGTGTGGGCGTCCGCGCCATGGACGGAGTCGCCTACTTCCACCACGACGGCCTGACCCGCGGGATCGTCATCCTCTGCAGCTGGATCGTGGCGAGCGTCGGCACCATGTTCCTGCTCGACCGCATCGCGGCGACCTCGGGGATCGTGCACGCGGCCACCCGCTGACGGGAACCGGCTGCTCCCGGGGGCGCAGCCGGCCGGCCTCCCCCCGGACGACGACCGGCCGCGCCGCCCGCGGCAGCCTGGGGCCATGGCGACGACCACCATCCCCGCGGCCCCGGGACGGACCCTCGGCGGCCCCCGCACGGCAGACCGCCTGTGCCATGCGACCGGTGCCGTGCTGATCCTCTCGGGCCTGTTCCACCTCGCCGTCCTCGCGGTGGACGGCGGCCCCTGGGACGGCCCGGTGTCCTGGCGCAAGCCGGTGACCTTCGGGCTCTCCTTCGGCCTGACGCTCCTCGCGGTCGCCTGGGTCACCTCGTACCTCGACGTCGGCGCGCGCCTGCGCGGGCTGCTGCTCACCGTGTTCGCCGCCGACTGCGTCGTCGAGGTCGCCGGCATCACCCTGCAGGCGTGGCGGCACGTGCCGTCGCACCTCGACATGGAGACCGGCTTCGACACCGCGGTCTCCATGACGCTCGCCGCCGGCGGCGCCGTCCTGGTGGCCGTCCTGTCGGTCTTCGCCGCCGCGTCCTTCCGGCGCCGCCCCGGCGGGCCCACCGGGATGCCCCTCGCCCTGCGTGCCGGCTTCGCGATCCTGCTCGTCGGACTGCTCTCCGGCGCGGCCATGATCGCCCGCGGCGTCTACCTCACCCGCACCGGCCACCAGGCCGCCGCGTACGCCTCGACGGCCCCTCTCAAGCCCCTCCACGGCGTCGGCCTCCACGCCGTCCTCGTCCTCCCCGCCCTCGCCCGGCTGCTGTCCCGCACCCGCCTGTCCGCCCGCGCGAAGCTCCGCGTCCTGCACACCGTCACCGCCTGCTACGCCCTCGCGGTCGCGGCGACGGCGGTGGCAGTGGCCACGTACCGCTGACGCCGCGTGGCCCGGCGCCAGCCAACGCAATGCCTTCCAGTGCTTGTGCGGTGGGACTACGCAAGGGGTAGGACGAGTTTGAAATGGGCGCCATGGAGGACGGGATGGACAGCCTGGCGAGCCGAGAGCAGCAGGTCGCCGTCGGCGAGCTGCGCGAGCGCGCGGGCTCTGTACAAGCCTGCGCCACGACCGGGTCCGCGGGTGGAGACACCCTTGCGGAAGACACGGTGGTCCCCGGCGGTGTCGGCCACGCCTGGGCCACTGTCTTGGACCTCGATGGTCAGGTCGCCGTGGACGACCGTGGCTTGGACGCGTACGGAGCCACCGCTGGTCCCCAACGCCTCCGCGGCGTTGCTGAGCAGTTCGTAGAGGAGCGCCTGCAACATCTCCGGACGGACGGCGGCAACCGCTCCCTGGGACACTGCGACGGTGAGTTCGATGTTCTCGTTGGCTGACTGGAACACGGGCCGTAGCGCGGACAGGACGTCGAGCAGGTCCGCACGGCCGGCCAGTCGCGGATCCCCCGTGAGCAACTTGTCCGTATCGTCTGTGAGCGCCTGCGCAGCCTGCGGACTCGGGTTCGCCCGATACGCCGCAACGCTGGGAGTGAGCGCGTACTTGTACAGGCTCCACTCGTCCAGGAGCTCGACGGAGGTCTCGGCGGTGTTGGCAGTGAGGCGCTCCAGCGCCTCGCCGAGGTATCTCCGGGCGTGGGCGGTCAGGCCGTTCAGAACACCGCTCTCTTCGAAGAGCACGCCCTGGTCGGTGACCTGCCTGACGACAGGAAGGCCGGCGAGCCGGGAGGTGCCCGCCCACAGCACGGATTCCGCCACCGGTTCGAGACGTTCCGTCGCCAATGCGATCTCCCGCATCATGTCATTGACCCCTACGGGCTCGCCCGCCACATTGAGTGCCAGAGCTGTCCAGAAGGCGACTTCGGCCGCGGGATCATTGGAGATCGGGGCGAGCACCGCCGCGCGGACGGACGCCGCCATACGGGGATCGTCGGTCCATCGGGGCAGGTTGTCCAGGGCCCCGCGATGGTTGGCGTAGCGGGGGAGGAAGTCGAGGAAGAGCCGGATCAACTCGGGGTACATGCCCGTCTCGAATGCCAGCGTCGCGGTGGTGGTGAGGTCACCGAGCCCGGTCAGGTCGACGATCCAGGATAGCCTGCGCCAGAGCGTCGTCGGGTCGCTGAGCAGCGGGTCGGCGGTGAACGAACTCAGTGGCCAGTGCCGGCCTGCCAGCCGCAGCAGCGCGACCGGCCGACGAGTGCGGACCCGGACGAGCTGCAGCAGGGACCGCAGGTCGAGGACGGCGGCATGGGAACGATTCGCGTAACCGTCCGGGGCCAGTCCGGCCCCGACCGCGAGGAACGGCTGGAGCCCTTCGAGGGTCGGCACGGACCGAGTGCCCGCGTCGGCCACGAACAGGTCCACGTCGCCGGCGGGACGGAATAGGGCTAGGTCCGGGTCGGTGAACAGGCCGGAAATCGAGGTCAGATGGCCCCCGTCGACCGGATGGGCAGTCTTCGGCTGTGGCTCGTGTCCAAGGAACTGGTCGAGTGCCGTCGCGAAGTCGATGGCGAGCTGAGCGCTGCCCCCCTTCTGTAGCGCCTGGTAGGCGTCGAGCAGCCGATGCTCCGCGGAGCCCGGACGAACCGACCATCTCGCGAAGGACGGCGCCCGGGGCGTGGCGGGATCCAAATGCCAGCGGAGCAGCTCCTCCGGGGTCTCGCGCCAGGTCCACTCCGGCAGGGGGGGCACGGTGGCAGGGCCACCGCTGCGGTCCTCCGGTCGGCTGAGCAGCGCTTCGGCCGCCTGGAGCCGACCGGCGTCGATCAGCGCCAGACAGGCGGCGGTCCATTCGTCGTCGGCGCCTTCCAGAGCGACCAACCGGGGTTTCAGCGCTTCCCTGCCCGCCTGGACTGCGTTCTTCAGGCGTTCCTTCTGCAGGTCAAGTTCGGCGCCCGCCTCGGGCCAGGACGTCCGGCACAGCTCGAGCAGGCCGTCTCGGTCGACGTCGAAGTGGAGGCCAGCGAGCTCCGCCTCCTGCACCAGGGCTTCGATGCGCGCCCGCAACTGACTGTGACGGCGCTGCCGTACCGTTTCGAGTCGTTGTCCGAGCACGGTGGCGCGTTGCCTGTCGAGCGCGTTGCAGTCGGCGAGCATCATATCGGCCAGGGCGAACCGGCCCTCAGCCACGAGGCCGTCAAAGACCTCGTACTCGTCCTGGTCCGCGGCGATCCCTTCGACCAGGGCGCGGGCCAACGCGGCTGGATCGTCACTGTCCGGCACGCCTAGGGCCACCAGGAGCGCACGGAATTTGAACCGGCCGGGCCAGGACCGCAACAGCGTGCCCAGGAGCTGGTCTAGCTCTTCCGTCATCGCTGCTCCCTGGCCCAGTCGTGGAGCGGGCGCAACCGTTCCAGGAAGGCGGTCATGGGGAGCCGGTAGGGGGCGTCAACACGGCCGGCCTCGCTGAACAGGTCGTCCCATGTCGTCGAGAGGACCGTGCCGAGTCGCCTGCAGTAGTGCGGCTCCTGAGGGTCGGCGGCAACACCGGAGATCTCGGCCTCCGCGACGACCAGTTCCCGGGCGGTCCCGACGATTCCCTCGATCCTCCGCAGGAAAGAGGCCTGGCTACGCCAGTTGATGGCCTTCTTGCCGGCGTCGTGCACGAGGGCATCCATGAAACGCTTGATGTTGTCGGGCAGTCGTCGCTCCAGCGAGGCACGAAGGCTCTGGTCCGCAGCGCCCGCCCTAATGGCCGTCAGCAGTCCGTTATTCATGAACAGGCCGTCGTGCAAGGCGATTCCGGCGTCGAAATCGAACCGTCGGCGCAACTTTTCGATGTGGTCGATCTGGGCGGCGAGATCCGCCCAGGAGCTCTCTGCCGCGGCCTGGTCCGCTGCATAGGCGAGTTCGGCCGACAGCCATTTCATCGGCAGTGGCCGGCGTGACTGCCGCTCGCTCGCGACTTCGGCCAGGCGCTGCCAGCGGCCCGGAAGCGACGGTAGGAACATGCGGGTGACGCCGGCACCCTCGGAGCCTCCCCACAGGAGCGTCTCGGCCATACCGGCCACCGCGCCGACGACCTGGGCGGGTGAGTCGCGCTCGGCCAGGATCAGTGCGGAATTGACCAGCAGCTCGTCGATCGGACCGACCTCCAGGGCTGTCGCCGCAGTGCATGCGGCCACGTCGTGGGGCGCGGACAGCAGACGCCCGACCACTGCCGCCTCCACGAAGGCGCGGCGCTGCCAGGCGTCCGACACCAGCCACTGCGCCCACCGCTCCCTTTGGTTTCTGGAGGCGGCGTCCCGGGCCAAGCCGAGCACCAGCGCGGCGCCACGCCGCAGTTCGACTGGGGAGACGTCGGCATCCTGCCACAGGTCCAGTACCTGCCACGGGTCGTCGAGTTCGCTGATCCGCTCACCGACGACACTGGTGAACCCGTTCGGTCCCTGAGCCAACTTCGCCTGCTCCAGCAAGGGCAGCGCGGCGCTCACCGCAACCCTTGAACGACGGGGGACGGCCGCGGTACCGACGCCCGAGTGTGTTTGATCCGGGACGTCGCCCCGCAGTGCGTCGCCCACGTCGGTGCCCCCGGCGAGCGGAATGCCCAGCGCGGTGGCGAAGGCGTCGGCGAAGTCCAGACCGCGGATGCGTACACCCACCTGGCTGATCCGGCCTGACGGATTACTGCGTGCACCCTCGCTCAACGGGGAGAAGCTACCGAGCAGCACCACGTCGTCACTGAGCATGGCCCGCACGCGGGCCTTCCGGCGCTGTACGTGGATGCCCGCCTCTTGCGCCGCCAGCAATTCGGTGAAGGCCTTCCCAACATTGCCGGTCACGGTCGTGGCCGGATGAATGAGGTGGACGGCGGCACCGCCCTTGGCGATCTCCTTGATTCGACGGGCCATAACGTCGTTGGCGACCCTGGGGTCGATACGGTCGTCGGCGATCGCCAGTCGGTAGCTACGGGTGGTCAGCGCCGAGGTCAGCAGGTTGCGGTGGGAGCTGTCGCGGATCAGCTCGACGGAGGGCGTGCGGCCGGCCGTCCCCCGGATCGACTCGGTGACAGCCGCGTGGTACTCGGCCCAACTGTCGGCCCACAGCCGGACGGCCGCCTCGTCTGCGAGCGAGGGGCCGGGGGTGGGCAGATGGTCAGCGAGTTCCCGGCGGCCCTGGGCGCGGTGGGACGGCTGCTGGGTTTCCTCCGGCTGGAGCTGGATACGGGCACCGTCGGCCGCGAATGGGTAGGTCCTGCGTGCCCACACGAGTGCCTCCGCGATGCACAATGGTGCGAGCGGCGTGTCCGGTGCGGGTTCCACGAGCACACCGATCTCGCCCTGGTCGTTCGCGGGATCCACCGCAAGCGGGCTCTGCGATCCGAAGAGGGCGCGGCACCCGTCCTGGATTACCATGCACGCATCCGTCTGAGAGCTGCGCTCGTCGAAGACGACCTGGGCACGGTACCGGGTCTTCAGTTCGTTCAGTGCGGTCAGCACCGGTGAGGCCAGTGTGTCCTCCGGAGTGCGCCCCCACAGCACCACCAGCCCCACACCCTTGGCGAGGCGCTCATTGAGCAGGGACAGCACATGATTGAGCGTGCTGTAGCGGATCAGCGGGCTGGAGATGACCACCTGCGCTGTGGCCGAACCGATCAACTCCTCCACTGCCCATGTGTAGCCGGCCGCATGCTCAACGAGGGTTGCCATGGCCCTGCCGCGCTCGGAGTCCGCAACGCGTTCGCTGATGCCGATAGCGAGCTCGGCCAGCTGCTTCTGCACCAGGCCGATGTGCTCGGGGCGCTTCGTAGGCAATTCGGCGACGAGTCCCGCCATTTTCGCGAGCAGGCTTTCCAGGGTCTCCGCTTTGACCAGGCCGCGATCGGCCTGTCCGGTCAGTTTGCGGACGAACTCGTGCTCGGGCTGCTCCTCGGCCAGGTTGGTCAGATGTTCGGCCATCCGCTGGCGGGCTCTCGCCCCCCACATGTGCTCGTCGTCGATCAGGCTCGCCGAAAGGACCTCCCGGGCGGTGTCCACGCGGACTGCCACGCGCACCGCGAGCCAGCGGAGTTCGTCCGGCGGTCGCAGCACCGGGCTGCCGAAACCGACGTCGAGGACATTCTGCCGAAATCCGGTACGGCGTCGGTCGTGGTGGATGGCGGACTGCACGGCCTCCAGCAGGTCGCTAGCGGAGAGGTCGGCCTCGGTCACACCATGGTGCGCGGGCAGTTCGAGACTTCCCTCCGGGGCGAAGCGGACACCGCGCTGCTCGGGAAAGAACTGGCCGGTCACCGGCTCGAACAGGAAACGCCGGGTCTCGTTCTTCGCGGCCACGTCTCTGAGGCCGCCGCTGGTCAGCATGTCCCGTGCGCCGTCCGTGAGATCCAGGTCCCCTGTGTCGAACCTGACCAGGACGTGCCCCTTGCTCCACAGGCTGTGCACGACGTCCACGATGATGCGTTCAGGGAGCCGGAAAAGGTCGACCTGCCCCTCCACCGTGGTTCGCCCGGCGGCGATCGCGCGGGCCACCAGGTCCTCCAAGGTCGTCAGCCCGCTCTCCGGCCCCAGCAGCACCTTCAGAGCCACGAGGCGGCAGGGCAGCGCCAGTTGCACGACTCCGTTCATCGTTCCACCATGTCCTTGACCTGCTGGACATGGCCGTACCGCTTCACCGCGTTGGTGATGATCTCCCAGTAGGTGCCGCCGTTCTCGGCGAAGTGCGCGAGGTTTCCGACCAGGACGAGCAGCCGGCGACCCCGTGAGAGCAGCACGTTGGCAACCTCGCTCTGTCCGACGTGGCCGACATTCCCGGCGACGGTATTGCCCGACTGGGTGGAACGCACGAGAGAGACGATGACTCGGTCGGCCTCGCGCCCTTGGAAGGAATGTACGGTGTGCACCCTGCCGCGTAGCGACCCCTTGGCCTCCAGTAGTTTCTTCTGCGCCCGGTAGGGTGTCAGCACGACCAGCCCCCGGTCGTCTTCCTGCGCTTCGTCGACGTCGAGCGGGGACGGGATCATGCGGGTGACCACTTCGTCAATGAGCTCGACCTCGCCGGGGTTGTACCAGAAGGGATGCTCGGTGCACTCCTCCAAACCGTCGGTGTCGAGCCATACGAGGGCGTGACCCCTCAGGAATCCCGGTTGCGTCACGTCGTGGTCGAGCGCGGCGAGTCCGGAGGTCCTCAGATAGGTCTTCGGCAGCCCATCGTCGTCGAGCTCCAGGGGATCGGATCGGTAGAAGGCCCGGCCGACCGGTTGCGCGATGTCCGGGTGCATACGGAACTGCAGTTTCAGCTGGCCCAGCGGCGCGGTCTCGTAGCTGGTCTTCTCATCCGCGATCTCGGCGCGGTCGAAGATGTGACCGAAGGTCCTGAGTACCTGCTCGCGCTGTTTGCGTTCCTCGAAGTGCTGCCGCATGTCCTTGTCGGCGTTGTTCCGCAGGCTGGTGAGAAAGCGCATCACCTCCTCCTCACGGTGCGCGCCCAGTTGCTGGTGGTCGCCGATCAGGGTCCATCGCGACCCGAGCACCAAGGGGATGATTAGTTCGGTGGGCCAGGCCTTGGCCGCCTCCTCCACGATCACCCAGTCGAACATGTCGCCCGGATCCCGCTCCGTGTCCGTGATCGTGGCCGCGATGGAGCAGGTTGCCAAGACAATGCTCGCCCCGCTCTTGATCCGGTCCGTCAGCTCGATCTTGTTGGAGGTCACGTTCTGCAGCCACTCGAGGGCCACCGGCCGATCCTTGGGAGTGAGGGCCGACGGACGCTCCTCTAGGGGAAGGTCCTCGAACTTCTTGCGCTGTACGGGGGTCAGCCGCTCCGGGCGAAGCATCCACGTCAGTTCGAGCTCGATGCTCTGAGCCAGCCGCTCGGTCAGCCGGCCAAGCGTGTACTCCAGGATCTTATTGTCCTTGACCTTTTCCGCGCCGTCCTTCCCCTCGGGGGTCTCCCGAAGAATCAGTGCATCCGGCATCTCCTTGATCAACCGTGCCGCCAGGTTGTCGAGCGCGTAGTTCGACTGTGCGCTCACCAGGATGCGGGCCCCCGGTTCCTCCTTCAGGAACCGGCGCATGGCATGTGCGGCGACGGTGGACTTGCCCGTGCCGGGCGGCCCTTGGAGGGCATAGAAGGGGTGCAGCGCCAGCATGTCGTTGATCCGGTCGGGTGCCTCGCCCTCGAGGTCGCCGCCCTCCCCGGCGTCCCACCGGCCTCGCCCGAGGTCGTAGGCGATTGGTTCGCGCAAACTGCGGATCAACGCGGACTGGTTCTCCAGCATGGTTCTGGCCCGGCTCTGCCGGCCGATCTGGGACTCCGAGCCGCCGTCGTCCGCGGGGCGTAGCCAGCCCACGCTCGGCAGCATCTCGTTCTTGTGCGGCCGAACCACAATGGTGTTCCCGTCCTTGCGCTCGACGAAGTCCACCTTGATCCGGCTACGCCCGAAGTACGGGCCCTTCTGCACGCCGCTGACGATGTCGAGTGTGATGTAACCGGTCTCGCCGTCTAGGTTCTCGACGAAGTCCGCCAACCGCGGACGTCGCTTGAGGTCCTCGCTGTAGGCGGTCAGCAGCGGCGACCGATGGCGCCACTCTCGATCGCGCCGCTCGTCGAAGGTGAGGACGGCCAGACCGGGATCCTCAGCGCGGTCGGTGCGTGTGAAAGGATACTTACGTGCATCCAAGGCCGTGCGCTGGTACGCGAGCAGGAAGTCCAGTGAGCGGATGTACTCCTGCTCCTCGCTGCTGCGCTTGCGGGTCTTCTGCACCGAATCGGTCAGCGGCGCCCACGAGGGCCGGCCCTTCCGAACGTGGGCCAGGCTCTGTCCGGGGTAGAAGGGCACGACCTCGATGCGGCCCACCTTGCGGCGCGGTCGCGCGTGGGTCAGGCCCTGCGCGTGGTTGCGGTCCTTGAGGTACTTGATGACCAGGGTGTCCTCGTAGTACTCACTGCGTTGCCGGCTGAGCAGGTTCTCGTCGTAGAGGTACGCGCAGAACCAGACGGCCTGTTCCCCAATCAGGACCCAGCGCGCCTCCTCCAGCTTGTAGGTTTCGTCCGTGGCGTAGCCGACGGCACCGGTCGGCGACCATACGAGTTCGGCCCTCCGCAGTTCGCGGATGTAGAAGTTCCGCAGCGCCTCTCTGCCGGCGGCGGTGTCGGGACTGTGGCTGATCCACTTGCGGAGTTCGAAGATCGTCTCGACCGACTGGTCTGGCATGAAGGCGACGAGGCGGGGAGTGCTCTCGGCGGGTTCCTCCCACAACTGCCTGATCCCGTCCCAGTTCTGTTCCAGTCGCCGCAAAGCCTGGAAGGACGTGGGGCGTGACTCGGGTGCTTGGCGCAGCATCTCCCTGAGCAGCGCGGTGAGCGGCTTGGGCAGGTCGAAACGGCCCGTGAGGTGAGACCTCATCCCGTCGTGCAGCCGGGCCAGTGCCACGGCGAGCGCCGATCCATCAGCTGCCTGAGCAGCAGCGTATGCCTCGGGTAACAACTCAGGGATCGGGCCGCAGAACCATTCCCAGCCGAGTACGCCGAGGCCGAAGACGTCCGTGGTCTCCCAGTCACGACGCCGGCCGTTGCGCTCGCGCAGGAGGAAGTCGAGCGTTTCCGGAGCGAGGTAGGCCAGGTGCCGTACCTGGTCCATCCCCTGGGGCGGCGACAGGTAAAGGCGGCGGACGAGTTCGCGAACCTGGGCGGAATCCTGCAGTACGGTGCGCCGTACGAGGTTGCCGATCAGGGCACTCAGTTCGAACCTGGTGAGCTGGACCGTAACCGTGGTCTCGCCGTGGATCTGCACGGCACGCAGAGCACCCATCGTCAGGTTGCGGTGAAGCAGTCGCGCGCCGTGCAGATGACTGAGGGCGTCAAGCAGGACGCTGAACGATTCGAATGCCGCAACGCGGTCAGAGATGGCCCAGGCAATCGTCTCGTCCACGTTGAGCTGTTGGCCCTGGCTTTCGGTGATCGCGAAGGCGATCTCGTCCGCGGCGTGGAAGCTTCCGCTTACGATCTTGGGCAAGGCCGGATGTCCGAGCGCGTCCAGTCGGAGCAGACTGCGTACCTCGTGCTCCCACAGTTCGCCGGCGAAGCCCTGGATGCCCATGAAGATCGACGCTTCGAGACGCCCGGACATGTCTCCGGGGCGGTGCAACTCGACGCGGACCAGGAGCCCTGGCACGACCACCTCGGGCTCCCCGACTCGCTCGTACGGGCCATACGGAGCATTCGGCCGGCAGAAGAGCCGGTCGACCAGTTCCCGGTACTCCTCGGCCCGGTAGTTGCGTGCCTCTCGGCGGGAGCCGATCACGCCTTCCAGCCACTCATCCATCATTAGTCCCCCCGTCACCTCGTACGATGCTCAAACTCCCGCCCAGGCGCAGGGTCAGCAGCCCCGCGTCGGTACCGACAGCGAGCAGGCCGCCCACGGTGCACAGCGACCTGCACGGCACACCGAGAGGTATCGCGTGCAGTTGCATTCGGGTGAGCGGCTCCCAAACCCGTACGGTGCCGTCCTCGCCCGCCGATGCCACCAGGGGAGTGCCGTACGCCCCGTAGTAGGACACCAGCCCCTCCACCCAGCCCTCGTGGCCGTCGAGTTCCCCGATGAGGCGCTCGTCCTCGGCGGCGGAACACCGAACGGTCCCATCGGTCGCAGTCCTGATCACGACGATCGACCCGTCAGGCGCGCGGAAGCCACTGATGGCGCGGATCGCGCCGTGGCCCTCAGTGTCGCCTTCAGGAACGTCGTTCCGGTGCGGGCGGTCCACCCAATTGCCGCGTCGGCAGCTCCACATCCGCACGGCCCCCGAATCCCAACCGGTGAGCAGAAGGTCCGGGGCTCCTGCGCAGCCCGCAACAGCGGTGATCGTCTCCGTGGGGACGGCAGCCCCCTGCGCGTTGCGTGCGGTGAGCCGAGTGCTGAAGAGTGCCTCACGCCGACCGCTCGTCGGGAAGACCTCTGTCACTACCATGGGGGATCGGGCCATTGCGCCCCGGAGGCCAGGGACGATCACCAGACCCGACCGTCCCGAGGCGTGGGCGAGAGCGGTCATCGCCCTGGGCGTGGGCCAAACCTGTGTTTCCGGCAGCGGCCCATCCTCCGGTGAGGGCCAAAGGGTGGGGCCCCAACTCGTGCCGCCGGCAGCGAGCACCGGTCCCGCCTGAACGGTGACAGATGCCACCGTCCGTACCGGGCCGGGCGCGCTTGTGTCCCGGGCGTTCCGGGCGGCGGTGTGATTCCAGACCTTTGCCGTGCGGTCGTGCGCACAGCTCACCAACCGGGTCCCGCTGCCGGTGGGTAGGACGGCGAGTGCGTTGACACGCTGACGATGCCCGGTGAGCAGGCGCGGTTCGTGCGAACCTGCGGTGACGCTGTGCACAGACACGGTTCCGTCCTGCGATCCGACGGCGACAGTTTCCGGCGACAGGGCGGCGAGAGCGTGGATGCCCCCGGTGACATGGGTCGGACAGCGCACCGGTTCGCCGCCGTGGGGGTTCCACACCACGAGCTCGCCCCGCGGTCCGCCGACCGCCAGACGGATCCCGTCCCTGGTCCGCAACGCAGCGGCAGCTTCGAGGGGGCCGCACTCGGCGTTGAGATGCCGGATCTGCCGGCCCGTCTCCGGCTCCCAGACCCGTACCGTTCCGTCGTCACCGGTGCTGACCAGCAAGGTGGTGTCATGGGTGTCGAGGGCGGTAAGCGTGGTCACCGGATTGGTGTGGCCGGTCAGCGGAGACCCGGCGGGTTTGCCTGTGGAGGGATCGAAGAGGTGGATGCGGCCGGCATACGTGCCGAACGCGATCAGTCGGCGGCCGTCGGGCCCCGTGTACGCAGCGCTGGAGACGTACCACTCCGGGCAATCGAACTCGTGCTCCCTGCCGGTCTCCACCGCCCACAACCGCAGGGTGCCGCGGGTCTTCCGCGCACCGGTGATGACCAACAGCTGGGTACCGTCGACCGCGGTCACCGCTGTCAGGGTGAGGATGCGGTCTCCGTGCGACCTGGGCGCCGGGACGACCGAGTGGCCGGCAACTGGGTCCCAGATGCGGACGGTATGGTCGTCGCCACCGGTAGCCACCAGCCAGGTCCCGTCCGCAGCGCGCAGGCCCGCCACGGCTCGCACGGGTTCGCTGTGACCGGCGAGCGTGAGGTGTGGCACCTGACGGTCTAGCGCCGACCAGGCCACGTCCCAGGTCGCCGTCGTTTGAAGGGGGGCCGGTGAGGCCGGGGCGGACAGCAGGGGGACCGGCCGATCCGGGATGCGGTCACGGGACGGCACCGGTCTGTCAGACGCCTTCTCCGCTGGATCCCCGACCGCGGCGGCCGGTCTGTCCGGACGTTCGGCAGCGGGCGCCAGGCCAGTTGTCTGGGCCATGCCCAGTCGGCGTAGCCCCTGTCGGTCCTCCGCTGTAGCGCGGTCACTGAGGTGGGCCGTCACGACGGTGCCGAGCACCTCTGCCGGCAACTCGTTGAGGTCGCCGCCGCGCATGGCGTCAGCGGTAACGGCCCGTGGGTCGAGGCGGTCGAGGATGTCGGGGCGCATGCTCAATTCCCGCCACGGGTCGGCCATGGAAGCCGTGAGGTGGCCCGACAGGTGGCGGGTCAGGTAGGGATTGAGGTCGCCTTCCTGCCGGTCTGCCAACTCCAGGAGGGCCGTAGCCATCGCCAGACGGTGCCTGGGACTCTGCGGTCCTTCCAGGAAGTGCTCCTGAAAGGTGCGGTGCGCCAGCCTGAACACCGCCTGCCCGGCATCGGCATCCACCATGATGTAGGGGGCAGCCACCTTCTGAACCCGACGGATCACCTCGTCGTTGACCTGCTCCGAGCCGAGCGACGCAGCCGCAGTCGCCCAGACCCGGTCCGCTTCCGGCAGACCTCGGCCCTGAGCGAGGGCCAGTGCCTCCAACACCTGGCCACCGCACCGAACATCGCGGGTCACCCGGGCGACGGCGGCGGCGAAGAGGTCACTTTGATCGCCGCTGAGCAGGTCTGTCAGCTCGGCGGTGCGTTCAGGAGTCAACAGGCCCGGGTCGGCGAGTATTTCGTGGATGGCCAGGCCCGCGTAGAGGAACTCGCGCTTCTCACCGGTGACCACCCCCGTCACGTGATCGAGCACTGCGGTGAATCCGTCACCGTGACCGTCCCTCAGTTGCTCCAGTGACGTTCGGACCAGCTCCGCGAGGGACTCCTCGTCCCGTTCGATCCACAGTGTCTCGACGGGCACAGAGTTCTCCTCCGCACCCAGCGCGTGCAACAGATTCGGTTCGGCGTCCGGCGGGAGATGAACGTCGTCGAAGGTTGACGACCGGGTGCCGACGATCACGCGCAGGCCTGCCACATCGGTGAGCTGCCGGAGCAGCGCGGCGACGACCAACGGTTCGCGCGCCTCGTCCAGCGCGTCGGCCATGATGGTGAGAGTGCGGTTGCCGTGGTCGAGTGCCTCATTCAGCGCGTCGGCAAGCGCACGTGTACGTTCGCTGGCGGACAGGGCGGCACCAGGGGCCGCCACGCCGGCCGACCGCGCGATCGCCGTGGTGACATCGTCAACGGTGGCACCGGTCAGCGGGATCGACAGATCGAGCCGGGGCATTGCCCGCTCGTCGGCCCAGCCTGCCCCCGGGAACCCCGCCCGGGCCAGTATTGCGTTGATCTCCGGATAGCTGTTCAGCAGCACGTTGCCCAGCACTGCCGACTTGCCGGAGCCGGGCCGGCCGGTCACCACGAGCATGCCTGAGCCGGTGTGTGCCAGCCAGTCCGCGATGTGCTGCCGCTCGGGGCGCCGACCAACGAAGTTCCATGCGAGTTCGCCCAGAGCGGTACCAACGCCTCGTCGTGCGAAATGCACCCGCTCTTGATCCGGGAGTTCCGAGATCAGCGTCTGGAACCTCGTGTAGACGTCGATTGGCGCGGTCAGCGGTTCGGACAGGCGGGAGGGACGGGTCAGCGGTCGCACGCCGACCAGACCGCGATGCGTCACCGAGCCATGACCGTCGGCTTCCAGTTGCTCCTCGAGCCGCCATACGAGGTCGCGCAGTCCTATCTCGGTGTAGTTGTCGTTGTAGGTGGCGAGCACTTTCGCCAGCCCCTCGCGAAACACGGAGATGTAGCCGCGACCCTGGTCCTTGCCGGTGGCAACCAACACCAGCCCAGCGGTAGCCCGGACGCGCAGCAGTTCGGCCTCCGCCAGGTCCAGGAACCGCTTGGCTCCGCATGCCTCGACCAGGACGAAGGTCCAGTGGGGACCCGAACCGCGCTCGCGGATGTGGCTGGCGATGTGCTCCGCCAGCGTGCGTGGATTCATGCTCGAGTCGGTGTCCGTGCCTACGGGGCCGGGTACTGCCAGCCACGCGTCATCCTGATTGGACCCGCCGTGCCCGAACCAGAGAAGCATCGACGAGCGCCCGTGTGCGCGCGTGCTCCATTGACGGAGCCGCTGGTCCGTGCCGGTCAGGTCCCGGACCGATGCCTTGTCCCAGGCGACGACCGACCCACCCAGCGAGGCGAGCAGATCGGTTACGGCCCTCGCCTCCTCGGTCGCGGGGATCGGCGGATGAAGCCTGGTGTTGCGGTACTCGTCGAACGCCACGGGGACGACTTGGAATCCGGCTTCCACGCTCAGTCCTGAATGAGGACGAGCTGCGTGACGGGATCGGTGCCGGCGGAAACCGCCACCCGGTACAGCCCGGGGTCGTCGATGACCACCGGGGCGAGCAACTGGCCGTTCTCGTCGCCGCGGGTCAGAAGCGGACGGGACACGGGTGTGCCTGTCTGATCGAGGGCGTCCTCAATCAGACAGCTCGTTCCGGCTGCGTCGTGGGCGCGGTCGACCGTGACGGTGAACGGCTGGCCGACCTTCGCCAGGTCCGGTACCGACAACCCCACCGCGTCATTGGGTATCCGCGGACCCCCCAGGGCCGCCCGAGGCGGTGTGCGGGTGACGACGCCACACACGATGTCCACCGCGGAGGCGCTGCTGGCGAGGGCGCCGTGCTGCTGGCCAAGGCAGAGCTCCGTCATCCCGTCGAGAGGGGTCGCGGAGTAGCGGAACACCGTGCCGTCTCCCGTGTGGTCCACAGGGATCGGGCGCCCGATGGAGTCCCGCGTCAATTCGTCGTGCTCGTCGCGGAGGTAGCCGAGCGGAAAGGCTTCCACGACACCGTCGCGCAACGCCATCGTCTGGTCGGTTCGCTGGCCGGTACCCACCACGAGCCGGTGGTTCGGCAGCACCGAGGGGTCGAGGTACGGGCGGTCCCGCACGGTGCGCTCGTAAAGTTCCGTATCGGCGCCCAAGGCTGCGGCTGTGCTCGCGTCGAGTGCGACGACATGATCCACGCCGTCGTCCTCGGTGAGTAGGCAGCGGTAGTTCGGCAGCAGGTCGTGCACGCTGGGCAAGGTGCGGGCCAGTTCACGCAGGTTCTCGTGTTCCAGTGCCGTGCCGTGACCGCTGTTGAGTATCGTCGCGGCCTTCACGGCGCCGAGGAACGGTGTCCCCAGCGTGACGGTCGACCGGACCTCCTGCACCAGGTCCGGGTGCCGTGCGCACATCGCAGCGGCGACGAGCCCGCCCATGGAATGCGCGACGATGACTAGTGACGGCTCCGGCCCGCGTGGCCGGGCCGGATGGGCACGCCAAGCGTTCATGTGTTCCCGCAGCACCAGGGCCAGGACGTCGGCGTTGTGCGTGACCGGCAGTCGCCAGTCGTACCCGAATTCGAGCAGTGCGTCCGGATGCGCGAGGACACCTCGGATGCGGCGCACTAGCGAGCCGTAGGGTTCGATTCCGCGCAGGACGGGCGCCCATTCGGCCGTGTCGAGCAACCCGTCAGCGATGACCCTTCCGACCCGTCCGTCGCGTTCCTCGGGCGTCAGCGCGAGTTCGCCCAGGCCCTGACCGTGCCGCCAGCGCAGTCCGAGCTGCACGGCTTTGCCCAGCCCCCAAAGGGTTCGTCCGGTCTCGGCTTCGATCAGCCGACTGCCCATGATCCCTGGGATCACCACTACCGCGTCCGCGCTGACCGGTCTGCGTACAACGACGGGTTGCAGCGGCCTAGGTGCCGTCATACGAGCAGATTAGACGGGTTCCGCTCACAGTGAGGGCACTCTGGGTATTTGGTCTCTGTCACGCGATCAGCTCCCGCGGCCTGCGGGGCAGGGGGCTTCGGACGGATCGCGGTGCGGGCGGCCGGCGGCGGGTACGGCGGGGCCCCGGCCGCCCGGAGGTCCGGGGCGGCCGGGGCCCGCGGCGTCAGCACTCGATGACGTTGACCGCGAGCCCGCCCCGCGCGGTCTCCTTGTACTTGACCTTCATGTCGGCCCCGGTCTCCTTCATGGTCTTGATGACCTTGTCGAGGGAGACGTGGTGCCGGCCGTCCCCGCGCATCGCCATGCGGGCGGCGGTGACGGCCTTGACCGCGGCCATGCCGTTGCGCTCGATGCAGGGGATCTGGACGAGCCCGCCGACGGGGTCGCAGGTGAGGCCCAGGTTGTGCTCCATGCCGATCTCGGCGGCGTTCTCGACCTTCTCCGGGCCGCCGCCGAGGACCTCGGCGAGCCCGCCCGCGGCCATGGAGCAGGCGGAGCCGACCTCGCCCTGGCAGCCGACCTCGGCGCCGGAGATGGAGGCGTTCTCCTTGAAGAGCATGCCGATCGCGCCCGCCGCGAGCAGGAAGCGGACGACGCCGTCCTCCTTCTCCGCCTCCGTCGACTGCCCGGCCACGAAGTTGACGTAGTAGTGCAGCACGGCCGGGATGATGCCGGCGGCACCGTTGGTCGGGGCGGTGACGACGCGGCCGCCCGCGGCGTTCTCCTCGTTGACGGCCATGGCGTACAGGGTGACCCACTCCATGGCGTGCGCCGCCGTGTTGCCCTCGGCGCGCAGCTGGCGGGCGGTGGCCGAGGCGCGGCGGCGGACCTTGAGGCCGCCGGGGAGGATGCCCTCGCGGGTCAGCCCGGCCTTGACGCAGTCCTGCATGACGCGCCAGATCTCCAGCAGGCCCGCGCGGATCTCCGCCTCGGTGCGCCACGCCTTCTCGTTCTCCAGCATCAGCCCGGAGATCGACAGCCCGGTCTCCCGGGTGAGCCGCAGCAGCTCGTCGCCGGTACGGAAGGGGTACCTCAGCACGGTGTCGTCGAGCTTGATGCGGTCCTCGCCGACCGCGTCCTCGTCGACGACGAAGCCGCCGCCCACCGAGTAGTAGGTCTTCTCCAGCACGGGCGCGCCGGTCTCGTCGTACGCGGCGAGCGTCATGCCGTTGGCGTGGTAGGGCAGCGAGCGGCGCCGGTGCAGCACCAGGTCGTCGTCGGCGGAGAACGGGATCTCGTGGGCGCCGAGCAGGTTGATGCGGCGGCTGCCGCGGATCTGCTCGACCCGCTGGTCGGCGGTGTCCACGTCGACCGTGCGGGGGGAGTGCCCCTCCAGGCCCAGCAGCACCGCCTTGGGGGTGCCGTGGCCGTGGCCGGTCGCGCCGAGCGAGCCGAACAGTTCGGCGCGCACGGAGGCGACGCCCGCAAGCATGCCGTCGTTCTTCAGCCGCTGGACGAACATCCGCGCGGCGCGCATCGGGCCCACGGTGTGGGAGCTGGAGGGGCCTATGCCGATCGAGAAGAGGTCGAAGACGGAGATGGCCACGGTGCGATGACTCCTCGGGTTCGCGGACCCCGTTGTCCGCGGGCGGCCGGCGGGTTCGCCGCCGGGTGGTACGTGGGCGCGGCGTGGGTGCGCCGCATGTGTTCCAGTGTGCGGGACCGTCCTGACGGAGCGGCCCTGCACACCGGGTGACACTCGCTACTTCAGGCCGGGGTACAGCGGGTGCTTGCCGGCCAGGGCGGTGACCCGGGCGCCGAGCGCCTTCGCGGTCTCCGCGTCGAAGCCCGGCTTGAGGGCCTCGGCGATGACGTCGGCGACCTCACGGAAGTCCTCCGTGCCGAAGCCGCGGGTGGCCAGCGCCGGGGTGCCGATGCGCAGGCCGGAGGTGACCATCGGCGGGCGCGGGTCGTTGGGGACCGCGTTGCGGTTGACCGTGATCCCGATCTCGTGCAGCCGGTCCTCCGCCTGCTGCCCGTCGAGCTCGCTGTCGCGCAGGTCGACCAGGACCAGGTGGACGTCGGTGCCGCCGGACAGCACCGAGACGCCGGCCGCCGCGACGTCGTCCCGGGTCAGCCGCTCGGCGAGGATCCGCGCGCCCTCCAGGGTGCGGACCTGGCGGTCCTTGAACTCCTCGCTCGCCGCGATCTTGAAGGCGACCGCCTTCGCCGCGATGACGTGCTCCAGCGGGCCGCCCTGCTGGCCGGGGAAGACCGCCGAGTTGATCTTCTTGGCGAGCTCCGCCTTGCAGAGGATGACGCCGCCGCGCGGGCCGCCCAGCGTCTTGTGCGTGGTGGTGGTGACGACGTCCGCGTACGGCACGGGGGAGGGGTGCAGGCCCGCCGCCACCAGACCGGCGAAGTGCGCCATGTCGACCATCAGGTAGGCGCCGACCTCGTCGGCGATCCGGCGGAAGGCCGCGAAGTCCAGCTGCCGCGGGTACGCCGACCAGCCGGCGATGATCAGCTTCGGCCGGGACTCCTTGGCCAGGCGCTCGACCTCGGCCATGTCGACCTGACCGGTCTCCTGGTCCACGTGGTAGGCGACCACGTCGTACAGCTTGCCGGAGAAGTTGATCTTCATGCCGTGGGTCAGGTGCCCGCCGTGGGCGAGGTTCAGACCCAGGATCGTGTCGCCGGGGTTCAGCAGCGCGAACATCGCGGCCGCGTTGGCCTGCGCGCCCGAGTGCGGCTGGACGTTGGCGTGCTCGGCGCCGAAGAGCGCCTTGATCCGGTCGATCGCGAGCTGCTCGACGACGTCGACGTGCTCGCAACCGCCGTAGTAGCGGCGGCCGGGGTACCCCTCGGCGTACTTGTTGGTCAGCACCGAGCCCTGGGCCTGGAGCACCGCGACCGGAGCGAAGTTCTCCGAGGCGATCATCTCGAGGGTGGACTGCTGACGGTGGAGTTCGGCGTCGACGGCGGCGGCGACGTCGGGGTCGAGCTCGTGCAGTGAGCTGTTGAGAAGCGACATCAGGGGGTCATCCGTCCGGAGGTCGGAGTGGACAGGGCGGAGCTGCCGGGAGGTCCCGAGCGGTCAGTTGCCGGTGAAGGCGGTGTACTCGTCCGCGGAGAGCAGGTCGCCCGGCTCCTCGGTGACCTTCACCTTGAACAGCCAGCCGCCCTCGAAGGCCGCCGAGTTCACCAGCGAGGGGTCGTTGACGACGTCCTCGTTGACCTCGGTGACCTCACCGGAGACCGGGGCGTACAGGTCGCTGACCGACTTGGTCGACTCCAGCTCACCGCAGGTCTCGCCCGCGGCGACCGTGTCGCCGACCGCCGGGAGCTGGACGTAGACGACATCGCCGAGGGCGTTCGCCGCGTGCTCGGTGATGCCCACCGACGACACGCCGTCCGCGTCGGCGGCCGAGACCCACTCGTGCTCCTTGCTGTACCGCAGCTGCTGGGGGTTGCTCATGGCGTGAATTCTCCTGGATGACGGTATGTGCTGGTGAACGGCTGTCTTGACAGGTGGGACGGGTGTGCCGGATGTGACCGGGAACTCAGCGCTGCCGCTTGTAGAACGGCAGGGCCACCACCTCGTACGGCTCATGCGTACCGCGGATGTCCACGCCCACACCGGAGGTACCCGGCGCGGCGTGCGCGGCGTCCACGTACGCGATGGCGATCGGCTTGCCCAGGGTCGGGGAGGGGGCGCCGGAGGTGACCTCGCCGACCACCTCGCCGCCCGCCACCACCGGGTAGCCCGCCCGGGGTACCCGGCGGCCCTCGGCGACCAGGCCGACCAGCTTGCGCGGCGGCGTGGCCTCGGCCTTGGCGGCGGCCGCGGCCAGCGCCTCGCGGCCCACGAAGTCACCCGGCTTGTCGAACTTCACGACCCGGCCGAGCCCGGCGTCGAACGGGGTGAGCGCGGTGGTCAGCTCGTGCCCGTACAGCGGCATGCCCGCCTCCAGGCGCAGCGTGTCGCGGCAGGACAGGCCGCACGGCACCAGGCCGGCGTCCGCGCCGGCCTCGGTCAGCGCCTGCCACAGCTTCTCCGCGTCGGCCGGGGCGACGAAGAGCTCGAAGCCGTCCTCGCCGGTGTAGCCCGTGCGGGCGATCAGCGCGGGGACGCCGGCCACGGTGCCGGGCAGGCCCGCGTAGTACTTCAGCCCGTCGAGGTCGGCGTCGGTGACCGACTTCAGGATGGCGGGGGAGTTCGGCCCCTGGACGGCGATCAGCGCGTAGGCGTCCCGGTCGTCGCGGACCGCGGCGTCGAAGCCGGCGGCGCGCTCGGTCACCGCGTCGAGGACGACCTGGGCGTTGGAGGCGTTGGCGACGACCATGTACTCCTCGTCGCCGAGGCGGTAGACGATCAGGTCGTCGAGGATGCCGCCGTCGGGAGCGCAGATCATCGTGTAGCGGGCACGGCCCACGGCCAGCGCCGAGATGTGGCCCACCAGCGCATGGTCCAGGGCCTCGCCCGCACCCGGACCGGTGACCGTGATCTCACCCATGTGGGACAGGTCGAAGAGACCGGCCCGGGTCCGTACGGCGGTGTGCTCGTCGCGCTCGCTGGCGTACCGCAGCGGCATGTCCCAGCCCGCGAAGTCGGTCATGGTGGCGCCGAGGGCGCGGTGCAGCGCGTCCAGTGCGGTACGGCGGGATTCACTCATCGGGCGGGCTCCCAAGGCAAGGAAGAGACAGGTAGGGCGATGACGGGGCAGGTCCTCCCCATCTGTCATCGGAACCTGAGAGGTTCACCTGGACCCTCCGTGCGGAGGAGTCCCGGCTTGCACCTTGGGTGGGGCGGCACCCCCGTGGCCGGGAGGGCTCGCCCGCTTTTCAGATGTGCCTCGAACGCGCGGTATCTGTGCCTGAGAGATTCAAGGGAGGACTTGCTCCTTCGGCGTCCCGCCCGCCACAGCGGTGCGGAAACTCTCCCGCGCGGCCTCGAACGGCCTATATGCGATTGAGGCCGCCATCATTGCACGGGCGCCCGCCGTTGTCGCGATCGCGTCCCGGATGTCCCGGTCCGGTCCCGATCCGGTAGTAACGCCGCCGTTCCTCTGGGTAGGCAAAGACACAGGATTTACCATTTCTTGAACGTCGGACCCGGAGGGCGAACTGTGCGGTGGCAGAGTGCGTATGCGACGGCCGGGGGTCCGGCCGTGTCCCGGCCGGTACCGGCGCGGGCCGGGGAAGCGCGTCGCGGGGGACGTGCCGTACGGCCGCGGCGGCTGATCGATCTGCGACGGGGGCGCCGGCCCGTACGCACCCTGCGCTACCCGCCGGGGGACGTCCTGCTCGTCTCCGGCCTGCCGGGCGGCGGCAAGAGCACCCTCATGCGGCGCGCGACCGGCGGCGCCCGCCTGATCGACTCACAGGACGTCAGGGAACGCTGGCAGGCCCGGGTTCCGCGGCTGCTGCCGTACGCCCTCTACCGTCCCCTGGTACGGATCGCGCACTACGCCGGGCTGTGGCGGGCGCTGCGCTCGGGCGACAGCGTCGTCCTCCACGACTGCGGAACCCTGCGCTGGGTGCGCGCCTGGGTCGCCCGTGAGGCCCGGCGCCGGGGAAGGGGCATGCACCTGGTGCTGCTGGACGTCCCCGTCCGGACCGCGCTGGACGGCCAGCGCGAACGCGGCCGCCGGGTGTCGGCGTACGCCATGGCCCGGCACCGTGCCGCCTCCCGCCGCCTGCTGACGGAGGCGGAGGCGGGCCGGCTGCCGGGGGCGTGCGCCTCGGTGGTGCTGCTGGACCGCGAAGCGGCCCGGGAGCTCGAGGCCATCGACTTCGACGGCTGAGCGGCCGGGCCGCGACGCGTGAGGGGCGGTACCGCTGAACGATCAACCAAACTGCGGATCCACCTGGGCCTGGGGCGCGATCTGCGCCTCGGGCGGCAGCTGCTGCCCCTGGTCGTTCAGGGGGAGCGGCAGCGGGAGCGGAAGCGGCAGCGGCAGTGCGCCGGTGAGCAGCTTCGGCACCGCCAGCAGCAGGGCCTGCAGGTCGGCGACGACGGCGGCGACACCGGCCGTCACACCCGCGAGGTCCTTGGCGACCACCTTGGCCAGCAGGTCCGTGACGTCCTGGACCAGCTTGGTGAGCGCGTTCTTGACGTCGGTGACGGCGTCCGCGGCGCCCTGATCGCCGGGACCGCCGACCTGGTCGATGGTGCTCGGGTCACCCGGCAGGCCGGGGTCCCCTGGCTCCAGGCCCGGTTGTGGCGCGCCCGGATCCATGGCCGCCGGGTCGGTGAAGCCGGGAGAAACCGCACCCGCCTGGTCGAGGACCGAGGCCAGCTGCCCGCTCGCCTCCTCCAGACCCTTGCGGAGTTCCTCGAGCTTCGCCGAGTCCGGGCTTTCGACCTGGGCTTCCTGGGTGAGCTTGGCCCCGATGGACAGCGTGTCACCGAGCTTGGAGATCAGTTCGGCGTTGCCCGTGTCCGCCGCGCGAGCGGCGAGGTGCTCGACCTCGACGGCCGTGCTCCGGGTGGGGGCCTGGGCACTCGCGACACCGCCGGTGAGGCCCATCGTCAGCGAGGCGCACACGGCCGCCGCTATGAGGGTGGAGTTGATCCTGGTGATGCGCATGTCGAGATATCTCCCGGTTGAGGGTGTTCTCCTTGCTCGTCCTACCTTCGGAGCCGCTGTGACGCTTCGCAACCGGACGATCGCAATATGTGACCACGGCGTGGGGCGGCCGATGTGACGGGCGCGTGATGCGGGGGTCGTCCGCGCCCGCCGCCGGATAGGGTTTCCACGGAGCGCACCACCACAGGAAATTGCGAGGCGAAACGCAGTGAACATCCCGGGGCAGCGGATACCGGACGGCTTCGCCCCGCCTGGCCACGGCGCCGGCGGCTGGCCCGCCAACGAACTCGAGGAAGTGCTCTCCGTGGCACTCGGCGATCCGGGTGCCACGGCCCGCGTCCTGGAGGTGCTCGGACGCTCGCAGTTGTGGATCCCGCTGCCGAACGGCGGCAGCCCCGAGAGCACCGACCTCGACCTGCCGACGCTCGAACTCGACGGCGGCGTCTACGTCCCCGTCTTCAGCTCCGAGCAGCAGTTCCTCGCCGCCGGTACCGGCATGAGCTTCGCCGTCGCCCCCGCCCGTGAGTTCGCCCGGGGGCTGCCCCCGCAGATCGGGATCGCCGTGAACCCCGGAGGCGCGGTGGGCATCCCGCTGCCGCCCGCCGCGGTGATGGAGCTGTGCCGTACCGACCGCGAGCCCGGCACCCCCACCGGCGCCCGGGTCCGGCTGTGGGAACCCTCGCCGGACGAGGAGCCGGTCGACTTCCTGGCCGTTGCCGCGGGCGAGTTCGCCGTGACCCCGGTCGTGCTCTCCGCCCGCCGCGCGCTGGCCAGCGTCGAGGGCGACCCCGCCACCCTCTTCGTCGGCGTCGAACTCGACCGCTGGCAGGAAGAGGACCGGGCCGCCGCCATGGCCGCCCTCGGGCGCGCGCTCGGCGCCGTACCGCTGCCCTGGCAGGTCAATCTGGTGCTGCTGGACGTCGCACAGGACCCCATCGGCGACTGGATGCTGGAGCGCGTGCGACCCTTCTATGTCGGCACGGGCGCATAACCTGGGTCCCGTACGGCACCAGAGGCATTCGGCGGAGCAGACGACGCGGACGAGGCAGACGCGGAAGGGCGGGACACGTGAGCGCCGGCGTGGGAGGGGGCGGGGGGCTGGAGCATGCGCTCCGGCAGGTGACGCCCGGTAGGTACGACGCCTACGAGGAAGTGCTGCGGGCCCTCGCCGACAGCCAGGTGTGGATGCTGCTCTGGCAGGGCACCCCCGGCGGGGCGGACGCGCAGTACGGCAACATGGAGGTCGCCGGCCACGGCTACGCGCCGTGCGTGACCTCGCCGCAGGAGTTCACCGCCTGCGGCTGGAACCGGGCCCACGAGGTGGTGTCCGGCCGCGAGATCGCGGCCTCGCTCTTCCCCGACCGCTGGGGCCTGTGGCTCAACCCGCACGCTCCCGGCGGCGGCGTCGGCATCCCCTGGCTCGACCTGCGGCGCGTCAGCCTCGGCCTCGACCGCTCCCCGGCCGGACCGCTGCGGATCGGCGAGCCCGCGCTCCAGATCCCCCAGTACTACGCCCTGTTGTCCCAGCAGGCCCATCGCAGCCCGGCCGTCCGCTCCCTGCGGCGCGCCTGGGTCCAGCCCGTGCTGGGCGAGCCCTACCTGGCGATCGGCGTGGACCTCTACGACGCCGGGCCCCAGGCCGTGGAGTCGGTGCGCCTGATGATGCAGTCCGCCCTCGGGGCGGTGCCCCAGGGGCTGCCGGTCGCCACGGTCGCGCTCACCGACGAGTACGACCCGGTCGGTATGTGGATGCGGGCCTCGGCGCAGCCCTTCTACTCCCGTGACGCCCACGGCGCGCCGGGTGCACAGGGCGCGCCGGGTGCTCCCGGGGCGACGTACGGGTGGGCCCCGCAGCCCTACTGACGCTTCCGGCGGGTCTCTTCCACCCGCCCACCCGGACGGCGCCTCCGTTCAGGTCAGGAAGGCGGTGACGGGCGGGTGGTGAGTGGGTGGAAGGCGGCCCGCCGCAGGCGCGGCGGACCCGCTCCGCGGGGGACCCCGGTCACAGGATCGTGTCGATGAGCCCCAGCGGCGGGCTCCCCATTTCCAGCAGCGCCCCGTGGAACCGCTGGAGCGAGAACTCCGGCCCCCAGGCGCGCCGGGCGCGCTCCCGCAGCCGCATGATCTCCAACTTGCCCCAGGTGTAGCGCCCGTAGGCCGCGTCGAAGGTGCCGCGCCGGGCCTCGGAGGCCGCGCCGGCCCGCGCGAGGTGGGCGTCCCGCATGAAGCGCTGCGTGGCCTCCTCCAGCGTCATCGCCCCCGTGTGCAGCCCGATCGCGCACGCCAGGCGGGTGACGCGTACGAGCGCCTCCAGCGCCACGCCGATCGCGAAGCGGGGGTCGCGGGCACGGAAGCCCTCCTCCAGGCAGACCTCCTCGACGTAGTGCGCCCAGCCCTCGCAGAAGGAGAGCGAGTGCAGGACACGCCGTACCTGCGTGGGTGCGTGCCGCAATGCCCGGCCGTGGGCGAAATGGCCGGGCGCGACCTCGTGGACGGTGATCGCCGGCAGGCTCGTGCGGCTGAAGACGGAGAGCCACTCCTCGCGTTCCTCCTCCGGCCAGTCCGGCTCCGGCGGGGTGACGTGGTACCAGGAGGCGGAGTCGGCCTCCTCCGGTGCGGCCCAGGTCATCATCGCCATGGACCAGCGGCGTGACGGCGGTGCCGGTCCGACGAGGCAGTCCCCGTCGAGCCAGGGCACGAGCCCCCGCTGCCGGGTGAACTCGATGACCTCCTCGGTGAGCCGGGCGGCCTCGGGGATGACCCCGTCCGCGTCCGGGTGGTCGGCCAGCAGCCGCGGGATGAGCTCGTCCACGCCGGCCTTCGGGTCCAGCCGCCCGCAGGACTCGGTGAGGAGCGCGGTGAGCCGGTCCCGCTCGCGCTCGGCCTCGTCGGCCAGGGCCGACAGGTCGACGCGCAGGCCTTCCTGACTGCCCATCAGCAGGGCCAGCGCCTCGCCGCCGAGCCGCGGGTCGGGGTCGCCGGTCTCGGCGGCGCGGGCGATGTGGTCGACCAGCCGGGCGTGCGCGGCGAGCGCGGGACCCGCCTCCGGCTCGGCCTCCGGGTCGAGGTCGGCGGCGAGTCCGCGGACCGCCCCGAGGAGTGCCCCGGCGACCGGCGCGCTCACCCGGTCGAGCGACGCGATGGCCGCATCGACGGCGTCCGGCCACTGCTGCAGGTGGCGTCTGCGGGCCTCGGCCAGCTCCTCGCGGGGCGCGTACTCGCGGTCGTAGGCGGTGAGTTCGAGATTGGACAAATGCGGATATGGGTCGCGGCGGTGCAGTTCCAGTTCCCCGTACTGGACCTTGAGGGTGTCCTCGAAGACCGAGAGGTGCCGTTCGTCGTGGGGGTCGGCGAGGGCCGGCTCGCGCAGTCGGGCGTGGGCGAGCGAGGACAGTCCGCGGCGGACGCCGGCGGGCGACAGATCCTGCACCTGGCCGTCGTACTCGTGGAGTCCCGCCATCTCCCTGACCACGGGGACCATCAGGTCGCACACCGAGCGAAGCCGATCATTCATGGCGTCGACGGTAGCGACTCCAGTTGCATCGCGGCGATCTGTCAACGCGCGTAACACTGCGGTAATAACGGACGAAGGCTCACCACATCACGGTTGCGCATCGCTTCCCTGTGGGGTCTGGCGCGTGATCCACGCCCCATGAAGACTCGCGCACCAAGACGCCTCACGCGTCGCCTTAACGATTCATCACACGTCAAACACACAGCCCAGCGCCACCGCACCACCATCAAGAGCTGCGCCCGACATGGTCGGTCCGCTCCGTCGACCCGGGCGGACGGCCAGGCGAAGCCGGCCACCGCCGGCAGGGGGATGCACGAGGAGACATGACAGCACCGCTGCACGACACCGCTGAGACGGCCGTCGCCGACGTCGCCGCCGACATACCCGC
Source organism: Streptomyces sp. NPDC111520 (assembly GCF_055635295.1). NCBI lineage: Bacteria > Bacillati > Actinomycetota > Actinomycetes > Kitasatosporales > Streptomycetaceae > Streptomyces > Streptomyces sp. NPDC111520. The sequence goes on along the minus strand of NZ_JBVKBW010000006.1, from coordinate 261,651 downwards.
GAAGGCGATCGAGGGGCGTTCGCCCGGGCGCATCGCATGGATGCGCCTCAAGCGCGACAAGGTGGCGCTGGCGGGCGGCGTGATCGTCGTCCTCCTCATCCTGGTCGCGATCTTCGCCCCCCTCATCGTCAGCGCCTTCGGCCACCCGCCGAACGACTTCCACGAGGACAAGATCGACCCGCTGTTCGGCACGCCCACCGGCAAGTGGGGCGGCATCAGCGGGGATTACCTCTTCGGCGTGGAGCCGGTCAACGGCCGCGACGTCTTCAGCCGCATCGTCTACGGCACGCGCATCTCCCTGCTGGTGGCCTTCCTGTCGGCGATCGTCGCCGTGGTCCTCGGCACCTTCTTCGGCATCATGGCCGGCTACTTCGGCGGCTGGGTCGACGCCGCCATCGGCCGTGTGATGGACGTGCTCCTCGCCTTCCCGCAGCTGCTCTTCATCATGTCCCTCGTCTCGGTCATGCCGAACTCGCTGCTGGGATTCAGCGGCACCGGCGTGCGCATGGGCGTCCTGGTGGTCGTGATCGGCTTCTTCGGCTGGCCGTACGTCGGGCGCATCGTGCGCGGCCAGACCCTGAGCCTGAGGGAGCGCGAGTACGTCGACGCGGCCCGCAGCCTCGGTGCCGGCCGCGGCTACATCCTCTTCCGTGAACTGCTGCCCAACCTCGTCGCGCCCATCACCGTCTACGCGACGCTGATGATCCCGACGAACATCCTCACCGAGGCCGCCCTGAGCTTCCTCGGGGTCGGCGTGAAGCCGCCCACCTCGTCGTGGGGACAGATGCTCTTCAAGGCGCTGTCCTTCTACGAGACGGACCCGATCTTCATGCTGATCCCGGGCCTGGCGATCTTCATCACCGTGCTCGCCTTCAACCTCTTCGGTGACGGCGTACGGGATGCGCTGGACCCGAAGGGCTCCCGCTAGCCCCTCGCACACCGCCCCTGCCATTCCCGTCAGGTGGCTTCTCACCGAGAAGGACCGCAGGTCCGCGGAAAGTCGCGGACCGCGAATCACGGAGGTTACGAAAAAGTGACATCCCCACGCTCATCGAGGCGCAGGCTGGCCGCAGGGACGGTCGTCGTGGTCGCCACGCTGCTGTCCACCGCCGCCTGCGGCGGAGGCGGCGGTGGCAAGTCCGACGGCAACGCCAAGGCCCCCGGATTCAACGCCGCCGTCAACAAGGTGGCGAACGCGTCCGACAAGAAGGGCGGCACGCTCAAGTTCATCGGTACCCAGGACGCCGACTCCTGGGACCCGCAGCGTGGTTACTACGGCTTCATGTGGGACTTCGCCCGGTACTACACCCGTCAGCTGGTCTCCTTCACCCCGGAGCCGGGCCTGGCCAGCACCACGCTGAAGCCGGACCTCGCGACCGGCCTCGCGAAGGTCGGCGACGGCGGCAAGACCTACACGTACACCCTGAAGGACGGCCTGAAGTGGGAGGACGGCTCCCCGCTGACCTCCAAGGACGTCAAGTACGGCATCGAGCGCATCTGGGCGCAGGACGTCATCTCCGGCGGCCCGATCTACCTGCAGCAGGTGCTCGACCCCAAGGGTGAGTACAAGGGTCCCTACAAGGACACCTCGCCGGACAAGCTCGGTCTGAAGGCCATCGAGACGCCGGACGACAAGACCATCACCTTCCACCTGGCGACGCCGAACAGCGACTTCGAGCAGATGCTCGCGATGCCGTCCGGCTCCCCGGTCCCCGCGGCGAAGGACACCGGCGCCAAGTACGGTCTGAAGCCGTTCTCCAGCGGCCCGTACAAGTTCCAGTCGTACACGCCGAACAAGTCGATGGTCCTGGTCCGCAACACCAACTGGAGCGCGTCCACCGACGACCTCCGCAAGGCGCTGCCGGACAAGATCACGGTCACCCTGACGACCAACGCCGACGACATGGACAAGCGCCTGATCAACGGCGACTACGACCTGGACCTGAACGCCACCGGCGTCGGCCAGGCCGCGCGCGCCGAGGTGCTCGGCAAGAACAAGGCCAACGCCGACAACCCGGACACCGGCTTCATCCGGTACGCGGTCTTCCCGACCACGGTCAAGCCGATGGACAACATCCACTGCCGCAAGGCGGTCATCCTCGCCGCCGACCACAAGTCGCTGCAGACCGCCCGCGGCGGCCCGCAGGCCGGCGGTGCCATCGCCCCGAACATGCTCCCGCTGGGCATCAAGGGCGCCGACGGTGCCTACGACCCGTACAACGTCCTGAAGGACACCACGGGCAACGTCGAGGAGGCCAAGAAGGAGCTCAAGGCCTGCGGCCAGCCCAACGGCTTCAAGACCACGATCGCGGTCCGCAACAACAAGCCGATCGAGATCGCCACGGCCGAGTCGCTGCAGGAGTCGCTGAAGAAGGTCGGCATCACCACCGAGCTCGACGAGTTCGACGGTGCGCAGACCTCCGGCATCATCGGTGCCCCGAAGACGGTCAAGTCCAAGAACTACGGCATCATCATCATGGGCTGGGGCGCCGACTTCCCGTCGGGCCAGGGCTTCCTCCAGCCGCTGGTCGACAGCCGGTTCATCCTCGAGAGCGGCAACAACAACTTCGCCGAGATCAAGGACAAGTCGATCGACGGCCTGTTCGACCAGGCGTTGCAGCAGACCGACCCGAACGCGGCGGCCGAGCTGTACAAGCAGATCAACCAGAAGGTCTCCGAGGGCGCGTACTACCTGCCCTTCACCTTCGAGAAGAACATCATCTGGCGCAGCTCGCGCCTGACCAACGTCTACACGGCCGACGCGTACAACGGCCGCTACGACTACGCCTCGCTGGGCGTGCAGTAACAACCCTCGAATCGATCGAGTGCCACACCCGCTAGGCACGAAGGGCAGGTGATGGCCGCGTGCGGCGGCCCGGGGAACCCCCGGGCCGCCGCCGGGCCGAGCACAGTGCTTGCATACATCATCCGGCGACTGTTCGCTGTCGTCGTCATGTTGCTGGTCATCACGTTGGTGACCTTCGGGATCTTCTTCCTGATCCCCAAATGGGTCGGTGTCGACCCCGCCACCTACTTCATCGGGAAGCAGGCGGACCCGGCCTCCCTCGAGGGCATTCGGAAGAAGATGGGCCTCGACGATCCCATCCTCGTGCAGTTCGGCAAGTTCCTGTGGGGGCTGATCGCCGGGCGTGACTACGCCAATGGCACCGACGTCACGCACTGCTCCGCCCCTTGCTTCGGCTACTCCTTCCGCAACGAGCAGGCGATCTGGCCGGTCCTGACGGACCGTCTCCCGGTGACCCTGCAGCTGGCGGCCGGCGCCTGCGTCATCTGGGTCGTCGTCGGCGTCGGCACCGGTGTCGTCTCCGCCCTCAAGCGCGGCTCCGCCCTGGACCGCACGCTGATGACGGTCGCGCTCGCCGGCGTCTCGCTCCCCATCTACTTCACCGGCATGATCGCCCTCGCGGTGGTCGTCTACGGACTCGGATGGATCGACGGCCAATACGTGCCGTTCGGTGATTCGCCATCCGGGTGGTTCGGCGGCATGCTGCTGCCCTGGGTCACGCTCGCCTTCCTCTACGCAGCCATGTACGCCCGGATGACCCGGGCCACCATGCTGGAGATCATGGGCGAGGACTACATCCGCACCGCCCGTGCCAAGGGCCTGCGCGAGCCGGTCGTCATCGGCAAGCACGCCATGCGCTCGACCATGACCCCGGTGCTGACCATCCTCGGCATGGACCTCGGCGCCCTCGTCGGCGGCGCGATCCTCACCGAGACGACGTTCAGCCTGCCCGGCATCGGCCAGGCGGCGGTGAAGGCGATCGGGGACAAGGACTTCCCACTGATCCTCGGCGTCACGCTGATCGCGGCCGTCGCCGTGGTGGTGGCCAACCTCCTCGTAGACCTGCTGTACGCCGTCGTCGACCCGCGCGTGAGGCTGTCATGACCGACCTCCCCATCCAGAAGTCCGGTACCGGGGCGGATTCCGCGCCGAACGAGCCGGTGGCCGGGAAGGCGCAGCCCACGTCGTTCCTCGAGGTCCGCGACCTCAAGGTGCACTTCCCGACCGACGACGGCCTGGTGAAGTCCGTCGACGGCCTCTCCTTCCAGCTGGAGAAGGGCAAGACCCTCGGCATCGTCGGCGAGTCCGGCTCCGGCAAGTCCGTCACGTCGCTCGCCATCATGGGCCTGCACCGGACCGGTCAGTACGGCCGGAGCAAGGCCCGGATGTCCGGCGAGATCTGGCTCGAGGGCAAGGAACTGATCTCGGCCGACCCGGACGAGGTCCGGCGGCTGCGCGGCAAGGACGTCGCGATGATCTTCCAGGACCCGCTGTCGGCGATGCACCCCTACTTCACCGTCGGGGCGCAGATCGTCGAGGCGTACCGGGTCCACCACGACGTGTCCAAGGCCGTGGCGCGCAAGCGCGCCATCGAGATGCTCGACCGTGTCGGCATCCCGCAGCCCGACAAGCGCGTCGACGACTACCCGCACCAGTTCTCCGGCGGCATGCGGCAGCGCGCCATGATCGCGATGGCGCTGTCCAACAACCCCGACCTGCTCATCGCGGACGAGCCGACCACCGCGCTCGACGTGACCGTGCAGGCGCAGATCCTGGACCTCATCCGGGACCTGCAGAAGGAGTTCGGCTCCGCGGTCATCATCATCACCCACGACCTCGGCGTCGTCGCCGAGCTCGCGGACGACATCCTGGTGATGTACGGCGGACGCTGCGTGGAGCGCGGGCCGGCGGACAAGGTCTTCTACGAGCCGCAGCACCCCTACACCTGGGGCCTGCTGGGCTCGATGCCCCGTCTGGACCGTGAGCGCACCGAACGGCTCAACCCGGTCAAGGGCTCGCCGCCCAGCCTGATCAACGTGCCGTCCGGCTGCGCCTTCCACCCGCGCTGCCCGTACGCGGAGCTCACCGGCGGCGCCAGCACCACCGTCGTTCCGGAACTGCGCGAGGTCGGCAGCCGGCACCACGCCGCCTGCCACCTGGGCGTGGCGGACCGGGAGCGCATCTGGACCGAAGAGATTGCGCCGAAGCTGTGAAAGGCCAGGAGATGACGATCCCCCAGCAGTCGACCGCCGACGGGTCGGATGCGCTGCTCAAGGTGAGCGGCCTGGTCAAGCACTTCCCGATCACCAAGGGCCTGCTGCGCCGTCAGGTCGGCGCGGTCAAGGCGGTCGACGGCATCGACTTCCACGTCAACCCCGGGGAGACCCTCGGCGTGGTCGGCGAGTCCGGGTGCGGCAAGTCCACCATGGGCCGGCTGATCACCCGGCTGCTCGAACCGACCGGCGGGACAATCGAGTTCGAGGGCCGCGACATCACGCACCTGGGCACCGCGGGCATGCGCCCGCTGCGCCGCGACGTGCAGATGATCTTCCAGGACCCGTACTCCTCCCTCAACCCGCGGCACACCGTCGGCACCATCGTCGGCGCGCCGTTCCGGCTGCAGAAGGTGCAGACGGAGAACGGGGTGAAGAAGGAGGTCCAGAACCTCCTGGAGCTGGTCGGCCTCAACCCCGAGCACTACAACCGCTACCCGCACGAGTTCTCCGGCGGACAGCGGCAGCGCATCGGCATCGCCCGCGCGCTGGCGCTCAAGCCCAAGCTCGTGGTCGCGGACGAGCCGGTCTCGGCGCTCGACGTCTCCATCCAGGCCCAGGTGGTCAACCTCCTGGACGACCTGCAGAGCGAGCTCGGCCTGACCTACGTGATCATCGCGCACGACCTGTCGGTCATCCGGCACGTGTCGGACCGCATCGCGGTCATGTACCTCGGCAAGATCGTGGAGGTCGCGGACCGCGAGGACCTCTACACCAAGCCGATGCACCCCTACACCAACGCACTGCTCTCCGCGGTGCCGGTGCCGGACCCCAAGCGGCGCGCCAAGCGCGAGCGGATCCTGCTGACCGGTGACGTCCCGTCGCCGATCTCCCCGCCGTCCGGCTGCCGCTTCCACACCCGCTGCTGGAAGGCGACCGAGGTCTGCAAGACCACGGAGCCCCCGCTGGCGACCCTGGCCACCGGGCACCAGGTGGCCTGCCACCACCCGGAGAACACCGGCGACTCCGGTGCCTCCGGCGACGGCACGGCGGGGAAGACGACCGAAAAGGCGTAACCCCGGCACCCTGCAGAATGGGACCGGTGCACACCGAACTGTTCAGCCACTCCGTCCAGCACGTGCTCGACCTCGTCGGAATCTTCGTCTTCGCGATCTCCGGCGCGCTGCTCGCCGTACGCAAGAACTACGACGTCTTCGGCATGGCGGTGCTCGCCGAGGTCACCGCGCTGGGCGGAGGGCTGATCAGGGACCTGATCATCGGGGCGGTCCCACCGGCCGCCTTCACCGACCTCGGGTACTTCCTCACCCCGCTGATCGCCACCACGGTGGTGTTCTTCCTGCACCCCCAGGTCGAGCGGATCAACACCACGATCAACGTCTTCGACGCCGCCGGCCTCGGCCTCTTCTGCGTCGCCGGCACCACCAAGGCCTACGACCACGGCCTCAACCTCACCGCCTCGGCCACCCTCGGGCTCGCCACCGCCGTCGGCGGCGGCGTACTGCGCGACCTGCTCGGCAACGAGGTCCCCTCGCTGCTGCGCTGGGACCGTGACCTGTACGCGGTGCCGGCCATCGTGGGGGCGACCGTGGTGGCGGTGCTGATCAAGTTCGAGGCCCTGACCCCCGGCACCGGGGTCCTCGCCGTGATCAGCGCCTTCACCCTCCGGCTGCTGGCCATGCGCTACCACTGGCGGGCCCCCCGCGCCTGGCACCGGCGCACCACCGCGGCGGAACAGCTCCACCTGTAGGCCACCCCCGCGGGGCACCCCAGCGACGGCGTACCCGGGGCGGGCCTCGGTCCGGGAAAGCGCCGCAGCGGCCGTAGAATCACGCTCATCATGGCCTACCTCGACCACGCCGCCACGACCCCGATGCTGCCGGAGGCGGTCGAGGCGATGACCGCGCACCTCGCCGTCACGGGCAACGCGTCCTCCCTGCACGCCGCCGGCCGCCGGGCCCGGCGCACGGTGGAGGAGTCCCGCGAGTCCCTGGCCGCCGCGCTCGGCGCCCGCCCCAGCGAGATCGTCTTCACCTCGGGCGGCACCGAGGCCGACAACCTCGCGGTCAAGGGCCTGTACTGGGCGCGCCGCGACGCGGACCCCCGGCGCACCCGGGTCCTCGCCAGCCCCGTCGAGCACCACGCCGTCCTCGACGCCGTCGACTGGCTCGCCACGCACGAGGGCGCCCGGGTCGAATGGCTCCCCGTCGACGCCCACGGACGCGTCCACCCCGAGGCCCTGCGCGAGGCCGTCGCCCGTGACCCCGGCGATGTGGCGCTCGCCACCGTGATGTGGGCCAACAACGAGGTCGGCACGGTCTTCCCGGTCGCCGAACTCGCGGCGGTGGCCAGGGAATTCGAGGTGCCGCTGCACTCCGACGCCGTCCAGGCCCTCGGCCAGGTCGAGGTCGACTTCGCGGCGTCCGGGCTCGACGCGATGACCGTCACCGGGCACAAGGTCGGCGGCCCGTACGGGGTCGGCGCGCTGGTGCTCCGGCGTGAGCTCGGCCCGGTCCCCGTCCTCCACGGCGGCGGCCAGGAGCGCGGCGTACGCTCCGGCACGCTCGACGTCCCCGCGGTCGCCGCGTTCGCCGTCGCCGGGACGCTGGCCGCGGAACGGCACGAGGCGTTCGCGCGGGACATCGGCGCCCTGCGCGACGACCTGGTCGCCCGAGTCCGGGAGGCCGTCCCCGAGGCCATCCTCAACGGCGACCCCGCCCCCGGCGGCCGCCTCCCCGCCGGCGCCCACTTCTCCTTCCCCGGGTGCGAGGGGGACTCCCTGCTGATGCTGCTCGACGCCCAGGGCATCGAGTGCTCCACCGGGTCCGCGTGCACCGCCGGCGTGCCCCAGCCCAGCCACGTCCTCCTCGCGATGGGCGCCGACCCCGACCTCGCGCGGGGCTCCCTGCGGTTCTCCCTCGGGCACACCTCGACGGCCGAGGACGTCGCGGCCCTCGGCGACGCCATCGCCCCCGCGGTGTCCCGCGCCCGCAGCGCGGGCTTGATGTAGCGCCCGCGGCGCCCTCGCCCTCGCCCTCGCGTTGCGTGCGGTGCCGGTTCGTGGGCGGCTCGCGCGCCGTTGCGCCTGCGGCGGGCCTCTCCCGCCCGCCCACCCGTGCGGCGCCGTGGGCGTGTGCGGGTGGCTCCCGTGGGTGGTCGCTGTGCGTCGGCGGCCTGCGGCGGTGTGCCGCCTTTCCGTTCACGCAACGCAGGGGGCAACGGGTGGGCGGTGGGAGACAGCCCGCCGCAGGCGCAACGCACCCGCACTCGCCCGCACACCCGCAGCCCCGCAACGGCCCCGCGGCGACCGGCCCCGCGAACCGGCGCCGGGGCGCCGTACCCTAGGAGGCGCTATGACTGACTTCCCCGGTGCACCCACAGGCCCTGGCGACGGCCGTCGCCTCCGCGTGCTCGCCGCGATGAGCGGTGGCGTCGACTCGGCCGTGGCGGCCGCCCGCGCCGCCGAAGCGGGGCACGACGTCACGGGCGTGCACCTCGCGCTCTCCGCGAACCCGCAGTCCTTCCGTACCGGCGCCCGCGGCTGCTGCACGATCGAGGACAGCCACGACGCCCGCCGCGCCGCCGACGTGATCGGCATCCCCTTCTACGTGTGGGACCTCGCCGACCGCTTCCGCGCCGACGTCGTCGACGACTTCGTCGCCGAGTACGCCGCCGGCCGCACCCCCAACCCCTGCCTGCGCTGCAACGAGAAGATCAAGTTCGCCGCGCTGCTCGACAAGGCGATCGCCCTCGGCTTCGACGCCGTGTGCACCGGCCACTACGCCACCGTCGTCGTCAACACCGACGGCTCCCGCGAGCTGCACCGCGCCTCCGACGCGGCCAAGGACCAGTCGTACGTGCTGGGCGTCCTCGACGAGCGGCAGCTGGCGCACGCCATGTTCCCGCTCGGCGACACCCTCACCACCAAGGACGAGATCCGGGCGGAGGCGGCCCGGCGCGGCCTGTCCGTCGCCAAGAAGCCCGACAGCCACGACATCTGCTTCATCGCGGACGGCGACACCCAGGGCTTCCTCGCGCGCCGCCTCGGCGCCGCCGAGGGCGACATCCTGGACGAGGACGGCAACCGCCTGGGCACCCACTCCGGCGCCTTCGGCTACACCGTGGGCCAGCGCAAGGGCCTGCGCCTGGGCGTGCCCGCCGCCGACGGCAAGCCGCGCTACGTGCTCGACATCTCCCCGGTGAACAACACGGTGACCGTCGGCCCGGCCGAGGCCCTGGACGTCACGGCCCTGACCGCGATCCGCCCGCGCTGGTGCGGGACCGCGCCCGACGGCGCCGGGCCGCGCACGTACACCGCCCAGCTGCGCGCCCACGGCGACGACGTGCCCGTCACCGCCGAGCTGGCCGACGGCGAACTGCGCGTCCGCTTCACCGGCGGCGCCGTCCGCGGCGTCGCGCCCGGCCAGGCGGTCGTGCTCTACGACGGCACGCGCGTCGTCGGCTCGGCGACCATCGCCACCACGGAGCGCAGCCGGCGCGCCACCGCGAGCGCCTGAACGCCCCCACGCGGCTCCCGGACGGGCCGGGCGCCCCCCTGCCCGGCCCGCGGCGTCATGCGCGAGACTGGCCCGCATGAACATCTGCGTCTTCCTCTCCGCCGCCGACCTCGAGCCCCGCTACACCGAACCCGCCCGCCAGTTCGCCGAGTTGATCGGCAAGGGCGGTCACACCCTGGTGTGGGGAGGCTCGGACGTGGGCCTGATGAAGGTGATGGCGGACGGGGTGCAGGAGCACGGCGGACGCCTGGTCGGGGTCTCGGTGGAGTTCCTGGCGGCCAAGGCCCGCAAGGGCGCCGACGAGATGGTGATCGCGGCCGACCTCGCCGAGCGCAAGGCGGAGCTGCTGGCCCGCGCCGACGCCGTGGTGGTCATGGTGGGCGGTACCGGCACGCTGGACGAGGCGACCGAGATCCTGGAGCTGAAGAAGCACGGGCTGCACACCAAGCCGGTCGTCCTGCTCAACACGGCGGGCTTCTACGACGGGCTCAAGGAGCAGTTCCAGCGCATGGACGCGGAGGGCTTCATGCCGCTGCCCCTCACCGACCTGGTGTTCTTCGCCGAGGACGGCGTCTCGGCGCTCGCCTACCTGGAGGAGGGCGCCGGCATCGTGTGAGCCGGCCGGGATGACAGCATGGGGCCCATGTCGATTCACCTGATCACCGGCGCGGGCTCCGGCATCGGAGCCGTCGTGGCCCGGCGTCTCCTCGACCGCGGCGACGAACTGTGGCTGCTGGCCCGCAACGCCGGACGCGCCAAGGAACTCGCCGACCGCTTCCCGGGCGCGCGGACCCTCGTCGGCGACCTCGCGGAGCCGGAGCGGCTGTCCTGGGCGCTGGGCCAGCAGGCGCCGCCGGACCGGCTGGACTCCCTGATGCACATCGCGGGCGTCGTGGACCTGGCGCAGGTCGGCGAGCTCACCCCGAAGGTCTGGAACCGGACGCTCGCCGCCAACCTCGTCGCACCCGCCGAGCTGACCCGTCTCGTCCTTCCCCAACTGCGGCTGTCCCGGGGCCACGTGCTCTTCGTCAACTCCGGCGCCGGACTCAACGCGCACGCCGAGTGGGGCGCCTACGCGGCCAGCAAGCACGGCCTCAAGGCGCTCGCCGACTCCCTGCGCGAGGAGGAGCACGCCAACGGGGTACGGGTCACCTCCGTCTACCCGGGCCGCACCGCCACACCGATGCAGGCCAAGGTGCACCAGCAGGAGGGCAAGACGTACGACCCCTCGCGGTGGATCGACCCCGGGTCGGTCGCGACGGCGATCCTGACCGCGATCGACCTGCCGCGGGACGCGGAGGTCAACGACCTGACCATCCGGCCGGGAGCCTGACCCGCCGGTCGTCGTAGGCTGCACCGGTGAGCACGGAAGGTACCGAAGCGAAGTTCCGGCTGCCCGAAGGGGCGGCCACCGGTGTGGGCTCGATGCCCGGAGGCGACGCGCGCGAGGCGGCAAGGACGGCGACCGGGGCGCTGGAGGCGCTGCCGTTCCTGCCGGAGCTGCCCGCGCGCGGCCCGGGCGCCGACATGATCGGCCGCACCCTCGGGATGCTGGTCGAGCTGTACGCGCGCGTGGAGCCCAGCGGATGGCGGTTCGGCGACCGCCCCGGCCGGGACACCCGCCGGGCCAGGGCGTGGCTGGGGGAGGACCTCGACGCCGTCGAGGAGTTCACCCAGGACTACCGGGGCCCCCTCAAGCTCCAGGCGGTCGGCCCCTGGACGCTCGCGGCCTCGGTCGAGCTGAAGAACGGCGAGGCCGCGCTCTCCGACCCGGGTGCCTGCCGCGACCTGGCCGCCTCGCTCGGCGAGGGGCTGCGGCTGCACCTGGAGGACGTGCGCCGGCGCGTGCCGGGCGCACAGCCCGTGCTGCAGCTGGACGAGCCCTCGCTGACCGCCGTCCTCCAGGGCCGGGTCAGGTCCGCCAGCGGCTACCGCACGCACCGCGCGGCGGACCGGGGCGTCGTCGAGGGCGCGCTGCGGGACGTCATGGCGGCCGCCGGCGGCGGCGCGGACGGCGTGCCCGTGATCGTGCACTCCTGCGCTCCCGAGGTGCCCTTCGCGCTGCTGCGCAGGGCCGGGGTGGCGGGGGTGTCGTTCGACTTCTCGCTGCTCACGGAGGGTGACTGGGATGCCTTCGGTGAGGCGGCCGAGGCGGGAACCGCGCTCCTCACCGGTGTCGTCCCGGGTACGGATGCCCCATTGTCGGACCCTGCGGGTAGCGTCAGTGGTGTTCGGGCGCTGTGGCGCAGGCTGGGGCTGTCCCCGGGGGATCTGGGCACCTCCGTGGCGGTGACCCCGTCCTGCGGTCTGGCGGGGGCCTCGCCGGCCTATGCCCGTGCCGCGCTCGTGCACTGCGCGAAGGCGGCACGCTCGCTCGTCGACAACCCTGAGTGAGGATGGGAAGAGGAAGGACGTGGACGTGGAGGACTCCGTGATCCCCGAGGGCGCCAGGAACGAGGACGTGCCGGCGAAGGCGCGCGAGCTGCACGCCTCCCTGGCCGAGCAGGTCGAGGAGCACCGCTTCCGCTACTACGTCAAGGACCAGCCGGTCATCAGCGACGCGGACTTCGACAAGCTGCTGCGGCGGCTGGAGGCGCTGGAGGACGAGCACCCCTCGCTGCGCACGCCGGATTCGCCGACCCAGAAGGTCTCCGGCGCGTATGCGACGGAGTTCACCTCCGTCGAGCACCGCGAGCGCATGCTCTCCCTCGACAACGCCTTCACCGAGGAGGAGTTGGACGCCTGGGCCGACCGCCTCGCCGCGGAGCTGGGCCCCCCGGCGGGCGAGGGGGGCACCTACCACTTCCTGTGCGAGCTGAAGGTCGACGGCCTCGCCGTCAACCTCACGTACGAGAACGGCCGTCTGGTGCGCGGCGCCACCCGCGGCGACGGCCGCACCGGCGAGGACATCACGCCCAACGTCCGCACGATCGCCGAGATCCCGGACCGGCTGGCGGGGGAGCGCGTCCCCGCCCTGGTCGAGATCCGCGGCGAGGTCTTCTTCCCCATGGAGAAGTTCGAGGAGCTCAACGCCCGCCTGGTCGGGGCCGGCGACAAGCCCTTCGCCAACCCGCGCAACGCCGCCGCCGGTTCCCTGCGGCAGAAGGACCCCCGGGTCACCGCGAGCCGCCCGCTGCACATGGTGGTGCACGGCATCGGCGCCCGCGAGGGCTTCACCATCGACTGCCAGTCGCACGCCTACGAGCTGCTGCACGAGTGGGGCCTGCCCACCACCAGGTACGCCCGGGTGGTCGGCACGCTCGCCGAGGTCAAGGAGGCCATCGCCTACTACGGCGAGCACCGCCACGACGTCGAGCACGAGATCGACGGCATCGTCGTCAAGATCGACGAGATCCCGCTGCAGGGCCGGCTCGGCTCCACCGCCCGCGCGCCGCGCTGGGCCATCGCGTGGAAGTACGCGCCGGAGGAGGTCAACACCAAGCTGGTCGACATCCGCGTCGGCGTGGGCCGTACGGGTCGCGTGACGCCGTACGCGGTGGTCGAGCCGGTCACGGTGGCCGGATCCGAGGTCGAGTTCGCCACCCTGCACAACCAGGACGTGGTCAAGGCCAAGGGCGTGCTCATCGGCGACACCGTCGTGCTGCGCAAGGCCGGTGACGTCATCCCGGAGATCCTCGGCCCGGTCGTCGACCTGCGGGACGGCGGCGAGCGCGAGTTCGTGATGCCCGCCGACTGCCCCGAGTGCGGCACCCCGCTGCGCCCCATGAAGGAGGGCGACATCGACCTGCGCTGCCCCAACGCGCGGGGCTGCCCGGCGCAGATCCGGGAACGGCTGTTCTACCTGACCGGCCGCAAGTGCCTGGACATCGAGAACTTCGGCTACGTCGCGGCGGCCGCGCTCACCCGGCCGCTGGAGCCCGCGGAGCCGGCGCTGCGAGACGAGGGCGACCTGTTCGACCTCACGCCTGAGGACCTGCTGCCGATCCGCGCCCACGTCCTCGACCAGAACACCGGCCTGCCCAAGCGCGACCCGGAAACCGGCGAGGAGAAGGTCGTCTCGGTCTTCGCCAACCAGCAGGGCGAGCTGAAGAAGAACGCGGCGGCCATGCTGGAGCACATCCAGGACGCCAAGGAGCGCCCGCTCGCCCGCATCATCGCGGGCCTGTCGATCCGTCACGTCGGCCCGGTCGCCGCCGAGGCCCTGGCCCGCGAGTTCCGCGACCTGGACGCCGTCTTCGCCGCCGACCAGGAGCGCCTGGCGGGAGTCGACGGCGTCGGCGGCATCATCGCCGCGTCCCTCAAGCAGTGGTACGAGGAGGAGTGGCACCGCGAGATCCTCCGCAAGTGGAAGGCGGCCGGGGTCCGCTTCACCGAGGAGGGCTCCGACGAGGGACCGCGCCCGCTGGAGGGCCTCACCGTCGTCGTCACCGGCACCCTCGCCACCCACACCCGGGACGGCGCGAAGGAGGCGCTCGTGAGCCGCGGGGCCAAGGTCACCGGGTCGGTCTCCAAGAAGACCGACTTCGTGGTCGTCGGCGACAGCCCGGGCTCCAAGTACGACAAGGCGGTGCAGCTGAAGGTGCCGGTCCTGGACGAGGACGGCTTCGCCGTCCTGCTCGGACAGGGTGCGGACGCCGCCCGGGAGGCCGCCGTGAACCCGGAGGCCTGACACCCCATCATCACCCTTTCGGCCCAGAGCGGGACGATCCGGGATGGTGGGATCCATTCGGGCAACAGCAGCCGATCGGTGCCCGTGACAGCCTTTATCGGCCTACTGTTGAGAGGCGCGCCTTCCGGGCACGGGCCCTCCGGCAGCCCGGCCGTCAATCCCGCGGGCAGGGGCGTGTGGTGGAACGGCACACGCGGCTGCGAGAGGGTACGGGCATGGAACCGACGGACAGCGCCGGACCGGCGCAGCGGCTGCTCGGACCGGCCGCGCCGGTGCTGCCCACGGCGGCACTCAGGTACTCGGTCGTGGGCGCTGCGGCGGCGGCCCTGGCCGTGGGCGTCGTCCGGATGCTCGTGGACGGCAACGCCTTCTTCCCCGGCGGCGACGTCGGCTGGGCGTTCGCCGTGCTCACCGGCATCATCGTCGGCCACCTGGTCGCGATGGGCCGGGACCGCTGGTGGGGCGGCACGGGCTCCGGCGCCGCCCTGACCCTCGCCATGCTGCTGCTCTACGGCTGGGTGCCCGCGGTGCTGATCAGCCTGGCCGTCGTCGTCCTGGTCGGCGCGGCTCGCCGGCACCGCTGGCGCGAGGCGCTGCTGCACGGCGCCGTGGACATCCTGGGCATCGGCGCGGCCTCGCTGGCGCTGTCCGCCTTCGGCACCCACCCGTCCGTCGAACAGCCCTGGCAACCCGCCACTTGGGGGATGGCGGCCGTCCCCGCGGTGCTCGCCGCCGCACTCGGTTACCTCGCCGCGACCCGCACGCTCCTGTGGTACGCGATCGTGCCGCGCGCCGGAGCGCTGCCCACCGTGGCCCGTACCGCGCTGATACGCCAGGGCTTCGTCGGCGTCGCACTGCTCGGCATCTCCCCGCTGATCATCATCGTCGCGGCCGATCTGCCCCTGCTGCTGCCGCTGTTCGCCGTGCCCCTGATCGCGCTCGACTCCACGCTCTGGATCGCCCACGCCCGCGCCGAGGAGCAACTGCGCGACCCGCTCACCGGACTGCCCAACCGTCAGTGGCTGCTGGAGCGCACCTGGACCGCGCTGGACGACGCCGCCCGCAGCGGCGAACGCGCCGCCCTGGTCCTCATCGACCTCGACAAGTTCCGCTCCGTCAACGACACCCTCGGCCACATGGCCGGCGACCGGCTGCTGCTGCAGATCGCCGACCGCCTGCGGCTCGCCCTGCCGCGCGGCGCCGAGGTCGCCCGGCTCGGCGGCGACGAGTTCGCCGTCCTGCTCCCCACCTGCGACGCGCCGACCCGCGCCCAGCGCATCGCCAGGGCCCTGGTCGCCGCGCTGGGCTCGCCGTTGAGCCTCGACGGCCTGACCCTGGTCCTCGAGGCCAGCGCCGGGGTCGCCGTCTACCCCGATCACGCCGGTGACGCCGAGGGCCTGCTGCGCCGCGCCGACGTCGCGATGTACCAGGCGAAACGTGACCGCAGCGGGGTCGAGGTCTACGAGTCCTCCCGCGACGGCAACACCCCCGACCGCCTCGGTCTCCTCGGCGACCTGCGCCGGGCCCTGGACCGCGGCGAGGTCGAGCTGCACTACCAGCCGAAGGTCCGCTTCGACGGGCAGGTCGCCGGCCTGGAGGCGCTGGTCCGCTGGGTGCACCCCGAGCGCGGCCGGGTCAGCCCCGAGGAGTTCATCGCGATCGCCGAGACCTCCGGGCTGATGCCGCAGCTCACCGAGTACGTCCTGGAGACCGCCCTCGGGCAGGTCGCCCGGTGGCGGGCGATGGGTCTCGACGTCCCCGTCGCCGTCAACGTCTCGCCGCGCGACGTCCACTCGCCCGGCTTCGCCGGGGCCGTCGCCGCGCGGCTGGCCCGGCACGGCGTCCCGCCGGGGGCCCTGCAGCTGGAGATCACCGAGCACGTGCTGCTGGAGGACCCGCAGCGTGCCGCCGACACCATGGCCGGGCTGACCGGGCACGGGGTGAAGATGTCGCTCGACGACTTCGGCACCGGTTACTCCTCGCTGGTGCACCTGCGGCGGCTGCCGGTCAGCGAGCTGAAGATCGACCGCTCGTTCGTGGCCCGGCTGTCCGTCGACGCCGAGGACGCGGAGATCGTGCGCTGCACGGTCGACCTCGCCCACTCCCTCGGCCTCCTCGTCGTGGCGGAGGGCGTCGAGGACGACGAGACGTGGGAGCGCCTGCGGGACCTGGGCTGCGACGCGATCCAGGGCTGGCTGGTCGCCGCGGCGATGCCCCCGGATGAGACCACGGCCTGGCTGCGGCTGCGCGGCCGCGCCGGATGGCGCCGTCCGGCGGAGCTGGAGGCCGCGAAGGAGCGGGCCGCCGTCCCCGACGCGCAGTAACGTTTGCGGGCCCGTGACCTGCGGACCCGTACCCGCCGCAGGGCGCCTGGGGCGCCCCGCGCACCCCACCGGTCCCGGCGGTACCACCGCTACGGCCGGTGCCGCCCGGCGCACCCCGGCCCGGCGAAGCGCAAACCGTTTCGCCCCCGGGGCGCCCGCGCCCATAGGATTGGGCGCGAAAAGACCAAACTCACCCCCAGAGGATCGCTGCATGCCAGGCATCACGCGCGAGGAGGTCGCCCACCTCGGCCGGCTGTCGCGTCTGGAGCTGAAGGACGAAGAGCTCGATCACTTCGCCGGACAGCTCGACGCCATCATCGGCGCGGTCGCCCGCGTCTCCGAGGTGGCCGGCGAGGACGTACCGCCGACCTCCCACCCGCTGCCGCTGACGAACGTCATGCGCCCCGACGAGGTCCGGCCCAGCCTGACCCCGGAGCAGGCGCTGTCCGGCGCTCCCGCCGAGGAGCAGCAGCGCTTCAAGGTGCCGCAGATCCTGGGGGAGGACTGATCACGATGACCGATCTGACCAGGCTCACCGCCGCGCAGACCGCGGCCGCCGTCGCCTCCGGCGAGACCTCCGCCGTCGAGGTCGCCCAGGCCCACCTGGACCGCATCGCCGCCGTCGACGAGAAGGTGCACGCCTTCCTGCACGTCGACACCGAGGGCGCCCTGAAGGCCGCCAAGGCCGTCGACGACAAGCGCGCCGCCGGTGAGAAGCTCGGCCCGCTCGCGGGCGTCCCGCTGGCGCTGAAGGACATCTTCACCACCAAGGGCGTCCCGACGACCGTGGGTTCCAAGATCCTCGAGGGCTGGGTCCCGCCGTACGACGCGACGCTGACCGCCCGCCTCAAGCAGGCCGGCATCGTCATCCTCGGCAAGACCAACATGGACGAGTTCGCCATGGGGTCCTCCACCGAGAACAGCGCCTACGGCCCGACCGGCAACCCGTGGGACCTCACCCGCATCCCCGGTGGCTCCGGCGGCGGTTCCTCCGCCGCCCTGGCCTCCTTCCAGGCCCCGCTGGCCATCGGCACCGACACCGGCGGTTCCATCCGCCAGCCGGCCGCCGTCACCGGCACGGTCGGCGTCAAGCCCACCTACGGCGGCGTCTCCCGCTACGGCATGGTCGCCTTCAGCTCCTCCCTGGACCAGGGCGGCCCCTGCGCCCGCACGGTGCTGGACGCGGCGCTGCTGCACGAGGTCATCGCGGGCCACGACCCGATGGACTCCACCTCCATCGACGCCCCCGTCCCGCCGGTCGTCGAGGCCGCGCGCAACGGCGACGTCAAGGGCCTGCGGGTCGGCATCATCAAGGAGTTCGCGGGCGAGGGCTACCAGGCCGGCGTCATGGAGCGGTTCAACGAGTCCGTCGAGCTGCTGCGCGAGCTCGGCGCCGAGGTCGTCGAACTGTCCTGCCCGTCCTTCCAGTACGCGCTCGCCGCGTACTACCTGATCGCGCCGTCCGAGGCCTCGTCCAACCTGGCCCGCTTCGACGGCCTGCGCTACGGCCTGCGGGTCGGCGACGACGGCACCCGCAGCGCCGAGGACGTCACCGCCCTCACCCGCGAGGCCGGCTTCGGCGCCGAGGTCAAGCGCCGCATCATGCTCGGCACGTACGCGCTCAGCTCCGGCTACTACGACGCGTACTACGGCAGCGCCCAGAAGGTCCGCACCCTGATCTCACGCGACTTCGAGCGCGCCTTCGGGCAGGTCGACGTGGTGATCTCGCCGACCACCCCCACCACCGCGTTCCCGATCGGCGAGCGCGTGGACGACCCGATGGCGATGTACCTCGCCGACCTGTGCACCATCCCGGCCAACCTGGCCGGCAACGCCGCCATGTCCGTGCCCTGCGGCCTCGCGGCCGAGGACGGGCTCCCGGTCGGTCTGCAGATCATCGCCCCGGCCATGGCCGACGACCGCCTCTACCGTGTCGGTGCGGCCGTCGAGGCGGCGTTCACCGCACGCTGGGGTCACCCGCTGCTGGAGGAGGCACCGATCCTGTGAGCAAGCTCGAGAAGGCCAAGGGCTTCAAGAAGAGCAAGTCCGGCACCTACCTGTCGATCGGCACCACGCTCTTCGGCGCGGTCGGTGTCGCACGGCAGATGAAGCGGGGCCGCGCGGAGAGCGACACGCTGCTGCTGATCGACGCGGTGGTGAGCGCCGCGGCGATCGCCACCGGTGTCGCCCTGCTGCTCCGGCAACTGCGCCGGATCGGCGACGACGACGTGCTGTCATCCTGACGGGGAACTGAGAGGTATCAAGACTGTGACCGTCACGGACCTGGTGTCGTACGAGGACGCGCTCGCGTCCTATGACCCGGTGATGGGCCTCGAGGTCCACGTCGAGCTCGGCACCAAGACGAAGATGTTCTGCGGCTGCTCCACCACCCTGGGCGCCGAGCCGAACAGCCAGGTGTGTCCCGTGTGCCTCGGGATGCCCGGCGCGCTGCCGGTCGTCAACGCGACCGGCGTGGAGTCCGCGATCAAGATCGGTCTCGCGCTCAACTGCGAGATCGCCGAGTGGTGCCGCTTCGCGCGGAAGAACTACTTCTACCCGGACATGCCGAAGAACTTCCAGACCTCCCAGTACGACGAGCCGATCGCCTTCAACGGCTACCTCGACGTGCAGCTGGAGGACGGCGAGATCTTCCGCGTGGAGATCGAGCGCGCCCACATGGAGGAGGACACCGGCAAGTCCACGCACGTGGGCGGTGCCACCGGCCGCATCCACGGCGCCTCGCACTCGCTGCTGGACTACAACCGGGCCGGCATCCCGCTGATCGAGATCGTCACCAAGCCGATCGTGGGCGCCGGCGAGCGCGCGCCCGAGGTCGCCAAGGCGTACGTCACCGAGCTGCGCGAGCTGATCAAGGCGCTGGGCGTCTCCGAGGCCCGCATGGAGATGGGCCAGATGCGCTGCGACGTCAACCTGTCGCTGCGCCCCCACGGCCGGGAGAAGTTCGGCACCCGCAGCGAGACCAAGAACGTCAACTCGCTGCGCAGCGTCGAGCGGGCCGTCCGCTTCGAGGTCCAGCGGCACGCGGCCGTGCTCTCCTCCGGTGGCACGATCGTCCAGGAGACCCGGCACTTCCACGAGGACACCGGTTCCACCACCTCCGGCCGCATCAAGGAGGAGGCGGAGGACTACCGGTACTTCCCGGAGCCCGACCTCGTCCCCGTGGCGCCGGCCCGCGAGTGGGTCGAGGAGCTGCGGGGCGGCCTGCCGGAGCTCCCGCGGGTGCGCCGTATGCGCCTCCAGGAGGACTGGGGCATCTCGGACCACGAGATGCAGTCGGTGCTCAACGCGGGCGCGATCGACCCGATCGTCGCCACCATCGAGGCCGGGGCCGACGCGGCCTCCGCCCGCAAGTGGTGGATGGGCGAGCTGGCCCGCCGCTCCAACGAGGACGGTGTGGAACTGACCGCCCTGCCCATCACCCCGGTCCAGGTGGCCCGGGTGGCGGCGCTGGTGGCCGAGGGCTCGCTCAACGACAAGCTGGCCCGCCAGGTCATCGAGGGCGTGCTGGCCGGTGAGGGCGAGCCGGACGAGGTCGTCGACAAGCGTGGTCTGAAGGTCGTCTCGGACGAGGGCGCGCTCGGCGCGGCCGTCGACGAGGCCATCGCGGCCAACGCCGCCGTCGCGGACAAGATCCGCGGTGGCAACCTCGCGGCGGCGGGCGCGCTCATCGGCGCCGTCATGAAGATCACCCGCGGCCAGGCCGACGCCAAGCGCGTGCGCGAGCTCGTGCTGGAGAAGCTGGGCGTCCAGGGCTGATCCGGCGGCCGGCGCGGCCGGCAGGCATGCGAGGGGCGGGCTCCCGGTCAGGGGGCCCGCCCTTCGGCGTCGCCGCAGGTCCGTGGCGTGTAAGGGCGACATAAATTCCCCGGACGATATGTGATTAAGCGCACGAACGCGGCCAACGATCTCTTCTTCCTGGTTCAGTCGAGGACGTACGTGTTGTGTTCTTTGCGGGCTCTTCCCCGGCCTGAAAGATCCGCGCAATCCCAGGGAGAGCAATGGCTGCACTCGCCCGCTGGTGCCTTGACCGTCGTCTCGCCGTCGTCCTGCTGTGGCTCGTCGCCCTGCTCGGCCTGTCCACGGCCGCCCTGCTCGCCGGTTCCGCGTACTCCAACGACTACGACATCAAGGGCACCGACTCCAGCAAGGCCACCGCCCTGCTGAAGGAGGCCTTCCCGGGCTCGGCGGGCGACAGCGACACCATCGTCTGGCACACCGACAAGGGCACCGTCGGTGTCGCGTCCGTCAGGGAACGGCTGACCGGCACGCTGGACGAGGTGGCCGGGCTCCCCGGCGTCGCCTCGGTGACCAGCCCCTACAGCACCGAGGGCGCCGCGCAGATCAGCCAGGACGGGCACACCGCCTACGCGACCGTGGTGTTCGACAGGCCCTCGGACGACCTGCAGGCCGGTCAGGTGCAGAAGGTCGTCGACACGGCCAGGGCCGCCGCCGACGACAACACGCAGGTCGCCCTGGGCGGCGGCGCCATCGCGCTGACCGAGGGCGGCGGCGGGCACATGAGCGAGGTCGTGGGCGTCGCCGTCGCGGCCGTGGTGCTGCTGGTGGCCTTCGGCTCGCTCTTCGCGATGTTCATGCCGATCGTCACCGCGCTGGTCAGTGTCGGCGCCGCGTACATGACGATCCAACTGCTCGGCCACCTGATCAGGGTCGCCGACTTCGCCCCGATGCTCGGCCTGCTCATCGGGCTGGGCGTCGGCATCGACTACGCCCTGTTCATCGTCACCCGCCACCGCAGGGGCCTCAAGCAGGGCCTGCCGGTGCGGGAGGCCGCCGAGAAGGCGGTCGCCACCACCGGCAGGGCGGTGGTCTTCGCCGGCGGCACGGTCTGCGTGGCCCTGCTCGGCATGCTGATCCTGCGGCTGTCGTTCCTCAACGGCGTGGCGATCGCCGCCTCCCTCACCGTGATGCTCACCGTCGCCGCCTCGGTGACGCTGCTGCCCGCACTGCTGGGCGCCATCGGCATGAAGGCGCTGAGCCGCCGGGAACGGCGCCGGCTGGTCGAGCACGGCCCGTCGCCCGAACTACCGACCGGGTTCGCCGCCCGCTGGTCCGCCTTCGTCGAACGGCACCCCAAAGCCCTCGGCGCGGTCGCCGCCGTCGTCATGCTCGCGCTGGCCCTGCCCACGACCTCCCTCCACCTGGGCGCCTCCGACCAGGGCAACAGCGCCGCGGGCACCACCACCCGCCAGGCGTACGACCTGCTCTCCGACGGCTTCGGCCCGGGCTTCAACGGCCCGCTGCAACTGGTCGCCAAGTCCGGCGACGCCGCCGACCGGGCGGCCCTGGAGCAGCTCACCGCCGACCTCGGGCGCACCGAGGGCGTCGCCGCGGTGCACAAGGAGCAGGCACAGCACGGCAGCGGGCTGGACGTCATCGACGTCGTCCCCACCACCTCCCCGCAGGACCAGGCCACCGACCGGCTCGTCACGCACCTGCGCGAGGACGTCATCCCGGAGGCGACCGAGGGCACCTCCCTCGAGGTGTACGTCGGCGGTGTCACCGCGGGCTACGCGGACTTCGCCTCGGTGATCGTCGGCAAGCTGCCGCTCTTCGTGGGCTCGGTCATCGGGCTGGGCTGCGTGCTCCTGCTCCTGGCCTTCCGCAGCTTCGGCATCCCGATCAAGGCCGCGGTCATGAACGTCGTCGCCGTCGCCTCCTCCTTCGGCATCGTGGTCGCGATCTTCCAGTGGGGCTGGGGGAGCGAACTGCTGGGGCTGGGAGCGGCCGGACCGATCGAGCCCTTCCTACCGGTGATCATGGTCTCGGTGCTCTTCGGGCTCTCCATGGACTACCAGGTCTTCCTCGTCAGCCGCATGTACGAGGAGTGGCGCGAGACCCGCGACAACCGCCGTGCGGTCCGGGTGGGCCTCGCCGAGACCAGCCGTGTGATCAACTCCGCCGCGGTCATCATGATCTCCGTCTTCCTCGCCTTCGTGCTCAGCGGCGACCGCGTGATCGCGATGTTCGGCATCGGCCTGGCGGCCGCCGTCGCGCTCGACGCCTTCGTCCTGCGGACCCTGCTCGTACCGGCGCTGATGCACATGATGGGCGACTGGAACTGGTGGCTGCCCCGGTGGCTGGAACGCCGGCTGCCGCGGATCTGCATCGAGGGCCCGGTGGGGCAGCGCACGCCAGTCGCCGTGGAGGAGCCCGGTTCTCAGAAGGCTCTCAGAATGTGACCGTACGGTTGCCGCCCATGGAGACCACCAAGACCCCCGAGGCGGCAGCCGGCGACCTCGCCGCGGACGCCGAGCCCGACCGATCCGGTGACGACGGCGCGAATCCCGCGACCGCGCCCGGCGCCGAACCCACGACAGCCGACGAGCCGCAGGCCTTCGACGAGCCCGGCCGACGAGAAGACCCGGAAGACTCCGAAGCCCGCGAAGAGGCCGAAGCCAGCGAAGAGGCCGACGACGTCGACGCGGCCGAGCAGAGCGACGCCACCGGCACCCCGGAGGCGGCGGACGCCTCCACCCCCGCGGTCGTCCCGGGCGCCGCGGCCGTCGTCGGCGCCGCCCTCGGCCTCGCGTCCCTCACCGGCACCTGGCTGGGCACCGTACTGGCCGAGCGGCGGCAGCTCGTCGGGCAGATCCACGCCTCCTCCGGCACCGCCGCCCAGCAGATCGAGCAGATATACGGCGCCCCCTGGCACACCACCGCCGTCGTCAACGGCGTCTGCGCGCTGGTCGCCCTTGTTGTCCTCGGCGCCGTGCTGCTCGCCGGACGGAACGCCGCGCCCTGGGTGCGCGCGGTCGCCTGGGGCGGTCTCGCCCTCGGCGTCCTCGGGCTGTTCGTCGCCGCCGGAACGTGGTTCGACCTCTTCGGCGGCCTGCCGAGCGTGGCCGAGGCCCCGGTCTCGACCGGCGGCTGAGGCACCTGCCGAGGCACCTGAGGCCGAGGCGTGCGAGCCCCCTGAGGAGGGGCCGCGCGGTCGACCCGGGGACCTGGGCACTTCGCCGCGCGGCCTAAGGCATCCGCACCCTTCAAGCCTGGGCGGTTGCCCGATGTGGCCCACCCCCCTCGGGGACGAGGCTGATGGCACGGAGAAGAAGACTCCGGACCATCGGTCCCGGACCCGAGGAGCAACGATGTACCCACACGAACTGCTGGGCCGCGAAAGGGCGGAGCAGCTGCTGCGCGAGGCCGCCGAGTACCGGCTGGCCCGCCAGGCCGACCAGGCCCGCCGGGCCGCGCGGCAGGCCGCCCGCGAGTCCGGTGGCGCCCGCGTGACCACCGCCGGCCAGGACGGGGGAAGGCGGCACGGAAGGAGGGCCGGCCGGCTCTCCCGCCGGCTGCGGGCCGCCGGATGAGCACCGTGGTGCCGGTGCAAACCGGTACCGCGCCGTCAGGGCCCCGTGCGATGCTCGGGACCGTGCAGAACCAGTCGGTCAGCCCGGTGTTCGTCGGACGCAGCCGCGAACTGACCCGCCTCACCTCCGCGCTCGCCCGCGCCCACGCGGGCGAGCCGCAGGCGCTGGTGATCGGCGGCGAGGCAGGCGTCGGCAAGACCCGGCTCGTGGAGGAGTTCCTCGCCGCGGCCCAGGACGGACCGGCGACCGTGACCGCCGTCGGCGCCTGCGTGGAGATCGGCGCGGACGGACTGCCCTTCGCCCCCGTCGCGACGATCCTGCGCGCCCTGCACCGCCGGCTCGGCGACGAACTGGTCGCCGCGGCCGCCGGCAGCGAGGCCGAACTCGCCCGCCTGCTGCCCGGGCTCGGCGGCACGGACGCCCCCGACCCCCTCGCCGACCAGCGCGACGAGCACGGCCGCGCCCGGCTCTTCGAGCTCACCTCGCGGCTGCTGGAGCGGCTGTCGGAGGAACGCACGCTCGTCGTCGCGCTGGAGGACCTGCACTGGGCCGACCGCTCGACCCGCGAACTCCTCGGCTACCTGCTGCGCTCGCTCTCCCGCGGCCGGCTCGTCGTCCTGGCCACCTACCGCTCCGACGACATCCACCGCCGGCACCCGCTGCGGCCCTTCCTCGCCGAACTCGACCGGATGCGTTCCGTCGCACGGCTGGAACTGGCCCGCTTCAACCGCGCCGAGGTCCGCGCCCAGGTCGCCGGGATCCTCGACTCCGAGCCCGCCCCGACCCTGGTCGACCGGGTGTTCAGCCGCTCCGACGGCAACCCCTTCTTCGTCGAGGAACTCGCCTGCAGCATCACCCAGGGCTGCCGCACCGGGCTCAGCGACAGCCTGCGCGACCTGCTGCTGGTCCGCGTCGAGACGCTGCCCGAGACCGCGCAGCGCGTCGCGCGCGTCGTCGCCGAGGGCGGCTCCACCGTCGAGTACCGGCTGCTGGAAGCCGTCGCCGGGCTCGGCGAGGACGAACTCATCGAGGCCCTGCGCTCGGCCGTCGGCGCCAAGATCCTGCTGCCCACCGACGACGGCGACGGCTACCGCTTCCGGCACTCGCTGGTCCGCGAGGCCGTCGGCGACGACCTGCTGCCGGGCGAGCGCAGCCGCATCAACCGCCGCTACGCGCAGGCCCTGGAGGCCGACCCCGCTCTGGTGCCCGCCGACGAACTCCCCGCCCGGCTGGCCAGTTACTGGTACCACGCCCACGAGCCCGCCAAGGCGCTGCCCGCGGTGCTGAGCGCCTCCGTCGAGGCGCGACGCCGGCACGCCTACGCCGAACAGCACCGGCTGCTCGAACGCGCCCTGGAGCTGTGGGACGACACGCCCGCGGACGTCCGCGAGGAGCTGCGCCCCGTCGACTACGTCGAGGTGTTCCCCCCGTGCGGCTGCGACCCGGGCAGCAAGCCCCTGCAGTACATGGACCTGCTCGCCGAGACGACCGTGGCCGCCCGCCTCAGCGCCGACCGCGAGGGCGCCTACGAGGTCACCAAGCGCGCGCTGCGCCTGCTGGAGCGCTCCGGCAGCAACCCGCTGCGCGCCGCGTGGTTCTGGATCCAGCGCTCCCGGCTGATGGTCGCCATGGGCCGAGGCGACGGCTGGGCGGAGATCGCCGAGGCCCAGGAACTCGTCCGCGGGCTGCCGCCGTCACCGGTCCACGCCGAGGTGCTGGAGAGCGCGGCCGGCTGGGACATGATGCACGACCCGGGACCGGACAGCATCACCACGGCCGAGCGCGCCATCGAACTGGCCCGGCTGGTCGGCGCCGAGGAGACCGAGCTCCACGCCCGGGTCACCCTCGGCATCCTCCTCGCCGACTCGGGTGACACCGCCGCCGGCATCGCCGAACTGGAGGCGGCCCGAGAACGGGCCGCCGCCGCCCGGTACGGCAACCTCACGGTGAACACCGACGCCAACCTCGCCGCCCTGCTGGAGTCCGTGGGCCGCTCGGAGGAGGCGATCGCGGTCGCCCGCAGGGGCGTGGAGAGCGCCACCCGCCACGGGCTGCGCGACGGAGCCACCTTCGCCTCCGCCAACCAGGCCGAATCGCTGCTCGCCCTCGGCCGCTGGGACGAGGCCGCCGAGGTCGCCGTCCGCGGCCGGGAGAACACCAACCACGCCCTGTACCTCGGCTGGGCCGCGACGCTGCTGGCCCACCTCGCCGTGCTGCGCGGGGAGTACGACCGCGCCGAGGCCGAGGTCGCCGCCGCCCGGGACCACCTGGGCCCGCAGGACCACCAGCCGCAGAACACCCTGCCGCTGCGCCATCTGACCATCGCCGTCGCCGCCGGGCGCGGACGCTTCCTGGAGGCCCGCGCCGCGGTGATGACGGCCCTCGAAGCCGGGTTCCCGCCCGCGTTCCACCGTTACGCCTGGCCCATGCTGCACACCGCGGCGGCCCTGGAGGCGGACGCCCTGGGACTTCCCGGCGCGGAGGCCGGCCGGTCCGCGATGCTCGCCCTCATCCGCAAGGCGGCGGGGCGGCTGCCCCGGCTGTCCCCGGTGTGGGCCGCCCACGCCCTGCTGGTCGAGGCCGAACTGCTGCGCGCCGACGGGAGCACCGACCCCGGTCCCTGGGCCGCCGCCGAGGAGGCCTACGCCGCCCTCGACCGCCCCTACCCGCTCGCCCTGGTACGGCTGCGGCTCGCCGAGACCCTGCTCGCGCGGCACGATCCCGGCGCCCGCGAGCGTGCGGCCGCCCTGCTGCGCCTGGCGTGCGAGGTCGCCGACTCCCTCGGCGCCGTACCGCTGCGGGAGGCCGTCCGGCTGCTCGCCCGCCGCGGCCGGCTCGCGCTGGACGAACCGGAGGCCGCCGCCCCCGAAGCGGCCGGAGAGCCCGAGCCCTTCGGGCTGACCGCGCGCGAACGCGAGGTGCTGCGCCGGGTCGCCGCCGGCTACACCAACCGCCGGATCGCCGAGGAACTCTTCATCTCACCGAAGACCGCCAGCGTGCACGTCTCCAACATCCTCGCCAAGCTGGGCGTCTCGGGCCGCGGCGAGGCGGCCGCGCTCGCCCACCGGCTGCGGCTGTTCGCCGGGCAGCCGGGCTGAACCCCGCACCGCGGGCCGGTGGGCCTAACCGCCGGCGCGCGGCGGACGTATCAGGACGGCGCCCGAGTCGAGGTCGACCGGGCCCCGGCCGGGATCCGCGTCGCCCTCCTCGTCCCGCACGAGCTCCAGGCGGTTGCGTTCGTCCTCGGCGTGCCTGCGGCCCGGAGCGAACAGCTCGTCCAGCGCGTTGAACATCGCACCCCCCAAGGTGTCGTCGGTCAGCTCACCCGCAGCCGCAGGATTCGGTCGTCGCCCTTGCGGGGCTCGCCTCGGCCGTCGGTGTTGCTGGTGGTCAGCAGCAGCCCGCCGTCCGGATCGGCGAGGACGGTGCGCAGCCGCCCGTATGTGCCGACGAGGAACGCCTGCGGGTCGGCCGCGGCCTTCGTACCGGCCAGGGGGATCCGCCACAGGCGGGCGCCGCGCAGCGAGGCCATCCAGATCGAGCCGTCCGCATAGGCGATGCCGCTGGGCGAGGCGTCGTCCGTGCGCCACTGTGCGACCGGGTCCGCGTAGCCGTCGCGGTGGGCGAGGCCCTCCACGACCGGCCAGCCGTAGTTCCTGCCCGGCTCGATCAGGTTGAGCTCGTCCCAGGTGTCCTGCCCGAACTCCGAGGCCCACAGCCGTCCCTGGCCGTCCCAGGCCAGACCCTGCACGTTGCGGTGCCCGTAGGAGTAGACGACGGAGTCCGCCTCGGGGTTGCCGTGCACGGGTTCGCCGTCCGGGGTCATCCGCAGGATCTTGCCGCCCAGGGACTTCTTGTCCTGCGCCAGGCCCCGTTCGCCGCTCTCGCCCGTGCCCGCGTAGAGCATGCCGTCGGGGCCGAAGGCGATCCGCCCGCCGTTGTGGATGGCGCCGTGCGGGATGCCGCGCAGGATCGTGTCCGGTGCGCCCAGTTGTTCCCCGGCGGGCTTCGCCGGGTCGTAGAGCATGCGCGCGATGCGGTTGTCCGAGTCGGTGGTGAAGTACGCGTACACCATGCGGTCGGTGGCGAAGTCCCGCGAGACGGCGAGCCCCAGCAGGCCGCCCTCGCCGCCGGAGGAGACCCCGGGCACCGTGCCGAGGACGGTCGTACGGCCGCCGTCCGCGGCGACCCGGACGATCCTTCCGGTGTCCCGGGAGGCCACCAGCAGATCGCCCTCCGCGAGCGCGGCCACGCCCCACGGGGTGGTGAGCCCGGTCGCGACCGTGCCGGTCACCTCCGCCGTGCCTTTCGCCGGCGCCGCGGGCCCCTCACTGCCGCCGGGCGCCGGCGCCGACTTCGTGGCGGAAGAGGAGGAGGCCGGGGGAGCGGGCGCGGCACCACCGTCCGAGGAGCATCCGGTGGCGAGCAGCGCGGCACTGGCCAGCGCGGCGGTCACGACGGCGGCACGGCGTCCCACGCTTCCCTCCCGGGGGTTCTCCGGCTCGGACTCCAAGAACATCACATCCCTCACTACACCGCCCGGCCGTTCGGGGTTCCCGCGGTACGACGTCGGTTTCCGGCACCGCCGACTCAGGGCCCGTCCAAGGTGCATGGCGGCAGTGTCGCCACCGGGCTCTCTCCGGCCCCGTCCGTCCCGGCCGTTGCCCTCAGTCCCAGGAGCCCCGCGCCGGCGGCAGCGCCGCGATCTCCGCGAAGTCCTCCTCGGTCAGCCGCAGTTCCGCGGCCCCGGCGTTCTCCACCGTCCACCGCTGCTGCTTCGCGCCGGGGATCGGCACGACCTGCGGTCCCTGGGCCAGCACCCAGGCCAGCGCGACCTGCGCGGGTGTCGCCCCGTGCACCTCGGCGACCCGGCGCAGCCCCGCGACGATCGGCTGGTTGGCGGCCATCATCTCGGCCGTGAAGCGGGGGTGGCGGGCCCGTACGTCGTCCGGCTCGAAGCCCTGGCCCGGGGTGAGGGTGCCCGTCAGGAAGCCGTTGCCGAGGGGCATCGCGGCCATGAAGCCGACCCCGCGCTGCGTGCACCAGGGCAGCAGCCCGGCCAGTGCCTCGGGCGACCACACCGACAGCTCGGCCTGCACGCAGCTCACCGGGAAGACCTGCTGGGCGCGGCGCAACTGCCGCAGCGTCTCGTCGTATATGCCCGCACCCGCGCGCCGTGCCGCCCGGGCGCCCACCGCGCACCATCCCAGCGCACGCACCTTGCCGGCCGTCACCAGTTCCGCCATCGCGCCCCACGTCTCCTCGACGGGGACCTCGGGGTCGGCGCGGTGCAGCTGGTAGAGGTCGATCACATCGGTCTGCAGCCGCCGCAGCGACGCGTCGCAGGCCCGCTTCACGTACGAGGGGCGGCCGTTGGCCACCAGGTGCTGCTCGCCGACGAGCAGTCCGCACTTGGTGGAGACGAAGACCTCCCGCCGACGCTCCCTCAGCACCCGCCCCAGCAGCAGCTCGTTGGTGAACGGCCCGTACATGTCGGCGGTGTCCAGCAGTGTCGTGCCGCGGTCGACCGCCGCGTGCACGGCCCGCAGTGACGATTCGCCTTCCTGCCGGGACGCCGTGTAGGCCCAGCTCATCGGCATGCATCCCAGACCGACGGCGCCCACCTCCAGAGCCGCCGATCCGACCGTCCTGCGCTCCACCTGGCTGACCTCCGCTGACCTCTCGCGCCGCCCCACTGTGCCATAGCCTCCTGACCATGGCTGACATCACCCGGAACCACCGCCCCACGGTCTGGCTCCCGATCCCCGCGCAGGACGTCGAAGGGCTCCCCGCCGGACTCGACTACCTCTTCTGGGACGGGGGCGACGAGTTCCCGGCCGACCCCGCCGACGCCGCGTTCTACGTGGTGCCCTACATGAAGGGTCCGGAGGTCGCCGGCCGTCCACTGCCCCGCATGTCCGGGGTCAGGGTCGTGCAGACCCTCAGCGCGGGTGTCGACCACGTCACGCCGTACCTCCGGCAGCTCCCCCAGGGGGTGCGGCTGTGCAACGCCCGCGGGGTGCACGAGGCGAGCACCGCCGAACTGGCCGTCGCCCTCACCCTGGCGGCCCTGCGCGGCATCCCCCGCTTCGTGCGCGGCCAGGAAGCCGAGGAGTGGCACGCCGGCTTCTACCCCGCCCTCGCCGACAAGCAGGTGCTCATCGTCGGCTACGGCTCGATCGGCGCCGCCATCGAGGACCGGCTCACCCCGTTCGAATGCCACGTCACCCGGGTCGCGCGGCTGGCCCGGCGCTCCCCGCACGGCCCGGTGCACGCCCTGGGGGAGCTGCCCCGGCTGCTGCCGCGGGCGGACGTGGTCGTCCTGTCGACCCCGCTCACCCCGGACACCCGCCATCTGGCCGACGCCCGGTTCCTGGCCGGGATGAAGGACGGGGCCCTGCTGGTGAACGTGGCCCGCGGGCCCGTGGTGGACACCAAGGCACTCCTCGCGGAGCTGGAGGCAGGCCGCCTCCTGGCGGCACTCGATGTCACCGATCCGGAACCGCTTCCTCCGGGACACCCGCTGTGGCACGCGCCGGGCGTCCTGGTCAGTCCGCACGTCGGCGGCAGCACCTCCGCCTTCCTGCCCAGGGCCAAGCGGCTGCTCCGCGAGCAACTGGGCCGCTTCGCGGCCGGCCAGGACCTCACGAACGTCGTCCTGACCACCTGAGCACCCGCACCACACGCCCTGGCACCGGGTGCCCCACGCGTGGGGCAGGGCGCTACGCGTGGTCACGCTGTGTAGAGGAACTATGTCCCTGAGTGACTGAACTGGTGTATCGTCCCGCACTGGGGGAACACGACCGGCGTGGCTCGGCGAGCCGCGAACGGGCGTGGGACGACTCGGCACTTGATGGGGGGCGACGGGCGATGCACGGCCAATGGAGAGAGCATCCGACGCTGGACCACGGCACACCGTGCCGGGGACGCTCACGGTTCCACGGGACGACACCGTGAGCGCGCCCGGTGCGGTCCTCTCGCAGGCCTCCGCGCCGGGCAGCCGGGCCGGCCTGCTGCCCCAGATGCTGCTGGCCGTGCTCTGCGGCGGCTACGCCATCGGGGCAACCCTCGGCTGGGGTTCCAGGGGGCTGGCCGTCGTCATGGGCGACTTCGGCCTCTCCGCGGCCGCGCTGGCCGCCGCCGTCTCCTGTCTGGTCTACGTCCGCAAGGCGGCCGACGACCGCTACCGCCCCGCGTGGGCGCTGTTCGCCGTCTCCTCCGCCATGGTGGCGCTCGGCAACGGCATCTGGGGCTGGTACGAGGTCGTGCTGCGCGACGACGTGCCGCGCACCTCGGTCGCCGACTTCTGCTTCCTGCTCTTCGCACCTCCCGCGATCATCGGGCTGCTGGTGCTCGCCAAACGGCCGGTCACCCGGGCCGGCTGGGTCTGCCTCGGGCTGGACGCCTGGCTCATCGGCGGCTCCCTGCTGACCCTCTCCTGGACCCTCGCCCTGGCCCAGACGGCCCTGTGGGAGGGCCGCAGCACCGCGCGCATCGCCCTGTCCCTGGCCTACCCCCTGCTGGACATCATGCTGGTGAGCATGGTGCTGGCGCTGCACTTCCGGCGGTCCTCGGCCAACCGGGCCGCGGTGAACACCGCCATCGCCTCGCTCGCCCTCACCGTGCTGTGCGACGCGCTGTTCACCTCGCCCCTGCTGCGCGAGCACTACAGCTCCGGCCAGATCCTGGACGCCGGGTGGTTCGCCGGCAGCATGCTGCTCGCCTACGCCCCCTGGGTCGGCGAACGCGCCACGGCCGAGCCGGGCACGACCGAGCGGGGGACGGCGCGACGGCAGCAGGAGCAGGGGCGCCGGGTGAGCGGCTCGCTGGCGGCCCTGACCCCGTACCTGGCCGCCGCGGTCTGCGTGCTCGGGATCCTCTACAACGTCATCGACGGCCGCAAGAGCGACCGGGTGGTGCTCCTGACCGGCTGCACCGTCGTGCTCGCCCTGGTCGTGCGGCAGGGCATCATGCTGCTCGACAACATGGCCCTCACCCAGGAGCTGGCCCAGAAGGAGAACCACTTCCGGTCCCTCGTGCAGGGCTCCAGCGACGTCATCATGATCGCCTCGCCGACCGGCGCGCTGCGCTACGTCAGCCCCGCCGCCAAGGGTGTGTACGGCTGCGACCCCGAGGAGTGGGTCGGCACCGAGTTCGCCACCCACATCCATCCCGACGACCTGGGCCGGGTGGTGCACGAGGTGCGGCGCTTCCTGGCCGCCCACGCGGCCGAGGAACCCGCCACCCGCATCGAGTGCCGCATACGGCACGGGGACGGCAGCTGGCTCAACGTCGAGTCCAGCGTCAACCGCCACCAGGGCGGCCTGATCTTCAACAGCCGCGACGTCACCGAACGGGTCCGGCTCCAGGCCCAGCTGCAGCACAACGCCGAGCACGACCCGCTCACCGACCTGCCCAACCGGGCCCTGTTCACCGAGCGGATCCGCCAGGCGATCGGCGGCCGCCGGGCCGGCGACGGCGACACCGGCACCACCGCGGTGCTCTTCATCGACCTGGACGGCTTCAAGGCGGTCAACGACACCGTCGGCCACCAGGCCGGCGACGAGCTGCTCGTCCAGGCCGCGCGACGCCTGCAGGACTCGGTGCGCGCCGGCGACACCGCCGCGCGCCTGGGCGGCGACGAGTTCGCCGCCCTCATCTGCGGCACCAGCGCCGACCGTCATCTGCGCGAGTACCAGGTCCACGAGGTGGCCGACCGGCTCCGCGCCGCGCTGTCCGAGCCCTACCGGGTGGACGGCACCGAGGTCCGGGTGGCCGCCAGCATCGGGGTGGCCTTCGCCGACCCCGGGGTCAGCGCCGGCGAGCTGCTGCGCAACGCCGACCTGGCGATGTACCGGGCCAAGCAGGCCGGCAAGGGCCGGGTCGAGATGTACGCGCCCGCGATGCAGGCCGAGGTGGTGCGCCGCGCCGAGCTCGCGGGACGGCTGCGCACCGCCCTGCGGGACGGCGAGTTCGCCCTGCTCCACCAGCCCGTGGTCGACCTCGGCAGCGGCGAGGTGGCGGCGGTCGAGGCGCAGGCCCGCTGGCGTTCCGCGCAGGGCATCCTCTTCACCCCCGCCGAGTTCCTCCGGGTCGCCGAGGACACCGACCGCACCGCGCAACTGGCCCGCTGGCTGCTGGAGGAGGCGGTCGGGCAGGCCGCGCTGCGCCATGCCGCGGGCTGCCCGGTGCCCGTCGCCGTACGGCTGTCCACCCGCCGCCTGATGCACCGCGAGCTGCCCACCAAGGACGTCGAGGCGCTGCTCGAACGGCACGGGCTGCCGCCGGACTCCCTCGTCCTGCAGATCGCCGACCAGGATCCGCGGATCTCCCTGGACGAGCTGGAGCGGCGGCTCACCGCGCTCAACCGGCTCGGGGTGCGCATCGCCCTGGAGGGCTTCGGCAGCGGCTACGCGCCCATGGACGCGCTGCGTCGGCTCCCCGTCGACGTGCTGAAACTGGACCGCGGCCTCACCGAGGGCCTCGTGGAGTCGCCGCGCCTCAGGAAGATCACCGCCGGGCTGCTGCGCATCGCCGCGGACCTCGGGATCCGCTCGGTGGCCGAGGGCGTGGACCGTCCGGAGCAGGTGCTGGCGCTGCGTGAGATGGACTGCACCCATGGGCAGGGCATGGCGTTCTCGGGGCCGCTGGACGAGCACCGGCTGCGCTCCTCGCTGACCCGCGGGAGCTATCCCGTGCCCGGCGGGCCGGTCCCGCTGAACAGCACCCGGATCTCCGTGCGCGGCACACGGAAGGCGGAGGAGCTACGCTCAAATAATGAGACGCCCGTCCCACCCGCTTGACACTCCCCGCAGGCGAGGAGGAAGGTCAGTCCCATGCGCACCCGAATTCTCGTACTTGGAAAGCGCGTCGGCTGACCCGGGGCCCCTGACCGCCTCGTGGAACGCACCGACGCGCTCCCCTCGCTTGCCTGCCGGCACGGGGGGTTTTTTGTTGCCTGGGATCCAGACATACCGCCCTCTCCACCCTCACCCTCCTGAGAGATGAGAACCAGATGACCGAGCAGGCCACCGGGGCCCACCACCCGCAGCCGCGGGCCCGCGGCGCCGCGCCGCAGCCCACTCCCGCCGAGCGCGTCACGGGCGCCCAGTCCCTCATCCGCTCTCTCGAGGCGGTCGGCGCCGACACCGTGTTCGGCATCCCGGGTGGTGCGATCCTCCCCGCGTACGACCCGCTCATGGACTCCTCGAAGGTGCGCCACGTCCTCGTCCGGCACGAGCAGGGGGCCGGTCACGCCGCCACCGGCTACGCGCAGGCCACCGGCAAGGTCGGCGTCTGCATGGCGACCTCGGGCCCGGGCGCGACCAACCTGGTCACCCCGATCGCCGACGCCCACATGGACTCGGTCCCCATCGTCGCGATCACCGGCCAGGTGGCCTCCAAGGCGATCGGCACCGACGCCTTCCAGGAGGCGGACATCTGCGGCATCACGATGCCGATCACCAAGCACAACTTCCTCGTCACCAACGCGGACGAGATCCCGCGCACCATCGCCGAGGCCTTCCACATCGCGTCCACCGGCCGTCCCGGCCCGGTCCTGGTCGACATCGCCAAGGACGCGTTGCAGGCGCAGACCACGTTCTCCTGGCCGCCCGCCACCGACCTGCCCGGCTACCGCCCGGTCACCAAGCCGCACGCCAAGCAGATCCGCGAGGCCGCCCGCCTGATCAACGAGGCCAAGCGCCCCGTGCTGTACGTCGGCGGCGGCGTCCTCAAGGCCCGCGCCACCGGCGAACTGCGCATCCTGGCCGAGCTGACCGGCGCCCCGGTCACCACCACGCTGATGGCGCTGGGCGCGTTCCCCGACAGCCACCCCCAGCACGTCGGCATGCCCGGCATGCACGGCTCGGTCTCCGCTGTCGCGGCCCTGCAGAAGGCCGACCTGATCGTCACCCTGGGCGCCCGCTTCGACGACCGCGTCACCGGCAAGCTCGACTCCTTCGCCCCGTACGCCAAGATCGTCCACGCCGACATCGACCCGGCCGAGATCTCCAAGAACCGCGTGGCCGACGTGCCGATCGTCGGTGACGCCCGCGAGGTCATCGCCGACCTGATCGTCGCCGTCCAGGGCGACCACGACGCCGGCCGCCGCGGGGACTACGCCGACTGGTGGAAGCTGCTGAACGGCCTGCGCGACACCTACCCGCTCGGCTACGACCTGCCCGCCGACGGCAGCCTGTCCCCGCAGCAGGTCATCCAGCGGATCGGCGCGCTGGCCCCGGAGGGCACCCTCTTCGCGGCCGGCGTCGGCCAGCACCAGATGTGGGCCTCGCAGTTCATCTCCTTCGAGCGGCCCAACACCTGGTTCAACTCCGGCGGCGCCGGGACGATGGGGTACGCCGTGCCCGCCGCCATGGGCGCCAAGGCCGGCCGGCCCGGTACGACCGTGTGGGCGATCGACGGCGACGGCTGCTTCCAGATGACCAACCAGGAGCTGGTCACCTGCGCGCTGAACAACATCCCGATCAAGGTCGCCATCATCAACAACGGCGCCCTCGGCATGGTCCGGCAGTGGCAGTCGCTCTTCTACAACGAGCGCTACTCCAACACCGTCCTGCACGCCGGCGAGACCAACGCGGGCCGCGGCTCCCATCAGGGCGTCAGCCAGACCCCGGCGCCCGGCACCCGGGTCCCGGACTTCGTGAAGCTGTCGGAGGCGATGGGCTGCGTGGGCCTGCGCTGCGAGTCGCCCGACGAGCTGGACGAGGTCATCGAGAAGGCCAACGCGATCAACGACCGCCCGGTGGTCGTGGACTTCATCGTCCACGAGGACGCCATGGTGTGGCCGATGGTCGCCGCCGGCACCTCCAACGACGAGATCATGGCCGCCCGCGACGTCCGCCCCGACTTCGGCGACGCCGCGGACGACTGAGGACCGAGAGAGAAGCAGAGGAACGACGCGACATGTCCAAGCACACGCTCTCCGTCCTGGTGGAGAACAAGCCCGGTGTCCTGGCCAGGATCACCGCCCTGTTCTCCCGCCGCGGCTTCAACATCGACTCCCTCGCCGTCGGCACCACCGAGCACGCCGACATCTCCCGCATCACCATCGTGGTGAACGTGATCGAGGAGCTCCCGCTGGAGCAGGTCACCAAGCAGCTGAACAAGCTGGTGAACGTCCTGAAGATCGTCGAGCTGGAGCCCTCCGCCGCCGTCCAGCGCGAGCTGGTCCTGGTGAAGGTGCGCGCCGACAACGAGTCCCGCTCCCAGATCGTGGAGATCGTCCAGCTGTTCCGCGCCAAGACCGTGGACGTCTCGCCCGAGGCGGTCACCATCGAGGCCACCGGCGGCGCCGACAAGCTCGAGGCCATGCTGAAGATGCTGGAGCCCTTCGGCATCAAGGAGCTCGTCCAGTCCGGCACGATCGCGATCGGCCGGGGTGCACGCTCGATCACCGACCGCTCTCTGCGCGCCCTCGACCGGACCGCATAGCGAGACCCCCAGACTTGATCCCGGCCCGCGGACGTACTGTGTGGGCAACCCCCCAGATCACCAAGGAGAGACCCGAAGTGGCCGAGCTGTTCTACGACGACGACGCCGACCTGTCCATCATCCAGGGCCGCAAGGTCGCGGTCATCGGATACGGCAGCCAGGGCCACGCCCACGCGCTGTCGCTGCGCGACTCCGGGGTCGACGTGCGCGTCGGCCTGCACGAGGGCTCCAAGTCCAAGGCGAAGGCCGAGGAGCAGGGCCTGCGCGTGGTCACCCCCGCCGAGGCCGCCGCCGAGGCCGACGTCATCATGATCCTGGTCCCGGACCCGATCCAGGCGCGGGTCTACGAGGAGTCCATCAAGGACAACCTGAAGGACGGCGACGCGCTGTTCTTCGGACACGGCCTGAACATCCGCTACGGCTTCATCAAGCCCCCGGCCGGCGTCGACGTGTGCATGGTCGCCCCCAAGGGCCCGGGCCACCTGGTGCGCCGTCAGTACGAGGAGGGCCGCGGCGTCCCGTGCATCGCGGCCGTCGAGCAGGACGCGACCGGGAACGGCTTCGCGCTCACGCTGTCCTACGCCAAGGCCATCGGCGGCACCCGCGCCGGCGTCATCAAGACGACCTTCACCGAGGAGACCGAGACCGACCTGTTCGGCGAGCAGGCGGTCCTCTGCGGTGGTACCACCGCCCTGGTCAAGGCAGGTTTCGAGACCCTGACCGAGGCCGGCTACCAGCCGGAGATCGCGTACTTCGAGTGCCTGCACGAGCTGAAGCTCATCGTGGACCTCATGTACGAGGGCGGCCTGGAGAAGATGCGCTGGTCCATCTCCGAGACCGCCGAGTGGGGCGACTACGTCACCGGCCCCCGCATCATCACCGACGCCACCAAGGCCGAGATGAAGAAGATCCTCGGCGAGATCCAGGACGGCTCCTTCGCCAACAACTGGATCGCCGAGTACAACGCCGGCCTGCCGCGCTACAACGAGTACAAGAAGGCCGACGAGAACCACCTGCTGGAGACCACCGGCAAGAAGCTGCGCAAGCTGATGAGCTGGGTGGACGAGGAGGCGTAGGTCCTCCGCACCGACGTCGACACGGTCCCGGGGGCGCCGCGCCCCCGGGACCTGCCGCTTTGGCCACCCCGTACACCCTCGTGCGGGTGATCCTTCCACGTTGGCGCAGGATGCCGGGCCCGCCGCCGATAGACTCCATGAACAAGCGCGTCAGGCTCACAGCGTCGTGCGTCTTCCACGCGGCATGCCATTCCCCTCCACCGCCTTCGGCCGTCGGGACGCGGCCGTTGACCTGGGACTAGTGAGGACTCACGTGAGCAACCCCGTCGTACTCATCGCTGAAGAGCTGTCGCCCGCCACCGTCGACGCCCTCGGACCGGACTTCGAGATCCGGCACTGCAACGGCGCCGACCGGGCCGAGCTGCTGAGCGCGATCACCGACGCCGACGCCATCCTGATCCGCAGCGCCACGAAGGTGGACGCCGAGGCGATCGCCGCCGCCTCGAAGCTAAAGGTCGTCGCCCGTGCGGGCGTCGGACTCGACAACGTGGACGTCTCCGCCGCCACCAAGGCCGGCGTGATGGTCGTCAACGCCCCGACCTCCAACATCGTCACCGCCGCCGAGCTCGCGTGCGGTCTGCTGATCTCCGTCGCCCGCAACATCGCCCCGGCGAACGCGGCGCTGAAGCAGGGCGAGTGGAAGCGCAACAAGTACACCGGTGTGGAGCTCGCCGAGAAGACCCTCGGCGTGGTCGGACTCGGCCGCATCGGCGCCCTTGTGGCCCAGCGCATGTCGGCCTTCGGGATGAAGATCGTCGCGTACGACCCCTACATCCAGCCCGCGCGCGCCGCCCAGATGGGTGTGAAGATCCTCAGCCTCGACGAGCTGCTGCAGGTCTCCGACTTCATCACGGTGCACCTCCCCAAGACCCCCGAGACGGTCGGGCTCATCGGGGACGAGGCGCTGCGCAAGGTCAAGCCGCACGTCCGCATCGTCAACGCCGCCCGCGGCGGGATCGTGGACGAGGAGGCGCTGTTCGCCGCGCTGAAGGAGGGCCGGGTGGGCGGCGCCGGCCTGGACGTGTACGCCAAGGAGCCGTGCACGGACTCGCCGCTCTTCCAGTTCGACAACGTCGTGGCCACCCCGCACCTGGGCGCCTCCACCGACGAGGCACAGGAGAAGGCCGGCATCGCGGTCGCCCGCTCGGTGCGCCTCGCGCTCGCCGGTGAGCTGGTGCCGGACGCGGTCAACGTCCAGGGCGGGGTCATCGCCGAGGACGTCCGCCCGGGCCTGCCGCTCGCCGAGAAGCTCGGCCGGATCTTCACCGCCCTCGCGGGCGAGGTCGCGGTCCGCCTCGACGTCGAGGTGCGCGGCGAGATCACCCAGCACGACGTGAAGGTGCTGGAACTCTCCGCCCTCAAGGGCGTCTTCGAGGACGTCGTCGACGAGA
Organism: Streptomyces sp. NPDC111520; assembly: GCF_055635295.1. Classification (NCBI taxonomy): domain Bacteria; kingdom Bacillati; phylum Actinomycetota; class Actinomycetes; order Kitasatosporales; family Streptomycetaceae; genus Streptomyces; species Streptomyces sp. NPDC111520. The sequence continues at coordinate 222,871 of NZ_JBVKBW010000006.1, read as the reverse complement.
CCGTCAGCTACGTCAACGCCCCGCTCTTCGCGCAGGAGCGCGGCGTCGAGGTCCGCCTCACCACGAGCAGCGAGTCGCCCGACCACCGCAACCTGGTCACCGTGCGGGGCACCCTCTCGGACGGCACCGAGGTGTCCGTCTCCGGCACGCTGGCGGGCCCCAAGCACATCCAGAAGATCGTCGCCGTGGGCGACGACGACGTGGACCTGGTCTTCGCCGACCACATGGGCTTCCTGCGCTACACCGACCGCCCCGGTGTCGTCGGCACCATCGGCCGCATCCTGGGCGAGGCCGGCGTCAACATCGCGGGGATGCAGGTCGCCCGTGACCAGGCGGGCGGCGAGGCGCTGGTCGCGCTGACCGTCGACACCGCCATCCCGGCGCCGGTGCTGGCCGAGATCGCCGAGGAGATCGGCGCGTCCTCGGCCCGCGCGGTCAATCTCGAGGACTGACGGCCGGTTCGCTCCGCTGGGGGCGGCCGACCCGGGCGATCCGGGCCGGCCGCCCCTTCGCCGTCTGCGCCGCCGTCGCGGGGGAGCCGGGCCGGAAGCGGAGCGCCACCGCGGCCAGGAAGACCAGACCCAGCACGGGGTACGGGGAGGCGAGGGGCTGCAGCCACCACGCCAGGTGCAGATCGAGGTCACCGGCCTTCGGCACGATCCACAGGGTGCGGGCCAGGAAGACCACCGCGGCCACCCGCAGCGCCCAGCGCGGCGCCTCGGCGGCGAGGAGGATCAGCATCGGCACGCACCACACCCAGTGGTGCGACCAGCTGATCGGTGTGATGAGCAGCGCCGTCACCGCGCAGCACACCACGCCCCAGGCCTCCCGGCCCAGCCGGCCCATCCGCACCGAGACCGCGAGCCCCGCGCAGGCCACGAGCAGCGCGGCGGCCGCCCACACGGCGCCGGGGTGCTCGGTGTGCAGCACCCGGGCGACGAGGCCCTGCAGCGACTGGTTGTCGACGATCCAGACCTTGCCGATGCGGCTGGTGTCGAAGAGGCAGCGGGTCCAGTAGTCGACCGTCGCGCCGGGCAGCGCGAGCGCACCGAGCAGTGCGGTGCCGGCGAAGCTCGCGGCGGCGACCGCGGCCTCCTTGCGGCGACCGGTCAGCAGCAGGTAGACGGCGAAGATCGCGGGGGTGAGCTTGATGCCCGCCGCCACGCCGATGGCGATGCCCTTGCCGCGTGCGCCGTCCGGCCGGCTCAGGTCCCACAGCACGAGCACCGTGAGCAGCAGGTTGATCTGGCCGTAGAGCATCGTCTGGAAGACGGGCTCCAGCCACAGCCCGAGGGCCATGGCCAGCAGCACCACGACCCACCGCGAGCCGCGGGCGCGGGGCCAGCCCGTCGCCCGGCAGGAAAGGTGTGCGAGGAGCCCGAGCAGCAGCAGGTTCCCGCCCATGAAGACCGGCTTCAGCAGCGCCACGGGCAGCCACGTCGTCGGCACGAACAGCATCGCGGCGAAGGGCGGGTAGGTCGCCGGGAGCTTCCACTCGGTGACGGTGAAGCCGTACAGGTCGGTGCCGTTCACGACGGCGGCGCCCTCGGCCCGGTAGACCTGCATGTCGGCCATGGGCACGGCCATCGACAGGCACAGCGCGGTGAAGGCGGCCAGCGACACGACCAGCAGCAGCCCGGCGAGGAGGAGCCTGCGGTCGGCGCGCGGTCTGCCGGGGACGGCAGGCGGTGTCCTCCACAGCGCCGGGCGTTCGCGTCCGTGGGCCTCCGTGGAATGAGTCACCGGCTCCCGATCCCCTTGTTCGCCATCCGCGGTGTCCGCGCCGGACGCGCGGTCCGGCCGCGTCCCACGCGTACTGATCAAGCCCCCCTGGGCCTTGCTGCCGAAGCCCGCCCGCCCCGCGGCGCCGGGCCGCGCGCCACGTTACTTGTGCCCCCTCGGGTCGGCAACAGTCGCTTCAGCCCCCGAGCCCGGCCGTCTTGAGGGCTATGTGGAGCAGCAGCCGGTCCTCCCCGTCGTCCAGGTCGAGGCCGGTCAGCCGCTCGACGCGGGACAGCCGGTAGTAGAGCGTCTGCCGGTGTATCCGGAGCTCCGCGGCGGCGCGCCCGGCCTGCCCCGCACGGTCGAGGTACACCTCGGCGGTACGTGCGAGGTCGGCGTGCGAGGGGTCGAGGAGCGGACGCACCGAGGGGTCCACCGCCCCGGCGGGCAGCGCGGCCAGCATCCGGTAGGGGCCGATGGCGTCCCACTCCGCGGTGCGCCCGAGCCTCGGCTGGGCGCGGGCGGCGCGGGCCGCGGAGACGGCCTCGTGCCATGCCTCGGGCAGTTCGGCCAGTCCATGGCGCGGGGTGCTGATCCCGGCCCTGGCGTCCGACTCCGCCGCCTTGCCGTTGTCCTCCATCAGCCGTGCGGCGGCGGTGAGCGCGGGCCCCGGCATCGTCGCCGAGCGCAGCCTGACCAGCGCGGCGAGCGCCGCGACCGGGGGCTCCCGGTGCTTGTCGACCGTGCTCTCCTGGGGCGGCACCACGCACAGCGCGGCGGCGCCCGGCACGCCGCGCGGTCCCGGGGCCTCGCCGTCCTCGCCGCCCGGCCAGGGCAGGACGCACACCACCGCGTGGGCCTCGTCGGCGTCCGGGCCGAGCGCGGCGCGCAGCGCCTCGCGGGCGGCCGTGCGGCCGGGCCCGGGGGACGAGCCGAGGAGGTCGCCCAGCGCCCGGCCGGCGTCCGCGCCCGCACGGGACTCGGCGGCCAGCAGCGCGCCGATCCGGGCCGCGACCGCCATGGCGGCGGCCAGCTGGGCACCGGTGTGCCCGCTGGTGTCCAGCAGCCAGACGTAACCGTGGACGACGCCGCCGTGCCGCACGGGCAGGCACAGCCGGGGCCGGAAGACCCCGGCGTCGGGGGCGGCCGGGATGCGGACCGGGGCCGTGGCGCGGGCGATGCCGAACCGCTCGAACCAGGAGCGGACCTCGGCGGTGGAACGGCGGGTGAGGATCGACCGGGTGCGCACCGGGTCCATGGCGCCGTCGTCGTCGCTGTCGTGCGCGCCGAAGGCGATCAGCCGGAAGTCGCGGTCCTCCAGGGTCGCGGGGGCGCCGAGCAGCGCCGAGACCTCGTCGACCAGCTCCTGGTAGTCACCGCGCACGCCGCCATTCTCCCTCATACATCTGTATGAGGGATGCCGATCGGATGCGTGACAGCTGTCGATGGCGGGCGGGGTAGGTGAATCCTAGATTTCACGGCGACGCTGCCTTCCCCCTGGGCAGCCCTTCATCCAGGAGGAGACCGTGCTGGGTCCCGTGCTGCTCGCCGCCTCGCGCAGCGACCGTATGCGCCGCGTCGTCGCGGGCGCGCCGATCACCCGTCCCGTGGTGAACCGCTTCATCGCGGGTGACGAACTGGTGCCCGCCATGGACACCGTGCGGTCGCTGACCACCTCCGGCCTGGAGGTCACGCTCGACCACCTGGGTGAGGACGTCACGGACAAGGCGACCGCGCTCGCCACCCGCGACGCCTACCTGCGGCTGCTGGAGGCCCTCCAGGCCGAGGGACTGGGCACCCGCGCCGAGGTCTCCGTCAAGCTGTCGGCGTTCGGGCAGGCCCTGCCGGCCGGCGGCCACGACATCGCGCTGGAGAACGTCCGCCCCGTCGCCGACCTGGCGAGCGAGATCGGCACCACCGTCACGCTCGACATGGAGGACCACACCACGGTCGACTCCACCCTCGCGATCCTCGCCGACCTGCGGCTGCGCCACCCCGGCACCGGCGCCGTCCTGCAGTCGTACCTCTTCCGCACCGAGGAGGACGCCCGCGCCCTGGCCGTCGCCGGCTCCCGCGTGCGCCTGGTCAAGGGCGCCTACAAGGAGCCCGCCACGGTCGCCCACCAGGACAAGGCCGAGGTCGACCGCGCCTACGTGCGCTGCCTGAAGATCCTGATGGCGGGCGAGGGCTACCCGATGATCGGCTCCCACGACCCGCGGCTGATCTCCATCGCCCAGGACCTCGCCCACCGCCACGGCCGCAAGCAGGGCTCGTACGAGTTCCAGATGCTCTACGGCATCCGCACCGCCGAGCAGCGGCGGCTGGCCGACGAGGGCGAGCGCATGCGCATCTACGTCCCGTACGGCGCAGACTGGTACGGGTACTTCATGCGCCGTCTCGCGGAGCGGCCGGCGAACCTGGCCTTCTTCCTGCGGTCCTTCCTCCCCACCCGCTGAGCCCACGACCCCTCAAGGACACAAGGAGATGTCTTCCATGGACGCTGTGACCCAGGTCCCCGCCCCGGTGAACGAGCCGGTGCACTCCTACGCCCCGGGGAGCCCGGAGCGGGCCCGGCTGGAGGCGAAGCTGAAGGAGCTGGCCGGGAACCCGGTCGAGCTGCCGATGACCATCGGCGGCGTGCGGCGGATGGGCGGCGGCGAGCGCTTCGACGTCGTGCAGCCGCACAACCACGGCGCCCGCCTCGGCACCTATGCCAACGCCACCCAGGACGACGCCCGCGACGCGATCGACGCCGCGCTGGCCGCCGCCCCGGCCTGGCGGGCCATGTCCTTCGACGACCGCGCCGCCATCATCCTGCGCGCGGCCGACCTGTTGGCCGGCCCCTGGCGCGAGACCATCGCGGCCTCGACGATGCTCGGCCAGTCCAAGACCGCGCAGCAGGCGGAGATCGACAGCCCCTGCGAGCTGGTCGACTTCTGGCGCTTCAACGTGCACTTCGCCCGCCAGATCCTGGCCGAGCAGCCGATCGCCAACTCCCCGGGCGTCTGGAACCGCCTGGACCACCGCCCGCTCGAGGGCTTCGTCTACGCGATCACGCCCTTCAACTTCACCGCGATCGCCGGCAACCTGCCGACCGCCCCGGCCCTCATGGGCAACGTCGTGGTGTGGAAGCCGTCCCCGACCCAGACGCACGCCGCCGTTCTGCTGATGGAGCTGCTGGAGGAGGCCGGGCTGCCCAAGGGCGTCATCAACCTGGTCACCGGCGACGGCATCGCGGTTTCCGAGGTCGCCCTGGAGCACCCGGACCTGGCCGGCATCCACTTCACCGGCTCCACCCGGACCTTCCAGCACCTGTGGCGGACCGTCGGCAACAACATCGACAAGTACCGCTCCTACCCGCGGATCGTCGGCGAGACCGGCGGCAAGGACTTCGTCGTCGCCCACCCCTCGGCCGACCCGGCGGTGCTGAAGACCGCGCTGACCCGAGGCTCCTTCGAGTACCAGGGCCAGAAGTGCTCCGCCACCTCCCGCGCCTACATCCCGCGCTCCCTGTGGAAGAACGGCTTCAAGGAGGAGTTCGCGGCGGAGGTCGACGGCCTGACCATGGGTGACGTCACCGACCTGTCGAACTTCATCGGCGCCGTGATCGACGAGCGCGCCTTCGCCAAGAACAAGGCCGCCATCGACCGCGCCAAGTCCGACCCGACCGTCGAGGTCGTCGCCGGCGGTACCTACGACGACAGCGTCGGCTACTTCGTCCGGCCGACCGTGCTGGTCTCCTCCGACCCGGAGAACGAGATCTTCCGCGAGGAGTACTTCGGCCCGGTCCTCGGCGTCCACGTCTACGACGACGCCGACGAGGACGCCTTCGAGGCGATGCTCACCCAGATGGAATCGGTCGCCGCGTACGCGCTGACCGGCTCGGTCGTCGCCCGTGACCGTGCCGCCGTCGCCCACGTCATGGAGCGGCTGCGCTTCGCCGCGGGCAACTTCTACATCAACGACAAGTCCACCGGCGCCGTGGTCGGCCAGCAGCCGTTCGGCGGCGGCCGCGCCTCCGGCACCAACGACAAGGCGGGCGCCGCGCAGAACCTCATGCGCTGGACGTCGACCCGGTCGATCAAGGAGGCCCTGGTGCCCCCGACCGACTACCGCTACCCGCACATGGGCTGACCTTCGCGTCACCCGGACGAGCCCGCAAGGGGCAGGGCCCGGTACCCCCGATTCCGTGGGGTGCCGGGCCTTCGCCGTCTCAGATAGTAGGAAGTCCGAGTAATTGTGGAGACAGATCGGCGGAGCTGTCCTAGCTTTGTAGGAGCCGAACGTCTCGCTCCACCAGCGACCGGCGGACGTCAGCCGCGCACCTTCGCGGGGTCACCCCCCGCAGCGCCGCTCCCCGCCCCGTTCTATGGCGACACAACCCTCCTCTTCTTCTCCGGGAGCTGTTCACCATGGACGAGACCGCCCGCAAGAACGCCGCCGAAGCCCTCCAGCGCGCCCTGGACCGTCGTGACAACGGCGGCTCGACGGGTCACGAGCCGCGATGAGCGGCCTGATCGTTCCCCGCCGGATCAGCCGCCTGCGGCGCCTGGCCTACCTGGCCGTGCGCGCGATGGTGAAGTGATCGATCCGTCCGCCGTTCTCGGCCAGTGCCGAGACGAGCAGCCGCGCCGTCCTGCCGGGCGGTGCCGGCTGCGACTCCACGGCCAGGAACGAGTGGCCCGTGTAGCGGACGCGTGACCACTCCACCGTCTCCACGGCCTTGTGGGCACCCTTCACCCAGCGGTAGGTGTCCACGCTGTCCAGGTCCTTGACCTGCCCTTCGTGACTGTCCGGGACGGGGAAGGCGTACAGGCTCTTCCCCGCGCCGCCCGCCGTGACGTAGACGATGCCGTCCCGCTCGGGGTACGTGGTCGCCCCGACGGGGACGGCCCTGCCCACCGCGTCGCGGCGCACCGCGTCGGTGCGCTCGTAGACGTGGTTGTGCCCGTTCACCACCAGGTCGACCCGGTGCTTCTCGAAGAGCGGCACCCAGGCCTCGCGCACCCCGCCCTCGGAGGCGTGCGCGCTGGTGGTCGAGTAGGCGCAGTGGTGGAAGAAGACGACCACGAAGTCGACCCCGCGCCGCGCCCGCAGCTCGCCCAGCCGCCGGTCCAGCCAGGCGGTCTGACGGCCACCGCTGATCCCGTGGTTGGCCGGGATCTCGTACGACACGTCGTTGGCGTCCAGCGCCACGACGGCCACGTTGCCGTACGTGAACGAGTAGGCGCCGGGGATCCGCGCGGGGTCGGGGCCGTTGCCCGGCAGGGTCCAGCGGGCCTCCTGGCCGCCGTAGCCGTTGGGGGAGTACCAGGCCTCCATGTCGTGGTTGCCGAGCGCGACCATCCACGGGACGCGGGAGGCGACGCTTTCGGTCTGGGCGAGGAACTGGTCCCACACCCGTGCGTCGTAGGTGTCGTCCGCCTTGCCGTGGCCCGAGTCGTCGGCGTAGCAGATGTCGCCCGCGTGGAGATGGAATGCGGGGTTCCGGGCCAGGATCAGGCTGTCGTTGGCCAGCGCGTGGTAACTGACGCCCTGGTCGCCGAAGGCCGTGAACACGAACGGCCGGCGCTGTGCGGGGTCCGGGGCGGTGGTGAAGGAGCCGATCGTGGCGTAGGCGGACGCCGTGGCGGGGTCGAAGCCCCGGTGCCCCACGCCGTAGTAGTACGTGGTGCCCGGTTGCAGCCCGTCGAGCGCCGCGTGCAGGTAGTACTGCTCGACCGGGGGCAGGTCCTTGCCGAGCGCGGCCGTGTGCAGCGGCCGCTCCTCGGCCTCGATCCGCTGCCCGAGCTCCCAGGGCCGCAGGCCCACCCGTACGAACGGCCCCCGGACCGGCAGCGGCACCTGCCAGGAGATGCGCATCTGGGTACCGGGGTCGCCGCCGAAGGCCAGGTGCCGGCCGAACGGGGCCACCAGCGCGCCGTCCACGCGGGCGGCGGCCGGCGGGGCGAGCACCTGCGGGAAGCGCACCGGCGCGGAGGCCTCCCCGCCGGGGTGGGCGGACGCGCCCAGGACACCGGCCCCGGCGACGATCCCGGCGGCCGCGACGCCGCCCCGGACCACCCGTCTGCGGGAGTGCCGCTCCCGGAGCCAGGCGTGCTGCTCCGCCATGCTCAGACGGCCGGCGAGGTGCTCGTCGATGCCCATCCGTGGAGTGTCCATGGACAGGGAATTCCCATCCGCCGCCGACTCAGCACGGTCAGACGGGTGAACAGCGCCTGGCGGGTATGCGGCGCGTCCGCCATGCGGACATCACATGTCATTCCATGGACGGGGGAGTAGGGTTCTCGCCATGTCTCGCAGCATCAGTCTCGCAGTGATCCCCGGTGACGGAATCGGCCAGGAGGTGGTGGCCGAGGGCCTGAAGGTCCTGTCCGCCGTCCTTCCGCAGGACGTGAAGCTGGAGACCAAGGAGTACAGCCTCGGCGCCAAGCGCTGGCACGAGACCGGCGAGACCCTGCCGGACGCGGAGCTGGAGCAGCTCAAGGCGCACGACGCGATCCTGCTGGGCGCGGTGGGCGACCCGTCGGTTCCCTCCGGCGTCCTGGAGCGGGGGCTGCTGCTGAAGCTCCGCTTCGCCTTCGACCACCACGTCAACCTGCGGCCCTCCCGGCTCTTCCCCGGGGTGAAGGGCCCGCTGGCCGGCGAGCCGGACATCGACTTCGTGGTGGTCCGCGAGGGCACCGAGGGCCCGTACGTCGGCAACGGCGGTTCCCTGCGCACCGGTACGCCGCAGGAGGTGGCCACCGAGGTCAGCCTCAACACGGCGTTCGGCATCGAGCGCGTGGTGCGCGACGCCTACGCCCGCGCCCAGGCGCGCCCCCGCAGGAAGCTGACGCTGGTCCACAAGAACAACGTCCTCGTGCACGCCGGCCACCTGTGGAAGAACATCTTCGACAAGGTCGGCGAGGAGTACCCCGAGGTCACCACCGACTACCTGCACGTGGACGCGGCGACGATCTTCTTCGTCACCCAGCCCGAACGGTTCGACGTGATCGTCACCGACAACCTCTTCGGTGACATCCTCACCGACCTGGCCGCCGCCGTGACCGGTGGCATCGGCCTCGCCGCCAGCGGCAACATCAACCCCGGCGGCGAGTTCCCGTCGATGTTCGAGCCGGTGCACGGCTCCGCGCCGGACATCGCGGGCCAGGGCAAGGCCGACCCGACGGCCACCGTGCTCTCGGTCGGCATGCTGCTGCGGCACCTCGGCTACACCGCCGAGGCCGAGCGGATCGAGGCCGCCGTCGCCGCGGACCTCGCCGAGCGCTCCGGGACGCGCAGCACCGCCGTGATCGGTGACGCGCTCGCCGCGCGAGTAGCCGGCTGACCGCCGGGTAAGCCTCCGCCAGTCGGCCCGGCCGGTCAGCGACCGTTCCACGACTGCCCTCGACCTCTCGGGCCGCGCATGTATGTCCTCGGCCCCGCCGCTGCGATAATCAGCGGTGGGGCCGCTGTGCGAGGGGAAACTCGGACGTCCTGGCAGCTGGGGACGGCGGGTGCGGTCCGCCCTGACCCTGACGCGAAGGACACCACACATGACGACGCCCACGATCGAGCTCAAGCCCTCCTCGCGCCCGCTGCCCGACGCGCAGCGGGAGGCGATCCTCGCCAGCCCCGGGTTCGGCCGCCACTTCACCGACCACATGGTGACGATCCGGTGGACCGAGGGCCGCGGCTGGCACGACGCCGAGCTCGTCCCGTACGCGCCGCTGTCCATCGACCCCGCGAACATGACGCTGCACTACGCGCAGACGATCTTCGAGGGCCTCAAGGCCTACCGCCAGCCCGACGGGTCGGTCGCCACCTTCCGTCCCGAGGCCAACGCCGAGCGCTTCCAGGCCTCCGCCCGCCGTCTGGCCATGCCCGAGCTGCCCGTCGAGACCTTCATCGCCGCGGTCGACGCGCTCGTCACCCAGGACGAGGCGTGGGTTCCCAGCCAGGGCGAGCAGTCCCTCTACCTGCGTCCGTTCATGTTCGCCACCGAGGTCGGCCTCGGCGTCAAGCCGGCCAACGAGTACCTGTTCATGGTCATCGCCTCCCCGGCCGGCGCCTACTTCCCCGGTGGCGTCAAGCCCGTCTCCGTCTGGCTCTCCGAGGAGTACGTGCGTGCCGCGCCCGGTGGCACCGGCGCCGCGAAGGCGGGCGGCAACTACGCCGCGTCCCTGGTCGCGCAGGCCCAGGCCATCCAGCACGGCTGCGACCAGGTCGTGTGGCTCGACGCGATGGAGCGCCGCTGGATCGAGGAGATGGGCGGCATGAACCTGTACTTCGTGTACGGGAACACGATCGTCACCCCCGAACTCACCGGCTCCCTCCTCCCCGGCATCACCCGGGCCTCGTTGCTTCGCATCGCCGCTGACCTCGGCTACGAGGTCAGCGAGGGCCGCATCTCCGTGGACGACTGGAAGAACGGCAACGCGGACGGATCGCTGACCGAGGTCTTCGCCTGCGGCACCGCGGCGGTCATCACGCCGGTCGGTTCCGTGAAGTCCACCCGCGCGGACTGGACCGTCGGCGACGGCCGGCCCGGCGAGGTCACCATGAAGCTGCGCAAGGCGCTGCTCGACATCCAGACCGGCCAGTCCCCCGACACTCACGGCTGGATGCACCCCCTGGGCAGCTGACCCTCCGCCGTGTCCGCGCGGCGCCGCACGGGGCAGGGCCCGTGCGGCGCCGCGCCGACGTCTCCGCGGGGCCGGCGCCGGGCGGGGGAGCGGCCGCCCTCACACGGTGACCGCCACCCGCTCCGGGACCCGCGTCGGCGGCACGGGGTGCGGGCGGCCCGCGTGGAGCACGAGGTACACGGCGGCCGTGACGGCTCCCGACACCAGGAAGCTGAGGTCGATGCCGCCGGTCGCGGGGAGCAGGGGCCCGCTGTAGGCCGGGGTGTCCACGGCCAGCAGCCCGATGCCGGACCCCGCCGCCCACGCGACCGCTGCCCGCACGTTCCAGCCGCCGCGGTACCAGTACAGACCGCCGCGGCTGCGCCGGTTGTAGACCTGGAGGGCGTCGGCGTCGTAGCGCCCCCGGCAGCGGGCGAACCCGATCAGGGTGATGACCGCCCACGGGGTGCCCACCGCGGTGAGCAGCAGGACGAACGAGGTCATCGCGTCCTGTGCGGCCCAGGCGAAGTGCCCGACGTAGACCAGCAGGGTGGAGACCGCGGCGACCACGTAGGTGGCCTGCGCGCGCGTCGCCCGCGGCAGGATCGCGTCCAGGTCGAGGCCCATGCTGTAGAGCATCAGCCCCGCGTTGCCCACCGATCCCGCCGAGGCGTTGACCAGGAGCAGCCCCAGGTACCAGGCGGGGGCCGCCGCGACCAGGGGCCCCGCGTAGTCCTCACCGGCCCCGACCGCGAGCGCGGTGAAGGTGCCGAAGAGCTGGGGCACCAGCAGTCCCGCGACGAGCCCGGCGCAGGTGGCCCGGAAGACCCGCGGCTGGGAGAACCGGCGCGGCGATATGTAGCGGGTGTAGTCGCCCAGCAGCGTGATGAACGCGATCGGTCCGCTCAGGCCCGCCGAGACCGTGGCGAGCAGCCAGGTCGGCCAGAAGCCACCGAGCAGGTACCCCGTGCCGGCGGGCGCGGCCGTGGTGAAGTCCCCCGCGTACGCGAGGACCCCGACGAGCAGCAGCACCGTCAGCCCTATGGACAGGGCGCGGCTGAGCCGCAGCAGCATGCGGTAGCCGAAGACCGCGGACGTGGCGGTGCAGGCCGCGAGCAGCGCGTAGACGACCGCGTAGCTCCAGCCGCCGGCCGGGAGCCCGGCGATCCGGTGGAGGCAGCCGACGACGGCGTCGCCGCCGACCCACAGGGTCAGCGCGGTATAGCCCAGCGACAGCAACAGCCCGATGACCGAGCCGAGCAGTCTGCCGCGCACGCCGAAGTGGGCCCCGCTGCTGGTGGACAGGTTGGTGGCGGTGCGCAGCGAGACCAGTGCCAGCGGCGCGACGAGCACCGTGCCGACCACGGTGCCCACGAGCAGGGACGTGAAGGAGGCCCACCAGCCGAGACCGAAGGAGACCGGGAGCCAGCCGAAGACGATCACGCCCAGCGCGAGGTTGGAGCCCAGCAGGATGCTGACCAGATCGCGCGGACGACTCGTCCGTTCCTCCTCGGGGACCGTGTCCACTCCGCGTCGTTCGATCTGCATGGCTGGCTCCCTTGCCGTGCCCGGATAGTTAGAACGTCACTCAATCTCCTCCGATCGTCGGCTCCCGGTCAATACTTCCCACGGGTGACTGCGAGGTTTAGAGTGGTGCTCTAACATGTGATCGATGTGGGAGGTGCGGAGGCGTGAGGCTCACCCCGACCGAGCGCGACCGGCTGCTGCTGTTCGGCGCCGCCGAGCTGGCCCGGGCCCGCCGGGCCCGCGGGCTCCGGCTCAACGTGCCCGAGGCCACCGCGTTGATCGCCGACGCGGTCTGCGAGGCCGCGCGGGACGGCGCGCGCCTCGCGGAGGCCGTCGAGGCCGGCCGTGCCGTGCTCGGCCCCGAGGACGTGCTGCCCGGCGTGGCGGACGTCGTCACCGAGGTCCACGTGGAGGCCGTCTTCGACGACGGCTCGCGGCTGGCCGTGGTCCCGGACCCGATCGGCGGGGGCTCGCTGGGGGCGGAGGCGCCCGGCGCCGTGCTGCCCGGCCCGGCCCTGCCCCAGCGGTCCCCGGACGTGGTGGTGGCCGTGCGCAACACCGCCTCGGTGCCGGTCAGCGTGACCTCGCACTTCCACTTCTTCGAGGCCAACCCCCGGCTGGACTTCGACCGTTCGGCGGCGTACGGCATGCGGCTGAACGTCCTGGCCGGCTCCTCCGTCCGCTTCGGGCCGGGGGAGGAGCGGGCGGTCGAGCTCGTCCCGATCGGCGGGGACCGCGTCGTGATCGGCTTCGCCGGGCTCGTCGACGGTCCGCTCGACGCGCCCGGCGCGAAGACGGAGGCCCTGCGGCGGGCCGCCGCCTGCGGATACCTGGGGGCGCGGCGATGACCATCGACCCGTACGAGTACGCCGCCGTCCACGGACCGCGCGCCGGGGACCGGGTCCGGCTGGGCGACTCGGGCCTGGTGGTCCGCGTCGAGTCGGACTCCCAGCGGCCCGGGGACGAGTTCCTCGCCGGCTTCGGCAAGACCGCCCGCGACGGGCTGGCCCTCAAGGCCGCCGCCGTACGCGAGACCTGCGACGTGGTGATCAGCAACGTCCTGGTCATCGACGCCGCCGTCGGCATCCGCAAGGTGTCCGTCGGCATCCGCGAGGGCCGCATCCACGCCATCGGCAGGGCCGGCAACCCGGACACCCTCGACGGGGTGGACGTCGTGGTCGGCACGGGCACCTCCATCGTCTCCGGCGAGGGCCTGATCGCCACCGCCGGGGCCGTGGACACCCACGTCCACCTGCTCTCACCGCGGATCATGGAGGCCTCGCTCGCCTCCGGTGTCACCACGATCATCGGCCAGGAGTTCGGGCCCGTCTGGGGCGTCGGCGTCAACTCGCCCTGGGCGCTGCGGCACGTGTTCAACTCCTTCGACGCCTGGCCCGTCAACATCGGCTTCCTCGGCCGCGGTTCCTCCTCCGACCCGGCGCCACTGGTCGAGGCGCTCGCCGAGGGAGGGGCCTGCGGCTTCAAGGTCCACGAGGACATGGGCGCCCACACCCGGGCCCTGGACACCGCGCTGCGGGTCGCCGAGGAGTACGACGTCCAGGTCGCGCTGCACAGCGACGGCCTGAACGAGTGCCTGTCGGTGGAGGACACCCTGCGGGTGCTGGAGGGCCGGACGATCCACGCCTTCCACATCGAGGGCTGCGGCGGCGGGCACGTCCCCAACGTCCTGAAGATGGCGGGCGTCCCCAACGTCATCGGCTCCTCGACCAACCCCACCCTGCCCTTCGGCCGGGACGCGGTCGGCGAGCACTACGGGATGATCGTCTCCGTCCACGACCTGAAGCCGGACCTGCCGGGCGACGCCGCCATGGCCCGCGACCGCATCCGCGCCGGCACGATGGGCGCCGAGGACGTGCTGCACGACCTCGGCGCGATCGGCATCACCTCCTCCGACGCCCAGGGCATGGGCCGCGCCGGCGAGACCGTGCGCCGCACCTTCGCCATGGCGGGGAAGATGAAGGCCGAGCGCGGCCCCCTGGAGGGGGACGGCCCGGACGACGACAACGCCCGGGTGCTGCGCTACGTCGCCAAGCTCACCATCAACCCGGCCATCGCCCACGGCCTCGCCCACGAGATCGGCTCGATCGAGGTCGGCAAGCTCGCCGACATCGTGCTGTGGCGGCCGCAGTACTTCGGCGCCAAGCCGCAGATGGTGCTCAAGTCCGGCTTCCCCGCCTACGGGGTCACCGGCGATCCCAACGCGGCCACCGACACCTGCGAACCCCTCGTCCTCGGACCGCTGTTCGGGGCCCACGGCGCCACGGCGGCGGAGCTGTCCGTGGCGTTCGTGGCCCGCCCCGCCATGGAACTGGAGCACGACCGGATGCCCACCCGGCGCCGGCGCGTCGCCGTGCGCGGCACCCGCGGCATCGGCCCGGCCGACCTCGTCCTCAACTCCCGCACCGGGCAGGTCGACGTGAAGGACGCCACGGGCCTGGTGACCCTCGACGGCGACCCGCTGCGCTCCGAGCCCGCGGAGCGGGTGTCGCTCAGCCGTCTCTACTTCTTGTGACAAGGACCGGCACCATGCCCACCACCCCCGCCGCCGACGGCTACACGATGCCGCCCGAGTGGGCCCCGCACACCCGCACCTGGATGGCGTGGCCGTCGCCCAGCGTCACCTTCGACGGCGCGGACGACCTCGCCGAGTCCCGCGCCGCCTGGGCCGCGGTGGCCCGGACGGTCGCCCGCTTCGAGCCGGTGACCGTCGTCGCCCGTCCCGAGGACGCGGCGGCCGCCAGGGAGCTGCTCGGCGCCGGCGGCGCGGACGTCACGGTCACCGAGGCGCCGCTGGACGACGCTTGGATGCGCGACATGGGCCCCACCTTCCTGACCGGCGGCGGACGCCTCGCCGCCGCCGACTGGACGTTCAACGGCTGGGGCGCCCAGGAGTGGGCGGCCTGGGGGCACGACGCCGAGATCGGCGCCTTCGTCGCCGGGCAGGCCGGCGCCGCCCGCTACGCCACGTCCTTCGTCAACGAGGGCGGGGGCCTCCACGTCGACGGCGAGGGCACCGTGCTGCTCACCGAGACCGTGCAGCTCGATCCGGGCCGCAACCCGGGCTGGACGAGGGAGCGGGCGGAGGCCGAGGTCCACGCCTTCCTCGGCACCCGCAAGGCGATCTGGCTGCCCCGCGGCCTCACCGCCGACTACGGCCGCTTCGGCACCCGCGGCCACGTCGACATCGTGGCGGCCTTCGCGCGTCCCGGTGTGGTCGTCGTCCACAGCCAGCAGGACCCGGCCCACCCCGACCACGCCGTCTCCCGGGAGGTCGCGTCCCTGCTGCGGGCCGCCACCGACGCCCGGGGCCGGTCGCTGGAGGTCGTGGAGCTGCCCGCGCCCCAGGTCCGCGAGGTGGACGGCGAACTCGTCGACTACTCGTACGTCAACCACTACCTCTGCAACGGCGCCGTGATCCTCTGCGCCTTCGACGACCCGGCGGACGAGGTCAACAGGGCGGTCTTCGAGCGGCTCTTCCCGGACCGGGAGGTCGTACTGGTGGACGCTCGTACGATCTTCGCCCACGGTGGTGGTATTCATTGCATCACCCAGCAGCAGCCCCAGGTGTGACCGTCCCACCGCCCCCGGAGGAACCGTGACCGGACCCGCCCGCCCGCGGCGGCGGCTCAAACAGCCCCGCGAGGACGTGATGTCCGCCGCCATGGCGACCATCGCCGAGCGCGGTCTGGCCGAACTGACCATCGCGGGCCTCGGCCGGCAGGTCGGTATGAGCAGCGGCCACATCCTCTACTACTTCGGCAGCAAGGACGAGCTGCTGCTGCAGACCCTCGAATGGAGCGAGGAGCAGCTCGCCGCCGAGCGCCGGCGGGTGCTGGGCGGCCCCAGCGCCCCACGGGAACGGCTCGACGCCGTGATCGACCTCTACCTCCCCGACGGGCGCCGGGACCCGCGCTGGACGCTCTGGTCCGAGATCTGGAACAGGACGACGGCCGCCGAGGACGTCCTGCGCCGCCAGCTCGACCTCGAACTGGTCTGGCACCGCGACCTGGTCGCCCTGCTCGCCGAGGGCATCTCGCGCGGCGACTTCCGGCGGCTGGACCCCGAGCGCTTCACCGTGCGGCTGCGCGCCCTGCTGGACGGCTTCGGGGTGCCCCTGGTCATCGGGCTGCCGGGAATGGACCGCGAGCAGGCCCTGGAGCACGTCCGGGAGTTCCTGGACGACGCCCTCACCCCGGCCCCCGCGGCGGGCTGAGGGACGGCCGGGACACCCCCTCTTCCGCCCGCCGACGAGCGGGTGCCCGCATCCTGAGACCGTGTCCCACGTCCGCGGGTCCTGTGGCACACTGCCGATGTGCCCTCGTTCGCCATGATTATCGGCAGCAGGCGCGCCGGTCCTCAGTGATCGCACCACCGCAGACCACCGCGGAAGCGACCACCGTGTCCCAGACCCGCGCGCAGACCTCTCGCACCCGCGAGAGGTTTTTTCGTTTCCCGGCCCACCCGCGCCGGGGGCGGCGCAGCGCGAGGGATGATGGGGGCAAGTGGAGCCCGGTCTTCCGGAACCACTCACCCGACAGGAGTTGGAACGAACCATGACGGCCGTACTGGACGACAGCTTCCACGTCTTCGACACCACGCTGCGCGACGGCGCGCAGCGCGAGGGCATCAACCTCACCGTCGCCGACAAGCTGACGATCGCCCGGCACCTGGACGACTTCGGGGTGGGCTTCATCGAGGGCGGCTGGCCCGGCGCCAACCCCCGCGACACCGAGTTCTTCGCACGCGCCGCCGACGAGCTCGACCTGCAGCACGCCCAGCTGGTGGCCTTCGGCGCCACGCGCCGGGCCGGCGGCAGCGCCGCCGAGGACCCCCAGGTCAGGGCGCTGCTGGAGTCGGGCGCCCCGGTCGTGACCCTGGTCGCCAAGTCCCACGACCGGCACGTCGAGCTGGCCCTGCGCACCACGCTCGAGGAGAACCTGGAGATGGTCCGGGACACCGTCTCCCACCTGCGTTCCCAGGGCCGCCGGGTCTTCGTCGACTGCGAGCACTTCTTCGACGGCTACAAGGCCAACCCGGCGTACGCCAAGGAGGTCGTGCGCACCGCCCACGAGGCCGGCGCCGACGTCGTGGTCCTCTGCGACACCAACGGCGGGATGCTGCCCGCACAGATCACCGCCGTCGTCCGCACCGTGCTCGCCGACACCGGCGCCCGCCTGGGGATCCACGCCCAGGACGACACCGGCTGCGCGGTCGCCAACACCCTCGCCGCCGTCGACGCCGGGGCCACCCACGTCCAGTGCACCGCCAACGGCTACGGCGAGCGGGTCGGCAACGCCAACCTCTTCCCGGTCGTGGCGGCCCTGGAGCTCAAGTACGGCCGCAAGGTGCTGCCCGCCGGTTCCCTCGCCGAGATGACCCGCATCTCGCACGCCATCGCCGAGGTCGTCAACCTCACGCCCTCCACCCACCAGCCGTACGTGGGAATCTCGGCCTTCGCCCACAAGGCGGGCCTGCACGCCTCGGCGATCAAGGTCGACCCCGACCTCTACCAGCACATCGACCCGGAACTGGTCGGCAACACCATGCGCATGCTGGTCTCCGACATGGCGGGCCGCGCCTCGGTGGAGCTCAAGGGCAAGGAGCTCGGCATCGACCTCGGCGACGACCGCGAGCTGATCGGCCGCGTCGTCGAGCGGGTCAAGGAGCGCGAACTCGCGGGCTACACCTACGAGGCGGCCGACGCCTCCTTCGAACTCCTGCTGCGCGAGGAGGTCGAGCGCCGGCCGCTGCACTACTTCCGGGTCGAGTCCTGGCGCGCCATCGTCGAGGACCGCCCCGACGGCACCCACGCCAACGAGGCGACGGTCAAGGTATGGGCCGACGGACAGCGCATCGTTGCCACCGCCGAGGGCAACGGCCCGGTCAACGCGCTCGACCGCGCGCTGCGCGTCGCACTGGAGCGGACCTACCCGCAGCTGGCGAAGCTGGAGCTGGTGGACTACAAGGTCCGCATCCTGGAGGGCAAGCACGGCACGGAGTCCATCACGCGGGTGCTGGTCGCCACCTCGGACGGCAGCTGCGAGTGGTCCACCGTCGGCGTCGGCGAGAACGTCATCGCCGCCTCCTGGCAGGCCCTGGAGGACGCGTACGCGTACGGGCTGCTGCGCGCCGGCGTGGAGCCGCTCCGGAACGACTGAAGGGCGCGGACCGAAGTGGCGGACGCGGCGCATTCGCCCGCGTCCGCCGCGCCGAAAGGGCGTCCGGGCACGTGACGCGGCTGCCGCACCGGAATAATTGCCGTGGGCACCGGAATTCCCGCTCCAGTAATTCCGCGCGATTGATCCGTCCGCGCCGGGCCACCGTCCATGAGTGGACACCCGGCTCCCGTGTCGTTACGGTCGAATTGTCGGCGTCATCGACATGGGATGACTTGATCCGCAGGTCAGATGGCGTCCGCAGTCGGAATCGCCCGGCTGTCATGGTGCCTCGCGCATTGCATTGCAGATTTCGCCCTCCGGCCCTCTGCCGCATGTCCTCCATGTGCCCCGGCCGGGTTGAGGCACCATCCGCGCGTACCAGATTCCAGGGAAGAAGAAAGTCATGCGCGCCAAGCGAAGCATCGCATTGCTGGCAAGCCCCCTCGTCGCGGCCGCGGCGCTGGCGTTCTCGTCGGCGGTACCGGCAACGGCACACGCGGACACAGCGCACCATGCGACGGCGTCCGCGCAGCAGGCTCCCAGCAAGGACGACCCTAAGTACCAGCAGGGTTACAACGCCGGGCTCCTCGACGGACGCTTCGACGGAAAGTCCTGCTCCTACTACGACTCCTACAGCCCGGAGACGACGAACTCGAAGTACAAGTCGGGCTACTCCAGCGGCTACAACGTCGGCTACAGCGCCAAGTGCGCCCACTAGCGCCCCGCGGGATCCGCGTGCGTGCGCCCCGACTGCCGCGCATACGCGCGTAGAACACCGGGCACACTCCTCCTGCTCCACCTGCACCGCCGCCCCACCGGAAGCACGGCCCCCAGCAGGAGGAATCGCCCATGAAGTTCCGCTCCGTCCTGAGCGCGCTCGTCCTCGCGCTCGGGGTGCTGTTCGCGCCCGGCGTCGGTCTCGCCGCGTCCCACGACGCCTACGCCGTCACGAAGCTGACGCATGCCCAGGCCACCACGATGTTCCGCAACGCCGGGATCACCTGGTCCTCGTCAGGCGGCTGTTCCAACCGCAACAACGCGACCTGCACGTCCTTCGACCAGCTCAACCAGCCGACCGCTCAGGGTGCGGTGACCCTCAAGCACGCCACCGGATGCGCCCTGAACATCACCGGCGGCACCGAGACCGGTCACGCGAGCGGCACCTACTCGCACTGGAACGGCTACAAGCTCGATTACGGCAAGAACAGTTGCGTCACCAACTACATCCACAGCGCCTTCACCTACATCGGCCTGCGCGGTGACGGCGCCCCCCAGTACCGCTCCGGCTCGGGCAACGTCTACGCCGACGAGGGCAACCACTGGGACGTCCTCTACTACAACTGCGGCGGCTGCTGAGCCCGTTCGGTGAGCCGCCCGCGGCCCGGTCCCGGCCGGGCCGCGGGCGGTCCTCTCTTGCGTGGCGCGCAGCCGGGCGACGAGGTCCGCGATGGTCCGC
This sequence comes from Streptomyces sp. NPDC111520, assembly GCF_055635295.1. Classification (NCBI taxonomy): domain Bacteria; kingdom Bacillati; phylum Actinomycetota; class Actinomycetes; order Kitasatosporales; family Streptomycetaceae; genus Streptomyces; species Streptomyces sp. NPDC111520. The sequence continues at coordinate 203,381 of NZ_JBVKBW010000006.1, read as the reverse complement.
GTTCCCGCCGAAGTCATCAACGCCGGGCGGCCGTTCGCGCCGGTTCCACTTCCACGGCACGCGGCGCGGTGTGCGCGGCCGGTGCGGGAGGGGCCTCACGCCCAGGCCAGGACCTCCACCGGGTCGCCGACCGCGATCGTGCCCGGCCGGAGCACCGCCGCCTTCATCGCGAAGCTCACCTTGTTGCCGTACTCCGGCTCGCGCCGGTAGCCGGCCAGGGTGCGCACCGGCTCCGGGCCCGCCGTACGACCGGTCGCCTGGTCGACGAGCGGCACGGAGCAGCGCATCGCGCGCACGGAGTAGCCGAGCCGGGCGGTGCCGGCGTCCATGACCCGCACCCGGTCCTCGGTGTGGGGCTCGGTCCAGCCGACGACCACGACGTTGGGCCGGAAGCGGTCCACGGGCACGGGTGCGCCACCGCGTTCGGTGATGCGCCGGTTGAGGTCGTCGAGCGAGGCCAGCGAGGCCACCGAGAGGGGGTGGGCGTCGGCGAAGTTGACCTTGCCCGGGTGCTCGCCCCAGCCGTCCCGGTCGAAGCCCGGACGCACGCGCACCAGGCGCGAGGGCGCGCCCAGCGCCTCGGAGAACCAGCGCGCGGCCTCCTCGCCCTGGTCCACCGCCGGCCCCAGCGGCCGGCCGAACAGGACGACCTCGCGCGGCGGCCCCTCGTACGCCACCTCCAGCGCCAGCTCCCCGGCGCCGGGCGCCGACAGCGCCAGGTGCTTGCCGTCGTCGGCGACCTCCGCGCGCACCACCGCCATCCGCGGCAGCGTCCGCTGGCTGCGGAAGGTCCCGTCGGCCGCGTCGACCACCATGAACGTACGGTCGTGGACCAGACCGGTCGCGGTGACGGAGGCGTTCGCCAGCGGCACGCCGGCGCAGCCCTTGACGGGGTAGCAGGTCAGCGAGTGCACGGTCGCTGAGGTCATGGGGCTCGTCCTTCCGGGGCGGGTAAACCCATTCGATCACGCCCCCGGGCCCGGCGTAGGTTCATCGCGTGACCGACGACACAGCGATACGGATCAGGGGCGCGCGGGGCGCGGACGCGGACGCGATCACCGCCGTCTTCCTCGCCTCCCGGGCCGCCGCCATGCCCTGGCTGCCCCGGCTGCACACCGACGCCGAGACCCGGTGGTGGGTCGCGAACGTGGTGCTGGAGCAGTGCCGGGTGTGGCTCGCGGAGGAGACCGGCACGGGTGCCGCGGCCGGCTTCGCGGCGCTCGACGGCGACTGGCTGGAGCACCTCTACCTGCGGCCCGACGCGCGCGGACGCGGCATCGGGACGCGGCTGCTGGAGGAGGTCGTGCGCCACCACCCGGACGGCCCACTGTCGTTGCACGTCTTCCGGCGCAACACCGCGGCCCGCGCGTTCTACGAACGGCGCGGCTTCCGGGCCGTCCCCGGCAGCGGGAGCACCGCGAACGAGGAGGGCGAGCCGGACCTGACCTACCGTCTGCCGTCCGTGGCGGACCGGTGACCAACGGCACACGTACCGACCAGTAACGCGAGCACCCCGCGGATCATAGGGTGAGCGCCGTACGCTCCCCAACCCTCGAACCCCGGGAGACCGCATGCGTTCCGCGAAGGACTTCTTCCGACCGCTGGCCGTGGGGGCCCCGGCCCCCGTACGGGAAGTGCCGTTCCGGCCGTCGCGGATGATCCACTTCTTCGATCCGAGCAACGAGAAGATGGCGGCGAAGGTCCCCTCCATCGCCCCCAAGGTGGACGTCCTGCTGGGCAACCTGGAGGACGCCGTCTCCGCCGACCGCAAGGAGGCCGCCCGTGCGGGGCTGGTCGCCACGGCCAAGGCCAACGACTTCGGCGACACCCAGCTGTGGACCCGGATCAACAGCCTCGACTCGCCCTGGGCGCTGGACGACCTGCTGACCCTGGTCGCCGAGATCGGCCACAAGCTCGACGTCGTGATGGTGCCCAAGGTCGAGGGCGCCGAGGACATCCACTACGTCGACCGGCTGCTCGCCCAGTTGGAGGCCAAGGCGGGCGTCGAGCGGCCGATCCTCGTCCACGCGATCCTGGAGACCGCGACGGGCGTGGCGGCCGTCGAGGAGATCGCCGGTGCCAGCCCCCGGATGCAGGGCATCTCCCTCGGCCCGGCCGACCTGGCGGCGAGCCGCCGCATGAAGACCACCCGCGTCGGCGGGGGACACCCCGGGTACCTCGTGCGGGAGGACCCCAAGGACCCCGACATGGAGCTGCCGCGGCTGACCTTCCAGCAGGACCTGTGGCACTACACGATCGCGCGGATGGTCGACGCCTGCGCCGCGCACGGGATCCTGCCCTACTACGGCCCCTTCGGCGACATCAAGGACACCACCGCCTGCGAGGACCAGTTCCGCAACGCCTTCCTGCTCGGCTGCGTCGGCGCGTGGAGCCTGCACCCGGTCCAGATCGACATCGCCAAGCGGGTCTTCTCCCCGGCGCCGGCGGACGTGGCCTGGGCGCGCCGGGTCATCGACGCCATGGGCGACGGCACCGGCGCGGTGATGATCGACGGCAAGATGCAGGACGACGCCACGGTCAAGCAGTGCCACGTCGTCGTCGAGCTCGCGGAGGCGCTGGCCGCCCGCGACCCGGAGCTGGCCGAGGCGTACGAGTCCGCGTACAAGGAGCAGGAGCAGAACCGATGACCGACGCGATCCTGCGGCCGCGCCGCTCCGTCCTGTACATGCCCGGTGCGAACGAGCGCGCCCTGGAGAAGGCGAAGACCCTCCCCACCGACGCGCTCATCCTCGACCTGGAGGACTCCGTCGCGCCCGACGCCAAGGCCGACGCCCGCAAGCGGGTCGCCGCGGCCGCCGCCTCGGGCGAGTACGGGTACCGGGAGGTCACCATCCGGGTGAACTCGCCGGGCACCCCCTGGCACGAGGACGACCTGCGGGCCGCCGCCGAGGCGGGTCCGGACGCCGTGGTCGTCCCCAAGGTCGACTCGGCGGCGACCGTGCACGCCGTCGAGCGCGCCCTGGAGGCCGCCGGCGCCCCGGACCGCACCGCCATCTGGGCGATGGTGGAGACCCCGCGCGCGATGCTGGACGCCCGGGCTGTCGCGGCGGCCTCGGAGCGGCTGCGCGTGCTGGTCATGGGCACCAACGACCTCGCCAAGGAGCTGCACGCCGAGCACGTCCCGGGCCGCGCCCCGCTGCTCACCGGGCTCTCCCTCGCCCTTCTGGGTGCACGCGAGGCAGGCAAGGTGATTTTGGACGGTGTCTACAACGACGTCACGGACGAGACCGGCTTCGAGGCCGAGTGTGTCCAGGGCCGGCAGTGCGGCTTCGACGGCAAGACCCTCATCCACCCCCGGCAGGTGGGGATCTGCAACAGGGTCTTCGCCCCCTCGGAGGAGGAAGCCGACAAGGCGCGGCGCGTCATCGCGGCCTTCGAGGAGGCCGTGGCCGAGGGCCGCGGGGTCGTCACGGTGGACGGCCGGATGGTCGAGAACCTCCATGTGGATGACGCCCGGCGTGTCCTTGCCCTGGCCGAGGCGGTATCCGGAAGGTAGCGCTCCCGTAGAGTCCGGGTGGACGACCGCTACAAAGAAAAGGTCCCGCACGTGCCGTGCGGGGCCTTTCTTGTGTTGGTTCTGTCCAGATGCTCCATGAAGCGGGTCCGGACACTGTACGAAGTCGACGCCGATTTCGGCGGCCCTCCGCTCGTATGGTCGATGGCATGAGCGTTTTGGACGAGGTGCCGACCCAGCCCGCCGAGGCCGGAGGGGCCGAAGAGGCCGCGCAGCCGGCGAACGACGCCCGCGGGCGCGTCGCGGAACTGCGCGCCATCCGCGAGCAGGTCCGGCTCGGCCCCAGCGAGAAGGCCACCCAGGCCCAGAAGGCCAAGGGCAAGCTGACCGCGCGCGAGCGCATCGAGCTGCTGCTCGACGAGGGCACCTTCAACGAGGTCGAGCCGCTGCGCCGGCACCGCGCCAGCGGCTTCGGCCTGGAGGCGAAGAAGCCCTACACCGACGGTGTCATCACCGGCTGGGGCACCGTCCACGGGCGGACCGTCTTCGTGTACGCCCATGACTTCCGGATTTTCGGCGGCGCGCTGGGCGAGGCCCACGCCAGCAAGATCCACAAGATCATGGACATGGCGATCTCGGCCGGCGCCCCGCTGGTCTCGCTCAACGACGGTGCCGGCGCCCGCATCCAGGAGGGCGTCTCGGCGCTCGCCGGCTACGGCGGCATCTTCCAGCGCAACACCCGCGCCTCCGGTGTGATCCCGCAGATCTCCGTGATGCTCGGCCCCTGCGCCGGCGGCGCCGCGTACTCCCCGGCCCTGACCGACTTCGTGTTCATGGTCCGCGAGACGTCCCAGATGTTCATCACCGGCCCGGACGTCGTCCAGGCCGTCACCGGCGAGAAGATCTCCCAGAACGGGCTCGGCGGCGCCGACGTCCACTCGGAGGTCTCCGGCGTCTCGCACTTCGCGTACGACGACGAGCAGACCTGCCTCGAGGAGGTCCGCTACCTGCTGTCGATGCTGCCGCAGAACAACCGCGAGAACCCCCCGTCGATCCCCGCGGCGGACCCGGCCGACCGGCGCGGCGACGTCCTGCTGGACATCGTCCCCGCCGACGGCAACCGCTCGTACGACATGCACCAGGTCATCGAGGAGCTCGTCGACGACGGCGAGTACCTGGAGATCCACGAGCGCTGGGCGACCAACATCATCGTGGCCCTGGCCCGCCTCGACGGCCAGGTCGTCGGCATCATCGCCAACCAGCCCGCCTCCCTCGCCGGCGTCCTCGACATCGAGGCCAGCGAGAAGGCCGCGCGCTTCGTGCAGATGTGCGACGCCTTCAACATCCCGCTCCTCACCCTTCTGGACGTACCCGGCTTCCTCCCCGGCGTCGACCAGGAGCACGGTGGGATCATCCGGCACGGCGCCAAGCTGCTGTACGCGTACTGCAACGCGACCGTGCCCCGGATCTCGCTGATCCTGCGCAAGGCGTACGGAGGTGCCTACATCGTCATGGACAGCCAGTCGATCGGCGCCGACCTGACCTACGCCTGGCCGACCAACGAGATCGCCGTCATGGGCGCCGAGGGCGCCGCGAACGTGATCTTCCGCCGCCAGATCGCCGAGGCCGACGACCCCGACGCCATGCGCGCCCGCATGGTGAAGGAGTACAAGTCCGAGCTGATGCACCCCTACTACGCCGCCGAGCGCGGCCTGGTGGACGACGTGATCGACCCGGCCGAGACGCGCGAGGTCCTCATCCGCTCGCTCGCGATGCTGCGCACCAAGCACGCCGACCTGCCGTCCCGCAAGCACGGCAACCCGCCCCAGTAAGGGAGAAGACGAACCCCGTGAGCACCCCTGCCGACAGCACCTCCGCCGCCCTCGTGCGCGTGGAGCGCGGCCACGCCAGCGACGAGGAACTGGCCGCCCTCACCGCTGTCCTGCTCGCCCGCGCCGCGGCCCAGGGCCAGGACGCGACCGACTACGTCAAGCCCCGCTCCACGGCCGGCTGGCGCCGCCTGGAGCGGCAGTCCGGCTTCAGCGCGCCCCACAGCTGGCGCAGCTGACCCTCCGGCCCCGTACGGCGGCGCGGCACCCCTTCCCGGGTGCCGCGCCGCCGTCGTCGTACGGGCCGGGCGGTCGCCGTCCCGGGCGCGAGGACAACGCGAAGGCCCCGCACATCCCGTGCGGGGCCTTTCGCGTCGTCGCGGGAGCGGGGACCGCTACCGCAGGCGCGCCATCAGCGCGTGCTCGACCAGCGTGATGAGCGCGCTCTTCGCCTCGGCGCGGTGCCGGGCGTCCGTGATGATGATGGGTGCCTCGGGACCGATCTGGAGGGCCTCGCGGACTTCCTCCGGGTTGTACGGCTGGTGGCCGTCGAAGCCGTTGAGGGCGATGACGAACGGCAGGCCGCTGTTCTCGAAGTAGTCGACCGCGGGGAAGCAGTCGGCCAGCCGGCGGGTGTCCACGAGGACGACCGCGCCGATGGCGCCGCGCACCAGGTCGTCCCACATGAACCAGAAGCGGTCCTGGCCCGGGGTACCGAACAGGTAGAGGATCAGGTCCTCGTCCAGGGTGATGCGGCCGAAGTCCATCGCCACGGTCGTCGTGGTCTTGTCCGGCGCGTGCGTCAGATCGTCGATCCCCGCGGAGGCGGAGGTCATCACGGCTTCGGTACGCAGCGGGTTGATCTCCGATACGGCACCGACGAACGTGGTCTTGCCCACGCCGAAGCCGCCCGCCACCACGATCTTCGCCGAGGTGGTTGAGCGAGCTGGACCGCTAGAGCTTGCGAAGTCCACTGAGCACCCTTTCGAGCAGTGTCACGTCTGGCTGTCCGCCCGAGGCATCGTCGCCACCGGGCTGGTGAATGGCGACGAGCCCGGCCTCCGCCAGGTCGGCGACGAGGATTCGGGCGACGCCGAGGGGGATGGAGAGGAGCGCGGAGATCTCCGCGACCGACTTGATCTCCCGGCAGAGGATGCAGATCCGCTGGTGCTCCGGCAACTGGCCCCGCAGCTGGGCCGGATCGGCGGTCGTGCTGACCAGTGCCTCGATGGCGAGCTGGTAGCGCGGCCGGGTGCGGCCTCCGGTCATGGCGTAGGGGCGTACCAGACCGGACGGCGTCCTGGCGCGCCCGGTCTGAGCTGTCCGAGGCGGTGGCGCCTGCGGGGGTTCGTACGGCTGGATCCTCGGCTGCCGGTGCGGCGGCATGGGGCCGGGGTTCCCCCCACCGTGGGAGGGGGGTGGCTCCTGGCTCGGTGCCGAGGGGAAGTTGAACCGCTTCAGGGGCGGCTGCTGTTGGTGATTGCCGTACTGATCTCCGCCTGGGGGCGTTGCCACGGTTCCTCCTCCAGCTGGGTAGCGCGTCTGAAAACCCTACGGGTCCCCAGACGCGCCCGCATGCCTGTCCGTTAGTTGAGCAGGCTGCCCTGCAATTCCGCACGCAGATCGGGGGTGAGCACATTGCCCGCCCGGTCGACCAGCAGGGCCATCTCGTAGCCCACGAGGCCGATGTCGCACTCGGGGTGCGCCAGCACGGCCAGCGAGGAGCCGTCCGAGACGGACATGATGAAGAGGAAGCCGCGCTCCATCTCCACGACGGTCTGGTTCACGTGGCCGCCCTCGAAGATGCGCGAGGCACCCGCGGTCAGCGAGGTCAGACCGGAGGCCACCGCGGCCAGCTGGTCCGCGCGGTCCCTCGGGAATCCTTCGGACATCGCCAGCAGCAGGCCGTCGGCAGAGACCACAACCGTATGGGAGACCCCTGGGGTCTGGTCCACGAAACTGGTGATCAACCAGTTCAGGTTCTGTGCCGCCTGGCTCATCGGACTCAACTAACGCTCCTGGTGCTTGGGGCCGAAGCCCTGGCCGTTCGTGTCAGTTCCCGCAGTGCGTCCCTGCTGGACACCGCGCCGGAGATTGCTCAGCCGGCCGCGGACGTCCTCGGGTGCACGGGAGACCATGGGGCCGCCCTGCGGAGTCTGCTGTGCGGTGCCCGGGACCAGGTTGGCCTTGGGGACCCGCCGGGGCAGGCCGGAGGGGGTGACCCCGCCCGCCTTGGGCTTGCGGGCCTGTTCGGCCCGCTGCCAGTTCTCGTCGTTCGTGGAGCGCCAGTCGGACTCCCCGTCCGGCGCCGGAGCGGAGGGCGCCGGCTGCGCCGGGAAGGCCTCCGCCGCCTGGGGCTCCGGCTGCGCCGGAACCGCCTGGCCGGACTGCTGCCACCCGCGGTCGCGGCGCGGCAGGCCCGCGTCGGTCACCGAGGAGTGCAGCGGGCCGGTGGTCGGACCCGGTCGGTCGAAGCCTACGCGGTCCGGGGCCTCGAAGGGGGCGGCTGCGGCGGAATCGGTCGCGGGCTGCCCGGGGAAGCCCTGCGGCTGGGCCGTCTGCGGCAGGTCCCCGGGCGTCGCCGTCCACTGCTCCTGCGCGTAGCCGTTCTGCTGCTGCCAGTCCTCCTGGGCGGCGTAGCCGTTCTGCGGAGCGGCGTACCCCTGCTCGGCGAAGGCGCCGTCGGTGTACACCGGCTCCTGGAAGCTGGGCTGGGCGTCGTAGCCGTGCTGCTCCTGGAACGGCTGGGCCTGCGGCTCCTGGAAGCCCTGCCCGTCGAAGCCGTTCGCGGGGAAACCGCTGTCCTGGAAGCCGCTGTCCTGGAACCCGTTGTCCTGGAAGGGGGTCTCCTGGAACGCGGCCTCGGCGGCGGTCTCCTGGAAGACCTGCTCCTGCGCCTCGCCCTCGAAGGGCGGGCGCTCCGCGGTGCGGTCGCCGGCCGCGGCCTCGAGCTGGGCGCGGCGCTGGTCGCGCATGAGCGAACGGCCGACCGGGTCGAGCGAGCGGGCGTCCTCCGGTGCCTCGGCCCGCTCGTAGCGCGAGTCGTCGAAACCGAGCTCCGCGGCGGTCGGCCCGTAGGCGGCGAACTGCGGGGTCTCGAGTTCCGGCACGATCCGGGACACGGTGAAGTCGTCGTCCAGCGGCATCTCCTCGCCACCGCCACCGTGGGTGATCGGCTCGGGGAGCATGACCAGCGAGGTGGTGCCGGCCTGCTCGCCCGACGGGCGGAGCTGGACGCGGATGCCGTGCCGGTCGGCGAGGCGGCCGACCACGAACAGGCCCATGCGCTTGGAGATCGACGCGTCGACGGTCGGCGGGTCGGCCAGCTTGTGGTTGATGTCCGCGAAGTCCTCGGCGGTGAGGCCGATGCCCTTGTCGTGGATCTCGACCATGACGCGGCCGTCGGGCAGCCGGGTGGCGGTGACCCGCACCTTGGTCTGCGGCGAGGAGAAGGTGGTGGCGTTCTCCAGCAGCTCGGCGAGCAGGTGTACGAGGTCGGTCACGGCGGTGCCGTGGATCTCGGTCTCCGGTATGCCGACCAGCTCGATGCGGTCGTACGCCTCCACCTCGGAGGCCGCGGCGCGGAGCACGTCGACCAGCGGGACCGGCTGGTTCCAGCGGCGGCCGGGCTCCTCGCCCGCGAGGACCAGGAGGTTCTCGCCGTTGCGGCGCATACGGGTCGCCAGGTGGTCCAGCTTGAAGAGGTTCGCCAGCTGGTCCGGCTCCGCCTCGTTGTTCTCCAGGTCCGTGATCAGCGTCAGCTGGCGCTGGATGAGGCCCTGGTTGCGGCGGGAGAGGTTGGTGAAGATCGCGTTGACGTTGCCGCGGAGCAGTGCCTGCTCGGCGGCGAGCCGTACGGCCTCGCGGTGGATCTGGTCGAAGGCGCGGGCGACCTCGCCGATCTCGTCGTTGGAGGTGATCGGGATCGCCTGGACGCGGGTGTCGACCTTGCCCGGGTCGGTGCGCGAGAGCTGGTCGACCAGGCCGGGCAGGCGCTGCTCGGCGACCTCGAAGGCCGAGGTGCGCAGGCGGCGCATGCTGTTGCTCATGGAGCGGGCGACCATCGCGGCCACGATGAAGGCGATGATCAGCGCCACCAGCACGACGGCGGAGTTGACGATCGCGTCGATGCGGGCGCTGTTGGCGAGGTCGTTCGCGTCGCTGTACGCCTGGTCGGCCAGGTGCTGCTCGACGTTCTTGTAGGCGTCGAACGCGAGGGTGCTCGCGCCGAACCAGCTCTCGACGGTCAGGCCCTGGGACTTGAGCTGCTCGGGGCCCTGGCCGGAGGCGATCAGCTTGATCATGGTCTCGAGGTTCGGCGGCGCCTTGAAGGGCTGGCCCGCGTCCTTGGCCGCCTGCGCGGCCTGGGCGGCCTGCGCCTTGCCCTTCTCCAGCGCCGCGGCCTGCTCGTCGAGCAGCCGGCGGTAGTCCGCGTCGGTGCCGCCGCCGCGGAACTCCTCGAGGGCGACCTGCTGGAGGTAGGCGTACGAGGTGAAGGCGGTGAGCTGGAGCTGCAGCTCACCGTCGGCCAGCTTGCTGCGGTCCTCGACCAGCAGGTGGGTGCCGATGGAGCGGGTCAGCGACTCGGCGGCCTTGGTCAGTTCGAGCGCGTAGAGGGTGCGGCCGTAGGAGGCGATGCTGTCGGTGCCGTAGCCCAGTTCGTTCGCGAGCTCCATCAGCGGGTGCTGGACCTCGACGTACTTCTCCTCGGTCTGCACGCCCGGGAGCTGCCGGGTGAAGGCCGTGTCGCGCAGCTTCGCCAGGACCTTCTCGCCCTCGCGGATGTTCTCCACGCGGCGCTGCAACCGGTCGGTCACGGGCAGCTGGGCGACGGCCGCGTCGAACTTCGCGGCGGCCTGGTCGGTGGCCGCACGGGTCGCGACGACGTTCTTGTTGTCGGCGTCGCCGGCCAGCAGGGGAACCACGCTGAGGTCGCGCTCGTTCAGGATGGCGTTCGCGTAGTCCACGGCCGCGCGCACGGCGCTGGCGGTGCGTACGGCGTCGTCCGCGTCCTGCCAGGTCTGCACCGAGCTCTGCACCCGGAAGCCGCCGAAGACCAGGGCGACCAGCACCGGGATGAGGAGGATGACGTTCAGACGGGTTGCCACCCGCCAGTTGCGCATGGCGAACCGGCTGCCCGTGCTCGCCACCGGCGCGGGAGCGGTGCCGGACTCGGGGTCAGTGACCTGCGCCGTGCCGTACCGCGCAGGCGGGGTGAAATTGCCACGCGGGTGGTCCGCGGGACCCGGCTCTGCTCGCCTCGTGTTCCTCACTCGACCAACAACCTCTCGGCGACGGCGCGGGCGGCGCCGTTCCTACTCTCGGGTTTCGATGAATTCCAGCACGTCATGGGGGTGCTCCACAAACGTCCGGCGAGGACTGCGAACCCATGATCACGCGCCGGTTAAAACGGGCATAAGCGTAAAGCGGTGGCAATTCACTGGTTCGATGTGTGCGCAGTGAAGCCGACTGGGCGCGGGGGGTGTTCGGGTTGTTCCGATTCGCGGTCGAAACGTTATGAACAGAAGGACCGGCCATGTCAAAAGACACAGCCGGTCCATACGCGAAGTGGCAAGCTGGAACGCTTACTTGAGACGAGCGAGCAGCGCGTGTTCCACGAGCGTGATGAGCGCGCTCTTCGCCTCGGCGCGGTGCCGCGCGTCCGTGGTGATGATGGGGGCGTCCGGGCCGATCTGCAGCGCCTCCCGGACCTCGTCGGGCGTGTACGGCTGGTGGCCGTCGAAGCCGTTGAGGGCGATGACGAACGGCAGGCCGCTGTTCTCGAAGTAGTCGACCGCGGGGAAGCAGTCGGCCAGTCGGCGGGTGTCGACCAGGACGACGGCGCCGATGGCACCGCGGACCAGGTCGTCCCACATGAACCAGAAGCGGTCCTGGCCCGGCGTACCGAACAGGTACAGGATCAGGTCGTCGTCGAGCGTGATACGACCGAAGTCCATCGCCACGGTCGTGGTGGTCTTGTCGGCCACGTGCGTCAGATCGTCCACGCCCGCGGACGCCGAGGTCATCACGGCCTCCGTGCGGAGCGGGTTGATCTCCGAGACCGCTCCGACGAACGTGGTCTTGCCCACGCCGAAGCCACCCGCCACCACGATCTTCGCCGAGGTGGTGGACCGGGCCGCGGGCGGCGCACCGTACGCCGCCTGCTGCCCCGGCCTAGAGCTTGCGAAGTCCACTGAGCACCCTTTCGAGCAGTGTCACATCAGGCTGTCCGCCGGCCTCGCCACTGCTCGGCTGGTGGATGGCGACCATACCGGCCTCAGCCAGGTCGGCCACCAGAATCCGGGCCACTCCCAGCGGGATCCCCAGCAGTGCGGAGATCTCGGCGACCGACTTGATCTCCATGCACAGGTGGCAGATGCGCTGGTGTTCGGGGAGTAGCCCCTGGAAGGCACTCGCGTCCGCGCTGGTGCTGACCAGCGCCTCGATGGCGAGCTGGTAGCGGGGCCGGGTGCGACCACCGGTCATGGCGTACGGCCGCACCAGCGGCTGGTCGCCTTCATCCCCGTACGGCGCATGGTGGGGCGCGCCGTACGGGCCGGGCGAGGCGGGCGGCGGGGTCATGAATGGTCCTCCGGGTAAGAGCGGACGCGTGTCGCGAGTAGTCATGGGGCGTGCATTCGGCCGGGCTCCGGAGAGCTCAGCCCATCAGGCTGCCTTGGAGTTCTGCGCGCAGGTCGGGGGTGAGGACGGCGCCCGCTCGGTCGACGAGCAGGGCCATCTCGTAGCCCACGAGGCCGATGTCGCACTCGGGGTGCGCCAGGACGGCGAGTGAGGACCCGTCCGAGACCGACATCAGGAGGAGGAAGCCGCGCTCCATCTCCACGACGGTCTGGTTGACGCTGCCGCCCTCGAAGATGCGGGACGCGCCCGCGGTCAGCGAGGTCAGGCCGGAGGCCACCGCGGCCAGCTGGTCGGCGCGGTCACGGGGGAAACCCTCGGACATGGCCAGCAGCAGGCCGTCGGCGGATACGACCACGGTGTGGGACACCCCGGGGGTGTTGTCCACGAAGTTGGTGATCAACCAGTTCAGATTCTGTGCCGCCTGGCTCATCTGACTCAACTAACGCTCCTGCTGGTGAGTGGTGCCAAAGCCGCGGCCGTCGGTCGTTCCCGTACCGGCCTGGCGGCCCTGCTGGATACCGCGACGGAGGTTGGTCAGGCGTCCGCGCACGTCGTCGGGGGCCCGGGAAATCTGCGGACCGCCCTGTGGGGCTTGCTGGGGAGCACCGGCTCCCGGGACGAGGTTGGCCTTGGGGACCCGCCGCGGCAGACCGGAGGGGGTGACCCCGCCGGCGGACGGCTGGCGCACCTGACCGGCGCGCTCCCAGACCTCGTCGTTCGGCGAGGAGCGCCACGACGCCGGCTCGCGCCGCGGGGGCTGCGGCGGCTGCGTGGGCGGTGCCGGGTGCGCGGGCGGCGCGGGGTGCTCGGCGCGGGCCCGCTGCGGCTGCTGCGGCTGCTGCGGGTGGTGCTGCGGCGCCGGCTGCTGCGGGCGCTGCGGCGGCCGGGTGGGCGCTCCGGCGTTCATGCCGTTGCCGTTCAGCTGCGGGGCGGCCGGGCCGCTCTCGACGTGCACCTGCTGCATGCGCTCCGCACGCCCGGTACGGAACCAGTCCGACTCGAGGGAGTCGAAGATCGGGCTGGGCTCGTCCGCGCGGATCGGGGCCGGCGGCAGTGCCATCGGCTCGCTGGCGGCCGGCAGCGGGTGCCGGTCGGCCTGCGGAGCCGCGGGACGCTGCTGCGGTATACCCGGCTCCTGGGCGTAGGCCCCTGAGTGCCGCGGACCCTGCGGGGCCGCCGGAGCGGCCTGCGGGGCCTCCGGCGCCTGCTGGTACTGCGGCGCCTGCGGGTACTGGGGCGCCTGCTGGTACTGCGGTGCCTCCGGCGCCTGCTGGTACTGGGGCGCCTGCGGGGCCTGCGGGTACTGAGGCGCCTGCGGGGCCGCGGGGCGCTGGAAGACGTCGCTGCGGGTGAACTGGCCCTGCTGCTGCGGGACATGGCCACCGTGCTGCGGCATCTGCGGAGCCGGGGGCATGTGCGGGGCCTGCGGCGCCTGGGGGCCACCGTACGCCGGCCCCGTGTTCGGCATCGCGTTGAAGTCCGGGCGCTCGAACTGCGCCGTGGACTCCAGGTCCTCGTGACCGCGCGGCATGTCGGCCTCGGGGCCGTGGGCCGCGCCCATCGGCTGCGGGGCCGCCGGACGCTGCGGGGGCGCCGCGGGCCGCTGGGGCTGCTGCGGACGGCCCTGGCCACCGGGGACCTGCTCGTTGGCCCAGCTCGGGCCGGAGCGCTGCGGGCCGGGGGCCGCGGGGGCGCCGGGGCCGGCCGGACGGCCGCCCTGCGGGCCCATGCCGGGACCGGAGTTGAGGGCCGGACGGGCCCCGGAGCCGGAGACCTGGCCGCGCTGGCCACCGCGGTGCATGCCCGCGAGGCCCGTGCCGGCGCCGCCGCCCATGGCCGCCGGCGGAGGACCGCCCGGAGCCGCGGCGGGGGCACCGCCCGGCTGCTGGCCGCGGTTGCCCGCGCCCGGCTGCGGCTTGGCGCCGCCCTGGGTGACGTCCACCGGCAGCATGACGAGCGCGGTGGTGCCGCCCGAGTCGGACGGACGGAGCTGGATCCGGATGCCGTGCCGCAGGGACAGGCGGCCGACCACGAACAGACCCATGCGGCGGGAGACGGAGACGTCCACCGTCGGCGGGTTCGCGAGCCGCTCGTTGATGTCGGCGAGGTCCTCCGGGGAGAGACCGATGCCGGTGTCGTGGATCTCGATCAGCACGCGGCCGTCGGGCAGCGCGTGACCGGTGACCCGCACCTTGGTCTGCGGGGAGGAGAACGAGGTCGCGTTCTCCAGCAGCTCCGCGAGCAGGTGGACGAGGTCGTTGACGACTCGGCCGGTGACCTCGACCGCGGGCACCGAGGTGAGCTCGATGCGCTCGTACTGCTCCACCTCGGAGGCCGCGGCGCGGAGGACGTCGACCAGCGGGACCGGGCGGGTCCAGCGGCGGCCGGGCTCCTCGCCCGCGAGGACGAGGAGGTTTTCGCCGTTCCGGCGCATACGGGTCGCGAGGTGGTCGAGCTTGAAGAGGCTGGACAGCTGGTCCGGGTCGGCCTCGCGGGACTCCAGTTCGGAGATCAGGCTCAGCTGACGCTGGATCAGGCCCTGGCTGCGGCGCGAGAGGTTGGTGAACATCGCGTTGACGTTCCCTCGCAGCAGCGCCTGCTCGGCGGCGAGACGGACGGCCTCGCGGTGGACCTCGTCGAACGCGCGGGCCACCTGGCCGATTTCGTCGCGCGTGTGGATGCCGATCGACTCGACCGAGGTGTCGACGTCCTGCGGGTCGGACTCGGAGAGCTGCTTGACCAGCTCGGGCAGTCGCTTCTGGGCGACTTCCTGGGCGGTGTCCTGCAGCCGGCGCAGCGAGCGGACCATGGACCGGGCGACGACGAAGGCGCCGACGACCGAGATGCCGAGCACGAGGAGGATCAGCGCACCGCTGAGGATGGCCTCTTGCTGGGCCTCGTCGCGCAGCGTCAGGGCCTTCTGCTGCATCTGCTGCAGAAGGGTCTGCTCGATCTGGCCCATGACCTGGAGCTTGGTCTTGGCCGCGTCGTCCCAGTCCAGGTAGCCGCCCTGGAAGTTCTGGATGCTGGACTCGGACGCCGTGATGCGGGCGGCCTGGTCGTTGACGGTGTTGACGACGTCGTTGCCGCCGTTGAGGCCCTTGAGGAGGGTCTCGGCGTTCGACCGGCCGTAGATCTGGGTGAACTGCTTCAGCTCCGTGGCCTCGGAGCGGAAGGTGCCCTGGAGGTAGCGGAAGTCGTTGGAGCTGAGCTGGTGGTTGTGGGCCAGCGCGGCGCTGATCACGGCGCGCTGGATGGAGTCGAACTCCTTGGCGGCCGAGAAGGCCGCCAGCGCGCGGGTACTGGAGATCATGTCCGGGTTACCGGTCGCCTCGGCCATCTCCTGGGAGAGGTCGATCAGCGACTGGATCAGCTCGTTGTACTCGCTGGCGGTCTGCGCGATGTACTCGGGCTGCTCGTAGGCACGCTCTCGGATGGGACCCAGGCTGCCGAGCTGCCGGTTGATCGTGGTGATCGAGGCGTTGACGCCCGTGAGGTCAGGCGAGACCTGGTTGGCGGCGTTGACGAACGCCGTGCGCGCGAGCTTGGTCTTCTCCCTCGCGGCCTCGATGTTGTCGTCGTCCTTGTCCACGGGCGTGCTGGACAGCGGGCCGGCGGAGACGTCTCGCTCCTCCTGGAGCGCGGCGGCCAGCTTGGTCGCCTGCTCCGTGAGGTCGGTCAGCGAGGTCATTGCCTCCAGCTGCTGCACGTTCTCCAGCGAGCTCTGGATGCGCAGCGCACCCAGCGTGGTCGCCGCGACCACCGGCAGCGCGAGCAGCGACACCAGACGCGTGCTGATGCGCCAGTTGCGCATGGCTATCCGGGAGCCGTGCTTCGGGCCGGTGCGCACACCGCTTCCCGGCGTGACGTCGCTCTGCGCGCCCGCGGTTCCGGCGTCTGCGGTTTCCTCCCGGCGGGCAGGACCGTGTTCGGTCCCACCGCGCTGCTCCGGGTCGCCCGCAGCGCCGCCATCCCTCTTGAAACGTCCCTGCACTAGCGTCGCAACCTCTGGACCAGGCGTCCCCCGCACGGGCGGCAGGACGGTGTCGAGTCTTCGGAGTCCCGCCCTCCCCGGCGGATACCCATTGGCCGCCGCCGCTCGGCGATCGCACGCTCCCCCCTGCGCGCCGGCATCTGTTGATACGGCGGTCCGGGGAATTCCAGCACAGTGCCGGACGTCCAACAAGGGCCGACAGGTTTCGAGTGGAATACGTGACTCAGCGCGTCCGATGGATCACACGGTGTCGGTGCGCTTTCGGCTGTCTTCCGGCAATCCGGGCTTTCTCCAGGGGAGTTCGACCCCCTTGGCCGCTGCCCGGCTGCTGCCAACCGGGGGTGAAGAGTCCGGTTGGGCCGTGATGTCGGATTCGAGGGCATCGGCCGGCCGACCGATTCGTCCTGCTTGTCCTCGCGTTCGTGAGGAAAATCACACGCTGTCAGTTGTATTGGGCATCCGGATCGGGGAATGGGCGCCGATAGATTGACGTTTGACACAGCCGTGTACTACGTCAACCGCGCCTCGCCAGGCGCCCGGTACAACACGAGGTTCTGACCGGCCCATGAAGACGACCATGATCATGCGACCCATAGCCAACCCGCGCCGCACCACCCTCGCGCACCTCACGGACGCCGAGGACACGCGGACCGCAGAGGTCGCCCCGGCCGTCGAGGCCACGGATGCGGTCGTGCTTCCCCGGCAGACCGCCAACCCCCGCCGCACCGTGCTGACGGAGCTGCCGACCGCCTGAGGCGCGGCTCGGCGGGCGGGTCGGGCAGCCACCCCCGGGATAACCTGGAGCGTCAGTCTCCGGCCAGTGAGGTGAGCTGCTTCCCGTGCGCATCGCCAGGTTCTCCATCGACGGCAATGTCGCCTTCGGCGTCGTCGAGGGCGACGAGTCCGTCCCGGACGGACTCGTCCTCGACATCATCAAGGGCATCCCGTTCGCCGAGTACGAGCGCTCCGGCACCAAGGTGCCGCTGAGCAAGGTCCGGCTGCTGCCGCCCGTGCTCCCCAGCAAGGTCGTCGCGATCGGCCGGAACTACGCCGAGCACGCCGCCGAACTCGGCAACGATGTGCCGGAGGTCCCGGTCGCCTTCTTCAAGCCGTCCACCTCGGTGATCGGCCCCGGCGACCCCATCGTGTACCCCTCCTTCTCGCAGGAGGTGCACCACGAGGCCGAGCTCGCCGTCGTCATCGGCCGGCTGTGCCGTGAGGTCCCGCGCGAGCGCGTCGCCGAGGTCGTCCTCGGCTACACCTGCGCCAACGACGTCACCGCGCGGGACGCCCAGAAGGCCGAGAAGCAGTGGGCGCGCGCCAAGGGCTTCGACTCCTCGTGCCCCATCGGCCCCTGGATCGAGACCGACCTCGACCTCGCCGCCGCGAACGACCTCGCCGTCACCGCGACCGTCAACGGCGAACTCCGCCAGTCCGGCCGCACGAGCCAGATGATCCGGTCCGTCGAGGACCTGATCGTCCACGTCACCGAGGCCATGACGCTGCTCCCGGGCGACGTCGTCCTCACCGGCACCCCGGCGGGCGTCGGCCCGCTCCACGTCGGCGACGAGGTCGCCGTCACCATCGAAGGCATCGGCACTCTCACCAACAAGGTGATCAAGCGTGACTAGCGCAGCTCCCGTACGCGTACGTTTCTGCCCCTCGCCGACCGGCAACCCCCACGTGGGCCTGGTCCGCACCGCCCTGTTCAACTGGGCGTTCGCCCGGCACCACCAGGGCGCCCTGGTCTTCCGCATCGAGGACACCGACGCCGCCCGCGACTCCGAGGAGTCGTACCAGCAACTGCTGGAGGCCATGCGCTGGCTCGGCTTCGACTGGGACGAGGGCCCCGAGGTCGGCGGCCCGCACGCGCCCTACCGGCAGTCGCAGCGCATGGACGTCTACAAGGACGTCGCCGCGAAGCTGCTGGAGTCCGGCCACGCGTACAAGTGCTACTGCACCACCGAGGAGCTCGACGAGCGCCGCGAGGCCGCCCGCGCCGCCGGCCGTCCCTCCGGCTACGACGGCCACTGCCGCGACCTCACCGCCGAGCAGGTCGACGCGTACGAGCGCGAGGGCCGCGAGCCGATCGTCCGCTTCCGCATGCCCGACGAGACGATCACCTTCACCGACCTGGTGCGCGGCGAGCTGACCTTCACCCCGGACAACGTGCCCGACTACGGCATCGTCCGGGCCAACGGCGCCCCGCTCTACACGCTGGTCAACCCGGTCGACGACGCGCTGATGGAGATCACGCACGTGCTGCGCGGCGAGGACCTGCTGTCCTCCACCCCGCGCCAGATCGCGCTCTACCGCGCGCTCGCCGAGATCGGCGTCGGCAACGGCACCACCCCGCACTTCGGCCACCTGCCGTACGTCATGGGCGAGGGCAACAAGAAGCTCTCCAAGCGCGACCCGCAGTCCTCCCTCAACCTCTACCGGGAGCGCGGCTTCCTCCCCGAGGGCCTGCTGAACTACCTGTCGCTGCTCGGGTGGTCGCTCTCCGCCGACCGCGACGTCTTCAGCGTCGAGGAGATGGTGGCCGCCTTCGACATCGACGCGGTCAACGCCAACCCGGCGCGCTTCGACCTCAAGAAGGCCGAGTCGATCAACGGCGACCACATCCGCATGCTGGATGTGAAGACGTTCGTCGAGGCCTGCGGGCCGTGGCTGAAGGCCCCGTTCGCCCCCTGGGCGCCCGAGGCGTTCGACCAGGCCGCCTTCGAGGCGGTCGCGCCGCACGCGCAGACCCGTCTGACCGTGCTCTCCGACATCACCGACAACGTCGACTTCCTCTTCCTCGACACGCCGGTGGAGGACGAGGCGTCCTGGCAGAAGGCGATGAAGGACCCGGCCGCCGCCTCGGCGCTGCTGACCACCGCCCGGGAGAACCTGGCGGCCGCCGACTGGAACGCCGAGGCCCTGAAGGACGCGGTCCTCGCCGCCGGCGAGACCCACGGCCTCAAGCTCGGCAAGGCCCAGGCGCCGGTACGCGTCGCCGTCACCGGCCGCACCGTCGGCCTGCCGCTCTTCGAGTCCCTCGAAGTGCTCGGCCGTGAGCGCACCCTGGCCCGCGTCGACGCCACCCTGGCGAAGCTCGCCGGCTGACCGCGGTACGCCGAACCGCCCCGGGCCCTCCACCAGGCGCCCGGGGCGGCACGCCTCCCGGACCACCTCGTGCGCCGCAGGACCAGGCCCCCGGTACCCCCGCTGCCCCAGCGCCGCGGGGTCGATCCCGTACGCGTCCGGCTGCCCGGCACCGGCACCTGGACGACGGTCCGCGACCACCTGGTGGACCGCTTCGGCACGGCGGTTCCCCCGGAACGGGTGGACGCCATGTTCGCGGCGGGCGAGGTGCACGGCGCCGAAGGCCCGCTCGCACCCGACGCCGCCTACCACCCGGGCGGCCACGTCTGGTTCCACCGGGAGCTGCCGGAGGAGGCCCCGGTGCCCTTCGCGATCGAAGTGCTCCACCGCGACGACCGGCTGCTCGTCGTCGACAAGCCGCACTTCCTCGCCACCATGCCGCGCGGCGCCCACGTCGTGCAGACGGCGCTGACCCGGCTGCGCCACGACCTCGCGCTGCCCGAGCTCAGCCCGGCCCACCGGCTCGACCGGCTGACGGCGGGCGTGGTGATGTTCGTCGTCCGCCCCGAGCTGCGCGGCGCCTACCAGACGATCTTCCGCGACCGGCTGGTGCGCAAGGAGTACGAGGCCGTGGCCCGGCACGACCCCGCCCTGGTGCTGCCGCGCACGGTGGAGAGCCGGATCGTGAAGGAACGCGGTGAAATGGCGGCCCGCGAGGTCCCCGGCGAGCCCAACGCCCGCAGCCACGTGGAACTGCTGGACCACCGCGACGGACTCGCGCGCTACCGGCTCCGCCCCGAGACCGGCCGGACCCACCAGTTGCGGGTGCACATGAACGGCCTGGGCCTGCCGATCCTCGGCGACCCCGTCTACCCGCACGTCCTGCCGCCCGCCGCGCCCGGCGACTTCTCCCGTCCGCTGCGGCTGCTGGCCCGGGCGCTGGAGTTCGAGGACCCCGTGACGGGCGAGGCACGCCGTTTCGAGAGCCGCCGGAGGCTGTTCACCGGGTGGCCGCCGGCCACCGGCACCCCGGACGGAGTACCGGGCTAGAGTCGGCATATGCCGATCCGCGCCGTGCTCTGGGACATCGACGACACGATCTTCGACTACTCCGGTGCCGAGCGGTCCGGCGCGCTGCGTCACCTCGAGGCCGAGGGTCTGCTCGGCGCGTTCGGCGGCGAGGAGCGGGCGCTGCACACCTGGCGCGAGGTGATGGAGACGCACTACGCGCGCTTCCTCACCGGGGAACTGACCTTCACCGAGCACCGCAGGGAGCGCGTCCGGGCCCTCCTGGGTCCGTCCGTGCCCGACACCGAGGCCGACGCCTGGTTCGCGGCCTACTACGTGCACTTCGAGGCCGCCTGGGCGGTCTTCCCCGACGTCCTGCCGGCGCTGGACGCCCTCACCCCCCACTACCGGCACGGTCTGCTGTCCAACTCCAGCACCGCCCACCAGGAGCGCAAGCTGTCCCGGCTCGGGATCCGCGACCGCTTCGAGTGCCTGGTGTGCTCGCAGGAACTCGGGCACGCCAAGCCCGCGCCGGAGGCCTTCCTCGGAGCGTGCCGGGCGCTCGGGCTGCCGCCGGAGGAGGTCGCCTACGTGGGCGACAAGGCCGACACCGACGCGCGCGGCGCGGACGCGGCGGGCCTGTACGGGGTGTGGCTGGACCGTACGGGTTCCGTCACCGCGCCGGACCTGCGCCGGATCACCGGGCTCGGGGAGCTGCCCGCACTTCTGGCGGCGGATACTCGTTTTGGAGCCCCGTCACCGATCGGGTAATGTTCTTCCTGCGCCGCCCGGGCGGGCCGAAAAGGCCGGCACGGGAAGCGCGGCCAAACAAAACCCCCTGCGGGGGGTTGAGTTTTGGTGGGGTATGGTGTAATTGGCAGCACGACTGATTCTGGTTCAGTTAGTCTAGGTTCGAGTCCTGGTACCCCAGCGCAGATCTTCTGCAAAGCCCCCGTTGTGTAGCGGCCTAGCACGCTGCCCTCTCAAGGCAGTAGCGCCGGTTCGAATCCGGTCGGGGGTACGGATCTCTCTCGCAGGGATCGCTAGGGCCCCCGTTGTGTAGCGGCCTAGCACGCCGCCCTCTCAAGGCGGTAGCGCCGGTTCGAATCCGGTCGGGGGTACTTGACACACCATGGGGTATGGTGTAATTGGCAGCACGAGTGATTCTGGTTCATTTAGTCTAGGTTCGAGTCCTGGTACCCCAGCGTATTTCCTGAAGACTTGCCCCCGTTGTGTAGCGGCCTAGCACGCCGCCCTCTCAAGGCGGTAGCGCCGGTTCGAATCCGGTCGGGGGTACATCGGGGAGAGGCCCTCCGCTTCGGCGGGGGGCCTCTCCCGTTTCCGCCGGTCCCGACCCCCGCCCGGCACCTTCCCGGCGTTCCGGGTCACTCAACTCCGAAGCGGCGCCGGGACTCCTCGGCCTCGGCGAGCCGGCGCAGGCCCAGCAGCACGGGTTCGTAGAGCACGGTGAGCGTCACCGCGGCCGCCGCCTGTTCGAGCGGGGTGTCGTACGTCTCGACCAGATCCAGGTCGTGGACGGCCTGTTGGGCGGCGAGCCGCGCGTACGGCGCCAAGTGCCGTGCGCTGCTGGGGTATCCGAGGCGGGTCAGGGCGGCGACCGCCGTGACGAGCATCCGGTACGCGGGGGAGGGGCCGTACTCCTCGCTGCCGTAGCGCCAGCCGAGTTCGGCCATCAACCGGTCCACCTCGCGGCGGGCCGTGCCGGTCGCCGGGTCGTCCTCGTCGGGCTCCGGGCCGTGCGGCAGGACGAAGGTGGCGGCGCCGAGCCGCGTGTGCCGGCCGAGCGACTCGTCCTCCACCGCGGCGAGCACCTCGCGGGCGGTGGTCACCGGCACCTTGCCGACCTGGATCAGCGCCCGGACGAACCGCAGCCGGCGCAGGTGGTCCTCCCCGTACTCGGCTTGCGTGGCCGTCACGCGGCGGCCGGCCGGGAGCAGGCCCTCGCGCAGGTAGTACTTGATCGTGGCCGTCGCCACGCCGCTGCGTTCGCTCAACTCCGCCAGTCGCATTCCCTTGCGCCCTCCATCGGATAGTGGCACTATCTAAGCATGGATAGTGCCACTATCCAACACGACCGACAGGGGTTCCTCATGTCCGCGCAGGTGATTCCGGGCCGCAACACCGCCGCCGCCGAGGGGGGCATCGTGGTGTTCCTCATCGGGATGCGGATCAACCGCTTCCGGTCCCTCGGCAGCTGGCTGCCGGTCTTCCGTGCGATGCCCCGCATGCTGCGGGAGCTGTCGCAGGACGACGGGAGCGGGTTCCTGGGGTACCGGTTGCTGTTCGGCGGGCCCCGGGTGATCTACGTCGTCCAGTACTGGAGGTCCACGGAGCAGCTCTTCGCGTACGCCTCGCAGCAGGACAAGCAGCACCGGCCCGCGTGGGCGGCGTTCAACCGCCGCGCGCGGGCCGGCAAGGGCAGAGTGGGCTTCTGGCACGAGACGTACGCGACGCCGGCGGGCGCCTACGAGTCCGTCTACGTCGACATGCCCGCCTTCGGGCTGGGTGCCGCGACGGGCGTGGTCCCGGTGGGACGCCGGGGCGAGACGGCGGCCCAGCGGCTGAAGGCGGGTGAGGAGCGGGCGGCCTGAGGCCGGCGCCGGCTCAGCTGCTGCGGCGCAGCGACTCCGACAGCCGGGCCGCGGCGTCCACGACGGCCTGGGCGTGCATGCGCCCGGGGTGACGGGTGAGCCGCTCGATCGGACCGGAGACGGACACCGCCGCCACCACGCGGTTGGACGGGCCGCGCACCGGGGCCGAGACGGAGGCCACGCCGGGTTCGCGCTCGCCGATCGACTGCGCCCAGCCGCGGCGCCGCACACCGGAGAGCGCGGTGGCGGTGAAGCGGGCCCCCTGCAGACCGCGGTGGAGCCGCTCCGGCTCCTCCCAGGCGAGCAGGACCTGGGCCGCCGAACCCGCCTTCATCGGCAACGTGGAGCCGACGGGGACGGTGTCCCGCAGTCCGGACAGCCGCTCGGCGGCGGCCACGCAGATGCGGGTGTCGCCCTGGCGACGGTAGAGCTGGGCGCTCTCGCCGGTCACGTCCCGCAGGTGCGTGAGCACCGGACCGGCGGTGGCCAGCAGTCGGTCCTCGCCCGCCGCGGCGGCGAGTTCGGACAGCCGCGGACCGAGGATGAAGCGCCCCTGCATGTCGCGGGCAACCATCCGGTGGTGTTCCAGGGCGACGGCCAGGCGGTGTGCGGTGGGGCGGGCGAGACCCGTGGCGCCCACGAGCCCGGCCAGGGTGGCCGGGCCGGACTCCAGCGCGCTGAGCACCAGAGCCGCCTTGTCGAGAACGCCGACGCCACTACTGTTGTCCATGCAACGATACTCCCGTCTCACTCTGTGAAACGCAAGTTCAATTTTCCGGTGGACGCGGCACGCTGGAATGCACAGGGCCGCTGCGGCCACTCCCCACAAGGGCGCGGACACGCAGGGCAACGACGAACAGGCCGGCAGAGCGGCCGGTCGGAGGGAATGCGATGGCAAGGACACTCGCGGAAAAGGTCTGGGAGGATCACGTCGTACGGCGCGCCGAGGGCGAGCCCGACCTCCTCTTCATCGACCTGCACCTGCTCCACGAGGTCACCAGCCCGCAGGCCTTCGACGGTCTGCGGATGAACGGCCGCCAGGTCCGCAGGCTGGACCTCACCATCGCGACCGAGGACCACAACACCCCCACCCTCGACATCGACAAGCCGATCGCCGACCCGGTCTCGCGCACGCAGCTGGAGACGCTGCGCAAGAACTGCGCCGAGTTCGGGGTGCGGCTGCACCCGCTGGGCGACGTCGAGCAGGGCGTGGTGCACGTCGTCGGTCCGCAGCTGGGCCTGACCCAGCCGGGCATGACCGTCGTCTGCGGCGACAGCCACACCTCCACCCACGGCGCCTTCGGCGCGCTGGCGTTCGGCATCGGCACCAGCCAGGTCGAGCACGTGCTGGCCACCCAGACCCTGCCGCTGGCCCCGTTCCGGACCATGGCGATCACCGTCGACGGCGAGCTGCCCGACGGCGTCACCGCCAAGGACCTGATCCTGGCGATCATCACCAGGATCGGCACCGGCGGCGGCCAGGGCTACGTCATCGAGTACCGCGGCTCGGCCATCGAGAAGCTCTCGATGGAGGCCCGGATGACCATCTGCAACATGTCGATCGAGGCGGGTGCCCGGGCCGGCATGATCGCCCCGGACCGGACCACCTTCGACTACCTGCAGGGCCGTCCGCACGCCCCGCAGGGCGAAGACTGGGACGCCGCGGTCGCGTACTGGGAGACGCTCAGGACCGACGAGGACGCCGTCTTCGACCACGAGGTCGTCATCGACGCCTCCCAGCTGTCCCCGTTCGTCACCTGGGGCACCAACCCCGGCCAGGGCGCCCCGCTGAGCGCCGCCGTGCCGGACCCGGCCGGTTTCGAGGACCCCAGCGACCGGCTGGCCGCCGAGAAGGCCCTGGAGTACATGGCCCTGGAGCCCGGTACACCACTGCGCGAGGTGAAGGTCGACACCGTCTTCGTCGGCTCCTGCACCAACGGCCGCATCGAGGACCTGCGCTCCGCCGCCTCCGTCGTCAAGGGCCGCAAGATCGCCGACGGCGTGCGGATGCTGGTGGTGCCCGGCTCGGTCCGGGTCGCGCTGCAGGCCGTGGAGGAGGGCCTGGACAAGGTCTTCAAGGAGGCCGGCGCCGAGTGGCGGCACGCGGGCTGCTCGATGTGCCTGGGCATGAACCCCGACCAACTGGCCCCCGGTGAGCGCTCCGCGTCCACCTCCAACCGCAACTTCGAGGGACGGCAGGGCAAGGGCGGCCGCACCCACCTGGTGTCGCCGCAGGTCGCGGCCGCGACCGCGGTCACCGGCCACCTCTCGTCCCCCGCCGATCTGCCCGGCGCAGCCGTCCTGGAGGCCTGAGAACGATGGAAGCTTTCACCACGCACACCGGGCGCGCCGTGCCGCTGCGCCGCAGCAACGCCGACACGGACCAGATCATCCCGGCCCACTGGCTGAAGAAGGTCACCCGCAACGGCTTCGAGGACGGCCTGTTCGAGGCCTGGCGCAAGGACCCCGAGTTCGTGCTCAACCGGCCCGAGCGCCAGGGCGCCACCGTCCTGGTCGCCGGCCCGGACTTCGGCACCGGCTCCTCCCGCGAGCACGCGGTGTGGGCCCTGCAGAACTACGGTTTCAAGGCCGTCATCTCATCCCGCTTCGCCGACATCTTCCGCGGCAACTCGTTGAAGAACGGCCTGCTCACCGTGATCCTGCCGCAGGAGACGGTCGAGGAGCTCTGGCGGCTGACCGAGGCCGACCCCACGGTCGAGATCACCGTCGACCTCCAGGACCGCGAGGTACGCGCCGGGGACGTCACCGCCCCCTTCGAGCTGGACGACAACGCCCGCTGGAGGCTGCTCAACGGCCTGGACGACATCAGCCTCACCCTGAAGAACGAGGCCGACATCGCCGCCTACGAGGCCGAGCGCCCCTCCTACAAGCCGCAGACCCTGCAGG
This sequence comes from Streptomyces sp. NPDC111520, assembly GCF_055635295.1. Taxonomy (NCBI): domain Bacteria; kingdom Bacillati; phylum Actinomycetota; class Actinomycetes; order Kitasatosporales; family Streptomycetaceae; genus Streptomyces; species Streptomyces sp. NPDC111520. The sequence continues at coordinate 177,827 of NZ_JBVKBW010000006.1, read as the reverse complement.
TCTGAGCGGTCCGGCGGCCCCCGCGGCCGCCCGCCGGCCCCACCTCCGCAGCGCCCCCCGCCCCCACCGGGCGGGGGGCGCTGCGGCGTGTTCGGCTCCACACCTCGTGACAACTCACCGCAGATGACACAATCGGCACATGGAACACGATGGCCAACTCGAGCTGTACGGGTTCCTCGCTGCCAGGTTGAAGCAGGCCCACACCCGGGTGGCGGGTCTGCAAGTGCCGGAGGACGTCAGGATGCAGTTGACCCGGCGGCTGCTCGTCATCACCGCGGCCGCGAAGCACGATCTCGCGGGTGCGGCAAGGCGTCTGGAGGAACTGATGAAGGACCTCGACGAAGGCCGATTCCCCGATCAAAGGTCTTCCTGAGCCCCGAGTTCGTTGCGGCACAAGGGTGATTCGCCCGTTTCGTATTTGATTTGCGGTATATATCCGCCTAGCGTGCGAAAAAGCCCGAACTTCATCGCCGGGCAAGTTTCCGAAGGGGAAGACGTGAACAAGGCGCAGCTCGTTGAAGCGATTGCCGACAAGCTCGGCGGCCGTCAGCAGGCCGCGGACGCGGTCGACGCCGTCCTGGACGCGATCGTCCGCGCGACGGTCAGCGGGGACCGGGTCTCGGTCACCGGCTTCGGCTCGTTCGAGAAGGTGGAGCGTCCCGCCCGCTACGCCCGCAACCCCCAGACCGGGGAGCGGGTCCGGGTCAAGAAGACCTCCGTCCCGCGCTTCCGCGCCGGTCAGGGCTTCAAGGACCTGGTCAGCGGGTCGAAGAAGCTCCCCAAGATGGGAGAGGTCTCCGTCAAGAAGGCGCCCAAGGGCAGCCTGAGCGGAGGCGTCACCGCCAAGGCCACCACCAAGAAGGCCGCCGCGAAGAAGACCACGGCGAAGAAGGCCGCCACCAAGGCGGCCACGGCCAAGAAGACCACCGCCGCCAAGACCACGGCCAAGAAGACCACCGCGGCCAAGGCGACGACGGCGAAGAAGGCGGCCGCCAAGAAGACCACGGCGAAGAAGGCGACCGCCAAGAAGACCGCCCCGGCCAAGAAAGCGCCCGCCAAGTCGGCGGCCCGGAAGACCGCCGCCAAGCGGACCGCGAAGCGGTAACGATTCCGCGGCCCCGTACACGCCGACGGGCCGGGCACCCCGACTCAGGGGTGCGCGGCCCGTCGGCGTGTACGGCGTGTGCTCAGGCCCCCGGGTCGGGGAAGGTCTGCAGCGTCACGAACACCACCCGGCGCCCGTCCCCGCTGCCCTCCGTGCGGATCCGCACGCGTTGACCGGGCCGCAGCAGCCGCAGGCCCCCGGCGTCGAACGCCGCCGCGTCGAACGGCAGCGGCGTCCCGTCGTCCAGCAGCACGCTGCCGGCACGGGTCTCGGGGTCGTAGGTGTACGCGGTGGCCTGCATGGGCCTCAGCCTATCGGGCACCGCCGCCCGGGGCCGGTGCCCCCGCGGCCGGGCACCCGGCCGGGCCGGGTGCGGTGGACCCGTCCTGCGGCGCCGCCCGAAGTCCCGGCAGCAGCAGCGCCCGCGTGTGCGGCCCGGCGCCCAGCAGCAGCGCGGCGGCCAGGTCCTCGCCCGTATCGACGTCCCGGCGCACGGAGTCCACGTCCGGCAGGGCGATCTCACGGGCGCCGGAGGCCCGGTGGCGGGCCCGCGAGGGCCCCCCGAAGGCCGGCGCGAGGGCGTTTCCCGCGGTGGCCGCCAGCAGCGTGGTGCCGATTCCGGCCGCGTCGGCCAGAAACGACCGCCCTGGGCGCCGCGCGGCCGCGCGGAGCACCGCGGCCAGTTCGGCGGGCCGCAAGGCCGGGAGATCGGCGTTCAGGGCCGCCACGGCGGCGGTGGGGTGTTGCCGGCGGACCGCTTCGGCGCCGTGCCGCAGCGCGGCGTTGAGGCCGGCCGCCGGCGAGTCCGGCACGACACGCGCCCCCAGGGCCGCCAGCGCGGCCCCGGCGAGCGGGTCATCGGTGACGACCGTCACATTTCGTACCGCCGCGCAGGCCAGCGCGGCGGCCACCGTGTCCTGCGCGAAGGCCAGTGCCAGCCCGCGCCGCACGGGGCCGACGGCCTCCGCGAGGCGGCTCTTGGCAGCGGCCAGCGGCTTCAGCGGGACGACGAGCGACCATTCCACGGGTGGCGACACCGAACTATTGTGCTCGGGTCCCACGGGCCCACCGCCACCCTGCCCCAACCCCCCTTCCCGGCGGCCCGCCTCCGGGTGCACGATCTCCCTGGCACGTGCCCTGGCCCCCCGGCCCGGCGCCCGCGCCGGGGGCGCGCCCCCCGAGGGCCTTTCGCCCTGGCGTTACGGTGGCCCTTCCGGCGACACTTGTGCGGCCGCACCGGCCGTACGGTGCCGCCGACCACAGCAGGCCGCGGTCCGGTGATCCCGGGCCGGCGGCGGAACGAGGAGGAGTTCTGGTGTCCCGCCGCAGAATCGGCTTCTGGTACCGGCTCGCAGCCGTCATCGCCAAACCGCCGCTCGTCGTTCTCTTCAAGCGGGACTGGCGCGGAATGGAGCACATTCCGGTCCGGGGCGGATTCATCACGGCGGTCAACCACAACTCGTACCTCGACCCCCTGTCGTACGCGCATTTCCAGTACAACACCGGACGGGTCCCCCGCTTCCTGGCGAAGGCGCCGCTGTTCAAGCCTGCCTTCGTCGGCGCGATCCTGCGCGGCACCGGCCAGATCCCCGTGTACCGGGAGAGCACCGACGCCGCCAACGCCTTCCGCGCCGCGGTGGACGCCATCAACTCCGGCGAGTGCGTCGCCTTCTACCCGGAGGGCACGCTGACCCGCGACCCCGAGATGTGGCCGATGGTGGGCAAGACCGGCGTGGCCCGGGTCGCGCTGATGACCAAGGCCCCCGTGATCCCGGTCGCCCAGTGGGGCGCCAACGAGGTCATGCCGCCGTACGCCAAGGACAAGAAGGTCCGCCTCTTCCCGCGCAGGACGCTGCGGGTCGTCGCCGGACCGCCGGTGGACCTGTCGGCCTTCCACGGCCAGGAGGCCAACGCCGAGGTGCTCAGGGACGCCACCGACACCATCATGGCCGCGGTCAGCGAGCTGCTGGGCGAACTGCGCGGTCAGACACCGCCCGCCGAGCGCTTCGACCCGCGCAAGCAGAAGGGGACCACCAAGTGACGACGCGCTGCGCGGTCTACGGCGCGGGCTCCTGGGGCACCGCCTTCGCGATGGTGCTCGCGGACGCCGGCGCCCAGGTGACCATGTGGGGCCGCCGCCCCGAGGTCGTCGAGGCCGTCAACAACACGCGCAGCAACCCGTTCTACCTCCCCGGTACCGAGCTGCCCGCGACGATCACCGCCACCACCGACCCCGCCGAGGCCGCCCGGGACGCGGAGTTCGTGATCCTCTCCGTACCGTCGCAGACGCTCCGCGGCAACCTGGCCGAGTGGCAGTCGCTGCTGCCCCGCGACTCGGTGCTGGTCAGCCTGATGAAGGGCGTCGAACTCGGCACGGCCAAGCGGATGAGCGAGGTCATCGAGGAGGTCGCCAAGGCGGGCCCGGAGCGCGTCGCCGTGCTGTCCGGCCCCAACCTGGCCAAGGAGATCGCCGCGCGGCAGCCCGCCGCCAGCGTCGTCGCCTGCCGCGACGAGGCCGTCGCCAAGCGGCTGCAGGCCGCCAGCCACACCGCGTACTTCCGCCCGTACACCAACACCGACGTGGTCGGCTGCGAACTCGGCGGCGCGGTGAAGAACGTGATCGGCCTGGCGGTCGGCATCGCCGACGGCATGGGCCTGGGCGACAACACCAAGGGATCGTTGATCACGCGCGGCCTGGCCGAGACCACCCGGCTCGGCATCGCGCTCGGTGCCGACCCGCTGACCTTCTCCGGTCTCGCGGGCCTGGGCGACCTGGTCGCGACCTGCTCCTCGCCGCTGTCCCGCAACCACACCTTCGGTTTCAACCTGGGCAAGGGCATGACGCTGCAGGAGACCATCGCGGTCACCCGGCAGACCGCCGAGGGCGTCAAGTCCTGCGAGTCGGTCCTCGACCTGGCCCGCCGGCACGGCGTCGACATGCCCATCACCGAGACCGTCGTCGACATCGTGCACAACGGGAAGCAGCCGGTCGTCGCGGTCAAGGAGCTGATGTCGCGCTCCGCCAAGTCGGAACGCTGACGTCCGGAACGGTAAGGTCAACGCGACATGAGCATTCAGCCTTCTTCCCGCAAGCCGCGCGTCGCGGTCGTCTTCGGCGGACGCAGCTCCGAGCACGCCATCTCGGTCGTCACCGCAGGCGCCGTACTCAGCGCGATCGACCGCGACAAGTACGACGTGCTGCCGATCGGGATCACCACCGACGGCCGTTGGGCGCTCACCGCCGACGACCCGTCCCGGATGGCGATCGCCGACCGCGCGCTGCCGAGCGTCGAGCAGCTCGCCGAGTCCTCCGACGGCTCGGTGGTGCTGCCGGTGGACCCGGCCAGCCGCGAGGTCGTCTACAGCGAGCCCGGCTCGGTGCCCAAGGTCCTCGGCGACGTCGACGTCGTCTTCCCCATGCTGCACGGCCCGTACGGCGAGGACGGCACCCTCCAGGGGCTACTGGAGCTCTCCGGCGTGCCCTACGTCGGCTCCGGCGTGCTCGCCTCCGCCGTCGGCATGGACAAGGAGTACATGAAGCGGGTCTTCATCTCCTTCGGCCTGCCGGTCGGCCCGTACGTCGTCATCCGCCCCCGCGAGTGGGAGAACGACCCGGCCGCGGCCCGCGCGAAGGTCGTCGAATTCGCCGCCGACCACGGCTGGCCGGTCTTCGTCAAGCCCGCCCGCGCCGGGTCCTCGATGGGCATCAGCAAGGTCAACGACCTCGCCGGCCTGGACGAGGCGATCGAGGAGGCCCGCCGGCACGACCCCAAGGTGCTCGTGGAGTCGCTGCTGCGGGGCCGCGAGATCGAATGCGGTGTCCTGGAGTTCGAGGACGGTCCCCGCGCGTCGGTGCCCGCCGAGATCCCGCCGGTCACCGCGCACGACTTCTACGACTTCGAGGCGAAGTACATCGACTCCGCCGAGGGCGTCGTCCCCGCGCCGCTGACCCCGGAGCAGACCGCCGAGGTGCAGCGGCTCGCCGTGGCCGCCTTCGACGCGGCCTCCTGCGAGGGCCTGGTCCGCGCGGACTTCTTCCTGCAGGAGGACGGCGAGTTCGTGATCAACGAGATCAACACGATGCCGGGCTTCACGCCGATCTCCATGTACCCGCGCATGTGGCGGGAGAGCGGCGTCGGCTACGCGGAACTGGTGGACCGGCTGATCCAGGCCGCGCTGCGGCGCTCCACCGGCCTGCGCTGAGCCCGACCGGACGGGGGCCGTACCCCCGGTGCGTCAGAGCTCGGAGGGGATCGTCGTCTCCACCGCGTGCCCGAGGTCGGTCAACGGATTGACCTCGGGCTTGTACCGGGCGGGTACCGTCACCTCGACGAAGGCCTTGCGGCCGGTCGTCGTGAAGCGGTAGCCGTCGCCGGTCGGCTCGACGAGCCAGCTGACGCCGTTGACCTCCACCGCGTCCGCGGTGGGGTTGTACGACGGGTTGCCCGGGGTCAGCATCTCGGGTCGCGGCACGCCGCAGCGCAGCACCACCGTAGGATCCCCCCAACCGGCGGTGAGGTCGGAGACGGGACGCACCGACCGCTTCGACAGGCCGTCGACCTTCCCCGGCAGCGCGTCGTGGAGCGCGCCGCACATCCGGGCGGCGGAGGCGGAGGGCGACGGAACGGCGACCCCGCCCGCGTCACCGCCGGAGGCGGAGATCCAGACCGCCGCCGCGGACACGCACGCGGCGGCGGACACGGAGACTAGCGCTACCCGGCGGTACATCACCCGCCGAGCCTACAGGGGGCCTACAGATGGACGACCGGACAGGTCAGGGTGCGGGTGATCCCCTCGACCTGCTGCACCTTCGCCACCACGAGGCGCCCGAGGTCGTCGACCGTGTCGGCCTGGGCGCGCACGATCACGTCGTACGGGCCGGTGACGTCCTCGGCCTGGATGACCCCGGAAATCTTGGAGATCACCTCCGCTACTGCCGAGGCCTTCCCTACCTCGGTCTGGATCAGAATGTACGCCTGTACCACGGAACCTCCAGGGCGGCTACGAGGATCATGTGGGAGGGAACGTCACGGTACCGCGTCGCCGCATGCCGCGGGGAGACCCGCGCGGTACCGGCCGTGCCGAAGCCGCCGCGCAAGCGCACACAGAAGGGGACCGGCCAGGTGAAGGGGACAGTCAGATGAAGGGCACCGTGGGCGAACTGGGGGAGTTCGGGCTCATCAGGGAGTTGACCGCCCGGCTCACCTCCAGCCCCGCCGTCCGGCTCGGACCGGGTGACGACGCCGCCGTGGTGGCGGCGCCGGACCGGCGGGTGGTGGCCACCACCGACGCGCTCGTGGAGGGGCGGCACTTCCGCCGCGACTGGTCCACCGCCTACGACGTGGGCCGCAAGGCCGCCGCGCAGAACCTCGCCGACATCGCCGCCATGGGCGCCGTGCCGACCGCGGTGCTGCTCGCCCTGGTCGTCCCGGCCGACCTGCCGGTGACCTGGCCGGTCGAGCTGATGGACGGCATCCGGGACGAGTGCCAGGTGGCCGGCGCGGCCGTGGTCGGCGGCGACGTCGTCCGCGGCGACACGATCATGCTCTCCATCACCGCACTGGGTGACCTGCGCGACCGTGAACCCATCACCCGATCCGGTGCCCGGCCCGGCGACGTCGTCGCCGTCACGGGGTGGCTGGGCTGGTCCGCGGCGGGACTCGCCGTCCTCTCCCGGGGGTTCCGCTCCCCGCGTGCCTTCGTCGAGGCCCACCGCCGCCCCGAACCGCCATACCACGCCGGTCCCGCCGCCGCGGAACTCGGCGCGACGGCCATGACCGACGTCAGCGACGGGCTCGTCGCCGACCTCGGCCACATCGCCGCCGCCAGCGGGGTCGCCATCGACCTCTCCTCCGCCGACATCGACGTCCCGGCGCAGATGGCCGACATCGGCCAGGCCGTCGGGGTCGACCCGCTGCACTGGGTGCTGACCGGGGGAGAGGACCACGCGATAGTCGCCGCCTTCCCCCCGGACACGAAGCTGCCCGCCCGCTGGCGGGTCATCGGCCGGGTGGTGAAGGCCACCACGGCGCCCCAGGTCACCGTGGACGGCGCCCCCTGGGACAAGGCCGGCGGATGGGACCACTTCGGGGCCGAGTGACGGCGGCGACTAGATTCGCCCCATGACGATTCCACCGCGCGTGCTCACCGTCGCCGGCTCCGACTCCGGCGGCGGCGCGGGCATCCAGGCCGACCTGAAGACCATGCTCGCCCTCGGCGTCCACGGGATGAGCGTGGTCACGGCCGTCACGGCGCAGAACTCGCTGGGCGTCCAGGGCGCCTGGGAACTGCCCGTGGAGGCCGTACGGGCCCAGTTCCGCAGCGTCGTGGACGACATCGGCGTGCAGGCGGTCAAGACCGGGATGCTCGCCTCGGCCGGGCTCGTCACCGCCGTCGCCGAACTCCTCGCCCCACTCGACGTCCCCGTGGTCGTCGACCCGGTCGGCGTCTCCAAGCACGGCGACCCGCTGCTCGCCGCCGACGCCGTCGAGGTCGTCAGGACCCGGCTGTTGCCGCTGGCCACCGTCGCCACCCCCAACCTGGACGAGGTGCGCCAGATCACGGGCGTCGTCGTGGACGGCGAGCCGGCCATGCGCGAGGCCGCGGCCGCCGTCCTCAAGTGCGGGCCCCGCTGGGCCCTGATCAAGGGCGGCCACCTCAGCGGCGACGCCGTCGACCTGCTCACCGACGGCAGCAGCGAGCACTGGCTGCGCGGCCCGCGGCATGACAACCGCCACACCCACGGCACCGGCTGCACCCTGGCCTCGGCCGTCGCCTCGTTCCTCGCCCGGGGACTGGACGTCCCGGAGGCGGCCCACGCCGCCAAGGAGTACGTCACCGGCGCCATCGCGGCCGGCTTCCCGCTGGGCGGCGGCATCGGCCCGGTGGACCACGCCTGGCGGCAGCGCTGACGGATCCCGCCGGCCGACGTGCGGGAGGTCACAGCAGAAAGCCGGTCCACCCGAGGGTGGACCGGCTCCGGCAGCCGCAAGGCTGCGCTACGACGTCCTATGCGTCAGCGCGCGACCTTGCCGGCCTTGATGCACGAGGTGCAGACGTTGAGGCGCTTCGGCGTCCGACCGACCACGGCACGCACCGTCTGGATGTTGGGGTTCCAACGACGGCGAGTACGGCGGTGCGAGTGCGAGATGTTGTTGCCGAAGCCCGGCCCCTTGCCGCAGACGTCGCAGTTGGCAGCCACGGGTCACTCCAAAGACTTCAGATGCACTAACGGATAAATCCCGGCGGCGCCGTCGCCCGTCCAAGTGCATTGAAGGAGGACCGGTGGTGCCGTGGGACGGCCCGGGACAGCCCCGGGCAACCGGAGCAGCATACTACGACCGCTCCTGTCCCTCGAAATTACCATGGTCAGCGGTACGGGGCGGTCGCCCGGAGGGCCCCGGCGCTCAGTACGCTGCGTGCGGACACCTCCCCACCCCAGGTCCCCGGCCGCCCCCGCAGGAGGAACACGTGCCGCCGACGCTCGACCCCCCCGCGGTGCGCGCATGGTGCCGGCTGTCCCTCCAGGCACTGGGGCGGGCCCGCGAGGAGATCGACGCGATCAACGTCTACCCCGTCGCCGACGGGGACACCGGCACGAACCTCTTCCTGACCGTGGAGTCCGCCGCCCAGTCCGTGGACGCCGTCTTCGAGGGCCACGCCGCCTCGGGAAGCACCCCTGACCTCACCTCCTGCCTGCGCTCCATGGCGCACGGCGCGCTCATAGGGGCGCGCGGCAACTCCGGGACGATCCTGGCCCAACTGCTGCGCGGCATGGCCGAGGTCCTCACCGTGGACGCCGGCGACCTGCGTCCGGCCCTGCGCCGGGCCGCGGAGTCCGCCTACCAGGCGGTCGCGCACCCGGTCGAGGGCACGATGCTGACCGTCGCCACGGCCGCCGCGGAGGCCGCCTCCGCGGCGAGCGGCGGCGTCCACGAGGTGTCCCGGGCCGCGTACGAGGCGGCCCGCCTCGCGCTGGCGGCAACTCCGCGGCAACTGGCCGTCCTCGGTGACGCCGGTGTCGTCGACGCCGGCGGGCGCGGCCTCGTCGCCGTCCTGGGCGCCCTCGCTGACGCGGTCTCCGGGCAGGCCCCGATGGGCCCGCTCGACGACGCCCTGCGGGTGCCGCTGCCCAGGGGCGCGTCCCCGGTCGTGCCGTACGGCTGCGCTGCGGCGGGCGAGGGCGCGGAAGGCGGCGACCCGCACGCGGTGCCCGGCGGGCCGGGCTTCGAGGTCATCTACCTCCTGGAGGCGCCCGACCGCGCCGTCCCCGCGCTGCGCACGCGGCTGGACCGGCTCGGCGACTCCCTGGTGGTCGTGGGCGGGGACGGGCTGTGGAACGTCCACGTGCACGTCGACGACGTGGGCGCCGCCATCGAGGCGGGGATCGAGGCCGGCCGGCCGTACCGCATCAAGGTCACGCACTTCGGGGACCAGGCGAGGGCGCTGGAGCGCGGGCGCCGCGGGACCAGCGGCGTGCACGGGGCGGGCGGCGTCCACGGGGCGGGCAAACGGGGCGAGCGTGCGGTGCGTGCTGTGGTCGCCGTGGTGCGCGGCGAGGGCCTGGCCGCGCTCTGCGCCCGGGCCGGCGCCACCGTGGTCGCGGTACGGCCCGGGGAGCCGCCGGCGAGCGGCGACATCGCGGAGGCCGTCCGCCGGGCCCACGCCCGCGAGGTCGTCCTGCTGCCCAACGACGTCGAACTGCGGCACGCGGTGGGCGCCGCGGCCGAACAGGCCCGCGCGGAGGGCGTCCGCGTGGCCCTAATCCCCACCCGGTCCGCGGTCCAGGGCATCGCGGCCATCGCCGTCCACGAGCCCACCCGGCGCTTCGACGAGGACGTCGTCGCCATGACCTCCGCGGCCGGCGCCACGCGCTACGCCGAGCTCGCCGTCGCGGAGGCCCAGTCCTGGACCATGGCCGGCGTCTGCCAGGGCGGGGACGTCCTCGGGCTCATCGACGGGGACGTCGCGGTGATCGGCGGGAACCTCGTGGAGACCGGGATCAACGTCCTGGACCGCATGCTCGCGGCGGGCGGGGAGATGGTCACCCTCGTCATCGGGGCGGACGCGCCCGCGGACCTGGCGGACCGGCTCGAGGCGCACGTCCGCGACAGCCACCTCGCGGTCGACACGGTCGTCTACGACGGCGGCCAGGAGACGTGCCCGCTCCTGATCGGCGTGGAGTAGGCCCCGCTCGCCGGGCGGGGGCCGCCGTACATGAACGGCAGGCGCGGCCGTGCGGCCCGTCCGGTGACCATGTCGGCATCCTGCAACAGCCGTTCGACCGGCGGGCGACGGTCGGGAGGGATTCCTCGGCGCGGCCGGACAGCGCGTGCACAGTGGTCGGGACGGCAACGTCACCCGCCGGGGGGAACACGGCGGGACCGTACCGATGTGGGGGTAATCGTGAACATGCGCATCCGCTCCGCCGCGGCCGTCGCGGTCGGCGCCCTGGCCCTGTCCGCTCTCGCGCTGCCGTCCGTCCAGGCGGCTCCCGCGGCCGCACCGGGCGGCACGCGGATATCCAACGTGATCGTCAACGGCGGCAAGTCCATCGTGGTCGACCCCTCGGGCAGGGCCTCCGTCACCGTCAAGCTCACGGCCTCCGACCCGGACGGCATCAGCGACGCGGGCGGGATCCTCTACCACGGCAAGGACGTCAACCACGACGACTGGGGCGTGGTGCTCCCCAGCTGCGGTGTGCACGCCGTCACCAGCTACACCTGCACCCTGGTGCTGAAGAGCACCTCGGACTACCGGCACTTCGGCGTGAGCAAGAACTCGCAGGCCGGCACCTGGAAGATGTGGGCCTACGCGAACGGCCTCAACAACGGGCACTACGTCCAGATCGACCCCGCCAGGACCTTCAAGGTGCTGCGCGCCACCAAGCTGACGGTCAACGCCACCCCGGAGCCGGTGAAGAAGGGCAAGACGATCACCATCACCGGCGCCCTGACCCTCGCGAACTGGGAGACGCACAAGTACGGCGGCTACGCCGGCCAGAAGGTCGTGCTGCAGTTCCGCAAGGCGGGCACGACCAACTACGTGAACGTCAAGGGCATCCCGTCGAGCAGGACGGGTTCGCTGAGGACCACGGTCAAGGCCGCCCAGGACGGCTACTACCGCTTCAGCTACACCGGTTCGCCGACCGCCGCGCCCGTCGCCGTCGCGGGCGACTACGTCGACGTCAAGTGACCGGATGACCACGGTGTCCCGGGCGGCGCGCCCCAGGCGTCCGCCCGGGACACCCGGCGGCGACGCCGTACCGGCGGCCCGTGCGGCGCCGCGCGCCGCACTTTGTCGGCGGGGTGCGCAAAGATGGACGCGATGTCTGCTGCCCTTGACGAACCCCTCGCCCGATCCGTCGGCGGCCGCACCGCAAAGGTGTTCGCCGACCACCTCGACCTGCGCACGGTCGGGGACCTGCTGCACCACTACCCCCGCCGCTACGCCGAACGCGGCGAGCTGACCCGCCTGTCCGACCTCCCGCTCGACGAGCACGTCACCGTCGTCGCCCGCGTCGCCAAGGCGACGAAGAAGACGTACGGCGCGGGCAAGGCGCGCCTGGAGGTGGTCGTCACCGACGGTAGCGGTTCGCTGACGCTGGTCTTCTTCGGCCGGGGGGTGTTCAAGCCGGAGCACGATCTGCTGCCCGGCCGCCGCGGCATGTTCGCCGGCAAGGTGTCCGTGTTCAACCGGGCCCTGCAGCTGGCGCACCCCGAGTACCAGTTGCTGGACGCCGAGGACAGCGAGGAGGCCGTGGACGCCTTCGCGAACCGGCTGATCCCGATCTACCCGGCGGTCAAGCAGGTCAACTCGTGGACGATCGCGAAGACCGTGGACACCGTGCTCACCTCCCTGGGGGCCACGCAGTGGGCCGGCACGGGCGAGCCGCTGCCCGCCGCGCTGCGGGAGACGCGGGGGCTCGCGCCGCTGCCTGAGGCGCTGGAGAAGATCCACCGCCCGCGGTCCAAGGCCGACATCATGGTCGCCAAGGAGCGCCTGAAGTGGGACGAGGCGTTCGTGCTGCAGGTGGCCCTCGCGCGGCGCAGGGCGGCGGACGACGCGCTGCCGGGCGTACCGCGGGTCCCCGCGGAGGACGGGCTGCTGAAGGCGTTCGACGCCCGGCTGCCGTTCACGCTCACCGAGGGCCAGGAGACGGTGTCGGCGGAGATCTTCGCGGACCTCGCGACGGACCACCCGATGCACCGGCTGCTCCAGGGCGAGGTGGGTTCCGGCAAGACGATGGTGGCGCTGCGCGCCATGCTCGGCGTGGTCGACGCGGGCGGCCAGGCCGCGATGCTGGCGCCGACCGAGGTGCTGGCGCAGCAGCACCACCGCTCGATCACGGAGATGATGGGCGACCTCGCCGAGGGCGGCATGCTCGGCGGCTCGGACCTGGGCACCAAGGTCGTGCTGCTGACGGGTTCCATGGGGGCCGCCGCCCGCCGCCAGGCGCTGCTGGACCTGGTGACCGGCGAGGCCGGGATCGTCGTGGGCACGCACGCGCTGATCGAGGACAAGGTGCAGTTCCACGACCTGGGCCTGGTCGTGGTCGACGAGCAGCACCGTTTCGGCGTCGAGCAGCGCGACGCGCTGCGCGGCAAGGCCAAGCAGCCGCCGCACCTGCTGGTGATGACGGCGACGCCGATCCCGCGCACGGTCGCGATGACCGTCTTCGGCGACCTGGAGACCTCCGTGCTGGACCAGCTGCCGGCCGGCCGTTCGCCGATCGCCACGCACGTCGTGCCGGCGAAGGACAAACCGCACTTCCTGTCGCGCGCCTGGGAGCGGGTGCGCGAGGAGGTCGAGAACGGCCACCAGGCGTACGTGGTGTGCCCGCGGATCGGCGACTCGGACGACGAGGCGGACGCGTCGAAGAAGAAGTCCGCGGAGGACGAGGCGGAGCGGCGGCCGCCGCTGGCCGTGCTGGAGACCGCCGAGCAGCTGGCCAAGGGGCCGCTGGCGGGGCTCCGGGTGGAGGTCCTGCACGGGAGGATGCAGCCGGAGGCGAAGGACGACGTGATGCGCCGCTTCGCCGCCGGCGAGGTCGACGTGCTGGTGGCGACCACGGTGATCGAGGTCGGCGTCAACGTGCCGAACGCCACCGCCATGGTGATCATGGACGCGGACCGCTTCGGCGTCTCGCAGCTGCACCAGTTGCGCGGCCGGGTCGGCCGTGGTGCGGCGGCGGGCCTGTGCCTGCTGGTGTCCGAGATGCCGGAGGCGACCTCGGCCCGCGCCCGGCTGGACGCCGTGGCCGGGACGCTGGACGGCTTCGAGCTGTCGCGCATCGACCTGGAACAGCGGCGTGAGGGCGACGTGCTGGGCCAGGCCCAGTCCGGGACGCGGTCGTCGCTGCGCATGCTGACGGTGATCGACGACGAGGACGTGATCGCGGCGGCCCGCGAGGAGGCCACCTCGCTGGTCGCCGCGGACCCCGAACTGGCCGGTCAGCCGGATCTGCGCAGCGCGCTGGAGAGCCTGGTCGACGCCGACCGCGAGCAGTACCTCGACAAGGGCTGACGGACCGTCATTGTCAGTGCCCCCTGGGAGAATGGACACAGTCCGCGCCGATCCGCTCGGGAATCGGCGTAGTTGGACCTTTGGGGGCTGATTTCATGTCGTTCCGTCATCTGAACGAACTGCCGCTCGGTGAGAAGGTCTTCCGGATCGAGCTCTCCAGCGACGACGACACCACCGTCACCCTGACCCTGGCCGGTTGGTCCGAGGACGACCCGGACGTCCTCCTCGCTTCCGGCACCCTCACGCTGCCGCTGACCGACGTCCCGTCCCTGCGCATCGCCCTCAACCGGGCGCTGCGCGCCCTCGCGCTCGTGGCCGACGTGTCCGAGCCCATCCCCGACCGCGACGTGCTGCGCGAACTGTTCCCAGGGCACGGCGCGCCCTGGGTGCCGCAGCACGAGGAGGAGCTGGTCCGCCGGTTCCACGACGGCGAGTCCATCGCCCGCGTGGCCGCCCGCTTCGGCCGCACGCCCGACTCCGTCCGGACGAAGCTGCGTGAGCTCGGTCACGACCCGCGCCGCCCCGAGTACTGCCCGCCCGACGGCTGCCTGTCCTGGTCGCGTTACGCCTCGCCCGCGCTCGTCGGGACGGTGGCGGGCTCCCCCCTGCCGGAGGCCGGGGACGAGCAGGGCCGGGACTGACCTACGTATCGTGGGGGAGCGGCGCCGCGCAGGCGCCGTTCCGCCCGCCCACGAGACGAGTGAGCCGCAGATGACCCGCGTGATCGCCGGAGCCGCCGGTGGCCGCCGCCTGGCCGTTCCGCCCGGCAACGGAACCCGACCCACCTCCGACCGGGCGAAGGAGGGGCTGTTCTCCACCTGGGAGTCGCTGCGCGGCGCCCTGCACGGCGCGCGGGTCGCCGACCTGTACGGGGGATCGGGCGCCGTCGGCCTGGAGGCGCTCTCGCGCGGCGCCGCGCACGTACTGCTGGTCGAGGCCGACCCCCGCGCCGCCCGGGTCATCCGGGAGAACGTCCGCCACCTCGGGCTGCCCGGGGCCGAGGTGCGGGCCGGCAAGGCCGACAAGGTGATCGCGGGAGAACCCCCGGCGCAACCGTACGACCTGGTGTTCCTGGACCCGCCGTACGCCGTCACCGACGACGAGCTCCGCGAGATCCTGCTCACACTCCGCACCCAGGGCTGGCTGGACGCCGACGCCGTCGCCACCGTGGAGAGGAGCACCCGCGGCGGGGAATTCCGCTGGCCCGAGGGGTACGAAGGGATCAGGGCCCGCCGGTACGGCGAAGGGACGCTTTGGTACGGTCGCGCCGCCGACGTTACTGACGCGTCATGAACCACCCGCAGAACCCTCAGAGCGAGGAGTCACCGTTGCGCCGCGCAGTCTGCCCCGGGTCCTTCGACCCCGTCACCAATGGACACCTCGACATCATCGCCCGAGCCTCGCGCCTGTACGACGAGGTCTACGTGGCCGTGATGATCAACAAGTCGAAGCAGGGCCTCTTCCCGATCGAGGAGCGCATCGCCCTCATCGAGGAGGTCACCGCCGAGTACGGCAACGTGCGCGTGGAGGCCTTCCACGGCCTGCTGGTGGACTTCTGCAAGCAGCGCGACATCCCCGCCATCGTGAAGGGCCTGCGCGCGGTCAGCGACTTCGACTACGAGCTGCAGATGGCCCAGATGAACAACGGGCTGTCCGGCGTGGAGACCCTGTTCGTCCCCACCAACCCCACCTACAGCTTCCTGTCCTCCAGCCTCGTCAAGGAGGTGGCGCAATGGGGCGGCGACGTCGCGCACTTGCTGCCGCCCGTCGTGCTGGAGGCCCTCAAGAAGAAGCTCGGGCAGCAGTAGAGTCTGGGACGTGGACGTCCAGAAGAAGCTCGACGAGATCGTGGCCGCCGTGGAGGCCGCCCGGTCCATGCCGATGTCGGCCTCCTGCGTGGTCAACCGTGCCGACCTGCTCGCCATGCTCGAAGACGTGCGGTCGGCGCTGCCCGACTCGCTCTCCCAGGCCCAGCAGCTGCTGGGCGGGCGGGAGCAGATGGTCGAGGAGGCCCGGGCCGAGGCCGGCCGGATCATCGGGGCCGCGCACGCGGAACGCGGTTCGCTGATCTCCGACACCGAGATCGCCCGCCGCTCCCAGCAGGAGGCCGAGCGCATCGTCACGGAGGCGCAGCGCGAGGCCACCGAGATCCGCGCCGAGGCCGACGACTACGTCGACAGCAAGCTCGCCAACTTCGAGGTCGTGCTGACCAAGACCATCGGCTCGGTGGACCGCGGCCGCGAGAAGCTGCTGGGCCACGGCCCGGCCCTCGACGAGAACGGCTACCCGTACGAGGACGACGACGCGCCGGAGCGCAGCGGCGACCCCGAGACGCTCCGCCGCCGCGCCGACGAGTACGTGGACGCCAAGCTGGGCGCCTTCGAGGCGGTCCTCAGCAAGACCCTGGAGGCCGTCGGCCGCGGCCGCCTGAAGCTCACCGGCCACCGCCCCATCGACGAGCTGGGCGACCACCTCGCCCACGACACGGACGCCGAGGGCCAGGTCCCCGGCCAGTCCGACGCCGAGTACCTCGCGGGCCTCGCCGCCCCCGTGGCGCCCGGCGACTACCAGTACGACCCGAACGCCGTGCAACAGCCCGACTACGGCTACCAGCAGCACGACCCGTACCAGCAACAGCAGCAGGTCCAGCAGCCGGACCCGTACCAGCAGCAGGGCCAGTACGCCGACCCGTACGCCGCGCAGCCGCAGCAGGCGTACTACGACCCGAACTACGGCTGGCAGCAACCGCAGCAGCCGCAGCAGACCGGCTACGAGCAGCAGCACTACGTCCCGCAGCAGCACCAGCAGGGCCCGGGCGCGGCGCTGGACGAGACGAGCTTCTTCGACACCAGCATGATCGACCTGAACCGGCTGCGGGAGCTGGAGCAGGAGCGCGGTTTGGGCTGAGCCCGGGGGACCGGTATCCTGATCCCTCAGCCGTGTGATCCCCGGCGCTTTGGCGTGCCCGCCGTCGTCCCGACGGGCCCGCACCACCGGACCGAAGAAAGCAGGAGCCCTGAACACCCGCCTCGACCACCGCAACCCGCTCGTGTTCGACACGCACGAGCTGGGTCGTCGTCCTGGGGCGATGAAGAAGGTCTCCCGCTCGGTGCCGGCCCCCAAGGACATGGGCATCGAGGTCATCGGTGTCCGCGAGGGCACGGAGATCACGTTGGACCTCCGCCTGGAGTCGGTGATGGAGGGGGTGCTCGTCACGGGCACCGCCCGCGCACCGCTCTCGGGGGAGTGCGTAAGGTGTCTGGAACCGGTCGAGCGCGAGCTCGAGACGGACTTCCAGGAGATGTACTCCTACCCCGACGCCGACACCCGGACCGGTGGGCACCACGGTGCCGCCGACGCCGGTGACGACGCCGAGGAGGAGGACACTCTCTTCCTCGAGGGCGACCTGCTCGACCTCGAGCCCGTGCTGCGGGACGCGGTGGTTCTCGAACTGCCGCTGCAGCCGGTGTGCCAGGACGACTGCCCCGGCCTGTGCTCCGACTGCGGCGCGCGGCTGGCGGACGACCCGGACCACCACCACGAGGCCACCGACATCCGTTGGGCGGCCCTGCAGGAAATCCAGCTGAGCGGTGCCGAGGACGGCGCCGACGAGAACCAGGAGAAGTAGCCGTGGCTGTTCCCAAGCGGAAGATGTCGCGCAGCAACACGCGCCACCGCCGTTCGCAGTGGAAGGCTGCGCCCGTGAGCCTGGTGGCGTGCGAGCGCTGCCACGAGCCGAAGCAGCAGCACATCGCGTGCCCGAGCTGCGGCACCTACAACCGTCGTCAGGTCCTCGAGGTCTGATCGGCGGGTGAGGGGCTCCATGTCGTCAGACGGCGCAACGTCGACGGACGCCGGTAAGGCAGCCTCGTCCCCCGCGGTTCTGGAAGGGCGGCTCGGGTACACACTCGAACCCGCCCTTCTGGTGCGTGCGCTGACCCACCGCTCGTACGCGTACGAGAACGGTGGTCTGCCCACCAACGAGCGCCTGGAGTTCCTCGGGGACTCCGTGCTCGGCCTGGTGGTCACGGACACGCTCTACCGCACGCACCCGGACCTCCCGGAGGGCACGCTTGCCAAGCTCCGGGCCGCGGTGGTGAACTCCCGTGCCCTGGCCGACGTCGGCCGCGGCCTCGAACTGGGCAGCTTCATCCGCCTCGGCCGGGGCGAGGAGGGCACGGGCGGCCGGGACAAGGCGTCCATCCTCGCGGACACCCTCGAGGCGGTGATCGGCGCGGTCTACCTGGACCAGGGCCTGGACGCCGCGTCGGAGCTGGTGCACCGGCTCTTCGATCCGCTGATCGAGAGGTCCTCCAACCTCGGTGCGGGACTGGACTGGAAGACCAGCCTCCAGGAACTCACCGCGGGCGAGGGACTCGGTGTCCCGGAGTACGTGGTCTCCGAGACCGGACCCGACCACGAGAAGACCTTCACGGCTGCCGCCCGCGTCGGTGGTGTCGAGTACGGCACCGGCACCGGCCGCAGCAAGAAGGAAGCGGAGCAGCAGGCCGCCGAGTCCGCCTGGCGCGACATCCGCGCCAAGCGCGACGCGAACGGCACTGTCGCGAGCTGAACCCGTCAGGCCCGTCCGGCCGGCCCCCGAGGCCGCCCGGACGGGCCTTGCGGTTCCCCGGGCGGGGAACCGCCGTCCGAGAGGAGCGCACCGCGTGCCGGAGCTGCCCGAGGTCGAAGTCGTACGCCGGGGCCTGGACCGCTGGGTGAGCGGCCGTACGGTCGCCCGGGCCGAGGTGCTGCACGCCCGTGCCGTGCGCCGCCACCTCGCGGGCGGCGCGGACTTCGCCGCCCGGCTGGAGGCGCAGACCTTCGGTCCCGCCCTGCGCCGCGGCAAGTACCTGTGGCTGCCCCTGGCGGACTCCCCGCTGGCACTCCTCGGCCACCTCGGCATGAGCGGCCAGCTGCTCGTCCAGCCCGAGGACGCGCCCGCGGAGACCCACCTGCGGATCCGGATCAGCTTCGAGGACGACCTCGGCACGGAGCTGCGCTTCGTCGACCAGCGCACCTTCGGGGGCCTGTCGCTGCACGAGTGCGTACCCGGCGACCCCGAGCGGCTGCCGGTGCCCCTGTCGCACATCGCCCGGGACCCGCTCGACCCCCGCTTCGACGACGCGGCCTTCCACACCGCGCTGCGCCGCCGCCGCACCACGATCAAGCGGGCGCTGCTGGACCAGTCCCTGATCAGCGGGGTCGGCAACATCTACGCCGACGAGGCGCTGTGGCGCACCAAGCTGCACTACGAGCGGCCGACCGCGACCCTGACCCGGCCGGTCACCACCGAACTGCTCACCCACATCCGCGAGGTCATGACCGACGCCCTCGCCGCCGGCGGCACGAGCTTCGACAGCCTGTACGTCAACGTCAACGGGGAGTCCGGCTACTTCGACCGCTCCCTGGACGCCTACGGCCGCGAGGACGAGCCCTGCCGCCGCTGCGGCACCCCGATCCGCCGCCGCCCCTGGATGAACCGGTCGAGCTACTTCTGCCCCCGCTGTCAACGACCGCCGCGCGCCGGGGCAGGCGCCACCGCGCTCGTCGTCCGCTCGTCGTAGCTCCGCTGCGCCGTCAGCACCTCGGGCATCCGCGACTCCACGAGCTCGATCAGCGCCAGCAGCCGCTCGGCCGTGTCCCGGCCCAGTGGCGTCAGGCTGTAGTCGACGCGCGGCGGGTTGGTGGGCCGGGGCTCGCGGCGTACGAGGCCGTCCCTTTCGAGCGCGTGCAGGGTCTGCGAGAGCATCTTCTCGCTGACTCCGTCGACACGGCGGCGCAGCTCGTTGAACCGCAGTGCCCCGCCGGCCAGCGCGCCCAGCGCCAGCGAACCCCACCGGCCGGTCACGTGCTCCAGCGTGGGGCGCGACGGGCAGGAGCGGGCGAACACGTCGAACTCCAGGGCCTCCGGCCGGGCACCACCGCTGCCGCCGGGGGCGTCACAGGTACGCGCGGACGTCTCCATGGGCGGGAGCGTACCCGCCCGCGGCACACCCCATGGGTCGCGCTGCGCCTCGGCGGGGACCCGCCCTGAACCCCTGCCGTGAACCCCCGGCGCGCCCCGGGCCGTACGCCGCACAATGGGCGGATGCTTCCCGACGGCCCGCCCTCCCCGGCGTCCCCGGCTACTCCGCCCGGCCCAGCCGCCACGTACGCCGAGACCGCCGAGCCGCAGGCGGAGATCCCGCTGCTCGGCGGTGACGTGACCGAGGGCGTCGTCCGCGTCGGCGACACCGTCCGCCGCCCGACCGGCGCCCACAGCCCCCTGGTGCACGCCCTGCTCCGCCACCTGGAGGACGCCGGATTCCCCGGCGCCCCGCGCCTGCTCGGCATCGACGCCGCCGGCCGCGAGGTGCTGACCTACGTCACGGGCGAGGTCGCCGGACGTCCGCGGCCCGCCTGGATCGCCGACGAGGGCCGCCTCATCTCGGTCGGCCGCCTCGTCCGTGCCTACGACGACGCGGCCGCCGGCTTCACCCCGCCGGAGGGCGTCGGAGCGCCGTCCGGTCCCGCCCCGCACCCGGACATGCCACCCGCTCCCGACCACCCCGCCGAGCTGATCGGCCACATGGACTTCACGCCCGACAACATCGTCTTCCGCGACGGGCGGGCCGCCGTGCTGATCGACTTCGACCTGGCCAAGCCCGTCCCCAGGGTCGAGGAGATCCACAACGCGATGCTCTACTGGGCCCCGATCGGCGACCCCGCCGACGCCGACCCCCACCTGCGCGGCGTCGACGTCCCCCGCCGCTGCCGCCTCCTCGCCGACGCGTACGGGATGTCCGGCACCGACCGCGGCCGCCTGCTGGAGGTCGCCGTGCTGCGGGCGCGCCGCGCGTGGTTCTCCATGAAGCTGATGGCCGAGACCGAGGGCGGCGGCTGGGCCCGCATGTGGCACGAGGGGGTCGGCGACCAGATCAAACGCCGCGAGGCCTGGCTCGAGCGCCACGGCACCTCGATCGAGGCGGCACTCACCGCCCCGTAGCGCCGACACCGCACGGCCGCACCCCCACCCCACGGCCGCGTCCTGCGGCACCACGTCCGTCTCGACCACACCCACCACTACGCGGCCGAAGCCGCCGCCGTTCAACAGCCCGCCCGCGGCGCAGCAACCCGCTCGGGACGGTCCGTCCTGGCGATTAGGCTGCGCCCGTGTGGAAAGAAGTTGCCGTCGGAGCGCTGCCCAGCGCCGGACTCCGACCGCCTGTGGACAGGCTCGCTCTCGCTGAGGCGGAACGGCGCCTCGGCCGAGGTCTGCCGGCTCCCCTGGCGGCCCTGCTGCTGGAGACCAACGGGGTGGTCGGCACCTACGGGAAGGACGTCGTCTGGTCCCTGGACCGGATCGTGCAGCAGAACCAGCTGTTCTGGTCTCCCGATGCCTTCCCGGGCCTCTACATGCCCTTCGATCCCCTGTTGTTCTTCGGCGACAACAGTGGGGGTGACCAGTTCGCGTTCGTGGTGACGCCTGACCGTCCGGACATCTTCGTGTGGACCCACGAGGACGACAGCCGGCTGTGGGCCGCCCGGGACCTGGAGGACTACCTCAGCCGTTCCCTCGCAACCGGCGCCGACTGGTATCGGTAGCCACGCACAGCAGCGAGCGCACCCGCTCGCGAATCGAGCGGCCGATGGTTGTCAGCGAGGATTTCCGGCCGTGCAAGACCAGTGATCGCCTCGCTTAATGTGGGGTCTCGCCATGGGTGAGTGGCCTGGGGCTGACGGAGACGAAGCGTGTTTTTCGCTGCATCTCATGTGGGGCGCGCTGACGGATTGGGTCGTGCTCCGGCCGGCGGAAACGGATCAAGCTGAGGCGCACATGATCACGGCGGCCCGTGAGTGGCTGACCATCGAAGGTGACCGGCAGGCCGAAGCCGCGTACTTCGATCATTGGGTCCACGACATTCTCGGATACGAGCGTCAGGCTTCGGTGGCGGATCAATAGGCGATCTTGAAAACCGTCGCGGCAGCGGTATCCCCGTGGTTTGAGATCCCAACGGTTTGAAAAGCCGAGGCTCCGGACCCGGGCTGAGCCGGACTGACCCTGACCGCTATGGCGGCCGGAGCTTTCGCTTGTGCGCGAGAACGGTATGGGCGACGCATGCACGAAAGCCGCCGTCGATCTCGGTCCCGGAAGGAAACCTGTGATCGACGACGGCCCGCCGCGAGCTACCTGACCTGCGACTACCTCTGCCTCAGTAGCCGAAGTCCTGCGTCCACCAGGGGCCGCCCTCGCCGAACACCGCGCCGACGCCGATCTTCTTGAAGTCGCAGTTGAGGATGTTCGCGCGGTGGCCGTCGCTGTTCATCCAGGCGTCCATGACCTCCTCGGCCGTCGCCTGGCCGCGGGCTATGTTCTCGCCGCCGAGGTCCTTGACGCCCGCCTGGGCCGCGCGGTCCCAGGGGTCGTCGCCGTCGGGGTCGGTGTGGTCGAAGAAGCCCCGGGCGGCCATGTCGGCACTGAAGTCGGAGGCGAGCTCGGAGAGCTTCTTGTCGGCGTGCAGCGGCTGGCAGCCGGCGGTGGCCCGGACGGTGTTCACCAGGGCCAGGACGGAGACCTCGGCGACGCTCTGGTCGCCGTCCGCCACCTCCTCGTCGCCGCCCGGCACGGTGGTGGCCGCGGGCGGGGACGGGATGGTGGCCGGCGCGGTGGACGCGGAGGGCTGCGGTGCGGCGGGCGTGGTGGGGACCTCGACCGGGGCGGAGCTCGGTGCGGAGGGGGTCGGCGTCGTGGCGGTCACGGGTGCCGACGGCGCTGCCGGGGGAGCGGTCGTACGGGCGTCCCCGCGGCTCGCGGGGGCCGAGGTGTCGCGGTCGGCGGGCACGGCGCCGACGTCTTGGGGGCTCGCGGTGTTCGGCAGCCCGGCGGCCTGGACCTGGCCGGGAGCGTCGTCATGGTACGCGAACCCGCCGGAACCGTCCGGCGAGGGAAGCAGTCCGCTGGAGACGCCGATCGCACCGACGGCCAGCGCGGCGGAGGAGGCCAGCAGCCCGGTGCGCACCGGGTTCTGCTTGCGCCGCCGGGCCCTGCTGCTCTGCCCGCGGTGGCGCGGCGCCTCCGAGAACGGCGCCGGCTCGGAGGCTGTACGGCTGTGGCGGCCCATCCGGTGCAGTCCTTTATGTCGACGGTGTTCACCCGAACGGGTGAGTCCTGTTGCGGCGCGACTGTACCGAAAGACAGGCGGGGCCGGTGTGAACCCTGTGCAACTGGCGGGTTAGCGTGCTTCCATGAACGACGCTGTCCGACTCACGGCCTGGGTGCGAGGCCGAGTACACCAAGTGGGTTTCCGCTGGTGGACGCGGGCGAACGCACTGGAGATCGGTGGGCTCGACGGCTATGTGAGCAATCTCTCGGACGGACGTGTGCAGATCGTGGCCGAAGGCGACCGGTCCCACTGCGACCGACTGCTCGACTGGCTGCGGACCGGCGACACGCCCGGCCGCGTCGACGGCGTGACCGAGATCTGGGGCGAGCCGCGCGGTGGCTACGAGGGCTTCGCGATCCGCTGAGGCACCGCCCGGCGCACCGCCCCGTCCTCGCAGGTGAGGGGCCGGGCGACAGACCACCGGCATTCTCACGTGGCAAGAGCGGTAAGGAGGTTGCCATTTCGCGCACCACGTGCGAGGCTGCCGACAACGAGGACGCGGTGATCTTCGGGGAGCGGTTGACGGCCCCGTCCTCCACGCCACGCGGGACGCCCGCGGCGCCGTTCTCGCGCCGTGCTTTCTTAGGCGCACCCGACGACCGGGCTGTGATCGTGTTGACCGTCCAACCATTTGGTGAGACGCTGGAAGCCCCGCGCACCGCAGCTGTAGGCATGGCAAAGGGCAGCTTCGGCGCACACGGCGCGGGTGCCTCTAACCCCTCACAAACGACCCACACCGCTCCCCGGTCGGTCACTCAGCGTGGAGGACCATCCATCATGGCAAAGGCGCTTCTCGGTTACGTCGGCGGCCCCGACCCTCGACTCCTCGCCGAGATGCGAAGGCTGCAGCAGCGTGTCCAGGACCTGGAAACCGAGCTCGTACGAATCCAGGCCGAGAACGATGCGCTGGCCGCCGCCTCGCACGAGCTCGTCGACGTACCTCACGCGGAGCCGGTTCTCGCCTGACGCGGCCTTTCGGCCGGTCAAGTGGAAACGACTCCGTTTGGGAATGTGCAAGGGACGCCCCGGCGTCCCTTCGTCGTTTTCCGCCCCGTTGCCCTCCCATGATCTCCGCCCTTGCCTTGCATGTGCCCCCCGCATTCCTCGGTGAAACCGGGAGCGGGAGGTAGAGTCCAACGGCGTGCACCTCAAGAGCCTGACCCTGCGCGGGTTCAAGTCATTCGCCTCGGCGACGACACTGCGGTTCGAACCCGGAATCACCTGTGTCGTCGGCCCGAACGGTTCCGGCAAGTCCAACGTCGTGGACGCGCTGTCCTGGGTCATGGGCGAACAGGGCGCCAAGTCGCTGCGCGGCGGAAAGATGGAGGACGTCATCTTCGCCGGCACGACGGGGCGGCCGCCGCTAGGCCGCGCCGAGGTGTCGCTCACGATCGACAACAGCGACGGTGCCCTCCCGATCGAATACGCCGAGGTCACCATCACGCGGATCATGTTCCGCAACGGTGGCAGCGAATACCAGCTCAACGGTGACACCTGCCGTTTGCTGGACATCCAGGAACTGCTCTCCGACTCCGGTATCGGCCGCGAAATGCATGTCATCGTCGGTCAGGGACAGCTGGATTCGGTGCTGCACGCCGATCCGATGGGCCGCCGCGCCTTCATCGAGGAGGCGGCCGGCGTCCTCAAGCACCGCAAGCGCAAGGAGAAGGCGCTGCGCAAGCTGGACGCCATGCAGGCGAACCTGGCCCGCGTCCAGGACCTGACGGGGGAACTGCGCCGTCAGCTCAAGCCGCTGGGACGGCAGGCGCAGGTGGCCCGCCGGGCGGTGGTCATCCAGGCCGACCTGCGTGACGCCCGGCTGCGGCTGCTCGCCGACGACCTGGTCACCCTGCGGGACGCGCTGCGCTCCGAGGTCGCCGACGAGGCCGCGCTCAAGGAGCGCCGCGACGCCGTCGAGACGGACCTGGCGGCCGCCGTGCAACTGGAGGCGCGGCTGGAGGAGCAGGTCAGGGCCCTCGCCCCGCGGCTCGCCGACGCCCGGGCCACCTGGTACGGACTGTCACAGCTGGCCGAGCGTGTCCGCGGCACCATCGGCCTGGCCGAGCAGCGCGTACGTCATGCCACCGCGCAGCCGACCGAGGAGCGGCGCGGCCGCGACCCGGAGGACATGGAGCGCGAGGCCGCCCGCATCCGCGAGCAGGAGGCGGAACTCACCGACGCCCTGGAGGCCGCGCAGCGCGCCCTGGACGACACCGTCGACCACCGCGCCGAGCTGGAACGCCGCCTCGCCGAGGAGGACAAGGCGCTCAAGGCCGCGGCCCGGGCCATCGCCGACCGGCGTGAGGGCCTGGCCCGGCTGCAGGGCCAGGTCAACGCCGCCCGCTCCAAGGCCGGGTCCGCCGAGGCCGAGATCGGCCGGTTGGCCGCGGCCCGCGACGAGGCGCGCGAGCGCGCCGAGTCCGCCCAGGAGGAGTACGAGGAACTGCGCGCCCGGGTCGAGGACCTGGACGCCGACGACTCCGAGCTCGACGAGCGCCTGGAAGCCGCCAAGGACGAGCAGGTCCGCGCCGACGAGGCGCACTCCGCCGCCCGCGAGGCCGCGACCGCCGCCGAACGCCGACGGGCCGCGCTCGCCGCCCGCCACGACGCCCTCGCCCTCGGCCTGCGCCGCAAGGACGGCACCGGCGCCCTGCTCGCCGCGGGCGACCGGCTGGCCGGGCTGCTCGGCCCCGCCGCCGAACTGCTCACCGTCGCCCCGGGCCACGAGGTGCCGGTGGCCGCCGCGCTGGGCGCCGCCGCCGACGCCGTGGCCTTCTCCGGCCCGTCCGCCGCCGCCGAGGCGCTGCGGCTGCTGCGCAAGGACGACGCGGGCCGCGCCGCGCTGCTGGTCGCCGGCGAGAGCGGCCCGCAGGAGCAGGCCACCGAGGTGCCCGCGGCTGCGCGGGCCGCGGCCGCGCTCGTCAGCGGCCCCGACGAACTGCTCCCGGCCGTGCGACGTCTGCTGCGGGACCACGTCGTCGTGGAGAGCCTCGCCGAGGCCGAGTCACTGGTCGCCGCCCACCCGCGGCTGATCGCGGTGACCGCGGAAGGCGACGTCCTCGGCGCCCACTTCGCGCACGGCGGCTCGGCCGGCGCCCCCAGCCTGCTGGAGGTCCAGGTTGCCGTCGACGAGGCCGCCGCCGAGCTGGAGGCGCTGGCCGGGCGCTGCGAGACGCTCGCGGAGGAGCAGGCCGCGGCCAAGGAACGCCGGGGGGCGGCCGCGCGGGTGGTCGACGAGCTGACGCAGCGTCGCCGGGCCGCGGAGAAGGAGAAGTCGGCCGTGGCCCAGCAACTGGGCCGGCTGGGCGGCCAGGCCCGCGCCGCGGCGGGGGAGGCGGAACGTTCTGCCGCCGCCGTGGGCCGCGCCGAGGAGTCGCTGGCGGCCGCCATAGAGGAGTTCGAGGAGCTCTCCTTCCGGCTGAGCGAGGCGGAGGCCGCCCCCGCCGACGAGGAGCCGGACACGTCCGTGCGGGACCGGCTGGCCGCCGACGGCGCCAACGCCCGCCAGACCGAGATGGAGGCCCGGCTCCAGGTCCGTACCCACGAGGAGCGGGTCAAGGGCCTGGCCGGACGTGCGGACGGCCTGGACCGCGCGGCCCGCGCCGAACGCGAGTCCAGGGCCCGGGCCGCCCGCCGCAAGGCGCGCCTGGAGTACGAGGCGCAAGTCTCCTCCGCGGTGCTGAAGGGGGCTCAGGGCCTGCTGGCGTACGTCCAGGTCTCGCTGGGGCGCGCGGACGAGGAACGGGGAGCGGCCGAGCGCGCCAAGGCCGAGCGCGAGGCGGAGCTGGACACCGCCCGCCGCCGGGGCCGTGAGCTGAAGTCCGAACTGGACCGGCTGACCGACTCCGTCCACAAGGGCGAGGTGCTGGGCGCCGAGAAGCGCATGCGGATCGAGCAGCTGGAGGGCAAGGCGCTGGAGGAGTACGGCGTCGAGCCCGCGGGGCTGGTCGCGGAGTACGGGCCCGAACAGCTCGTGCCGCCGTCGCCGCCCGCCGAGGGCGAGGTGCTGCCGGAGGACCCGGAGCACCCCCGCAACACGCCGCGCCCCTACCACCGGGGCGAGCAGGAGAAGCGGCTGAAGGCGGCGGAGAAGGCGTACCAGCAGCTGGGCAAGGTCAACCCGCTGGCGCTGGAGGAGTTCGCGGCGCTGGAGGAGCGCCACAAGTTCCTCTCGGAGCAGCTGGAGGACCTCAGGAAGACCCGGGCCGACCTGCTGCAGGTGGTCAAGGAGGTCGACGAGCGGGTCGAGCAGGTGTTCACCTCCGCCTACCACGACACCGCGCGGGAGTTCGAGGGCGTCTTCTCCCGGCTCTTCCCCGGCGGTGAGGGCCGGCTGATCCTCACCGACCCCGAGAACATGCTCACCACCGGTGTGGAGGTGGAGGCCCGTCCGCCGGGCAAGAAGGTCAAGCGGCTGTCGCTACTGTCGGGCGGCGAGCGCTCGCTGACCGCCGTGGCGCTGCTGGTGTCGATCTTCAAGGCCCGGCCGAGCCCCTTCTACGTGATGGACGAGGTCGAGGCCGCGCTGGACGACACCAACCTGCAGCGGCTGATCCGCATCATGCGGGAGCTGCAGGAGAGCTCGCAGCTGATCGTCATCACCCACCAGAAGCGGACGATGGAGGTCGCCGACGCGCTGTACGGCGTGTCCATGCAGGGCGACGGCGTGTCGAAGGTGATCAGCCAGCGCCTCAAGGCCTGATCGACCGGCCGACTTCACGTGGTGAACGAAGAAGGGTCGTCGCCATCGAGCTGATCGGCCGGTGATCGGCCCCGCCGACGGCGACCAGCGCGGTGAGCTGCCGGGCGTCGAGGCGTGGCGGGTCGTGCTCGGCGTGATGGTCGTGCCCGCCGTCCTGTGCGGCCTGCTGTCGTTCGCCATCCCCGAGCCGCCCCGCTTCCCGATCTCGGCCGGGCGGATCGCCGAGGCCGAGAAACGACGTCGAGGGCGAGCGCGCCGACACGGGCGCGCGGGTCACCGAGGGCCGCGAGCACCTGCGCCGTGGTGCCCGTCCGGGCCCCGGGACGTCGCCGTCGACGGCCGGGCCACCCGCGCCCGCCGGATCAGTCCTTGAGCCGGGGCAGTACCTGCTCCGCGAACAGCCGCAGGCTCCGCCAGCCCTCCTCGACCGGCATCCCCCCGCACAGCGGGTGCAGCACGAGCGCGGCGGCCGGGTCGGTGCTCGCCTCCGCGAAGGCGACGCACTCGTCGGGGGTGACCACGCGGTAGACGCCCTCGCGGCGCAGTTCCTCCGGGGAGGCGGCCGTCGAGCGCACCGCCGAGTGGATGCCGGCGGACTGCCAGGAGGCGTAGGTGGCGGCCTCGTGGAACAGACTGCCGCCGTGCTCGGCCCAGGTGCGGTCGGGGTCCTCGGACAGGTGGAGCAGCGGCACCTGCGGCGGGGGCATCAGGCACCAGCCCTCCGTGCCGTGCTCGGCGAGCTGCTCCCGGTAGTACGCCTCCAGCTCCGGCAGGTGGGCGCTGGGGAAGAACGGCAGACCGAAACGCGCCGCCCGGCGCGCCGCGGCGCGCGAACTGCCGCCGACGATCAGCAGCGGGTGCGGCGAGCTGTGCGGGCGGGGCGTGACCCGGACCGTCCGGCCGCGGAAGACGAAGGGCTCACCGGTCCACGCCTTCAGGAGCGTGTCCAGCAGTTCGTCCTGGAGGGCGCCGCGCCGGTGCCAGTCGACCCCGAGGGCCGCGTACTCCTCGGGGCGGTAGCCGATGCCGGCGACGGTGACCAGTCGCCCGCCGCCGACGTGGTCGAGCACCGCCAGGTCCTCCGCCAGCCGCAGCGGGTCGTACAGCGGCCCGATCAGCGCGGAGACGGTGACCGCGATACGGCGGGTCGCGCCGAGGACGGCCCCCGCGAAGGTCAGGGGCGAGGGCAGCCAGCCGTCGGGGGAGCCGTGGTGCTCCTCGGTCTGGAGGGTGGCGACGCCGTGCTCGTCGGCGTACGCGGCCATCTCCAGGGCGGCCCGGTAGCGGTGGCTCAGCGCCCCGGGCGAGGCCGCGGGGTCGACGAGGTTGAAACGTACGACAGTGGCGGGCATGCGCCGACGTTAGCTGACGAACCGTCAGATGAACAGAGTCGCGGACGCCCGCCGGGTGGCTCCCGGGAGGGCGGGCCGCGTGACCGATACTGGACGGGTTATGGAAACCGTCATTCTTGCCGTAGTCATCGCCCTGGTCGTGATCCTGGCGGCCGGCGGGCTGGTGGTGGGCAGCCGCCGCAGGAAGCAGCTGCCCCCCGCGCCGCCCACCGAGCAGCCGACGATCACCGCGCCTCCCGCCGAACCGCAGGTCGGCGACGAGGCGGAGGCCCCGCGGGACGAGCCCCGCCGGACCATCGAAGAGGTCGAGCTCCCCGAGTCCGAGGACGCCTCCGCAGGCGGCGTCATCGTCGAGGAGCGCCCGGCCGCCCCCGAGATCGAGCAGCCCGAGCCCACCGCCGGCCGTCTGGTACGGCTGCGCTCCCGGCTCTCGCGCTCGCAGAACGCGCTGGGCAAGGGCCTGCTCACGCTGCTCTCGCGCGAGCACCTCGACGAGGACACCTGGGAGGAGGTCGAGGACACCCTGCTCACCGCGGACGTCGGTGTCGCCCCCACCCAGGAGCTGGTGGAGCGGCTGCGCACCCGGGTGAAGGTGCTCGGCACCCGCACCCCCGCCGACCTGCGGCAGCTGCTGCGCGAGGAACTACTGACGCTGGTCGGCACGGACCTGGACCGCACCCTGCACACGGACGGGCTGCCGAACGCGGACGGTGCCGAGCAGCCGGCCGTGCTGATGGTCGTCGGCGTCAATGGCACCGGCAAGACCACCACCACCGGCAAGCTCGCGCGCGTCCTGGTGGCCGACGGCCGCAGCGTCGTGCTGGGCGCCGCCGACACCTTCCGTGCCGCGGCCGCGGACCAGCTGCAGACCTGGGGCGAGCGGGTGGGCGCCCGCACCGTGCGCGGGCCCGAGGGCGGCGACCCGGCGTCGGTCGCCTTCGACGCGGTCAAGGAGGGCATCGCCGAGGGCGCGGACGTCGTCCTCATCGACACCGCGGGCCGGCTGCACACCAAGACCGGCCTGATGGACGAGCTCGGCAAGGTCAAGCGCGTCGTGGAGAAGCACGGCCCGGTGAACGAGGTCCTGCTGGTCCTGGACGCCACGACGGGTCAGAACGGCCTCGTGCAGGCCCGGGTCTTCGCCGAGGTCGTCGACATCACCGGCATCGTGCTCACCAAGCTCGACGGCACCGCCAAGGGCGGCATCGTCGTCGCCGTCCAGCGCGAGCTGGGCGTGCCGGTCAAGCTGATCGGCCTGGGGGAGGGGGCGGACGACCTCGCCCCGTTCGAGCCCGAGGCCTTCGTGGACGCGCTGATCGGCTCCTAGCCGGCGGCAGCGGTCGACCAGCGGACGAGGGGCGCACTCCCGGGAGTGCGCCCCTCGCCGTCGTTCACGCGTACGCGCGGTCCCGGTGGCAGACGTACGCCAGCGTGCCCAGCAGCAGCCGGGCCTCCGGGGGCTGGCGGTCGGCGTCCAGCGCCGGCGGCCGCAGCCAGCGGACCGGGCCCAGGCCGCCGAGGTCGGAGGGCGGGGCGGTCACGTGCTCGCCCGGCCCGAGACAGCGCAGGTCGAGGTCGGCGTCGTCCCAGCCCATGCGGTACAGCAGGTGCGGGAGTTCGGCGGCGGCCCCCGGCGCGACGAAGAACTGCGCCCGGCCGTTCGGGGTGGCGACGACCGGGCCGAGCCGCAGGCCCATCCGCTCCAGGCGCACCAGAGCGCGCACGCCGGATCGTTCCGCCACGTCGATCACGTCGAAGGTGCGCCCCACGGGAAGCATCAGCGCCGCGCCCGGGACGTGCTCCCAGGCCGCCACGGCCTCCTCGAGGGTCGCCCCGGCCGGCACCTCGCCGGCGAAGTCCAGTGCGTGGGCGCCCGGTGCCTCGCACCCCGGGTCACCGCAGGAGCACTGCCCGCCCCCGCGTGTGGCGCGCGCACCCGGCGCCACCGCCCATCCGCACAACCCGGTGTACTCCGCCACGGTGGTGCACGCCGAGGCGTGCGTCCGGCGGCGCGCGCCGGAGCGGATGTGACGCATCTCCCGCATGCTGCCGATCGTGAAGCCCATGACACCCCCAACGGGTCGCAGTTGCCGATGGTTACGCCCGTGCCTGATCGGCATGTGTCAAGTGAATCGCTCCGCGTGCACATGTAGTTCATTCGAAGGGGTGGCGAATGGTGGCGTTTTCGCTGAAGGCATCGTCGGATGGGTGATCGTAGGATTACTTTCGGTTTGCAAGCCCCGGAAGTGTGCGGGCCGGCGGGTATGCCGGAGGCAAGACTCGTAGGACACTGAGGCACTGGGGGCCCAGGCAGGCAACGGCCCTCATCCCCGAAGGTGTTGGGCGACGGAATGGGGGCGTCACGGTGGGCGGCACACAGGACAAGCAGCCCAACGCGCAGCTGACCTCTTGGTTTGTGCGCAGTGGCTGGTCCAAGGGCGAACTCGCCCGTCAGGTGAACCGCAGAGCGCGCCAGATGGGTGCCCTGCACGTCAGCACGGACACCTCACGGGTGCGCCGCTGGCTGGACGGCGAGCAACCGCGCGAACCCATCCCGCGCATCCTGTCCGAGCTGTTCTCCGAACGCTTCGGCACCGTCGTCCCGGTGGAGGACCTGGGGCTGCGCCCCGCCCACCAGCCGCCCGCCTCGACCGGGGTGGACCTGCCGTGGGCGGGGCCGCAGACGGTCCAGCTGATCAACGAGTTCTCCCGCAGCGACCTCATGCTCGGCCGCCGCGGCTTCCTCGGGACCTCACTGGCGCTGGCCGCAGGCCCCTCCCTGGTCGAGCCGATGCAGCGCTGGCTGGTGCCCACCCCCGCGTCCGGCGCCGACGTGCCCCCGCCGCGCGACTCCGGCGGCAGGGTCCGGCTCTCCGAGCCCGAGCTGGAGCTGCTGGAGGCCACCACGGTGATGTTCCGGCAGTGGGACAACCAGTGCGGCGGCGGCCTGCGCCGCAAGGCCGTGGTGGGCCAGCTGCACGAGGTCACCGACCTGCTGCAGGAGTCCCATCCGCAGTCCGTCGCCAAGCGCCTCTACCGCGTCACGGCCGAGCTCGCGGCGCTCGCCGGCTGGATGTCGTACGACGTCGGCCTGCATCCGACGGCGCAGAAGTACCTGGTCCTGGCCCTGCACGCGGCCAAGGAGGCCGACGACCGCCCGCTGGGCGCGTTCGTCCTGTCCAGCATGAGCCGCCAGATGATCCACCTGGACCGGCCGGACGACGCACTGGAACTCATCCACCTGGCGCAGTACGGCAGCAGGGACACCGCGAGCGCCACCACCCAGGCGATGCTGTACGCGATGGAGGCCCGCGCCTACGCCAACATGGGCCAGGTCAGCAAGTGCCACCGCGCCGTGCGGATGGCCGAGGACTCCTACACCGACTCCCGGCCCACCGAGGACCCGGACTGGATCAGCTTCTTCAACGAGGCCGAGCTCAACGCCGAGAACGCCCACTCCTACCGCGACCTGGCGTACGTCGCCGGCCGCAGCCCCACGTACGCCTCGCTGGCCCACCCGGTGATGCAGCGGGCCGTCGACCTCTTCGCGAAGGACAGCGTCCACCAGCGCGCCTACGCCCTCAACCTGATCGGCATGGCCACCGTGCACCTGCTCCAGCGCAGCCCGGAGGAGGCCGCCGGGCTCACCGTCCAGGCGATCGACGTAGCCAAGCACGTGCGCTCCGAGCGGGTGAACACCCGTATCCGCAAGACCGCCGACAGCGCCCTGCGCGACTTCGGCAAGGTCGCCGAGGTCGCCCAGCTCAGCGAGCGCCTCGCCGCCGACCTCCCCGAGGTCGCCGAGACCGCCTGAACCGGCGGTCCGCCCCGTACCCCGGCCGCGGCCGGCCATCCCGACAGCCCGACTCGGCTCCCCCATGCCAGGTCAACCGGGTGGCCCGCCGCGGCCGGTCCTCGTTCACCGGCGCTTCGTCCTCCGGTGCGTCCTCCCGCGCCCCCTCGACGGCGTGGCGAGGTTTGTCCACCCCGGCCCGCGCGGCACGTATACAGCTCGTCGGCCCGCCAGAGGGGTCGCGGCGTCGTGACGGCGTCGTCATGGCGGCACCCGCTGGGGCGGCGGTTCATCGCGACGTAACACGGACGACTTCTTCGTCACGGTGACGAAACACCCGATGGCGCCGACGGAAACCCGGCTGGGACAACCTCATGGCGAAAACCGGCCCACCGAGCCCGCTTCCCGCACGGGCCGTTCGGATGACGAGGAGACGCCGATGGCAGCAGGCTTTCTGACGCTTGCCGCAGACACGCCCACGCTCGACAGCGGTAGCACGGCGTTCATGCTGCTGAGCGCGGCACTGGTGCTCGTGATGACCCCCGGCCTGGCCTTCTTCTACGGCGGCATGGTCCGGGTCAAGAGCGTCCTGAACATGCTGATGATGAGCTTCATCGCCATCGGCATCGTCACGGTGCTGTGGACGCTCTACGGCTTCAGCGTCGCGTTCGACTCCGGCAACGCCTTCTTCGGCGGCTTCGAGTGGGCCGGCATGCGCAACATCGGGATCAACCAGCTGTGGGACGGCTACACGATCCCGGTCTACGTCTTCGCCGTCTTCCAGCTGATGTTCGCGATCATCACGCCCGCCCTGATCAGCGGAGCCCTGGCCGACCGGGTGAAGTTCACCGCCTGGTCGCTCTTCGTGGCCCTGTGGGCGACCGTGGTGTACTTCCCGGTGGCCCACATGGTCTGGGCCTCGGACGGCTTCCTCTTCACGCGCGGCGTGATCGACTTCGCCGGCGGTACGGCGGTGCACATCAACGCCGGTGCCGCGGCGCTCGGCGTGATCCTCGTCATCCGCAAGCGCGTGGGCTTCAAGAAGGACCCGTTCCGGCCGCACAACCTGCCGCTGGTCATGCTCGGCGCCGGTCTGCTGTGGTTCGGCTGGTTCGGCTTCAACGCCGGCTCCTGGCTCGCCTCCGACGGCGTCGCGGCCGTGGCCTTCACCAACACCCAGGTCGCCACCGCCTCCGCGATGCTCGGCTGGCTCGTCTACGAGAGGATCAGGCACGGCTCCTTCACCACCCTGGGCGCCGCCTCCGGAGCGGTCGCCGGCCTGGTCGCCATCACCCCGGCCTGCGGCTCGGTCAGTCCGCTCGGGGCCATCGCGGTCGGCGCCATCGCCGGTGTGGCCTGCGCCGCCGCGGTCGGCCTGAAGTTCAGGTTCGGCTTCGACGACTCCCTCGACGTGGTCGGCGTGCACATGGTCGGCGGCATCGTCGGCTCGCTGCTCATCGGCTTCTTCGCCACCGGCGGGGTCGGCCAGACCGCCAAGGGCGTCTTCTACGGCGGTGGCTTCGACCAGCTGTGGAAGCAGTTCCTGGGCGTCGGCGTGGTGCTGGCCTACTCGCTGGTCGCCTCGGCGATCCTTGCCAAGCTGATCGACCTGGTGATCGGATTCACCGTCAGCGAGGAGACCGAGGTCGCCGGCATCGACCAGGCCGAGCACGCGGAGACCGGCTACGACTTCGCGGGCGTGGCCGGCGCGGTCAGGGCCGCCCTCTCCTCCCTGGACAGCAGCAGTGGCAGCGGCACCCAGGTGACCGACGCCCCGTCGAAGAAGGTGGACGCGTGAAGCTCATCACCGCGGTCGTGAAGCCGCACCGGCTGGACGAGATCAAGGAGGCCCTGCAGGCCTTCGGCGTCCAGGGCCTGACGGTCACCGAGGCCAGCGGCTACGGCCGCCAGCGCGGCCACACCGAGGTCTACCGCGGTGCCGAGTACACCGTCGACCTCGTGCCCAAGATCCGCATCGAGGTGCTCGTCGAGGACGGCGACGCCGACCAGCTGATCGACGTCGTCGTCAAGGCGGCCCGCACCGGCAAGATCGGTGACGGCAAGGTCTGGAGCATCCCGGTCGAGACCGCCGTACGGGTCCGGACCGGGGAGCGCGGCCCGGACGCACTCTGAGGACGCGGGGGGCGCGGCCGGGAGACCGGCCGCGCCCCTTCCGCACCACCGAAACCGGGCGGTTCCGCCGCACGGCCTGCGACTGGAGACAGTGTGACGGAGAACGTCGACGCGAAAGCCCCCGACGGACACGCCCCCGCAGGCTACGCGGCGGCCCGGCTGGCCCTCCTGAACGGCGGGGGACCGTCCGGGCCGCCGCGGCGCAAGGCGCTGGCCGCCCTCACCGACGGCTGGCTCGCCGACCTCGCCCGCGGTGCGGCCGACCGGACCGGGGCCCGGGGCTGGTCGCTGGTCGCCGTCGGCGGCTACGGCAGGGGCGAGCTCTCCCCGCGCAGCGACCTCGACCTGCTGCTGCTCCACGACGGCTCCGCCGGGCCCGGTGACGTCGCCGGCCTCGCCGACGGGATCTGGTACCCCGTCTGGGACCTCGGCGTCGCCCTCGACCACTCCGTCCGCACCCCCGCCGAGGCCCGCGGGACCGCCGCCGAGGACCTGAAGGTCCAGCTCGGCCTCCTCGACGCCCGCCACGTCGCGGGCGACACCGCCCTCACCGCCTCCCTGCGCACCGCCGTCCTCGCCGACTGGCGCAACCAGGCCCCCAAGCGGCTCCCCGCGCTCCACGAGCTGTGCCAGGAGCGCGCCGAACGCCACGGCGAGCTCTCGTACCTGCTGGAGCCCGACCTCAAGGAGGCCCGCGGCGGGCTGCGCGACGCGACCGCGCTGCGCGCCGTCGCCGCGTCCTGGCTCGCCGACGCGCCCCGCGAGGGCCTGGAGGAGGCCCGTACCCGGCTGCTCGACGCCCGCGACGCACTCCACCTGGTGACGGGCCGCGCCACCGACCGGCTGGCGCTGCAGGAGCAGGACCAGGTCGCCGACGCGCTCGGGCTGCTGGACGCAGACGCGCTGCTGCGCCAGGTGTACGAGGCGGCCCGCACCGTCGGCTACGCCTTCGACGTCACCTGGCGCGAGGTCGGCCGGGTCCTGCGCTCCCGCCAGACGCGCCCCCGCAGGCGCGGGCTGCTCGGCCGCTCCCGTCCCGAGCAGGGGAACGCCCCCGAGCGCACCCCGCTCGCCGAGGGCGTCGTGGAGCACGAGGGCGAGGCCGTCCTCGCGCTCACGGCCAGGCCCGAGCGCGACCCGGTGCTGCCGCTGCGCGCCGCGGCGGCCGCCGCCGAGCACGGCGTACCGCTGTCGCTGCACGCGGTCCGCCGGCTGAGCGCGGCCCAGGCCACCCGGCCGCTGCCGGTGCCGTGGCCCGCCGAGGCCCGCGAACAGCTCGTCACCCTGCTCGGCGCGGGGGAGTCCACCGTCCAGGTGTGGGAGGCCCTGGAGGCCGAGGGCATGATCACCCGGCTGCTCCCCGACTGGGAACGGGTCCGCTGCCGCCCGCAGCGCAACGCCGTGCACATCTGGACCGTCGACCGGCACCTCATCGAGTGCGCGGTGCGCGCCTCGCGCCTGACCCGCCGGGTCGGCCGCCCCGACCTGCTGCTCATCGCCGCACTGCTGCACGACATCGGGAAAGGCTGGCCCGGCGACCACTCCGAGGCCGGCGAGGTCATCGCCCGGGACGTCGCGGCCCGTTTCGGCTTCGGACGCGCCGACGTGGCGACGCTGGCCCTGCTCGTCCGCCACCACCTGCTGCTGATCGACACCGCGACCCGGCGCGACCTGGACGACCCCGCCACCGTGCAGGGCGTCGCCGACGCCGTGCGCGACGGCGAGACGCTGGAGCTGCTGCACGCGCTGACCGAGGCGGACGCCCTCGCCACCGGCCCCGCGGCCTGGAGCGCCTGGCGCTCCTCACTCGTCGGCGACCTGGTCAAGCGGGTCGCCGCCGTCCTGGCCAGCGGGGCGGTGCCTGAGCCCGCCGACCGCGAGCCCACCGCCGAGGAGGAGCGCCTGGCCGTCGAGGCGGCGCGCACCGGGGGCCCGGTCATCGCCTTGCACGCCCAGGCCGAGCCCGACCCCGACGGGACCGCCCCGCGGACCGCGGAGGACGAGCCCGAGCCCGTCGGCGTGGAACTGCTCCTGGCGGTCCCCGACCGCCCCGGGCTGCTCGCCGCGGCGGCCGGCGTGCTCGCCCTGCACCGGCTCACCGTCCGCGCCGCCGACCTGCGAACGGTCGACCCCATCGGCGAGGGCCCGGTGACCCTCCTGCGCTGGCGGGTGGCCGCCGAGTACGGCTCGCTGCCCGAGGCGGCACGGCTGCGCAACGACTTCGCCCGGGCCTTCGCGGGCTCCCTGGACATCGAGGCGCGCCTGGCGGAACGCGAGTCCGCCTATCCCCGCCGCCGCGGGGTCACGCCCCCGCCGCCCCGGGTGGCCGTCGCCCCCGGCAGCTCCACCGCCGCCACCGTCATCGAGGTCCGCGCCCACGACGCCCCGGGACTGCTGCACCGCATCGGCCGGGCCCTGGAGTCCACCGGCGTGAACGTCAGGTCCGCCCGGATCAGCACGCTCGGCGCCAACGCGGTGGACGCGTTCTACGTCACCGACACCGCCGGCGCTCCGCTCCCCGACGTACGCGCGGCCGAGGTGGCCGACCAGGTGGAGCGGGCCCTGCGCTGACGCGGTGGAGACCATTCGCGGGCCGGGCGGATACCCTTGAGGACGACCTATCACCCGCCCCCGACCTGAGGATCCGCGACCGACGTGTTCGACACCCTTTCCGACCGCCTCGCAGCGACGTTCAAGAACCTCCGGGGCAAGGGCCGCCTCTCGGAGGCGGACATCGACGCCACGGCGCGCGAGATCCGCATCGCGCTGCTGGAGGCGGATGTCGCGCTGCCGGTGGTCCGTGCCTTCATCAAGCAGGTCAAGGAGCGGGCGAGCGGGGCCGAGGTGTCCCAGGCCCTCAACCCCGCCCAGCAGGTCATCAAGATCGTCAACGACGAGCTCGTCGGCATCCTCGGCGGTGAGACGCGGCGGCTGCGCTTCGCCAAGCAGCCCCCGACCGTCATCATGCTGGCCGGTCTGCAGGGTGCCGGTAAGACCACCCTGGCGGGCAAGCTCGGCCGCTGGCTGGCGGGCCAGGGCCACACCCCGCTGCTGGTCGCGGCCGACCTCCAGCGTCCCAACGCCGTCAACCAGCTCCAGGTCGTCGCCGAGCGGGCGGGCGTCGCGGTCTTCGCGCCGGAGCCGGGCAACGGCGTGGGCGACCCGGTCCAGGTCGCCAAGGACTCGCTCGAGCACGCGCGCACCAAGCAGTACGACGTCGTCGTCGTCGACACCGCCGGCCGCCTCGGCATCGACGCCGAGATGATGCAGCAGGCCGCGGACATCCGCGACGCCGTGCAGCCGGACGAGATCCTCTTCGTCGTCGACGCCATGATCGGTCAGGACGCGGTCAACACCGCGGAGGCCTTCCGCGACGGCGTCGGCTTCGACGGCGTGGTGCTCTCCAAGCTCGACGGCGACGCCCGCGGTGGTGCCGCGCTGTCCATCGCGCACGTCACCGGCCGCCAGATCATGTTCGCCTCCAACGGCGAGAAGCTGGACGACTTCGACGCCTTCCACCCCGACCGGATGGCCTCGCGCATCCTGGGCATGGGCGACGTCCTCAGCCTGATCGAGAAGGCCGAGCAGACCTTCAGCCAGGCCGAGGCCCAGAAGATGGCCGAGAAGCTGGCCAAGGGTCCCAAGGAGTTCACCCTCGACGACTTCCTCCAGCAGATGGAGCAGGTCCGCAAGATGGGCTCGATCTCCAAGCTGCTCGGCATGCTCCCCGGCATGGGCCAGATCAAGGACCAGATCAACAACCTCGACGAGCGCGACGTGGACCGCACGGCCGCGATCATCAAGTCGATGACGCCGGGCGAGCGCCAGGACCCGATGATCATCAACGGCTCCCGCCGGGCCCGCATCGCCCGCGGTTCCGGTGTGGACGTCAGCGCCGTGAAGAGCCTGGTGGAGCGGTTCTTCGAGGCCCGCAAGATGATGTCCCGGATGGCCCAGGGCGGCATCCCGGGGATGCCCGGCATGCCGGGCCTGGGCGGTGGCGCCCGCCAGAAGAAGCAGCAGAAGAAGGCCAAGGGCAAGCGGCAGAGCGGCAACCCGCTCAAGCGGGCCGAGCAGGCGAAGGCCGACGCCGAGCGCCGCGAGCAGCAGGCCGGCGGCGCCTTCGGCCTGCCGGCCGGCCAGGACGGCCAGAACTTCGAACTGCCCGACGAGTTCAAGAAGTTCATGGGCTGATCCGGCCCGAAGCGCGTACGACGGCGGCGTCCCCCGGGGAGGGGGAGCCGCCGTCACGCGTGCATCATGGATCCATGCGCGTACACATCCGCCCCCCGGAGCCGGCCGACGCCCCCGCGTACCGGGAGGCGGTGCTGCGTTCCGCAGGCCACGTGGGCCGGTGGAACCCGGTCGAACCGGACGGGCTGCCCGAACTGCTGCGGCGCCAGGGACCCGTGCTGCGGACGTTCCTGATCCTCGACGAGGAGAGCGGCGGGATCGTCGGCAAGTGCAACGTGGCCAACATCGTCATGGGGCGCTTCCGCAACGCCAGCCTGGGATACGACAGCTACGTGCCCTTCGCCGGCACCGGGCGGATGAGCGAGGGGCTGCGCCTGGTCGTCGACCGCTGCTTCGCCCCCGAACCGCACGGCCTGGGCCTGCACCGGCTGGAGATCAACGTGCAGCCGGAGAACGAGCGGTCCGTCGCGATGGCCAGGCGCCTCGGCTTCCGCCACGAGGGCTTCACACCGCGCATGCTCTACCTGAACGACGCCTGGCGCGACCACGAGCGCTTCGCGCTGACCGCCGAGGAGTGGCCCGGGGCCTGAGGGGCGGCGGAGCGGCGCTGTCCTTATGGTCGGGTTATGGGCAATCCCGTACCGCCCCGGCAGAATCCGGACGACCCATGGCGGACGGAGGGCGCGCCACCCTCGCCGCCCACCCGGCGACGACGCCGCATGGGCGGCTGGGGCGGCATGATCCTGACGGCGCTCGTCGTCTTCCTCATCACCGACCTGGTGCTCTCGTTCTTCACCGGGCCCCGGCCGACGACGATCTCGTACACCGAGTTCGACCGGCAGCTCGACCGGGACAACATCTCGAAGATCTACTCCAAGGGCGACTCCATCGAGGGGCAGCTCAAGAAGAAGCAGGACGTGCCCGGCGCGGCCGAGGGCACGTACATGCAGTTCAAGACCCAGCGGCCGGTCTTCGCCGACGACGACCTGTGGGCGGCCCTGTCGAAGAACGGGGTCACCGTCACCGCGGAACCCGTGGTCCAGCAGCGCGGGCTGCTCTACAACCTGCTGCTCTCGCTCGCCCCCGTGCTGCTGCTGGTCGTGCTGTGGCTCTACGTCTCCCGCCGGATGAGCAAGCTCGCGGGCGGGCTCGGCGGACTGGGCGGCATCGGCCGCAGGGGCCCGCCGCGGCCGGTCGTCCCCGAGCTCGGCCGCCGTACGACCTTCGCCGACGTGGCGGGAATCGACGAGGTGGAGGCCGAGCTCAACGAGGTCGTCGACTTCCTCAAGCGCCCGCAGGCCTACCGGGCGCTCGGGGCGCGGATGCCGCGCGGCGTGCTGCTCGCGGGACCGCCCGGCACCGGCAAGACCCTGCTCGCCCGCGCCGTGGCCGGCGAGGCGGACGTGCCGTTCTTCTCCGCCTCCGCCTCGGAGTTCATCGAGATGATCGTGGGCGTCGGCGCCGGCCGGGTGCGCGAGCTGTTCGCCGAGGCCCGCAAGGTCGCCCCGGCGATCATCTTCATCGACGAGATCGACACCATCGGCCGCGCCCGCGGCGCCGCGGGCGGCATCGGCGGCCACGACGAGCGCGAGCAGACCCTCAACCAGATCCTCACCGAGATGGACGGCTTCTCCGGTTCCGAGGGCGTCGTCGTCATCGCCGCCACCAACCGGCCCGACGTCCTGGACCCGGCCCTGACCCGGCCCGGCCGGTTCGACCGCGTCGTCCACGTCAGCCCGCCCGACCGCACGGGCCGCGAGTCCATCCTCCGCATCCACCTGCGGCAGGTCCCGCTGGAGAGCGGCATCGACCTGACCGCCGTGGCCCGCGCGACGCCGGGGATGACGGGCGCGGAGCTCGCCAACCTCGCCAACGAGGCGGCGCTGCTCGCGGTCAAGCGCGGCAAGGGCGCCGTCGGGCAGGGCGAGCTCTCCGACGCCCTGGAGAAGGTGCAACTCGGTGCGGCACGCCCGCTCGTCATGCCCGCCGAGGAGCGCCGCCGCACCGCCTACCACGAGTCCGGGCACGCCCTGCTCGGCATGCTGCACCCGGGCGCCGACCCCGTGCGCAAGATCACCATCGTGCCGCGCGGCCGCGCCCTCGGCGTCACCCTCTCCACCCCCGACTCCGACCGCTACGCGTACACCGAGGAGTACCTGCGCGGCCGGATCATCGGCGCGCTCGGCGGCATGGCCGCCGAACACGTCGTCTTCGGGGTGATCACCACCGGCGCCGAGAACGACCTCGAACAGGTCACCAACGTCGTCCGGGGCATGGTCGGCCGCTGGGGCATGAGCGAGAAGGTCGGCCCGCTCTCCGCGATCCCCGCCGACTCCCAGCAGCCCTACGGACTGTCCGCCGCCCCCGCCACCCTCGACGTGATCGACACCGAGATGCGCAGGATCGTCGACGAGTGCTACGGGACGGCCTGCCGGCTGCTGGACCGGCACCGCGAGCAACTGGACGCCCTCGCGGAGCGGCTCCTGGAGGCCGAGACGCTGGAGGAGAACGAGGCCTACGAGGCGGCGGGCATCCCGCGGCTCGCGAAGGCCGCGGAGTAGCCGCCGCAGCCGCGTCGCCGCCGCCTGGGTCGCGGCCGCCGTCGCGCGGGGGCATCCGGGCTACACCCGGGCCACCAGGTAGCGGAAGACGTTCTCCATCCGCACCGTGCCGTCCGCGCGCCGGTACGCGTGCAGCGCCTCGCGCAGTTCCTTGCGCACCTGGTCCTCGTCGGTGGCGGCCACGGCGGCGTCGAAGAGCCCGGTCGACACCAGGCCGCGCACCGCGCTGTCCATGTCGGGGTAGCCGAACGGGCAGGACACCCGCCCCGAGCCGTCCGGGCGCAGTCCCGCGTCCCGCGCCAGGTCCTCCAGGTCGTCCCGGCCGCTGAGCCGGACCGCGGCCTCGAGCGCGGTGCCGCGCGGCTCGGCCAGCCGGGACGCGACCCGCAGCACCCGCCCGGTGGCGCAGCGCTCGGGCGGTCCCCAGCCCGCCAGCACGACCGGGGTGCCCCGCTCGGCCAGGCCCGCCGCGGCCCGCAGCGCCGGGACC
Organism: Streptomyces sp. NPDC111520; assembly: GCF_055635295.1. NCBI lineage: Bacteria > Bacillati > Actinomycetota > Actinomycetes > Kitasatosporales > Streptomycetaceae > Streptomyces > Streptomyces sp. NPDC111520. The sequence continues at coordinate 135,826 of NZ_JBVKBW010000006.1, read as the reverse complement.
AGCGTCGCCGGTGCCGTCCCCGGGTCGAGGGCGGTGACCAAGGTGAACGGTGCCCCGTCCGGCAGCGTGACCTCCTCCGGGCCGCCCGGCACGAGCCGGGTGCGCCCGCGTGACCGTACCGGCGCGCCCCACTGCGGCTCGGGCAGCAGCCGCTGCCGGGCCAGTGCCAGCCGCCGCTCGTCCGGGTCGCACCCGGTGACGGCCGCGCCGCGGGCCGAGGCCATCAGCAGCGCGAGTCCCGATCCGCACCCCACGCCGAGCAGCCGGGTGCGGGGGCCGACCTCCAACCGCTCGTGCACCGCCTCGTAGAGCGGTACGAGCATCCGCTCCTGGATCTCCGCCCAGTCACGCGCCCTGCCGTCGGTCCGGTGTGTTTGTGGGTGCCGTGCGAGCGTAGGTGTCATCGAGCGCCCCAATCAGCCGCGTCGCCGTCTCGCCGAAAGCCTTCCTCGTACGCCCCCCGGTTACGCCGCGCATGTCCTCCGTCACGCCGCGCATGCCCCCGGAGCCAGACAACTCCCCTTCCGGGCCGTAGTCCAGAGGTTTGAAGGTGAGGATTGGGCCGATTCCCGACCACGCCGATTCACGTCCGGTGCCGCTGTCCCCGTACCATCTGCGGCATGGCAAAGGCTCCCGTACTCACACCCCAGGCGGACGACTTCCCGCGCTGGTACCAGGACCTGATCAACAAGGCCGAGCTGGCCGACAACGGCCCGGTGCGCGGCACCATGGTCATCCGGCCGTACGGGTACTCGCTGTGGGAGCGGATGCAGCAGGAGATGGACGCGCGGATCAAGGAGGCGGGCGCCCAGAACGCGTACTTCCCGCTCTTCATCCCGCAGTCCTACCTGACCCGGGAGGCCGAGCACGTCGAGGGCTTCGCGCCGGAGCTCGCCGTGGTCACCCACGGCGGCGGCAAGGAGCTGGAGGAGCCGGTCGTCGTCCGGCCCACCTCCGAGACGATCATCAACGAGTACTTCTCCAAGTGGGTGCAGAGCTACCGCGACCTGCCCCTGCTCATCAACCAGTGGGCCAACGTGGTCCGTTGGGAGATGCGCTCGCGGCTCTTCCTCCGTACGAGTGAGTTCCTGTGGCAGGAGGGGCACACCGCGCACGCCACCTACGAGGACGCCCGCGAGTACGCCGCGATGATCCACCGCGACGTGTACGGCGACTTCATGACCGACGTCCTGGGCATCGACGTCGTCCTCGGCCGCAAGACCGCCCGCGAGCGCTTCGCCGGCGCCGTCAACACCCTCACCCTCGAGGGCATGATGGGCGACGGCAAGGCCCTGCAGCTGGGCACCAGCCACGAGCTGGGCACCAACTTCGCCAAGGCCTTCAACACCTCCTACCTCTCGAAGGAGGGGCAGCAGGAGCTGGTCTGGCAGACCTCCTGGGGCGTGTCGACCCGCATGGTCGGCGGCCTGATCATGTCCCACGGCGACGACAACGGACTGCGCGTGCCGCCGCGGCTCGCACCGGTGCAGGCCGTCGTCCTGGCGATCAAGGGCGACGACGAGGTCGTCGCCAAGGTCCGCGAGATCGGCGACCGGCTCAAGGCCGCGGGCGTGCGCGTCCAGGTCGACGTGCGCACCGACACCCCGTTCGGCCGGCGCGCCGTGGACTGGGAGCTCAAGGGCGTGCCCGTCCGGGTGGAGGTCGGCCCGCGCGACCTGGAGAACGGCACCGCGATGCTCGCCCGCCGCGTCCCCGGCGGCAAGGAGCCGGTGGCGATCGACGAGCTGGCCGCGCTGCTGCCCAAGGTGCTGGAGGAGGACCAGGCCACGCTGCTGCGCCAGTCCCGCGAGCGCCGCGAGTCCCGCACCGTGGACGTCAGGACGATCGCCGAGGCCGCCGAGGCCGCGGCCACCGGCTGGGGCCGCATCCCATGGGCGGACCTGGGCCCGGAGGGCGAGGCCAAGCTGGCCGAGCAGGGCGTGTCCGTGCGCTGCCTCCTCACCGAGGACGGCGGTGTTCCGGAAGCGGACGACGCGCCGGGTACCGTCGCGATCGTCGCGCGGGCATACTGACCGTCAACTGACTGAAAAGCGACGTACGTAATCGGCAGTACGTCCATGCTTGAGGCGGGTGCGTGACTTCTCCACTGTCCTCCGCACCCGCCCTCAGCCGTACGCATCATCCGGAACTGACTAGTACGTGCAAAATATTTGGGATGGCCCGGTATCGGAACACAGGGCGCCCCCGGCTCGTTGTCACGACGTGAGCACGACACCACCAGTCCTCGCCGCCGAGCTGGCAGTCGCATGGGCCGACATTCAACGGCACCATCCCGAACTGCCCGACCTGGCCGCCCCCGAGTCCCTGATCGGAGAGTCCTCGTCCGCGTGCGGCACGGAGCTCTCCTTCGAGCGCCTGCTGCACGAGGCCGTCCACGGAGTCGCCGCCGCACGCGGCGTCCGGGACACCTCGCGGGCGGGCCGCTACCACAACCGTCGATTCCTGGCCATCGCCGACGAGCTCGGCCTGGACCACTCCGAGGAGCCGCACCCCAGCAGCGGCTTCTCCCTGGTCCAGCTGCGCCCGGACACCAAGAAGCGCTACCGGGCGACGATCGACCGGCTGCAGCGCGCCCTCAGAGCGCACACCGCGGCGACCGCCGCCGATACCGCCCGCAGTTTCCGCGGGCCTGCCGCCCGGCACGGGTCCTCGGGCGGAGGCGTACGGGTGAAGGCGGTCTGCGACTGCGGACGCAACGTCCGGGTCGTGCCGTCCGTGCTCGCGCAGGCGCCGATCGTCTGCGGGGCGTGCGGTACGCCGTTCCGGATCCCGGAGGCCGCGGCGGTCGCGTGAGCGCCCGCCGCGGCACGGGGGGCGGCTCGTCACGGGGGCAGCGCCGGTGGGGCCGCCGGCGTACGGCGGCATGCCCGCCGTATGGCACAATGGTCAGCTGAGCACTCGGCAGCCGTGCAGGACCCCTCTCTCCTTCGGCTGACGCGTCCGTCGGGCAAACCGGCTCCACAACCCCACGTGGCGGTCCGGCCTGCCCAACCACGTCAACACCAGGAGAACCCACTCCCGTGGCAGTCAAGATCAAGCTGAAGCGTCTGGGCAAGATCCGTTCGCCTCACTACCGCATCGTCGTCGCCGACTCCCGTACCCGCCGTGACGGCCGGGCCATCGAGGAGATCGGTCTGTACCACCCCGTGCAGAACCCGTCGCGCATCGAGGTCAACGCCGATCGCGTCGCGTACTGGCTGGGTGTCGGCGCGCAGCCGACCGAGCCCGTGCTCGCCATCCTGAAGAAGACCGGCGACTGGCAGAAGTACAAGGGCGAGCCGGCTCCGGCCCCGCTCCTGGTCGCCGAGCCCAAGGCCGACAAGCGCGCCCTCTTCGAGGCCGCCGCCAAGGACGCCGGTGACGAGCCCAAGGGTGAGGCCATCACCCAGAAGGCCAAGAAGTCCGACAAGAAGGACGAGGCCGCCGAGGCGGCCGAGTCGACCGAGGCCTGATCGTGCTCGAGGAGGCCCTCGAGCACCTGGTCAAGGGCATCGTCGACAATCCCGACGAGGTGCAGGTCGCCGCGCGCACCCTGCGTCGCGGGAAGGTCCTCGAGGTCCGGGTGCACCCCGACGACCTCGGCAAGGTGATCGGCCGTAACGGCCGCACCGCCCGCGCCCTGCGCACCGTCGTGGGAGCGATCGGCGGACGGGGTGTCCGCGTCGACCTCGTCGACGTGGACAACGTCCGCTGAGGTACGCAGCACCGGCACGGGCCGGGGGTGGCTCTTGGGCCGCCCCCGGCCCGTGGTCTTATCCGACACGTGAGCACAGGAGCGCGAACAAGTGCAGCTGGTAGTGGGACGCATCGGCCGCGCCCATGGCATCAAGGGCGAGGTCTCGGTGGAGGTGCGCACCGACGAGCCGGAACTGCGGCTCGCCCCGGGCGCCGTGCTCGTCACGGACCCGGCCTCGGCCGGCCCGCTCACCGTCGAGACCGGCCGGGTGCACAGCGGCCGTCTGATGCTGCGCTTCGCGGGCGTCAAGGACCGCAACGGCGCCGAGGCGCTGCGCAACGTCCTGCTCATCGCCGACGTCGACCCTGACGAGACGCCCGAGGACCCCGAGGAGTTCTACGACCACCAGCTGGTCGACCTCGACGTGGTCACCACCGACGGGACCCCGGTCGGCCGGATCAAGGAGATCTCCCACCTGCCCTTCCACGACCTGCTGGTCGTCGAACGGCCGGACGGCAGCGAGGTCATGGTGCCGTTCGTCGCCGAGATCGTCCCCGAGATCGACCTGGAGCAGCAGCGCGCGGTCGTCGACCCCCCGCCCGGCCTGCTGGACGAGATCGAGGACGAGGACGAGATCGACGACGAGGCGGACGGCGAGACCGGGGCCGAGGCGGAGCGGTAGGACCATGCGCATCGACGTCGTCACGATCTTCCCCGAGTACCTGGAGCCGCTGAACGTCTCCCTGGTCGGCAAGGCCCGCACGCGCGGCCAACTGGACGTACGCGTCCACGACCTGCGCGAGTGGACCCACGACCGGCACAACACGGTCGACGACACCCCGTACGGCGGCGGGCCCGGCATGGTCATGAAGCCCGAGCCGTGGGGCGAGGCGCTGGACGCGGTCCTGGAATCGGGCGAGGGCGCGCCCGTGCTGGTCGTCCCCACCCCGAGCGGCCGTCCCTTCACGCAGGAGCTCGCGGTCGAGCTGTCCGGGAAGCCCTGGCTGGTCTTCACCCCGGCCCGCTACGAGGGCATCGACCGCCGGGTCATCGAGGAGTACGGCGACCGGTTCGACGTCCGCGAGGTCTCCATCGGCGACTACGTGCTGGCCGGCGGCGAGGCCCCGGTCCTGGTGATGGTCGAGGCGGTCGCCCGGCTGCTGCCGGGCGTGCTCGGCAACGCCGAGTCCCACCGCGACGACTCCTTCGCCCCCGGTGCCATGGCCGACCTGCTGGAGGGCCCGGTCTTCACCAAACCCCCGGTCTGGCGCGACCGCGGGGTGCCGGAGGTGCTGCTCAGCGGCCACCACGGCAAGGTCGCCCGCTGGCGTCGCGACGAGGCCTTCCGCCGTACCTCGGAGAATCGCCCCGACCTGATCGAGCGCTGCGACCCGGCGACCCTCGACAAGAAGGACCGCTCCATGCTCGCCGCGCTCGGCTGGGTCGTCGGCGAGGACGGGCGATTTGGGCGCGTGCCGGAGTCCGTGGAAGAATAGGCGGCTGCCGCTGTGCGTCCGGCGTGCGCCCCTGCCACAGGGGGACATGACGACCGTCCGACGTCGCGGCACTCGTATCACCACCACGATCCGCCGATGACCTGTGGCATGGGCGAAGAAAGCAGACGAACATGTCCCACCTGCTCGACTCCGTCGACGCCGCGTCGCTGCGCAGCGACGTCCCGGCCTTCCGCCCGGGTGACACCGTCAACGTCCACGTCCGCGTGATCGAGGGCAACCGCTCCCGTATCCAGCAGTTCAAGGGCGTTGTCATCCGTCGCCAGGGCGCCGGCGTCCGTGAGACCTTCACGGTCCGCAAGGTCTCCTTCAGCGTCGGCGTCGAGCGCACCTTCCCGGTGCACAGCCCGATCTTCGAGAAGATCGAGCTCGTGACCCGCGGTGACGTGCGTCGCGCCAAGCTGTACTACCTCCGTGAGCTGCGCGGCAAGGCCGCGAAGATCAAGGAGAAGCGCGACAACTGAGTCCGGCCGGCACATGCGGGGCCCTATAGGCTCTGCGCCTGATGGACACAGAGGTACACCTTCCGGAGCGCGACCGCGCGGATCCCGCCGAACAGCGGGATGAGCGGTCGCGCTTCGGCGTACGTACACAGCGGTACGCGCTCCTGGTCGTCGCGGCCGCCGCCGTGGTGGCGCTGGTCAACGTGTTCGTGGCGCAGCCCTTCGAGATCCCCAGCGGGTCGATGGAGAACACCCTGCGGTCCGGGGACCGCGTGCTGGTCAACAAACTGGCGTACCGTTTCGGCAGCACGCCCGCCAGGGGTGACATCGTGGTCTTCGACGGCAAGGGGTCGTTCGTGCAGGGCTCCGGGGGGACCGACTTCGTCAAGCGGGTCGTCGGTGTCGGCGGGGACCGGGTGACCTGTTGCGACGACAACGGCAGGATCACCGTCAACGGGCGGCCGCTGGACGAGACCTATCTTTATCCCGGGGACACGCCGTCCCGGGTAGCGTTCGACATCGAGGTGCCGGAGGGGAGGCTGTGGGTGATGGGTGACCACCGTGCCGACAGCCGGGATTCCCGCGACCACCTCGGCGACCCCGGAGGGGGCACGGTTCCGGTGGACGAGGTGATCGGCCGGGCGGAGGCGACCATATGGCCGCTGGGCCGCCGTCGGTCCCTGGACGGCGCCCATGGGTAGCCGCGGCCGGGCGCAGCCCGGTCAGCCGAGCCGTGCCGAGTACCTGGGCGAGGAGCCGGCGGGTCCGCGCAGGGGTGGTGGCCGGGCCGAGCGGCGCAAGCTGGCGCGGAAGGTCAAGCGCAGGCGCCGGCGTTCCGCCGCCAAGGAGATACCCCTGCTCATCGGGGTCGCGCTGCTGATCGCGCTGGTGCTCAAGACCTTCTTGCTGCAGGCCTTCGTCATCCCGTCGGGTTCGATGGAGCAGACGATCAGGATCGGCGACCGCGTGGTCGTCGACAAGCTCACGCCGTGGTTCGGCTCGCGTCCGCAGCGCGGTGACGTGGTGGTCTTCAAGGACCCCGGCAACTGGCTGGAGGGCGAACAGGCCCAGTCCGGCGAGGACCCGGTGGTCGTCAAGCAGGTCAAGGAGTTCTTCACCTTCATCGGGCTGCTGCCGTCCGCGGACGAGCAGGACCTGATCAAGCGCGTGGTCGCGGTCGGCGGCGACACGGTGAAGTGCTGTGACGCCCAGGGCAGGATCACCGTCAACGGGACCCCGCTGGACGAGCCCTACATCCACCCGGGGAACCCGCCGTCGGAGATCAAGTTCACGGTCCACGTGCCCGCGAACCGGCTCTTCGTGATGGGCGACCACCGCTCCAACTCCGCGGACTCGCGCTTCCACCTCAAGGACGCCGGCAACGGCACCGTGCCCGAGAACATGGTGGTCGGCAGGGCCTTCGCCGTGGCCTGGCCGATGGGCCACTGGGCGGGACTGAAGGAACCGGCGACGTACTCCGGCGTCGCCGCCCCCGGGGGCTCGGGCGCGTCTGCCGCGAGGGCCGGCCCGGGAGTGGCAACATCCAACAATCGGCAAGGAATGACCCCGCTCCCGACTCCTGCGGAACTTCCGCTCGTTATGGGATTGGTGGGTCTGCGCCGCACATGGCGCGGGCGGCAGCGCGCAGCACGAGTAAGGAGTGGATGTGGGGGACCTGGTGGTCGGCGCAAGGTCCGGACGCGAAGAGCCGGAGGATCGGGACCCCACGTCGGGCGGCTCGGCTGGCGACGGCGAGGCGCAGCTCGGAAAGAAGGGCCCGGACGCGGGCGCGGAGACCTCCGAAGGCGCGGGGACCTCCGAAGAGGCGGGCGAAACGGACGGCCGTGACGGCGGCGGGGAGAAGAAGCAGCAGCGCTCGTTCTGGAAGGAACTCCCGCTGCTGATCATCATCGCCCTCGCGCTGGCGTGGCTGATCAAGACCTTCCTGCTGCAGGCGTTCTCCATCCCGTCGGCGTCGATGGAGAACACCCTGAGGATCGGCGACCGCGTCCTGGTCGACAAGCTCACGCCCTGGTTCGGCTCCGAGCCCGAGCGCGGCGAGGTCGTGGTCTTCCACGACCCGGGCGGCTGGCTCGGCGAGACCGTCCCGGTGGACACCAACCCGGTGACGGGCGCGATCCAGAAGGGTCTGAGCTTCGTCGGCCTCATGCCGTCCGCGGAGGAGAAGGACCTGATCAAGCGGGTCATCGCGGTCGGCGGCGACACGGTGGAGTGCAAGGGCACGGGCCCCGTCAAGGTGAACGGCAAGGCGCTGGACGAGCCGTACATCTACCCCGGGAACACGCCGTGCGGTGACCGCCCGTTCGGTCCGATCAAGGTCCCGCAGGGCCGCATCTGGGTGATGGGCGACCACCGTCAGGACTCCCTGGACTCCCGTTACCACCAGAACCTCCCGGGCAACGGCACGGTCTCGGTGGACGAGGTCGTCGGACGCGCGGTCGTCGTGGCCTGGCCGATCAGCAACTGGTCCACCCTTCCCGTGCCCAGCACCTTCGACCAGCCCGGCATCAGCGCGGCCGCCGCCGGTCTGCCGGCCGCGGGCGGACTGGCCGGCGCGGTCCCGCTGGTCATGTGGCGGCGGCGCCGTCTGATCAACCGGGCCGGGTGACAGGGCTGCCCCCGGTCCGTACCCCCGGGTAGGGTGCGGACGCATGAGCACGAGCACAGGCACGGGCACGCGCACGGCGACGGGGCGAGCGGGCGGACGGGGCGGCGGACGGACCGGACGAATAGTCTCCGGTCTGGCCGTCGCCCTCGGCTGCGTCCTCTTCCTCGGCGGTTTCGTCTGGGGAGCGCTGGTCTACCGGCCGTACACCGTCCCCACCGGATCGATGACCCCGACCGTGGACGCGGGCGACAAGATCCTCGCCCAGCGGATCGACGGATCCGAGGTGCGGCGCGGGGACGTCGTGGTCTTCACCGATCCGCTCTGGGGCGACGTCCCCATGGTGAAGCGGGTCGTGGCGGTCGGCGGTGACGAGGTGGCCTGCTGCGACAAGCAGGGGCGGCTCACGGTCGGCGGCAAGCCGGTCGACGAGCCGTACCGCCTGGACACCGACGGTCCGGCCTCACCGACCCCCTTCTCGGCCACCGTGCCCCGGGGCAACCTCTTCATGATGGGCGACAACCGCGCCACGTCCGAGGACTCCCGCCTGCGCCTCGGCGACTCCGACAACGGCTCCGTGCCGCGCAGCACGGTGTCCGCGCGGGTCGACGGCGTCGTCTGGCCGTTCGGCCGCGCGGGCATGCTGGAGCGGACCGGTGCCTTCGCCGCCCTGCCGGGCGACGGTCCCTCGGATCCCGGCCCGCTGCGTACGGTGGGTGTGGCGATCGCGGCCGGCGTGGTCCTGATCTTCGCGGGCGCGGCCTACGGCCCCGTCGCGGACCGGACCCGGCGGCGGAAGGCGGCGCGATGACCATGCGACGGCGTGCCGCCCGGGTCATCCTGCTCGACCCCTCCGACCGGATCCTGCTGCTGCACGGGTACGAGCCGGACGACCCGTCCGTCACCTGGTGGTTCACCCCGGGCGGCGGCGTCGAGGAGGGCGAGAGCCTGGAGGCCGCGGCGCGCCGCGAGCTGGCCGAGGAGACCGGGATCACCACGGCCCGGCTGGGGCCGGTGCTGTGGGAGCGCTCGTGCGCCTTCGCCTTCGACGGCCGGGACTGGGAGCAGGACGAGTGGTACTACCTGGCCCGCACCGACGACCTCCGGGTGCACACGGGCGGCCTCACCGAACTGGAACGGCGCAGCGTGCACGGCCTGCGGTGGTGGACCTGCGAGGAACTGCTCGCCTCGCATGAGACGGTGTACCCGACCAGGCTCGCCGGGCTGCTGCGCACGCTGCTCGACGAAGGTCCCCCATTGTCCCCGATTCACCTGGGGACGGAGCGTGACTGACGCACAATGGGGGGACGTACGGCTGAAGGGGAACATGCCATGAGCGCCGAGGACCTCGAGAAGTACGAGACCGAGATGGAGCTGAAGCTCTACAGGGAGTACCGGGATGTCGTCGGCCTGTTCAAGTACGTGATCGAGACGGAGCGTCGTTTCTACCTCACCAACGACTACGAGATGCAGGTGCACTCGGTCCAGGGCGAGGTGTTCTTCGAGGTCTCCATGGCTGACGCGTGGGTGTGGGACATGTACCGGCCGGCCCGCTTCGTGAAGCAGGTGCGCGTGCTGACGTTCAAGGACGTGAACATTGAGGAGCTGAACAAGGCCGACCTCGACCTGCCCTCGGACGACTCCGGCTTCAACGGCTGAGGCCGCCGGGGCCGCGGGGGCGCGCGGCGATCCGTCGGGGGTCCGGCGGAGGGCGGGAGTTGTCCACAGGCTCCGGTCAAGATCATCTCTCGGGCGCCATCTCCCTCACAGTGAGTGACGGAGGTGGTACGGATGAACGCTCGAGGAGCTTTCGGACGCTACGGCGAGAAGCTGGCGGCACGGTCCCTGACCGAGGCCGGGATGATCGTGCTGGAGCGGAACTGGCGGTGCCGGCACCGCGAACGCCACGGAGAGATCGACATCCTGGCGGCGGACGGCGACGCGCTCGTCGTGTGCGAGGTGAAGTCGCGCGCCGAGAACTGCGGTGAGCACCCGATGGCCGCGGTCACCGCGCGCAAGGCCGAGCGGCTGCGGCGGCTGGCCGAGTGCTGGCTGGCCGACCACGGCGGACCGCCCCCGGGAGGGGTGCGGATCGACGTCGTGGGCGTGGTCCTGCCGGCCCGGGGTGCCGCACGCGTCGAGCACGTGCGGGGGGTGCAGTGATGGGCTTCGCGCGCACGTGCTCGGTGGCGCTGCTGGGCGTGGAGGGCGTCGTCGTCGAGGTCCAGGCGGACCTGGAGGCGGGGGTGCCGGCGTTCACGCTGGTGGGGTTGCCGGACAAGAGCCTCAGCGAGAGCCGCGACCGGGTCCGCGCCGCGATCGTGAACAGCGGTGAGACCTGGCCGCAGAAGAAGCTCACGGTCGGCCTCAGCCCGGCCTCCGTCCCCAAGGGCGGCAGCGGGTTCGACCTGGCGGTGGCGTGCGCGGTCCTCGCCGCGAACGACCGCGTCGCCCCGCGCGACATCGCCGACCTGATGATGATCGGCGAGCTCGGCCTCGACGGCCGCGTCCGCCCGGTCCGCGGGGTGCTGCCCGCGGTGCTGGCCGCCGCCGACGCGGGGTACCGCCACGTGGTGGTGCCCGAGCGCACGGTCGCCGAGGCCTCGCTCGTGCCGGGGGTCTCGGTGCTCGGGGTCCGCAGCCTGAGGCAGCTGATCGCACTGCTCAACGACGAACTCGCCCCGGAGGAGGAAGAAGAGCCCACGGACGGGCGGCCCGACCCGATGCTGGCCGGCCTCACCCTGCCCGGCGCCGGCCACGGCACCGGCCTCGCCGACGCCGGCGCCCCGGATCTCGCCGAGGTCGCGGGCCAGGGCACCGCCAGGACCGCCCTGGAGGTCGCGGCCGCGGGCGGCCACCACATCTACCTCAAGGGGCCGCCCGGGGCGGGCAAGACGATGCTCGCCGAGCGGCTGCCGGGGCTGCTGCCGCCGCTCACCCGTCAGGAGGCGGTGGAGGTCACCGCCGTGCACTCGGTCGCCGGGATCCTGCCGGCGGACCGGCACATGGTGGACCAGCCGCCGTACTGCGCCCCGCACCACTCGGCGACCATGCAGTCCCTCGTCGGCGGCGGGAACGGGCTGCCGCGGCCGGGGGCCGTCTCGCTCTCCCACAAAGGAGTGCTCTTCCTGGACGAGGCGCCGGAATTCAACGGTCAGGCCCTCGACGCACTGCGCCAGCCCCTGGAGTCAGGGCACGTGGTGATCGCCAGGGCCGCCGGGGTCGTCCGCCTGCCCGCGCGGTTCCTGCTCGTCCTCGCCGCCAACCCCTGCCCCTGCGGACGGTACGGCGCTCCCGGCGGCTTGTGCGACTGCACGCCGAACATGATCCGCCGCTACCAGGGGCGGCTGTCCGGGCCGCTGCTGGACCGGGTCGACCTGCGGGTGGAGGTGGAGGCCGTCGGCCGCTCCGAGCTGATCGGCGGCGCCGGCACCGCCGAGACCACCGCGGTGGTCGCCGCGCGGGTGCGGGAGGCCCGCGAGCGCGCCGCCGCCCGGTACGCGGGCACCCCGTGGCGGCTCAACAGCCAGGTCCCGGGCCACGAGCTGCGCACCCGCTGGGCCCTCGCGCCCGGGGCCCTGCGCTCCGCCGAACGGGACATGGAGCGCGGACTGCTCACCGCGCGGGGGCTCGACCGGGTGCTGCGCGTGGCCTGGACGGTCGCCGACCTCGCCGGACGCGACCAGCCGGCCGGCATCGACATGGAACGCGCCCTGGAGCTGCGCACGGGTGTGCGCCGCGCCATGGCGACGGCGACGGGGGACGTCCGATGACGCAGATGCCGCTCGGCGCGGACGGGGACGTCGTGCCGGAACCGGAGGAGGAGCCGTCCCCGACACCGGATGAGCGCCTGGCCCGGGCCGCCCTGACCCGGATCGCCGACCCCGGCGACGGGCTCGTCGGCAGTTGGCTCCAGGAGTTCGGCCCCCTCGAGACCGTACGGGCGCTCACCGCCGGTGAGGCGCTGCCCGGGGCCGGGGAGCAGCGGACGGCCGGGTACGCCCTGCGGGCCCGCCGGGCGAAGCCTGAGCGTGAGCTGGCGGCGGCCGGCGCCACGGGCACCCGCTTCGTCTGCCCCGGTGACCAGGACTGGCCGCGGCAGCTCGACGACCTGGGCGGCGAACGCCCGTACGGGCTCTGGGTGCGCGGCGGCGCCTCGCTGCGGATGTGGGCACAGCGGTCGGTCGCCGTCGTGGGCGCCCGCGCGTGCACCGAGTACGGCTCCCACATGGCGGCGACCCTCGGGGCCGACCTCGCGGAGGCCGGCTGGGTCACCGTCTCCGGGGCCGCCTACGGCATCGACGGCGCCGCGCACCGTGGAGCGCTGTCCGCGACGGGCGCGACCGTCGGGGTCGTCGCCTCCGGGGTGGACGTGCCGTATCCGCCGGGTCATGCCGAGTTGATCGGACGCATCGCCGAACAGGGCCTGCTCGTCGGTGAATTGCCGCCCGGATCGCACCCCACCCGGAGCCGCTTCGTGCTGCGCAACCGTGTGATCGCCGCCCTCACCCGGGGCACCGTCGTCATCGAGGCCCAGTACCGCAGCGGCTCCCTGATCACCGCCCGCCGGGCCCGCAAGCTGGGGCGCTTCGTCATGGGCGTGCCGGGCCCCTGCACCTCCGCGCTGTCCCACGGTGTGCACGAGCTCCTGCGCGTCGACGGCGTCCTGGTCACCGGCGCCGCAGACGTCATCGAACTCGTCGGCCGCATCGGCGAGGACCTCGCGCCCGAGCGCCGCGGACCGGTCCTGCCGCGGGATCTGCTGCCGCCCGCGGCCGCCCGCGTGCTGGAGGCCCTGCCCGCCAGGGGTGCGACCGGCTGCGCGGAGCTCGCGGTGGCCGCGGGCAGCACCCCCGACGACACCCTCACCAGGCTGCATGAGCTGCACGCCCTCGGTTTCGTCGAACGGGAAGGCCCTCGATGGAAGTTGGCGCGCGTCCGTGAGACCGCTCCCCCGACGGAGGGATGACGCCAAGCCGACACGCTCTCCCGGTGAACACACCATCAGGTGACAGGACGGTTCTTGACCTGGGACCCCCTGGATGGCGAGGTTATGGGGACGCCCCGACGTCGCCCTGAGCGACGGTATGGTCACGCTACGCTCAAGGAGGTTCGAGTCCCGCCCGTCCCTCAGGTCAACGCAGAACGGCTCAGATCGACGCATGCACCGGCACACTCCCGGGCACGAAGGCAGCACGGCGGCGACCGCCGTCACCGGAAACCCCCGGCCGCCCGCCCCCACCTCGCTCGACGCGCTGTGGCGGACCTACAAGGCCACGGGGGACGCGCGTCTGCGCGAGCAGCTGATCCTGCACTACTCGCCCCTGGTGAAGTACGTGGCGGGGCGCGTGAGCGTCGGCCTGCCCGCGAACGTGGAACAGGCGGACTTCGTCTCCTCCGGGGTCTTCGGGCTCATCGACGCCATCGAGAAGTTTGACCCGGAGCGCGCGATCAAGTTCGAGACGTACGCGATCACCCGGATCCGCGGTGCCATGATCGACGAGTTGCGCGCCCTGGACTGGATCCCGCGCTCGGTGCGCCAGAAGGCCCGCGCCGTCGAACGCGCCTACGCCACGCTCGAGGCCTCCCTGCGGCGCACCCCGAGCGAGTCGGAGGTCGCCGCCGAGATGGGCATCGCCCTGGAGGAGCTGCACGGGGTCTTCAGCCAGCTCTCCCTGGCCAACGTCGTCGCCCTCGAGGACCTGCTCCACGGGGGCACCGAGGGCGGCGACCGGCTCACCCTGGTCGACACCCTGGAGGACACCGGCGCCGACAACCCCGTCGAGGTCGCCGAGGACCGCGAGCTGCGCCGGCTGCTGGCCCGCGCCGTCAACACGTTGCCCGAGCGTGAGAAGACCGTGGTCACCCTCTACTACTACGAAGGGCTCACCCTCGCCGAGATCGGCCAGGTGCTCGGCGTCACCGAGAGCAGGGTCAGCCAGATCCACACCAAATCCGTTCTGCAATTGCGCGCGAAACTGGCCGACGTCGGCCGTTGACGCCGCTTTGCCGACGCGTGCGCCCGGCGGCCGCACCACTTCCGTACAGTGGTGAGGTGCCCAAGATTCGAGCGGCCTCGGTGGCCGAGCACCGGTCGATGCAGCGCGACGCCCTGCTGGACGCCGCGCGCAGTCTGCTCTCCGAGGGCGGGACGGAGGCTCTGACCTTCCCCGCCCTGGCGGAGCGCACCGGGCTGGCCCGGTCCTCCGTCTACGAGTACTTCCGCTCCCGGGCCGCCGTCGTCGAGGAGCTGTGCGCCGTCGACTTCCCCGTCTGGGCGGCCGAGGTCGAGGCGGCCATGGCGGCCGCACCCACCGCCGAAGCCAAGATCGAGGCCTACGTCCGCAGTCAGCTCGCCCTCGTCGGCGACCGCCGGCACCGGGCCGTGGTCGCGATCTCCGCGGGCGAACTGGACGCCGGCGCCCGCGAGAAGATCCGCGCCGCGCACGGCGGTCTGGTCGCCATGGTCGTGGAAGCCCTCGCCGGGCTCGGCCACGACGAGCCGAGGCTCACCGCGATGCTGCTCCAGGGCGTCGTCGACTCCGCCGTCCGCCGGATCGAGCTCGGCGCCGCCGAGGAGCCGGACACCATCGGCGACGCGGCCGTCACCATGGCCCTGCGCGGCGTACTGGGCTGAGCAACGCCACCGGCCGCAGGTCCGTCCCGTCCGCGGCCTCCGGCAAGGGCACCCCGAACACCGGCAGCAGTCGCGACGGCCCGCCGCGCAGCATCGACTCCGGCAGCAGCGACAGCGGGTCGAGGTAGACGTCCCCGCGCAGCAGCCCCCAGTGCAGACAGCCGCCGGGGCAGTGCCACGGGCCGTCCCCGAGCGCCCCCACCACCTGCCCCGCGTCCACCGCGTCGCCCACCACGACCGAGGCCCGCACCGGCTGGTACGTGATGCGCAAGCCACCGGCGAGCTCGATCGCCACCACCGCGCGCCCCGCCACCTGCCCGGCGTACGACACCCGCCCGGGCGCCGCCGCACGCACCGGTGCGCCCGGTCCCGCGCGCAGGTCCACCCCGCGGTGGCCAGCCGCCCACGGCACGGCGGGCGGGTCGAACCCCCGCTCCACGACCGGCCGCCGCCCACCGTCGCCCGGTGCCACTGGCCAGGCCCGGTCCGCGTCCCCGCCGGCCGGGACCGCCGGCACCCGGACCACGGCCCCCACCGGATGCACGAGCCCCCCGAGCCACGCCAGCACCGCCAACACCACCACCACGTAAGTCCTCATGGGCCAACGATGACGCCTCCCGCACCAACGGGACGATCATGGAACCGGCCTGTGGACAACCCCGGACGGCCCCTGCCCCCAGGCACGATGTCGCCCGCCGCTCCGGCGGTCCCGTACACTTTCCATGGCGATCCGGGTCACCGGGTCGACTTCGCACGCCCCGCCACCGCCCTACAGCGAGCGGTGGACGCGCTCCTCGGTCCCTCGTGGCACGGCGCGTTCGGGGCGTCAGGCGTGGCCTCCGTCCGGCGGCCGCGAAAACCGAGTACCCCTAGGAGTACGGCCATGGCCGTCGTCACGATGCGGGAGCTGCTGGAAAGCGGCGTCCACTTCGGGCACCAGACCCGCCGCTGGAACCCGAAGATGAAGCGCTTCATCTTCACCGAGCGCAACGGCATCTACATCATCGACCTGCTCCAGTCGCTGTCGTACATCGACCGCGCCTACGAGTTCGTCAAGGAGACCGTCGCGCACGGCGGCACCATCCTCTTCGTCGGTACGAAGAAGCAGGCCCAGGAGGCCATCGCCGAGCAGGCGACCCGTGTCGGCATGCCCTACGTCAACCAGCGCTGGCTGGGCGGCATGCTCACCAACTTCTCGACCGTCTACAAGCGCCTGCAGCGCCTGAAGGAGCTCGAGGAGATCGACTTCGAGGACGTGGCCGCCTCCGGCCTCACCAAGAAGGAGCTCCTGGTCCTCTCCCGTGAGAAGGAGAAGCTGGAGAAGACCCTCGGCGGTATCCGCGAGATGCAGAAGGTGCCGAGCGCCGTCTGGATCGTGGACACCAAGAAGGAGCACATCGCCGTCGGCGAGGCGCGCAAGCTGCGCATCCCGGTCGTCGCGATCCTCGACACCAACTGCGACCCCGACGAGGTCGACTACAAGATCCCGGGCAACGACGACGCGATCCGCTCCGTCACCCTGCTGACCCGTGTGATCGCCGACGCCGTCGCCGAGGGCCTCATCGCCCGCTCCGGTGCCGCCACCGCCGGTGACAAGGCCGAGGGCGAACCGCTGGCCGCCTGGGAGCGCGAGCTGCTCGAGGGTGACAAGGCGAAGGCCGATGAGACCGCCGCCGAGGCGCCGGCCGCCGAGGCCGCTCCGGCGGAGGCTGCTCCGGCCGAGGCTGCTGCGGAGACGGCCGCCGCGGAGACGACTGAGGCCGCTCCGGCCGAGGCCGCCGCTGAGACCGCCGAGGCGCCCGCCGCCGACGCCGAGCAGGCCTGAGCCTCAGCCCGCCTTCCGATGCGTGTGAGGACGGCGGGGGCTCCGGCCCCCGCCGTTCGTCCGTAGAACCACCGCTCACCGGATTCACCGACTTCCGAGAAGAGACTGACAGACCATGGCGAACTTCACCGCCGCCGACGTCAAGAAGCTCCGCGAGCTGACCGCCGCGGGCATGATGGACTGCAAGAAGGCGCTCGAGGAGGCCGAGGGCGACCTGGACAAGGCCGTCGAGATCCTCCGCGTCAAGGGCCAGAAGGGCGTCACCAAGCGCGAGGGCCGCTCCGCCTCCAACGGCGCCGTCGTGTCCCTGATCGCCGGTGACAACAGCGAGGGCGTCCTCGTCGAGCTCAAGTGCGAGACCGACTTCGTCGCCAAGGGCGACAAGTTCATCGCCGCCGCCGACGCGATCGCCGCCCACGTCGCCGCCAGCAAGCCGGCCGACCTGGAGACGCTGCTCGCCTCCGAGATCAAGGACGGCCAGACCGTCCAGGCCTTCGTCGACGAGGCCAACGCCACCCTCGGCGAGAAGATCGTCCTGGACCGCTTCGCGCAGTTCACCGACGGCTACGTCGCCTCCTACCTGCACCGCACCAGCCCGGACCTGCCCCCGCAGGTCGGCGTCCTGGTCGAGCTGGACAAGGAGAACGCGCAGGTCGCCAAGGACGTCGCGCAGCACATCGCCGCCTTCGCCCCGACCTTCCTGTCCCGCGAGGAGGTGCCGGCCGAGACCGTCGAGAACGAGCGTCGCGTCGCCGAGGCCACCGCCCGCGAGGAGGGCAAGCCCGAGGCCGCCCTGACGAAGATCGTCGAGGGTCGCGTCAACGGCTTCTTCAAGGAGAACGTCGTCCTCGAGCAGGCCTTCGCCAAGGACAACAAGAAGACCGTCCAGAAGGTGCTCGACGAGGCCGGCGTCTCGCTGAAGCGCTTCGCCCGCTTCCGCGTCGGCGTCTGAGCGACCAGCCGCGCAAGCGTTTGACCGACGGCCCCGCTAGGGTCGTACGCAGCCGGCCGCTCACCGGCGGGCCGCAGTTGTGACGAGGAGGCCATTGCCCACAGGGAACCATCACGGACCCTCGGCAATGGCCTTCTTCGTACGTGCACGAGGAGATCTCCAATGGAACAGGACGCCGACAAGGCACCCACCGCCACCGGCAGCGCGCACAAGGGCCGGTACCTGCTCAAGCTCTCCGGCGAGGCCTTCGCCGGCGGAGGGGGGCTCGGAGTCGACCCCGACGTCGTGCACACGATGGCCCGCGAGATCGCCGCGGTCGTCCGCGACGGCTACGAGATCGCCGTCGTCATCGGCGGCGGCAACTTCTTCCGCGGCGCCCAGCTCCAGCAGCGGGGCATGGACCGTGCCCGTTCCGACTACATGGGCATGCTCGGCACGGTCATGAACTGCCTCGCCCTCCAGGACTTCCTGGAGAAGGAGGGCATCCAGTCGCGGGTGCAGACGGCGATCACCATGGGCCAGGTCGCCGAGCCCTACATCCCGCTGCGCGCCGTGCGCCACCTGGAGAAGGGCCGCGTGGTGATCTTCGGCGCCGGTATGGGCATGCCGTACTTCTCCACCGACACCACCGCCGCGCAGCGTGCCCTGGAGATCCACGCCGAGGCGCTGCTGATGGGCAAGAACGGGGTCGACGGGGTCTACGACTCCGACCCCCGCTCGAACCCCGACGCGGTGATGTTCGACGCCCTGGAGTACGCCGACGTCATCGCCCGCGACCTGCGCGTCGCGGACCTGACGGCGATCACGCTGTGCCAGGACAACAAGCTCCCGATCCTCGTCTTCGAGCTGCTCGCGGAGGGCAACATCGCGCGGGCCGTGAAGGGTGAGAAGATCGGCACGCTCGTCAACGACACGGGCGCCCGCTGACGGACGCCGCCGGCCGCAACCCGGCCGGCGATCCGCCCGGAACGGGGATGGACAAGACGCTGCCGGTCGGACACCGTGCAGGAAAGACGCGCGCAAGGGCCGAGGCTCTGCCTTCTGAATACCAGGAGCACATGGTGATTGAAGAGACCCTCCTCGAAGCCGAGGAGAAGATGGAGAAGGCCGTCGTCGTCGCCAAGGAGGACTTCGCCGCGATCCGCACCGGCCGCGCCCACCCGGCGATGTTCAACAAGATCGTGGCGGACTACTACGGCGCCCCGACCCCGATCAACCAGCTCGCCTCCTTCGCGGTGCCCGAGGCGCGGATGGCCGTGATCACCCCGTTCGACAACTCGGCGCTGCGCAACATCGAGCAGGCGATCCGGGATTCGGACCTGGGTGTCAACCCGACCAACGACGGCCGTATCATCCGGGTGGTCTTCCCGCAGCTCACCGAGGAGCGGCGCAAGGAGTACATCAAGGTCGCCCGCGGCAAGGCGGAGGACGCCCGGATCTCGATCCGCAGCGTGCGCCGCAAGGCCAAGGAGACCCTCGACAAGCTCGTCAAGGACGGCGAGACGGGCGAGGACGAGGTGCGCCGCGCGGAGAAGGAGCTCGACGACACGACCCACAAGTACGTGGCGCAGGTCGACGAGCTGCTCAAGCACAAGGAATCCGAGCTGCTGGAGGTCTGATCCGGCGCGCTGCCGGACCCGCTCCACGGCCCGGCCCGTCCGCGGCTGGGCCACCCATCCACCCGACCATCCATCCGACCGACCCGGACCGGACGAAAACGCGAGGCTGAACTCCGTGAACGACTCTTCTTGGGGGCCCTCGCCACACGCCGGTTCCTGGGGAGGCGGGGACGAATCAGGCACCCGGATGGGCGGCCCCTTGTTCCGTGACGACGCCCCCGAACCGGAGCGGCACTCCGCCCGGCCCGACCGTTCCGCACCGCAGCCCTCGGCGGCGGGCGGGAACGGCGGCCGGGCGAAGAAGAGCGCGGGGCGCAACCTGCGCGCCGCGATAGGGGTCGGCGTCGGCCTCGGCGTCGTCATCATCGCCTCGCTCTTCATCGTCAAGGCCGTCTTCGTGGGCGTCGTCGCCGCGGCGGTCGTGGTGGGCCTGTGGGAGCTCACCTCGCGTCTGGCCGAGCGCAAGGAGATTCGCGCGCCCTTGGTGCCGCTCGCCGTCGGCGGCGCCGCCATGGTCGTCGCGGGCTACGTGCGCGGCGCGGAGGGCGCCTGGGTGGCGATGGCGCTCACCGCGCTCGCCGTCCTGGTGTGGCGGATGACGGAGCCCCCGGAGAACTACCTCCGTGACGTCACGGCGGGCGTCTTCGCCGCGTTCTACGTGCCGTTCCTGGCCACCTTCGTGGTCATGATGCTCGCCGCGCACGACGGCCCGTGGCGGGTTTTCGTCTTCCTGCTCCTCACGGTGATCAGCGACACCGGTGCCTACGCCGTCGGCTGGCGCTTCGGCACGCACAAGCTCGCCCCCCGCATCAGCCCCGGCAAGACCCGCGAGGGCCTGATCGGCGCGATCACCTTCGCGATGGTCGCGGGCGCCCTGTCCCTGCAGTTCCTGATCGACGACGGGCAGTGGTGGCAGGGACTGCTGCTGGGGCTCGCCGTGGCGGCCAGCGCCACCCTCGGCGACCTGGGCGAGTCCATGATCAAGCGGGACCTCGGTATCAAGGACATGGGCAAGCTGCTGCCCGGCCACGGCGGCATCATGGACCGCCTCGACTCGCTGCTGCCGACCGCCCCCGTGGTGTGGTTGCTGCTCGTCGTCTTCGTCGGCTCGGGCTGATCCCCGTCGGGCCTCACCGCCCCTGTGCTGTGCCCCGCCCCGTACGCGCGCCCGCGTACGGGGCGGCGTCGTGTGCGGCCGCCACCTTTGCTGACCTGGGCCGTAGAGGGCCCGGCGTGACGGCGGTCGCAGGGTGCGGTGGCCCGCGCATGCTGGTCGGCGGTGCATCTGCCAATTACACTCGAACATGTGTACGAGCTTCCTCCGGATCCGCAACGCCTGCGGGTGATACGCCTCTATCTGCAGATGCAGATCGCCGTAGTCGACGCCAAGATCCAGGAGGCGGAGTCCGTTTCCCCCGTAGGGGCGGGGGAGAGGCCCGAGGCCGGGGAGGGCACTGCGCGGCGAGCGGGGGGCAGGAGCGGCGCCCGTACCCCTGCCCGCGCCTGGCGGCTCCAGAGCGTGCCTGATCCACGGGGCGGCGCGGGCCGGGGCATTCTCCACCGCGACGACTGCCGCGTCCCCGGGGGCGGCCGGCTGAACCGGCAGGAGTTCGAAGTGGCGCTCGGCATGCCGGACGTCACGCCGTGCGAAATCTGCCATCCGGAGCCGGACGGCACTCCCTGAGGGCCTGGTGTTCGTGCCCTTGCCCGGGAGGTACGCCATGCCCATGCGCAGACGTCTGTTCCCCGCAGCTGTCGCTGTCGCCGCTTGCCATGGGTGTGACCGGACACCGTGGTGTCCCGGAGGGCCACGCGTCCCGTGGCGTACCGACTTTCGGCCGAACTGCCCACGGCCAAAGCCACCCTGACGCGCGCTGAGCCACTGCCGCGGCACCAGCGGCACCAGGAGTGTCAGACCCTCGGCGCAGACTGTGTACGTGCCGTCGCTTCGGACCAGGAAGGTCGCCGGCGCGTCCGCGGGGTGCGATGGCCGGAGGAACGGGGGAGACGATGAGCGCTTACCGTACGGTGGACCGGATCCTCGGTGAGCGGTGGGAAGGGTACGCGCAGGAGGCAATCGCGGAGGCGGGACGCGACTACCCCGGACGCGACGTGGTGGTCGAAGTCTTCGGTGAACCGGACACGTTCGAGGCGCTGGTCGCTCCCTTCGGCCCCCGGTGGCCGGGGGCCGCGGCGCCCCCGGCCGGCTTCCGGGCCGATCCCGACCGGCTGGCCGCCGAGATCCTTGCTCAATGGGCGGACGAGGAGGACGAGGAGACCGCGGACGGCGACTGGGGCGTGCTGGAGCGGGGGTGCCCCAGCACGGACCTGCCCGCCCTCGCGGACGTGCGCGGGCTGCCGGACGAGTGGTCGGACGACGTCGAGGGCATGTGCACCGTGCTGCGGTCGTGGGAGGACCGCTTCGGCATACGCATGCTCGCCCTCGACCGTGACAGCCTGGTCCTTTCGGTGGCGATCCCGCCGAGCACCATGGCCGAGGCCCTCGCCGTCGCAGCGGAGCACTTCGCGTTCTCACCGGACACCATCACCCAGATGAGCGAGCACGACACCCTGCGCACCTTCGCGGCCCATGAACTCCTGGGCAAGCAGATGTGGAGGTTCTGGTGGGACTGATCGAGGTCCGGGACGCTCCCGCGCTCGGTGTGGGCATGTGATGGTGCGGGGGCGTCAACTCATCGCTTCCGGAGGGCACGTTCGGGGGACGGGCGGCGGGGCATGGGCCGGGCGATGGAGTGGCCGGAAGTAGTGCGCGAGGGTCCAGCGGGCGACACGGGCTCCCGCGAGGCAGCCTTCGGTGTCGGCGGTACGGGTGTGGATGCCGGCCCAGACGCGGGCGTCGATCATGTCCTGGTTGAACCGCACGGCATCTTCGTAGTGCCGTGTGGTGCCCGTGGCGTCGGAGGGGAAGGTGAGGTCGACGCGGGTCGTGCCGAAGAGCCCCGCCAGGGTCTGGGCGACCGCTCCGGCGACCGCCGCGTGCCCGCTGATGTGGTCGGGGTGTGGCGGTGTGACGAGCAGCGGCTGCCACTGCGGATCGGCCTCGGTCGCCGGATTGCCGTCGGTGTCGGCGAGTTGGACGGCGGTGACGGGTCGCCAGGAGCCGTAGTGGAGCTTGGCGTCCCACGCGGTGACGACGGCGTCGGTGGCCGCCGCGTTCGCTGCGGCGAACAGCCGTGCCGTGTCGGCGATGTCCAGACGGTGGCGCGTGCTGTGGTCGCGGAACGCGGACTGGAGCTGTACGGCCAGGTTGCCCCCGAAGAACAGGGCGGTCTCGGTCTGCTGCGCGGTACGGGGCGATCCCGTCCTCGCGCCCATGGTCCTCACCTCGTTCACGTCCCGGGCGTAGCGGGCCGAGGTCAGGGCGGGCGGCGGCCCGGGCCGGAACTGGGAGGGTGACGTCAGCACCAGCGGGCGCAGCCGGGCGAGCCAGGTGTCGATGAAGGGCAGGTTCCCCGGTGAGGTGGGCCGCCATACGCCGGGCGCGGGCGGGACGGTGAACTCCACGGTCGCGAACCGGCCGTCGCCTGCGCGCAGTTGGATCACGCGGTCGGCGGCGCGCGCCCCGAAGGCCACGCCCTGCCGCTTGGCGGTGCCGTCGGGGATCCGGGCGAGGGAATCGGCGTACGCGGCGTCGAGGAGGGCCCGGGACGCGGGGAAGTCGGAGAGCAGGACGTGGTGCGCGGCGGTGACGGCCGCCGCCTCCGGTGATGCGCCCGCGGGGCCGCGCGCGTGCCATTTGTAGGGCGCGTAGCGTCCCTCGATGCCGACCACCGCGTTGTAGACGGCGACCGAGACGAACCCGTGCCAGACGACCGCCTGCCCGGAGGGCCGGGTCGCGCCGAGGTTGGTGCCGATGACGTCCGTGGCGATGGCGTTCCACTCACGGACGGCGGCCGGATCCGCCGCGGGCCGCCGTTCCTTGCCCGCGGCCTGCGCAGGGACGAAGGCGGCGGCCGATACGGCGGTGGCGGCGAGGGCCACGGGAACGATCACGCGGGTGAGCCACCGGTACCACTGTGCGGGCCGCCCGGAGGAGGGGGCGGCCCTGTCTGCAGGACTCATGGAGAGACTCCTCGTCGACGCCGGGCCCGAGCCGGACCGGAGGGGATCCCCGCCCGGTTCGGGCCACATCGACGTCGTTCCTACCCATGGCCGGGCGGGATGTCCGCCCGGTTCCTCAGGTGCGCGACCGGTTCCCGCCCTCCGCCTCACCGGCGGGACCCACTGGAGGACGACCGCCCCTCGTACGACCGGCCACCGCGGTGCCCACCGTCCGGCGGGCGCCCACTGCGACGGGCCGTCGACGCGGGCCGGTCAGGGGAAGGAGATCGGGGGCGGCGGCTGCAGGGGCCCCTGCAGCGGGTTCCACGCACCGCAGACCGGGAGGGCACCGGTGGTGGTGCAGCGGTTCTCCGCCACGTCGCCGCGGAAGGTGACGACCTTGACCGACAGTTCCGCGGTCGAGGTGGTGCTCACGCTCGCGCCGCACACGCCGGTGACGGGGTATCCGGGGAGTCCGCTGAGATCCTGCCAGGTGTAGGTGCCGCCCACCGGGACGGTGTCGCGCTGCCCGACGAACGTACGGCCGCGGACGACGGCGACGGAGAAGTCGCGGGTGGTCGCGTTGGCCACGCCGGCCGAGTCGATGTCGCATCCCGAGAGCCTGCCGGGGCCGGGGAAGGGGGCCACGAAGGGCCCGCGGCCGGGGCCGAGGAGCGGGGCGGCGGGGTCGATGACGGGACCGGCACCGCTGTCGACGATGGGGCTGGTTCCGGGACCGAGAAGGGGCCCGCGACCGGGGTCGAGGAGAGGGCCGGAACCGAGGAGCGGACCGGAGCCGAGGAGGGGCCCGAGGCCCAGCCCGGGGCCGAGCCCGAGTCCGGGATCGGAATCGACGCCGTCGCCGGGGTACGGGTAGTACGGGTCGTCGTACGGGTCGTTGTACGGGTCGGGCCAGGGGAGGCCGGACGCCGATGCCGCGGGCGCGGGGGCGCCGTCCGAGTCGGCGGCCTGAGCCGTCGTCAGGGAGGCCGCGGATATCACGGTGGCGATCAGGGCCGCCGGCACCACCGCGCCGGCGAGCCGTCCGAACCGTCGAAGGGACCGCCCGCAGGGCGGCGGGGTCCTGTCTGCAGGACGCATGGAGACACTCCTCGTCGATCTCTGGCCGGCACCGAACCGGAGGGCCTTCCGGCACGGCTCGGGCCCCTGTCGGCGGGATCCGTACCCGCGCCCACCGGCGTCCGGCGCCAAGGTCATCCCAGTGGCGCAGCCCGTTCCCTCCCACCGGGCCGCGCTCACCCGATCGACGCCCCGTGCCTCGACAGACCCTGACCCTCCGTGAGCCGTGCAGCGCTGGCCAACGTTCGCGGAGTGCCGGCAGCCGAGGGGGCCTCAAAATGCAGGCCGGACAACATTCATGACATACATGTGGAAAACGGATGAGGCCCGGAGCGGGTCCTGAGCGGGGACGAGGTGACCGACGTGGCGGAAGCCCCGGCGGGCGAGGCGGCCGGCGAGAGGTCCGTCGAGGAGGGGGGATACCAGCAGGAGCTGAAACGGACGCTCGGCTCCTTCCAGGTCTTCGCGATCTCGTTCGCGTTCATCTCCGTGGCCGTCGGCATCTTCTCGACCTACGACGACGTGCTGCAGAACGCGGGCCCCGTGGGCATCTGGCTCTGGATCCTCGTCGCGGTCGGGCAGTCCCTGGTGGCCCTCGTGGTCGCGCAGCTCGCGGGGCGCATCGCCCTCAGCGGCTCCTCGTACCAGTGGGCCTCGCGGCTGGCCGACCCGAAGGTGGGCTGGGGGTTCGGCTGGCTGACGTTCTGCTACCTCGCGATCGCCGTGGTCGCGATCGACAACGCCCTCGCGAGCCAGGCCTTCATGCCGCTCGCCGGTATGAGGCCGGACGAGGACACGGCGCGCGTCATCACGCTCGTGGTGCTGCTCGTCCAGGCCGTGCTCGCCGTGGCATCGACCCGCCTCGTCAGCCTGATCAACACCGCGGCCGTCGGCCTGGAACTCGCGCTCGTCGTGGTGATGGCGGTCGCGCTCGTCATCGCGGCGGCGGTCACCGGGAACGGCGCCGTCGGCAACCTCACCTCACGCGGCGTCACCGAGGACGCCCCGCACTACTTCGCCGTCGGCGGCGGGCTCATGATCGCGATGATCATGGGTCTGGCCACGCTCGTCGGCTTCGACTCCGCCGCGAACCTCGCGGAGGAGGCCAAGGACCCCTACCGCAGCGTCCCCCGGGCGATCGTCGGCTCGGTCGTGGCCGCGGGACTGCTGGGCATGCTCTTCCTGATCACGCTCACCGTCGCCATCGAGGACGTTCCCCGGATCAGCCGCGACGGCTCCCCGGTCGCCACGATCATGCGGGACCAGCTCGGTCCGGTCATGGAACGGACCCTGCTGGTCGCGATCACCTTCGCCTTCTTCGGGGCGGGGATGGTGGTGATGGTCGCGTGCTCGCGGATCATCTTCGCCATGTCGCGCGACGGGCGCTTCCCCGCGCACCGGCTGATGCGCCGGGTCAACCCGCACACGCGGACCCCGATCCCGGCCACCGTGCTGATCTTCGCCATGGGCGTCGTCCTGATGGTGGCGCTCCCGGGCGCCGCGCTGCTGGAGCTCATCACGGCGTCGACGATCCTCCCGGCCCTCATCTACGGCGCGACGATCGTCCTCTACCTCGCGGTCCGCAAGCGCCTGGGCCGCCGCAAGGGCGCCTTCGACCTCGGACGCCTCGAACTGCCCGTCTCCCTCGCCGCCCTGGTGTGGACGGTCGTCGCGCTCATCGCCCTGGTGACACCGGAGGAGGCGCTGGTCCCCCTGGTGATCGTGGTGGGGCTGCTCGTCGTGGGCGGGCTGTTCTTCCTCGGCATGCTGATCTTCGACCGCCGGTCCTTGGAGGCGGAGCCCGGCGGGGTGGACGTCTTCAAGCACTGAGCCGCCGCGAACGCGTCCGCCGGTCACGGCACGGGCGTGGGAACGACTGGTCAGCTCGCAGCCGGTGCCGTCACCCACGCAAAACGCCGGGCGCGGGTCGCCGAGGCGCTCCTAGACTCGGCCTGTGATCCGCACCGCAGTCCCCGAGGACGCACCGGCCATCGGCGCCCTGAAGGTCCGTGCGTGGCGCGCGGCGTACGCCGGGTTCATGAGCAAGGAATACCTCGACGGGCTCGACCCGGTGAGCGACGCAGCGGACTGGGCCGAGTACCTTGCCGAACTCCCCGCCGAGCACCGGCTGTGGGTCGTGCAGGAGGGCGGCAGCGTGACCGGCTTCTGCCGGACCGGCCCGGCCGATCGGTCCCAGGAACCGGACCTCGGCCCCCGCGCCGCCGAGGTCTACGGCCTGTACCTCGAACCCGCTCGCATCGGCACCGGCCTGGGCCACCGGCTCTTCGGCCACGCGGTGACCGACCTTGAGCGGCGCGGCCACGGCCCGCTGTGCGTGTACGCGTACGTTCCGAACGCTTCGGCGCTGCGGTTCTACGAACGGGCCGGCTTCGGGTGCGACGGCACGACTCGCGCCGCCGACGAGGGCGGGACCGGGCTCATCGAAGCGCGACTGGTGAAGCCCGGCCGTACCCGCGGCGTCAGCTGACGCGGCGGGCCCCGGCCGTTCGCCGTTCCCTGCGTCTCACTTGGGGGTGAACTGGACGCGGGTGTGCAGACGTTCGCCCTGGGGGCCGTACATGATCAGATATTCGACCGGTCTGCCGAGGTCGGCGTTGACGACGGCATGGGGCGTGCGGGTGTCGAACTCGGCGACGTCTCCGGCGGTCAGGACGAGGTCGTTGTCGCCGAGTGCCAGCCACAGCCGTCCGGACAGCACGCACAGCCATTCGAAGCCTTCGTGCGACGCCTGGCGCGGCCGCGGGGGCCGCTCGTCGACGGCCGGCAGGACGTGCTTGTGCGCGTGCAGCCCTCCGACGTAGTGGGTCAGCGGCAGGACGGCCTTGTCGTCGGCCGCACGCCGGTGTGCCGTGCCGGACGGCTTCCGCGTCGACGCGGGGGCGGTGCCGGCCAGCGCGTCCAGGGAGACGTCGTACGCCTTCGCCAGGCGCAGCAGCAGTTCCAGATTGGGTTTGCGAAGGCCGTTCTCGACGCGTGACAGCGTGCTCGCGGCGATGCCGGTCGCCCGGCTGACCTGGGTGAGCGTTTCCCCGCGCTTCTCGCGCTCGCTCCGCAGGCGCGGCCCCATCGCGGCCAGGGCCGCGGCGACCTCGTCCGGCATTCCCCTCCGCCTCTCTTTCGCTCACCTCTCCGGCCTGCCATTTTGCCATTCTGTCAACGTTTCTCGCATCCCCGTCCGCCGACATCGCATGATCGACGGGTACCGCGGCCACCGGGAAATCCGAGGAGAAGCCATGCACCAGCCCACACCGTCCGGCGACCTGTCCCACCGCACCATCGACGCGCCCGCCGGACGGCTGCACCTGGTTGAGCAGGGCAGCGGACCGCTGGTCCTGCTCGTCCACGGCTTCCCCGAGTCCTGGTACTCCTGGCGTCACCAGCTCCCGGCACTGGCGGCGGCGGGATACCGGGCGGTGGCACCGGACGTGCGCGGCTACGGCCGTTCCTCCAAGCCCTCGGAGACCGGCGAGTACCGCATGCGTGCCCTGGTGGAGGACAACGTCCGCCTGGTACACGCCCTGGGCGAGGAGACGGCGGTGGTCGTCGGGCACGACTGGGGCTCGAACATCGCCGCCGCCTCCGCCCTCCTGCACCCCGAGGTCTTCCGTGCGGTGGGGCTGCTCAGCGTCCCCTACACCCCGCCCGGCGGCCCGCGCCCCAGCGAGATCTTCGCGCGGATGGGCGGGGACGAGGAGTTCTACGTCTCCTACTTCCAACAGCCGGGCCGCGCCGAGGCCGAGATCGAGCCGGACGTCCGGGGCTGGCTCGCGGGGTTCTACGCCGCCCTGTCCGCCGACACCATGCCGGCCCAGGGGCAGCCCACTCCGTACTTCGTCACCCGCGGCGGGACACTGCGCGAGCGCTTCCCCGCCGGTGGGCTCCCCTCCTGGCTCACTGAGGCCGATCTCGACCACTACGCCGGGGAGTTCGAGCGCACGGGCCTGACGGGAGCGCTCAACCGCTACCGGAACATGGACCGCGACTGGGAGGACCTCGCCGAGTTCAACGGCTCCCCTCTGACCCAGCCGTCCCTGTTCGTCGGCGGCAGCCTGGACGCCACCACCACCTGGATGTCCGACGCGATCGCCGCCCACCCGACGACCCTGCCCGGACTGGTGGGCTCCCACCTCCTGGACGGCTGCGGCCACTGGCTCCAGCAGGAACGTCCCCAGGAGGTCAACGACTTGCTGACCACCTGGCTCGCGGCCCCGCCTCAGCCGGTTCCCCTGCGATAGTTCGCGACCTCATCCCGTTCGCGGCGCCCCGGAGACAGTCAGCGGGTCATGAGTCCTCCGCCCTGCCGCTGCCGGCGTCAGCCGTCGAACCAGACGACCAGACGGACGCCCTCGTCGCCGTGCAGGGTCGCCAGTGTGCGCATCACCGACCAGACGGCGGCCCAGTCGCTGTCCGGTACGGCATCCTTGCGGCGGAGGCGTCCGATGCGGAAGAGGCGGTCGCCGTCCGGCCACTCGGTGCCCTCGGCGAAGGTGCTGCCCGCGCGGTACAGAGCGTGGGGGTCGGTGAGGCCGGCGAGCTCGGCGAACCGGGTGAGGCCGGAGTTCCGGCCGTGCAGCTCCCAGGACCCCTCGGGGCTCCGGCGGTACTCGTGAACGCAGTCGTCGACCTTGTCGGCGACCTCCTCCCAATCCGCCGCCGCGAGCTCCGCCCAGGTGATCCAGGACGCACCGGACGCGCCCGAGCCCCAGGACTCGAAGTCGGCGAGAGCCTCGCGCGACACGTCGCGAGGCAGGCCGCGATGATCGGCGAGTGGGCGGAAGGAGGTGGTGTCGCGGACGCCGAACAGGGACCCGAAGGCGGCGTAGCAGCGCCCGTTGTAGAGATGCGCGAGGTCGACGGCCCCGTGCCAGCTGCGGTCGTCCTCGTCCAGCCAGCGATCCCAGCGGCACTCTATGAACCCGTGTATGTCCGTCCCCATGGTGGGAATTGTTCTGCGCCGGGGTGAGGAGTGCGACGCGATTTCCGCCGTGCCGGCCGGGCCACACCCCCGACGTCGGCAGGGGACGCCCGAGGGTGACGGGAGCCTCACCCATCTGACCTGGGCGGCCCCGAACGATCTGCGACACTGGTTGAACCATGCCTGCACCCGGAGAACTCACATTCGTCGCGCCGCGCGGAGCCAAGAAGCCGCCGCGGCACCTTGCCGACCTCTCGCCCGAGGAGCGCCGGGAGGCGGTCGCGGAGCTGGGGGAGAAGCCGTTCCGCGCCAAGCAGCTGTCGCAGCACTACTTCGCGCGGTACGCCGATGACCCCGCCGCCTGGACGGACATCCCGGCGGGGGCGCGGGGGAAGCTGGCGGAGGGGCTCCTGCCGGAGCTGATGTCCGTGGTGCGGCACAGCAGCACCGACAACGACACCACGCGCAAGACGCTGTGGCGGCTGTTCGACGGGACGCTGGTCGAGTCGGTCCTGATGCGCTACCCGGACCGGGTGACCATGTGCATCAGCTCGCAGGCCGGCTGCGGCATGAACTGCCCGTTCTGCGCCACCGGCCAGGCCGGCCTGGACCGGAACCTGTCGACCGGGGAGATCGTGCACCAGATCGTGGCGGGCATGCGCTCGCTGCGCGACGGGGAGATCCCGGGCGGCCCCGCGCGGCTGTCGAACATCGTCTTCATGGGCATGGGCGAGCCGCTCGCGAACTACAAGCGCGTCGTCGGCGCCATCCGCCGGCTGACCGATCCGGAGCCGGACGGGCTGGGGCTGTCCCAGCGGGGCATCACCGTGTCGACGGTGGGCCTGGTCCCGGCCATGCTGCGCTTCGCCGACGAGGGCTTCAAGTGCCGGCTCGCGGTGTCGCTGCACGCGCCCGACGACGAGCTGCGCGACACCCTGGTGCCGGTGAACACCCGCTGGAAGGTGCGCGAGGTGCTGGACGCCGCGTGGCACTACGCGGACGTGTCCGGGCGCCGGATCTCCATCGAGTACGCGCTGATCAGGGACATCAACGACCAGGCGTGGCGGGCGGACCTGCTGGGCCGGCTGCTCAAGGGTCGCCGCGTCCACGTCAACCTGATCCCGCTCAACCCGACCCCCGGCTCGAAGTGGACGGCCTCCCGTCCCGAGGACGAGCGGGCCTTCGTGGCGGCCCTGGAGGCGCACGGCGTGCCGGTCACCGTCCGGGACACCCGGGGGCAGGAGATCGACGGCGCCTGCGGTCAGCTGGCGGCTTCCGAGCGCTGACCTGCGCTTGCTATGGTGACGGTCGTTTGCGGCCGTTTGCCGCGACGTCACGCAGATCACACAAAAGAACATCCGACAGGGGAGCGCGGAGAGCGCTGAGAGTGCGGCACGGCCGCAGACCCTCGGACCTGATCCGGGTCATACCGGCGTAGGGAGTCACCACATGAGCACCACCCGTCGGCGTGTGGCCGGCACCGCACTGGCCGTCGCGCTCGGCGCGAGCGCGCTCGCCGCCTGCGGCGGCGACGGCGACACCGCCAAGGACAAGGGCGCCGCCGCCTCCAAGACCGTCACCCTGGTCAGTCACGACTCCTTCGCCGCGTCGAAGGAGGTGCTGAAGGCGTTCACGGCGCAGACCGGCTACACCGTCAAGGTGCTGCGCGGCGGCGACGCCGGCGCCGCGCTCAACCAGGCCGTGCTGTCCAAGGGCAACCCGCAGGGCGACGTCTTCTTCGGCGTCGACAACACCCTGCTGTCCCGGGCCCTGGACAACGACCTGTTCGAGCCGTACGAGGCCAAGGACCTCGACAAGGTGCCCGCCGCGCTCCAGCCGGACGCCGCGAAGCACCGCGTCACCCCGATCGACTTCGGCGACGTCTGCGTCAACTACGACCGGAAGTACTTCACCGAGCACAAGCTCCCCGTGCCGGAGAGCCTCGACGACCTCGTCAAGCCCGCGTACAAGGACCTGCTGGTCACCGAGAACGCCGCCACCTCCTCCCCGGGGCTCGCCTTCCTCCTCGCCACCACCGCCGAGTACGGGGACGGGGGCTGGGAGGCGTACTGGAAGAAGCTCAAGGCGAACGGCGTGCAGGTCGTCGACGGCTGGGAGCAGGCCTACTACGACACCTTCTCCGGCGCCGGCGGCGGCAAGGGCGACCGGCCGCTGGTCGTCTCGTACGCCTCCAGCCCGCCCGCCGAGGTGCTCGCGCTGAAGACGCAGCCGGCGGAGGGGCCGACCGGTGTCGCGACCGGTACCTGCTTCCGGCAGGTGGAGTTCGCCGGCCTGCTCAAGGGCGCCGGGAACCCCGAGGGCGGCAAGGCGCTCGTCGACTTCCTGCTGAGCCGCGCCTTCCAGGAGGACATGCCGCTCAGCATGTTCGTCAACCCCGTGCGGGACGACGCGAAGCTGCCCGAGGTCTTCACCAAGTACGCGCCGGTCGTCGCCGACCCGGCCACCGTCGCCCCGGAGAAGATCGCCGAGAACCGTGAGCAGTGGGTCAAGTCGTGGTCCTCGCTCGTGCTGAAGTAACGAAGGACGCCGGGCGGCGGCGCGCGGGGACGGTGGCCCTGCGGCCGCTCGCCGTACGGGTCGGCCTGATGGCCGTGCCGGTCGCGTTCTTCGGGCTGTTCTTCGGCTACCCGGTCGCGGCCATCGTCGCCCGCGGGCTCCGCGAGGACGGACGGTGGCGGTTCGGCCGGTTCGCGGACGTCCTGGGCGAGCCCGACGTCCTGCACGTGCTGTGGTTCACCTGCTGGCAGGCGGCCGCCTCCACCGCGCTCACCCTGGCGATCGCGCTGCCCGGCGCCTACGTCTTCGCCCGCTTCGACTTCCCCGGCAAGCAGTTGCTGCGCGCGGTGGTGACCGTGCCCTTCGTGCTGCCGACGGTGGTCGTCGGCTCGGCCTTCCTCGCGCTGCTCGGGCGCGGCGGGCTGCTCGACGAACTGTGGGGGGTGCGCCTGGACACCACGGTGTGGGCGATCCTCCTCGCGCACGTCTTCTTCAACTACGCGGTCGTCGTACGGACCGTGGGCGGGCTCTGGGCTCAGCTCGACCCCCGGCAGGAGGAGGCCGCGCGGGTCCTCGGCGCGGGACGCCTCACGGCCTGGCGCAAGGTGACGCTGCCCGCGCTCGCCCCCGCCGTCGCCGCGGCGGCGCTGATGGTCTTCCTCTTCACCTTCACCTCCTTCGGCGTCATCCAGATCCTCGGCGGCCCCACCTTCTCCACCCTGGAGGTGGAGATCTACCGCGAGACCGCCCAGTTGCTGGACCTGCCGACGGCCGCCGTGCTGACCGTCGTCCAGTTCGCCGCCGTCGCGGCGATCCTCGCCGTGCACGCAGGGACGGTACGGCGCAGGGAGGGCGCGCTGCGCCTGGTGGACCCGGCCCGCACCGCCCGGCGGCCGCGCGGCGCCGGCGAGTGGGGGCTGCTGGCGGGCGTGCTCGGGGTGGCAGCGCTGCTGATCCTGCTGCCGCTGGGCGTGCTCGCCGAGCGTTCGCTGCACGGACCCGACGGCTACGGCCTCGGCTACTACCGCGCGCTGGGTTCGGTGGCCGGAAGCGGCGGGACGTTCCTGGTCGCGCCGGTCTCCGCGGTCTGGAACTCGCTCCAGTACGCGGCCGCCGCCACCGCGATCGCCCTGGTCGTCGGCGGGCTCGCCGCGGCCGCCCTCACCCGCCGGGCCGGGCGCCTCGTACGGGGCTTCGACGCCCTGCTCATGCTGCCGCTCGGCACCTCGGCGGTGACCGTCGGCTTCGGCTTCCTCATCACCCTCGACGAACCGCCGCTGGACCTGCGCTCCTCGTGGATCCTGGTGCCGCTCGCCCAGGCGCTGGTCGGGGTGCCCTTCGTGGTGCGCACCATGCTGCCCGTGCTGCGTGCCGTGGACGACCGGCTGCGCGAGGCGGCGGCGGTGCTCGGTGCCTCCCCGCTGCGGGTCTGGCGCGAGGTCGACCTGCCGCTGGTGCGGCGGGCGCTGCTGGTGGCGGCGGGCTTCGCCTTCGCCGTGTCCCTCGGCGAGTTCGGCGCCACCGTGTTCATCGCCCGCCCCGACAACCCCACCCTGCCGGTCGCGGTCGCCCGCTTCCTCGGACGGGCCGGGGAGCTCAACCACGGCCAGGCGATGGCGCTCAGCACCGTGCTGATGCTGGTGTGCGCGGTCGCGCTGCTGGCGCTGGAACGTATCCGCATCGACAGGTCGGGGGAGTTCTGATGACCCTGCTGCGACTGGACGGCGCCACCGTGCGCTTCGGCGGCCACACCGCCCTGGACGCCGTGGGCCTGGAGGTCGCCGAGCACGAGACGGTCTGCGTGCTCGGGCCCAGCGGCAGCGGCAAGTCCACGCTGCTGCGGGTCGTCGCCGGGCTGCAGCCGCTGGACGCCGGGCACGTCCTGCTGGCGGGTCGCGACCAGGCGGGGGTGCCGGCGCACCGGCGCGGCGTGGGCCTGATGTTCCAGGACCACCAGCTCTTCCCGCAGCGCGACGTCGCCGGGAACGTCGACTTCGGCCTGCGCATGCGCGGCGCCGGTCGCACCGAACGGCAGCGCGCGGTGGAGGAGTTGCTGGAACTCGTCGGCCTGCCTGGTGCGCAGCGGCGCGCCGTCGCCTCCCTGTCAGGCGGTGAGCAGCAGCGCGTCGCCCTGGCCCGGGCGCTGGCGCCGGGGCCCCGGCTGCTCATGCTCGACGAGCCGCTCGGCCAGCTCGACCGGGGCCTGCGCGAGCGCCTGGTCGTCGAGTTGCGCGGGCTCTTCCGGCGGCTGGGCACCACGGTGCTGGCCGTCACCCACGACCAGAGCGAGGCTTTCGCGCTCGCCGATCGCGTCGTCATCATGCGCGACGGCCGTGTCGAGCAGGCCGGCACCCCGCTGGAGGTGTGGCAGCGGCCCGTCTCCGAGTTCGTGGCGCGCTTCCTCGGCTTCGACAACGTGGTGCCCGCCACCGTCACCGGCGACGCCGCCGACACCGCCTGGGGCAAGGTCCCCGTCCCCCCGGGCTCCCCGCAGGGCGCGGGACGGCTTCTCGTGCGTCCCGCCGGCGTACGGCTCGTCCCGCCCTCCGACGGGCTGCGCTGCGACGTCCTCGCCCGTACGTTCCGCGGTGACCAGGTCACGCTTCTCCTGCAGCCCGAGGAGGGCCCGCGGCTGGAGGCGGGCTGCGCCCTGCGCGACGCCCCCGCCGAGGGCGAGACGGTCGGCGTCTCGTTCAGCGCGGACGAGGTCGTGGTCCTGGGCGAGTAGGCCCCGTTCAGCGCGGGGGGTGTCGGGGCACGAGGCGGTGCGGTGCTGCGGTGGGGCCGGTGGGTGGGCGCGGGTTCGTCTCGCGCCCTTCGGGCGCACGGCGGCTGGCTGCGGAGGGGA
The DNA here is from genome assembly GCF_055635295.1 of Streptomyces sp. NPDC111520. Lineage (NCBI taxonomy): Bacteria > Bacillati > Actinomycetota > Actinomycetes > Kitasatosporales > Streptomycetaceae > Streptomyces > Streptomyces sp. NPDC111520. The sequence continues at coordinate 101,070 of NZ_JBVKBW010000006.1, read as the reverse complement.
GGGTGGGGGCCTGCCTTGTTCGCAGTGTGCGGGTGGGTGGGGGGTGCGGATTCAGGCGCCGGAGGGGGTTGCCTTTCCGGCGGTGTCGGTCTCGTTGCCGTCCGCGGGTATAGATGGCCGCTTCCACGCCTACTGCCGGTGGTGGGCGCGCCCGCCGTTACCTGCGACTGCGGGTGCTTCGGGGTGCTGTCAGGGGTTGGCGGGAGAGCGGGCTCGCTTTCGACGGCATGGACGTCGGAACAGAGCCCGATCCTCGGATCGGGGAAGCACCCGCAGACGCCGGTTACGGCGGGCGCGCCACCCACCAAGGGTGGGCGTGGCAACCGGCCATCCGTACCCGCGGACGGCAACGAGACCGGCACCAGAAGAACAACCGGCCCCACTCCGGCGCCTGAACCCCGACCACCAACCCACCCGCACACTGCGGACAAGCCCCGGACCGCCACCCTCCCCTCCGCAGCCAGCCGCTTTACGCCCGCAGGGTGCGAGACGGCGCGACAGCCGGCGACGTACGGGCTAACCCCGCGTCAGGCGTGCCAGGGCCTGCGGGGCGTCCTCGACGGAGTCGACCAGCGCGATGCGCGGCTCCATGGAGCGGCCTTCCGCCAGTGCCTGGAGGAGGGGCCAGGCCGGCAGCCGCCGGGTCCAGTGGTCGCGGTCGACCAGCACCATGGGGCGCGGGGCGCCGTTGGACTCGTAGTAGTTCGGCGTGGTGTTGTCGAAGACCTCCTGGACGGTGCCCGCGGCGCCCGGCAGGAAGACGACCCCGGCGGTGCAGCGGGCCAGCAGGCCGTCCTCGCGGGTGGCGTTCGCGAAGTACTTGGCGATGTGCGCGGCGAAGGCGTTCGGCGGCTCGTGGCCGTAGAACCACGTCGGCACGCCGATCGACTCGCCGCCACCGGGCCACCGGTCGCGAACGTCGAAGGCGACGCGCGCCCAGTCCGTGACGGAGGGACGGAAGGAGGGGATCTTGGCCACCGTCTCCAGGGCATCGAGGAGCATCGCGTCGTCGAAGGGCGCGGCGTAGGCGCCGAGGTTGGCCGCCTCCATGGCGCCGGGCCCGCCGCCCGTGGCGACGGTCAGGCCCTCGCGGGCCAGCGCGCGGCCGAGGCGGGCGGCGCCCGCGTACGCGTCGGTGCCGCGCTCCATGGCGTGACCGCCCATGACGCCCACGACGCGGGCGTCCATGACGAGTTCGTCGAAGGCGTCGGAGACCGCGTCGTCGTGGATGCTGCGGAGCATCGAGGCGTAGATGTCGCGGCTGCCCCGGGTGCGCAGGAACCACTGGTAGGCGCGGGCGTCCGGGGTCGCCTCGTAGCCGTCGGCCAGGCCCTCGAACAGCGTCCCGGGGGCGTAGAGCGAGCCCCGGTACGGGTCGAAGGGAAGGTCCGGCAGCGGGGGGAGGACCATGGCACCGGCGGCGCGGACGCGGGACGTCGTCTCCGGCTCCATCGGGCAGCCCAGGAACACGGCCTCGGCGGTGTCGGCGGACAGCAGGGCGTCCGTACGGGTCGTCAGGTCGACCGACTGGACGCGGTATCCGCGCAGCGAGCCCGACGCGGCGACGCGGTCGAACTCCTCGAGGGTCTCTATCTCGTGATCGTTCGGATCGTTCGGCGAGAGCACGCCCGCCACCCTAGCGCCCGCGGCGGAGGCCGCCGCCGCGGGGCTGCTCGGGGCGTCACGGCAGCGGCAGGGTGCCCAGGCGGGCGACGAGCAGGGTCAGCGGCAGCACCGCGCCGAGGACCGCCAGGGCCCGCACGGCGGCCGCGTTGCGCAGCAGGGCGGCGGGCGCGCCGAGCCGGGTGAGGGCGGCGGTGGCCGGACGGCGGGCGCGCCTGGCGTCCACGGTCGCGGTCAGGGCGGTCGCGACCGCCGACAGGACGACGAGGACGGCACCCAGCACCGTGAGCGGTCCGACGGGGTGCGCCACGGCGCCGAGCCGGTCGCTGCCGGCGAGGGCGGTGGCGGCCACCGCGCACAGCGCGCCCAGCGGACGCCCCACGAGCGCCGCTTCCTCCTGGAGGGCCCGGCCCGCCAGCAGCCGCAGGGCGCCGGGCCGGTACGCCGCCAGCAGCCGTCCGGACAGGTGGACCACGCCCGGCATGGCCAGCACCATGCCGGTGGCCGTCAGCAGCCAGCCACCGACGACGGCCGCGGCGGCGTGGCCGAGTCCGCCGGGCAGCGGCAGCGTGCCGCCGGGCGCGGCGGCGCCGGCGCCCCCGGCCGAGGAGATCTGCACGGCCAGGCCGATCACGACGAGCGCGACACCCCACGGCAGTCCGGACGGCGTACGGCCCTCGCGGGTGGCGGGCTCCTCCTGACGGGCGCGTCGCGGCCGGAGTACGACCGCGGCCGAGACCGCCGCGGCCAGCGGCAGCGTGGCCAGCAGGGTCAGCGCGCCCGCGAGCGGCAGCTCCCGGTCCGCACCCAGTGCCTCGGCCGCGCCGGTGAAGTGCGGGCCGGGCAGGTCGCCGCGGAGGAAGAGGAAGCCGAAGAGCGCGATCAGCACGCCCAAACCGCAGTTGAGCGCGGAGCTCGCAGCGGCCAGCAGGGGCAGTCCGTGCCGGCCGAGTCCGGCGGCGGCCAGTCCCGCGTGCAGCCGCCCGCTCGGCTCCGTACGGGCCACGAGCACCGACAGGTGGACGGTGGCGGCGAACGGGACCGCGCACCACAGCAGCCGGAGCAGGCCGTCCGGGGCGTCCTCGGGGTGCGCGAGGGCGTGCCCGAGCACGGCGAGCAGCAGGAATCCCGTGCCCGCGGCCGCGGCGACGACCATCAGCCGGCGCAGCAGCACCTCCGGGCGGGAGCCGAGGGCTACACGGAGGCTGAGCACGAGTCGGCGTCCTCCCGCTCCTGTCGCGGCATGCCCGCCGCGAAGCGTCCGTCGACGAGGGTGACCACCCGGTCGGCGAGGGAGACGACCTCGGGCTCGTTGGAGGCCAGCACCACGGTGATGCCGTGCGAGCGGGCGGCGCTGGTCAGCATGCGCAGCACCTGGGCGCGGTCGGCACGGTGCAGCGGCGCGGTCGGCTCGTCGGCGAAGACCACCGAGGGCCGGTTGACCAGGGCGCGGGCGATCGCCACCCGCTGCCGCTCGGCCTGCAGCAGCCGGCCGGGACGCTGGCGGGCGGCCCCGCCGATGTCCAGCCGGTCCAGCCACTCCTGGGCGGCCGCCCGGGCCGTGCGGAACGGGACGCCGCACAGCAGGAGGGGCAGCGCGGCGTTCTCCCGGACGGTCAGTTCGGGCAGCAGCTGCGGGCTGCTGTCGATCCAGCCGAAGCGCTCACGCCGCAGCCGCTCGCGCGCGGTCGCGCCGAGGGTGTGCACGGGGGAGCTGTTGAACCACACCTCGCCCTGCTCGGGGAGCAGTTCGCCGGACAGACAGCGCAGCAGCGTGGTCTTCCCGGCGCCGTGCGGGCCGAGGAGGCCGAGGATCTCGCCCTCCCGCACACCGAGGGACACACCGAGCAGAGCGGGTGAGCGGTCGTGCGTGTGGCGCAGGCCGCGGGCCCACAGCACGTCGTTGTCGGGTGGGTTCACGTTGGCCTCTAACGAACGCGGGGAGTCCGGGTCACTGCGGCACCGTACGCGCCCCACGGCCCGGGACCCCGGTCACCGCGGCGTGTTCCGCGCCCGCGCCCACCCGTGCGGCGTACGCACGGGCCCCTGTACGGCCTCCGGCCCGCGCGGACGCCGACAGGCCGGGGCACGCGGTGTGCGTGCCCCGGCCCGTGGGGGGCGAGGGGACCGTCAGAGCTTGGTCCAGGCCTCCGTGAGGACGGTGCGCAGGACGCCCTCGATCTCGTCGAACGTCGACTGGTCGGCGATCAGCGGCGGCGCGAGCTGGACGACCGGGTCGCCGCGGTCGTCGGCGCGGCAGTACAGGCCGTTCTCGAACAGGGCCTTGCTGAGGAAGCCGTACAGGACGCGCTCGGTCTCCTCGTCGGTGAAGGTCTCCTTGGTGACCTTGTCCTTCACCAGCTCGATGCCGTAGAAGAAGCCGTTCCCGCGGACGTCGCCGACGATCGGCAGGTCGTGGAGCTTCTCCAGGGTGGCGCGGAAGGCGCCCTCGTTGTCGAGCACGTGCTGGTTGAGCTGCTCGCGCTCGAAGATGTCGAAGTTGGCCAGGGCGACCGCCGACGACACCGGGTGGCCGCCGAAGGTGTAGCCGTGCAGGAAGGTGTTGTCGCCCTTGTAGAAGGGCTCGGCGACGCGGTCGGAGATGATGCACGCGCCGATGGGGGAGTAGCCCGAGGTCATGCCCTTGGCGCAGGTGATCATGTCCGGGACGTAGCCGAACTTGTCGCAGCCGAACATCGTGCCGAGCCGGCCGAAGGCGCAGATGACCTCGTCGGAGACGAGCAGAACGTCGTACTGGTCGCAGATCTCGCGGACCCGCTGGAAGTACCCGGGCGGCGGCGGGAAGCAGCCGCCGGCGTTCTGCACCGGCTCCAGGAAGACGGCCGCGACGGTGTCGGGGCCCTCGAAGAGGATCTCCTGCTCGATCTGGTCGGCGGCCCAGCGGCCGAAGGCCTCGGGGTCGTCGCCGAAGAGCGGCGCGCGGTAGATGTTGGTGTTGGGCACCTTGTGGGCGCCGGGGACCAGCGGCTCGAAGGGGGCCTTGAGGCCCGGCAGTCCGGTGATGGACAGGGCGCCCTGCGGGGTGCCGTGGTAGGCGACGGCGCGCGAGATGACCTTGTACTTGGTCGGCTTGCCCTTGAGCTTGAAGTACTGCTTGGCGAGCTTCCACGCGGTCTCGACGGCCTCGCCGCCGCCGGTGGTGAAGAAGACCTTGTTGAGGTCGCCCGGGGCGTAGTCGGCCAGGCGCTCGGCGAGCTCGACGGCCTTGGGGTGGGCGTAGCTCCACACCGGGAAGAAGGCGAGCTCCTGGGCCTGCTTGTAGGCGGTCTCGGCGAGCTCCACGCGGCCGTGGCCGGCGTTGACCACGAACAGCCCCGCGAGGCCGTCGATGTACCGCTTGCCCTTGTCGTCGTAGATGTACGTGCCCTCGCCGCGCACGATCGTCGGCACAGGGGCGTTCTCGTACGACGACATGCGGGTGAAGTGCATCCACAGGTGGTCGTACGCGGTCTTGGAAAGGTCCGCGCTCATGGCTATCTGGTTCCCCAGGTGTAGGTCTGCTTCCGGAGCTTGAGGTAGACGAAGCTCTCGGTGGACCGCACGCCGGGCAGCGTGCGGACCCGCTTGTTGATCGTCTCCAGGAGATGGTCGTCGTCCTCGCAGACGATCTCGATCAGCAGGTCGAAGGAGCCCGCGGTCACGACGACGTATTCGACCTCCGTCATCTCCGCGAGCGCGTCGGCGACGTGTTCGATGTCGCCCTCGACGTTGATGCCGACCATCGCCTGCCGCCGGAACCCCACGGTGAGCGGGTCGGTGACGGCGACGATCTGCATGACGCCCTGGTCGAGCAGCTTCTGGACGCGCTGGCGGACGGCCGCCTCCGACAGGCCCACGGCCTTGCCGATGGCGGCGTAGGGACGCCTGCCGTCCTCCTGGAGCTGTTCGATGATCGCCTTGGAGACGGAATCGATCACGAAGGCGCCGTTGGCGCCCCTGTGATCCGGAGTACGAGTGGCCACGCCCCCACTGTGCACGAGAGGTCAGCCGTCACGCAACCCCCGATCGATGAAATCCGTGGTTTCGGGGCTCGAATCTCACGGAATCCATTGTTTCGGAGTTTCGGCTATGTCGAATACCGCAGTGCTGCAGGTAGGCTGGTGCCCGTCTCACACATCGGACAGGAACAGGGAGAGGTGCAGTGAGCGAGCTCCGTACCTTGCGCAACCACATCAACGGAGAATTCCGCGACGCCGCCGACGGGCGCACCACCGACGTGGTGAACCCCGCCACCGGCGAGGTCTACGCGACCGCGCCGCTCTCCGCCGCCGCCGATGTCGACGCGGCCATGGCCGCGGCCGCGGCCGCCTTCCCGGCCTGGCGCGACACGACGCCCTCCGAGCGCCAGAAGGCGCTGCTCAAGATCGCGGACGCCTTCGAGGCGCGCGCGGACGAGCTGGTGGCCGTCGAGAGCGAGAACACCGGCAAGCCGATCGGGCTGACGGCCAGCGAGGAGATCCCTCCGATGGTCGACCAGATCCGTTTCTTCGCGGGCGCCGCCCGCCTGCTCGAGGGCCGCTCGGCCGGCGAGTACATGGAGGGCATGACCTCCATCGTCCGCCGCGAGCCGGTCGGCGTCTGCGCCCAGGTCGCCCCGTGGAACTACCCGATGATGATGGCCGTGTGGAAGTTCGCCCCGGCGATCGCCGCGGGCAACACGGTCGTGCTGAAGCCCTCGGACACCACCCCGGCCTCCACCGTGCTGATCGCCGAGATCATCTCCGGGATCCTGCCCAAGGGCGTCTTCAACGTCGTCTGCGGTGACCGCGAGACGGGCCGGCTGATGGTCGAGCACCCGACCCCGGCGATGGCCTCCATCACCGGCTCGGTCCGCGCCGGCATCCAGGTCGCCGGCAGCGCCGCCAAGGACGTCAAGCGGGTCCACCTGGAGCTCGGCGGCAAGGCGCCGGTCGTGGTCTTCCAGGACACCGACATCGCCAAGGCGGTCGAGGACATCGCCGTCGCCGGCTACTTCAACGCCGGCCAGGACTGCACGGCCGCCACCCGCGTCCTGGTCCACGAGTCGATCCACGACGAGTTCGTGGCCCAGCTCGCCAAGGCCGCCACCGACACCAAGACCGGTGCCGCGGACGACGAGGACGTGCTGTACGGCCCGCTGAACAACGCCAACCAGCTCGCCCAGGTCACCGGCTTCATCGAGCGCCTCCCGGCGCACGCCAAGGTCGAGGCCGGCGGCCACCGCGTCGGCGAGAAGGGCTACTTCTACGCCCCGACCGTCGTGTCCGGCCTCCAGCAGGACGACGAGATCATCCAGAACGAGGTCTTCGGCCCCGTCATCACCGTGCAGTCCTTCACCGACGAGGACCAGGCCGTGGAGTGGGCGAACGGTGTCGAGTACGCCCTCGCCTCCTCGGTGTGGACCAAGGACCACGGCCGTGCGATGCGCATGTCCAAGCGCCTGGACTTCGGTTGCGTGTGGATCAACACGCACATCCCGCTGGTCGCCGAGATGCCGCACGGCGGCTTCAAGAAGTCCGGCTACGGCAAGGACCTGTCCGCCTACGGCTTCGAGGACTACACCCGCATCAAGCACGTCATGACCTCCCTGGACGGCTGACGCCGCAGGGCGCGAGCCCACGTGCCACGGCCCCGGCGCGACCCCCGCGTCCGGGGCCGTGGCACGTGCGCGTACGCTCCGGACCATGGAGGATCGAAGATCTCTTGAACAGCGCATACGCGCATGGCTCGTTGTCTTCGTGGTGTGCCTGGTGTTGAGCGGCGTGACCGCGTTCCCGCTGGTGCACGAGGTGCGGTGGGTGGACGGCTGGGGTCTGCCCGGGGCCGTCGGAGACTGGATCGCCCACGTGCGGGAGGCGCTCGACGCCACCGACTCCGAGTACCCGTTCCTGATGTACGGGACGGACTGGCTCGCCTTCGCCCACCTGGTGATCGCCACGGCCTTCTACGGCGTCTGGCGCGACCCGGTCCGCAACGTCTGGATCGTCGAGTGGGCCATGATCGCCTGCATCGGGGTCCTCCCGCTTGCCGCGATCTGCATCCCGCTGCGGGGTCTGCCGCTGTGGTGGATGCCGGTCGACATGGCCTTCGGCGTCTTCGGGATCGTGCCGCTGCTGATCCTGCGGCGGATGATCAAGCGGCTGGAGCACGCCTCCGACGGCGCGTCAGCCGTGCCGGCCGGCGTCTGACGGCGCACGCCGGTCCCGGCCGCCGTGCGGAAAGCGGCTCAGCGGCCGCCGAGTTCCGCGCGCAGCACGTCGATGCGGTTGCTCGTGACGGCGTCCACGCCGAGCCGCTCCAGCCGCCGCATCGTCCGGCGCACGTCCACCGTCCACGCCGCGACGAGCAGCCGCTCGCCGCGCGCCCACTCCACCAGGGGCGCGCGCACCAGCCCGAAGCGCAGGTTGATCCAGCGCGGCCGCAACTCCGACAGCAGCAGCGGCGGCACCGCCGCGGAGGTCTTCCAGGTCAGCGCGATCTCGGCGGCCGGGTCGAGGTCCCGGACCGCCAGGACGGCGGCCGCCTCGCCGCAGTAGTACGTACGGTCCCCGGCCCCCGCCTCCCGGACGGCGGACAGCACCGGGCCCGCGGACTCCGGCAGGGTGAGGTCGACCAGCGCCCGGCAGCCGTCGACCGCGGCCAGCGCGTCGAACAGCGTCGGGACGCCCGCCGGCAGCCGGTCCGCGGCGAGGCCGGCGACGGGGGACTCCACCCCCCACAGCCGCTTCAGCGTGGGGTCGTGGAGCAGCACGGGCACCCCGTCGCGGGTCAGCCGTACGTCCATCTCCACCGCGTCCGCCCCCGCGCGCAGCGCGCTGCGCAGCGAGGGCAGGGTGTTCTCGCGGTGGCGGTACGGGTCGCCGCGGTGGGCGACCGCTAGCGCCGCCATCCCGCCAGGTGGGAGTCGATCTCGGCGGTGAGCTTCGCCTTGCCCGGGGCGTCGAGGAAGGAGGCCTCGACGGCGTTCCTGGCGAGCTGGGCCAGGCCGCCCTCGTCGAGCTGCAGCAGCCGCGCGGCCACCGCGTACTCGGTGTTGAGGTCGGTGCCGAACATCGGCGGGTCGTCGCTGTTGACGGTGACGAGCACGCCCGCGGCCACCATCTCCTTGACGGGGTGCTCGTCGAGCGTGGCGACGGCGCGGGTCGCGATGTTGGAGGTCGGGCAGACCTCCAGCGGGATCCGGTGCTCGGCCAGGTGGTCCAGCAGGCGCGGGTCCTGGGTGGCGCTGGTGCCGTGGCCGATGCGCTCGGCGCCCAGCTCGTTCAGCGCGTCCCAGATCGTCTGCGGGCCGGTGGTCTCGCCCGCGTGCGGCACGCTGTGCAGACCGGCCGCCCGGGCGCGGTCGAAGTACGGCTTGAACTGCGGGCGCGGCACGCCGATCTCGGGACCGCCCAGGCCGAAGCTGACCAGCCCGTCCGGCTGCAGTTCGGTGGCGATGCGCGCGGTCTCCTCCGCGGAGGACAGCCCGGCCTCGCCCGGGATGTCGAAGCACCAGCGCAGCACGATGCCGAGCTCCGCCTCGGCCGCCTTGCGCGCGTCCTCGATCGCCTCGACGAACGCCCGGTCCGGGATGCCGCGGCGGACCGAGCTGTACGGGGTCACGGTCAGCTCGGCGTAGCGGATGTTCTGCCGCACCATGTCGCGGGCCACCTCGTACGTCAGCAGGCGCACGTCCTCCGCGTCGCGGATCAGGTCGACGACGGACAGGTAGACCTCGATGAAGTGGGCGAAGTCCCGGAAGCTGAAGTACTCGGCGAGCGCGGCGGGGTCGGTGGGCACCTTGGAATCCGGGTGCCGCGCGGCCAGCTCCGCCACGATGCGGGGCGAGGCCGAGCCCACGTGATGCACGTGGAGCTCGGCCTTCGGCAGCCCCGCGATGAAGGCGTCGAGGGATGACGCGGTGTCGGACATGGGGTGATCCTCCTGCGGGGTGGTCGGCAACCGCCATCGTAAACGCGGAATTGCCTCGGCCCGGTGTCTTCGCAGGCCATAGCATTGCCCGACGTAGCCACCAGGAAGGCAGCGATGTCCCACGACCCCGAGAACCCGACGCCGCGCGACGCCGCGAGCGACACCCCCGCAGCGGCGGCCCCGTCGTCCTCGGCGGCCCCGGCGGACGCACCGCCCGCCCCCGACTACGAGCTGCCCGCCCCGGCCCCGGCCTCGACCCCGGCACCGACGCCGGCGGATGCCGCGCCGGTCGGCGCCGCGGAGTCCGACGCCCCGGCCGGGGACGGGGGTACGCAGGTGCTGGGCGGCGTGGCGCCCGTTGACGCGGTGCCGTCTGCCGATGCGCCCGTCGGCGCTGCTGGGGGCGATGCCCAGGTTGTTGGGGACGCGCCTGTTGCCGTGCCGGTTGCGGATGCCGGGGACGGGGGTACGCAGGTGCCGGGAGGGGTCGCGCCCGCCGGTGCCCCCGCGGGGGTGGGCGACGCTCCCGCGGCCCAGGCCCCGCCCGCGCCCGCCGTGCCGCCCTTCGGGGTGCCCGGGCCGCGGGATCCGTGGGCACCGCCGGTGCCGGTCGCTCCCGGGTACGGGCAGCCCGGTGTGCCGGCCGGGTACAACCCCTGGGCGCCGCCCGTGCCGCCCGTACCGCAGGCGCCGCAGGACCACATGACGCTGACCAAGCGGCCGGTGCCCGAGGACGCACCCGCGCCCGGGCCGGGGGAGCAGCCGCGCGACCCCTGGGCGCCGCCCGCCCCCGACGCGGCGGCGACCGTGCCCCCGCAGCCGCCGTACGCCACGTACCCCGGCCACCCCGGCGACACCGGCTACCCCGGTCACGCCGGCCCGCCCGGCTACCCCACGTACCCGGGCTACCCCGGGTACCCCGCCCACCCCGGCTACCCGGCCCACCCGGGCTACGCGATGGGCCCCTACGGCGGGTGGGCACCGCCGGCCGCCCGCAACGGCGTCGGCCTGACCGCGATGATCCTCGGCATCGTGGGCGCCGTCATGGCCGTCTCCTGCTTCGGGGCCTTCCTCGGCCTCCCGCTCGGCATCGCGGCCCTCATCTGCGGCATCGTCGGTCTGCGGATCGCCCGCCGCGGCGAGGCGACCAACCGGCCGCAGGCGTTGACCGGGCTGATCCTCGGGATCGTCTCCGTCGTCCTGTCGGGCGCGATGATCGCCCTGGTGGTCGGCGGGATCGACGACGGCTGGTTCGACGGGGGGCCGGACGACGACCTCATCACCTCGCGCAACGGCGACTGGGAGTCGCCGCTGGACGCCGACGGCACCGCGCTCTACGACGACGGGGTCCACGTCACGCTGTCGGACGCCGAGCGGACGGTCGCCCTCCCGAACGACATGCTCCAGGGCGGGACCGCCGTCACCTTCTCCATCGAGTTGGAGAACACCGGCGACGTCACCGCCGACCTGGGCGAGAGCGAGGTCTCGGCCTACGGCGACGACTTCGACGAGGAGGGCCTGCGCGACCTGACCACCGGCGTGGGCCTGCCCGAGTCGCTGGAGCCGGGGGAGCGCGCGAGCAGGGAGATCACCGTCGTCGTGCCGAAGGACGACGACGACGGCAGTTTCGAGGTCGAGGTCGCCCCCGGTTACGCCTACGACTACACCTACTGGGTCCTGGACGTGCCGTGACACCCGTGCCGCGCGGGCCTCATCGCCGGACCGCGTCCAGCGCGAGCAGGGCCACGTGCAGCGAGAGGCAGGACTCGACCTGGTCCAGGTCGATGCCGAGGACGCGTTCGACGCGGTGCAGCCGGTCGTAGAAGGAGGGCCGCGACAGGTGCGCGGCGTCGGCCGCGGCCGACTTGTTGCGGCCGGCGTCCAGGTAGACGGTGAGGATCCGGACGAGGTCCGTGCCGTGCTCGGCGTCGTACGCGAGCAGCGGCCCGAGTTCGCGCTCGACGTACGTCTGCAGCCGCGCGTCGTCGCGCAGGAGGTGCAGCAGACCGCGCAACCGGACGTCCGGCAGCCGGTAGTACGCCCGGCCGCCGCCCGCTCCCACCCTCTTCTCGGAGGGCTGAGCCCGGCCGCCCTCGCCACGCCCGCCGTGCATCGCGGCGTCCGCGACCTGTGCCGCCTCCAGCAGGGTGCGGCGGGCGTCGCGCAGTGAGCCGACCGAGGAGCCGGCCGCCATGACGAAGGTGGGGCCGCCGTCGGGTGCGGGCTCGGTCAGCCGGGTGAGCGCGGCGGCGAAGTCCTCCAGCGCGGTGTGCTCGTGGTCGGACGGGCCGAGGGAGACCAGCACGCCGACGCCGCCGTCGTCGAGGGTGCCGGTGAGCGCGGTCAGGCCCCGCTCGCGGACGGCCTGGGCCGCCGTCTCGGTGAAGTCGCGCAGCCGGGCCTGCGCCTCCAGCGCGGCCGAGGCCGGTCCGCCGCGCAGCCGCAGCATCACGCCCACCAGCCGCCGGCCCTCCAGCGGCACGCCCAGCGCCCGGGCACGCAGCGCCACATCGGAGACGGTCAGGGCGTGGGTGAGGATGCCGGAGAGGAGGGTGCGGTGCGTCTGCCGTTCCAGGGACTCGCGGTCGCGTTCCAGGAGCCGGTTGAGCGCAAGGGTGGCGGCCCCGCGTTCCAGCAGCACGCTGTGGCGGTGCGGGCGCTCGGCCGGTTCCGGTCCGGCTTCGGGCTCGGGCTCGGGCCCGGAGGCGGACCCGGACGAGGGCCCGGGCGCGGGCTCGCCGACGATCACCAGCCTGCCCCAGTCCCGGCCGCGCGCCCCGACGGCGGTGACCAGCCAGCCGCTGCGCGGGTCGTGGCCGGTGCGCCCGGCCGGGTGGACGCCGCGGCTGCGCCGTTCCCAGCCGTCGAGCAGGGCCTCGGGATCCCGGCCCGCCGGGTCGAAGGCCAGCACCTGGTGGGAGAGGTTCTCCAGCACGACGGGCGCGCCCGCCATCCGGGCCACCTCGCGGACGACCTCGCCGGGCTCCGCGCCCTCGACGGACAGCTCGTTGAAGGTCTGGTGCACCGCCTCCGAGGCCCGCAGTTCGGTCAGCTGGGCGTCGACGACGTGGGCGTGCACGGCCTCGGTCACCGCGACGAAGCGCACCTCGGTGCGGAGCGCCACCAGCGGCAGTCCGCGCCGTTCGGCGGCGCGGACCAGGGGGCGGGGGAGGACGTCCGCGTAGCGCCGGCCCAGTTCGACGACGAGTCCCGCGGCGCCGACGTCGGCGAGGCCGTCGATGTAGCGCGCCAGGGACTCCTTGTCGTCGGGCAGCATCACGCCCGTGGTGAGGACCAGCTCGCCGCCGTGGAGCATGCCGGCGATGTCGGCCAGCTCGCTGATGTGCACCCAGCGGACCGGGCGCTGCAGGCCTCCGGAGCCCGCGACGACCTGCGGCGAACCCCGCCTGAGCACGTCCAGTTCCAGGACCTCGGCGACGGTGGGGAACACAGGTGACCTCCGGGGCGGAACGGGGCGGAACGGGGTGGATCGGGGGTGGATCGGGGCGGTACGACCGTCCGGTGCGTCGTGCCACGGTAACCGCAGGGTGTAAAGGCCCCCGTTGCACGCCATGCGATGTGTCGGTTGCCCGACGCACCCGGCGCCCGGCATCGTCCACCGTGACGATCTGCTGCGGGCCGACAGGTGAACACAGAATTCGTCGCGTAACCAAAAGGCAACAACGGAATCACTTGTTGGGGCGAGCCTACTCTGTCAGGATCGTCCACCAATCCAAGCTTTGGCCACGCCGCCGAGCGGAGTGCGAGGAGAAGACGATGGACCTCAGCGCGAACGGCGGGTTCGATGTGCGGGAGCGTTTCGCCGAGGGAGCCCAGCACATCGGCGGAACCCTGCGCGGCGGAACCTCCGGCCGGGCGCACCCCGTGGTCGACCCGGCCACCGGCGAGAGCGTGTACTCCTACGAACTCGCCGGCACCGCCGACGTGGACGCCGCCGTCGCCGCCGCCGCGCGGGCCCTGCCGGACTGGGCCGGCGCCACCCCCGGCGAACGCTCCGACGCCATGCACCGGTTCGCGGCCGTCCTCGCCGGGCAGGCCGCCGAGTTCGCGTACGCCGAGTCGCTGCAGTGCGGCAAGCCGCTGCGGCTGACCACGGAGTTCGACGTCCCCGGCACGGTCGACAACACCGCCTTCTTCGCGGGCGCCGCACGGCACCTGGAGGGCAGGGCGGCGGGGGAGTACTCCGGCGACCACACCTCCTACGTGCGGCGCGAGCCCGTCGGCGTCGTGGGCTCCGTCGCGCCGTGGAACTACCCGCTGCAGATGGCCGCCTGGAAGGTCCTCCCGGCGATCGCCGCGGGCAACACGATCGTGCTCAAGCCGGCCGAGCTGACCCCGCTGACCTCGCTGATGTTCGCGCAGGCGGCGACCATGGCGGGCATCCCGGCGGGCGTGGTCAACGTCGTCACCGGGGCGGGCAAGGAGGCGGGCGAGCACCTGGTGGGGCACCCGGACGTCGCGATGACCTCGTTCACGGGCTCCACCGCGGTCGGCAAGCGCGTCGCGGAGATCGCCACCGCCACCGTCAAGCGGCTGCATCTGGAGCTCGGCGGCAAGGCGCCGTTCGTCGTCTTCGACGACGCCGACCTGGAGGCGGCCGTCCACGGCGCGGTCGCGGGCGCCCTGATCAACACCGGCCAGGACTGCACCGCCGCCACCCGCGCCTATGTGCAGCGCCCCCTCTACGACGCCTTCGTCGCCGGCGTCGCCGACCTCTTCTCGGGCATCCGGGTGGGCGACCCGTTCGACGCCAAGACCGACCTCGGCCCGCTCATCTCCCACGCCCAGCGCGACCGCGTCGCCGGCTTCGTCGAACGCGCCCGCGCCTACGCCACGGTCGTCACCGGCGGCGAGGCCCCCGCCTCGCCGGGCGCGTTCTACCGTCCCACGCTGGTGACCGGGGCCGCGCAGGACAGCGAGATCGTCCGGTCCGAGATCTTCGGCCCGGTACTGGTCGTGCTGCCGTTCGACAGCGATGATGAGGGCCTGGCCCTGGCCAACGACACGCCGTACGGCCTGGCCGCGTCCGCGTGGACCCGCGACGTCTTCCGTGCGGGTCGTGCCACCCGTGAGATCAAGGCGGGGTGCGTCTGGGTCAACGACCACATCCCGATCATCAGCGAGATGCCGCACGGGGGGTACAAGGCGTCCGGCTACGGCAAGGACATGTCGGCGTACTCCCTGGAGGAGTACACACAGGTCAAGCACGTGATGTACGACAACACCGCGGTCGCCAGGAAGGGCTGGCACCGCACGATCTTCGGCGACCGCTGACCCCCGGCCGCACCCCCCCCCGCGGACCGTCCCCCACCGGCCCGACAGTCCGTCCGTCCCACGCACCACCGTCCCTGGAGGCCGCACCGCAATGGAGATGTTCGAGGGCCTGTCCGAGCCCGTACGCAAAGCGTGGGAACGCAGCCTGACCAGCGGGAGGGCATCCCTCAGCCGGCGCCGGGTGCTCGGCGCCGGCCTCGGAGTCGCGGGCGCCGGGGCGCTGTCCGCCTGCGGCATCCCGGCGGCGACCAACAACCAGGGCGGCGTGAAGAGCGACGACCTGTCCGACAAGGACAAGTCGCTGGTCTTCTCGAACTGGCAGCTCTACATCGACATGAGCGACGACGAGAAGCACATGCCGACCCTGGAGGCCTTCGAGAAGAAGACCGGGATCAAGGTCAAGTACAGCGACGACATCACCGACAACGTCGAGTTCTTCGCCAAGATCAAACCGCAGCTCGCCGCCGGCCAGTCCACCGGCCGCGACCTGGTCGTCCTCACCGACTGGATGGCCGCCCGGATGATCCGCCTGGGCTGGGCCCAGCCGCTGGACCCCACCTACCTGCCGCACGCCTTCACCAACCTGGAGCAACGTTTCCGCAACCCCGACTGGGATCCCGGACGCGCCCACTCCTACCCCTGGCAGGGCATCGCCACCGTCATCGCCTACAACGAGAAGGCCACCAAGGGGAAGAAGGTCGGCAGCGTCTCCCAACTGCTGGACGACCCCGACCTCAAGGGCCGCGTCGCGATGCTCAGCGAGATGCGCGACACCATAGGCATGACCCTGCTCGACATGGGCAAGCAGCCGGAGTCCTTCACCGCGGACGACTTCGACGCGGCCGTGGCCCGCGTCCAGAAGGCCGTGGACGGCAAGCAGATCCGCCAGTTCACCGGCAACGAGTACACCGACGGCCTCGCCTCGGGGAACATCGCCGCCTGCGTCGCCTGGGCCGGCGACCTCGTCCAGCTCCAGGCCGACAACCCCGAGATCAAGTTCGTGATCCCGTCCGCCGGCTACATCTACTCCACGGACAACATGCTGGTCCCGGCCGGCTCCAAGCACCGCAAGAACGCCGAGCGGCTCATGGACTGGTACTACCAGCCGGAGATCGCCGCCGAGCTCGCGGCATGGGTCAACTACATCACGCCCTGCGCGGGCGTCTACGAGGAACTCCTCAAGATCGACGAGGACGTGGCCAACAACCCGCTGATCATTCCCAACGCGGAGATGAAGGCGAAGGCCCATCCCTTCCGGTCGCTCTCCGCCCAGGAGGAGACCGCCTTCGAGGACAAGTTCGCCAAGCTCATCGGCGCCTGACCGGCCACCGCAGTTAGGGACCTGACGACATGACCCAGCAGACCGCACCCCTCTCCGACGAGCCGGCCGGAGCCAAGGACCACGCCCCCGCGGGGGGCGCCGTGACCCTCACCGGCATCGGCAAGGACTACGGCGACTTCACCGCCGTCCACCCGCTCGACCTCACCATCCCCGAGGGCTCCTTCTTCGCGCTCCTGGGAGCCTCCGGCTGCGGCAAGACCACCACACTGCGCATGATCGCCGGCCTGGAGGACCCCAGCGGCGGCAGCGTCCGCATCGGCGACCAGGACGTCACCGGACTGCCGCCGTACAAGCGGCCGGTCAACACGGTCTTCCAGAACTACGCGCTCTTCCCGCACCTCGACATCTACGAGAACGTCGCCTTCGGCCTGCGCCGCCGCGGCGTCAAGTCCGTCAGGGGCCAGGTCGAGGAGATGCTCGAGCTCGTCGAGCTGGGCCACCTCGCCCGCCGCAAGCCGCACCAGCTCTCCGGCGGCCAGCAGCAGCGCGTCGCCGTCGCCCGCGCCCTGATCAACCACCCCAAGGTGCTCCTCCTCGACGAACCGCTGGGCGCCCTGGACCTGAAGCTGCGGCGGCAGATGCAGTTGGAGCTCAAGCGCATCCAGACCGAGGTGGGCATCACCTTCGTGCACGTCACGCACGACCAGGAAGAGGCCATGACCATGGCCGACACCATCGCCGTGATGAACGCCGGCCGCATCGAGCAGCTCGGCGCGCCCACCGACCTGTACGAGAACCCGCGCACCACCTTCGTCGCCAACTTCCTCGGCCAGTCCAACCTCATCGAGGCCCAGGTCGCCGGCACCAGCGGCGACGACCTGCTGCTCAGCGTCGGCGACGGCCGGCTGGCGATGCCCACCGCGCGCTGCGTCCCCTCCGTGCGGGCGGGCGACAAGCTCCTCGCCGGGGTGCGCCCCGAGAAGATCACCATCGTCCACGCCGACGACGCCGCCGAGGTCCCCGAGGGCCGCAACAGGATCACCGGCCGGATCGTCGACGCCAGCTTCATCGGCGTCTCCACCCAGTACGTCGTCAACAGCCCCTGGTGTCCCGAGCTGGCCGTCTTCGCGCAGAACGTGGAGCGCGACGGCCGCCTCGTCCCCGGCGCCGAGGTGGTGCTGCACTGGAGCCCGGCGCACACCTTCGGTCTCGACGCCGCGCAGGACATCGAGGCGGGGGAGGTCAACGCGTAATGGCCGCCCTGTCCACCGCCCCCGCGGGGGCACCGGCGCAGAACCCGCCGGAGCCGTCCGGCTCCGCCGCCCGGCGGCGCAGACTCGTGCCGTACTGGCTGCTGCTGCCCGGCATCCTGTGGCTGCTGGTCTTCTTCGCCGCCCCGATGGTCTACCAGGCCTCGACCTCGGTGCAGACCGGCTCCCTGGAGACCGGCTACCGCGTCACCTGGCACTTCGCCACCTACTGGGACGCCTTCACCGAGTACGACGTCTTCTACCTGCGGTCGCTGATCTACGCCGGCATCGCCACCGTGCTCTGCCTGGCGATCGGCTACCCGCTGGCGTACACCATCGCCTTCAAGGCGGGCCGCTGGCGGAACGTGCTGCTGGTCATGGTCATCGCGCCGTTCTTCACCAGCTTCCTGATCCGCACCCTGGCCTGGAAGACGATCCTCGCGGACGACGGCTACGTCGTGACCGTGCTGGACAAGCTGCACGTCCTGAACGTCACCGCGTCCCTCGGCATCACCGCCGACGACCGCGTACTCGCCACGCCGCTCGCGGTGGTGTGCGGTCTGACGTACAACTTCCTGCCCTTCATGATCCTGCCGCTCTACAGCTCGCTGGAGCGCATCGACCCGCGGCTGCACGAGGCGGCGGGCGACCTGTACGCCCGGCCCTTCACCACCTTCCGCAAGGTGACCTTCCCGATCTCGCTGCCCGGCGTCGTGGCCGGCACGCTGCTCACCTTCATCCCCGCCTCCGGCGACTACATCAACGCCGAACTGCTGGGCAGCCCCAGCGAGCAGATGATCGGCAACGTCATCCAGTCCAAGTTCCTGACGGTGCTCGACTACCCGACCGCCGCCGCACTGTCCTTCATCCTCATGGCCGCGATCCTCGTGATCGTGTCCGTCTACATCCGCAGGGCGGGGACGGAGGAACTGGTCTGATGCCCGTGCTGAACTGGGTGCGACGGCACCTCGTCGTCTTCGCCGGCGTGGCCGCGCTCGCCTACATGACGATCCCCAACGTGATCGTCCTGGTCTTCTCCTTCAACCAGCCCAAGGGCCGCTTCAACTACTCCTGGAACCACTTCTCGCTCGACGCCTGGACGAACCCCTGCGGCGTCGGCGACATGTGCGACTCGGTGTCGCTGTCCCTGCAGATCGCCGTCCTCGCCACCCTCGGCGCCACCGTCCTCGGCACCATGGTCGCCTTCGCGCTCGGCCGCCACCGCTTCCGCGGCCGCGGCCCGGTGACCGGCCTGATCTGGCTGCCGATGGCGATGCCCGAGATCGTGATGGGCGCCTCGCTCGGCACCCTGTTCCTCAACATGCGCATCCAGTTCGGCTTCTGGACGATCCTCATCGCGCACATCATGTTCTGCCTCAGCTTCGTGGTGACGGCGGTCAAGGCGCGCGTGATGAGCATGGACCCGCGACTGGAGCAGGCCGCGCAGGACCTCTACGCCACCCCGTGGTCGACGTTCTGGCGGATCACCTTCCCGATCGCCGCGCCCGGCATCGCGGCGGGCGCGCTGCTGAGCTTCGCGATCTCCATCGACGACTTCATCATCACGCAGTTCAACGCCGGCCCGGCCACCGTGACCTTCCCGATGTTCGTCTGGGGCGCCGCCCAGAAGGGCCTGCCCGTCCAGGTGAACGTCATCGGCACGCTGATGTTCGTCGTGGCGGTGCTCTGCGTCGTCGTCGGACAGCTGCTCAGCCGCCGCAGGAAAGCCCATAGTTGACCCGCCGACCGCATCCGCAAAGGTGTGAGACCCCATGGACCCAGCCCGTTCGCTCGCCGACGCGCAGCCGACACCGTTCTGGCTGGAGGACCCCGGCAGGCCGCGGGCGGGATCGGCCCTCGTGGGCGACGAGCACTGCGACCTGCTGGTGGTCGGCGGCGGCTACACCGGGCTGTGGACCGCGTTGCTGGCCAAGGAACGCGACCCGCGCCGCGACGTCGTCCTGATCGAGGCCAAGGAGGTGGGCTGGGCGGCGTCCGGCCGCAACGGCGGCTTCTGCGCCGCCAGCCTCACCCACGGCCTGGCCAACGGACTCGCCCGCTGGCCCGAGGAGTTCGGGCAGTTGGAGGAGCTGGGCAACCGCAACCTCGACGGCATCGAGGAGGCGGTCGCCCGCTACTCCATCGACTGCGACTTCGAACGCACCGGGGAGATCGACGTCGCCACCGAGCCCTACCAGCTCGACGACCTCCGGGCGTCCGCCGAGGACGCCGCCCGGCACGGCGTCGGACTGGAGCTTCTCGACCGCGACCAGGTCCGCGCCGAGGTCGACTCGCCCACCTTCGTCGGCGGCCTGTGGGACCGCCGCGGCGTCGCCATGCTGCACCCCGCCAAGCTCGCCTGGGGCCTGCGGCGCGCCTGCGAGGAACTGGGCGTACGCGTCTACGAGCACACCCGTGCCACCCAGCTCGCCCACAACGGCTCCGGCACGGCCGTGCGCACCCCTTACGGGCGGGTCTTCGCCCGGCACGTCGCGCTCGGCACCAACGTCTTCCCCTCGCTGGTGCGCCGGGTGCGCCACTACATCGTCCCCGTCTACGACTACGCGCTGGTGACCGAGCCGCTGACGCCGCAGCAGCTCGGCGCCGTCGGCTGGAAGAACCGTCAGGGACTCGGCGACAGCGCCAACCAGTTCCACTACTTCCGGCTCACCGCCGACAACCGCGTGCTGTGGGGCGGCTACGACGCCATCTACCCCTACGGCGGACGCCTGGACGCCGCCCGGGACGAACGCCCGGAGACCTACCTGAAGCTCGCGGAACACTTCTTCCGCTGCTTCCCGCAACTGGAGGGCGTGCGCTTCACCCACGCCTGGGGCGGCGCGATCGACACCTGCTCGCGCTTCTCCGCCTTCTACGGCACCGCCCACGACGGGAAGGTCGCGTACGCCGCCGGCTACACCGGCCTCGGTGTCGGCGCCACCCGCTTCGGCGCCGACGTCATGCTCGACCTGCTCTCCGGCGGACCCACCGAACGCACCACGCTGCGCATGGTCCGCACCAAGCCGCTGCCCTTCCCGCCCGAGCCGCTGGCGTGGGCGGGGATCGGCCTCACCAAGTGGTCACTGGACCGCGCCGACCGCAACGCCGGGCGGCGCAACCTGTGGCTCAAGGCGATGGACCGGCTGGGCCTCGGCTTCGACAGCTGACCGGCGGCCCCGCACCCCGCGCGAGCCCCGTGATCCGGATCACCCCATCGGGCGTGGTGAAACCCGCGTAATGATCCGTCCCCGGCCCCCTCTCTCCGCGTGACAGCACGACAGCGCACACACGGAACGGAGGAACCGGCATGGTGGGCACAGACGCGCGGGGCGCGGTCGAATGGCTGGTTTCCGTGGCACCCGACCCCGACGCCACCCGGTGGGAATGGGAGCGCCACCCCCTCGGGGTGACGCTCCTGCCCGCCGGGAGGCTGTGGGACGTCCTCATCGTCACCGGCGAACTGGGCTACCCGACGCTCGACGTCCTCACCCGTCTCGTCGACCGCCCGGGCCCGGTCCTGGCCGACTTCGGGGACTCCCGCATGGGCTGGTTCGTGCCCCCGGGCACCGCCGCCCGGTGGGTCGGCACCGGGGTGCGCACCGCGGGGCCCGGCACCTGGATCGTGGTCCCCTACCCCGGCCGCGCCACCGGAGGCGTCCGCTGGCTCGTGCCGCCCGACGGCACGGGCAACCTCACTGACCCCGGCGTCCTGGAACTGGCCATGCACGAGGCGGCCGCCCACCTGGCGGGACGGCGGGGCCGTGATCCGGGCGCGTGACCCGGCGGACGGGGGCCCGCCCGTCGTACGCCCCGGTGCGCGACACTGGTTCCGTGATCCCGACGGAAGGCGGCCGGTCCCGGAGCGGCCGCGGACACCCGGGCGCGCCGCGGCGCGCCCCCGTTCCCGCGGCGGGCTGAGATGGTCCTCCCGCCCGGCCTCGCGCACCTCGTCGAGACCGCCCTGCCCGTCTGCGGGCGCCACGGCCTGGCCGTGGCGGGCGGCCTCGCGCTGATCGCGCACGGCTTCGAGCGCCGTCCCTCCCGCCACCTCGACCTGGTCACCTTCAGCTCCACCCCGGTCGGCGACATCGGGGCCGCGCTCGCCACCGCCTGCACCGGGGCCGGCTACGAAGTGGCCCCGCTGCCCGGCACGCCGCTCGCCGCCCACCTCGGGGTCACCGAGCCGGGGGAGGCCGGCCGCACGGTCCACGTGGCCAAACAGCCGCTCTCCCGTCCCCCGGTCCCCGTCGGACTCGGCCTGTCCGGGCCCGTGCCGGTGGTGGCGCTGGAGGACTGCGCGGCCCTGAAGGTGGCCGCCGTCGCCGACCGCGCCACGGTTCGCGACCTCGTCGACGTCCATGCCCTGACCGCCTGGTTCACCCCGGGGGAGCTGCTGACGATGGCCGTCCACCTCGACGACGACCTCCAGCCGCGCCTGCTCGCCGACCGCCTCGACAAGCTCGTCGAGGCCGACGACGCGGCGTACGCGGCGCAGGGACTGGACGGCGCGGGCACGGCCGCCGTCAAACGCTGGGCCTTCGACTGGGCGCAGGACATCCGGCTGGACCTCATGGAGGGCATGGAGCACCCCGACGAGCTCTACGACCTGTAAAGCTCCCGGCCCCGGCGCCGACACCTTGGTGCTTGAGGGTGCCCTGCCCGCTGACGACACTGGCAGGAGACGAGGAGAGGAAGGTCCGCCGTGACCGACAAGCACATCACGCACTGGATCGCCGGACAGTCGTGGACCGGCACCACGGAGCGGCACGGAGACGTGTACGACCCCGCCACCGGTGCCGTGACCGGGCGGGTGGACTTCGCGTCGAACGCCGAGGTCGACCAGGCCGTCGGCGCCGCGGCCGCCGCGTTCAAGGAGTGGCGCCACGCCTCGGTGGCCAAGCGCAGCACGGTGCTCTTCGCCTTCCGCGAGCTGCTCAACGCCAAGCGCGAGGAGCTGGCCGCGATCATCGTCTCCGAGCACGGCAACGTGCACTCCGACGCGCTCGGCGAGATCGCCCGCGGCCTGGAGGTCGTCGAGTACGCCTGCGGCATCCCGCAGCTGATCAAGGGCGGCTTCACCGAGCAGGCCTCGACCGGCATCGACGTCTACTCGATCCGCCAGCCGCTCGGCCCGGTCGCGATCATCTCGCCCTTCAACTTCCCGGCGATGGTGCCGATGTGGTTCTTCCCCATCGCCATCGCCGCGGGCAACACCGTCGTCGTCAAGCCCTCCGAGAAGGACCCGTCCGCCGCCAACTTCCTCGCGGAGCTGTGGAAGCAGGCCGGTCTGCCGGACGGCGTCTTCAACGTCGTGCACGGCGACAAGGTCGCCGTCGACCGCCTCCTGGAGCACCCGGACGTCAAGTCCGTCTCCTTCGTCGGCTCCACCCCGATCGCGCGCTACGTCTACGAGACCGGCACCCGCTACGGCAAGCGCGTCCAGGCCCTGGGCGGCGCCAAGAACCACATGCTGGTGCTCCCGGACGCGGACCTGGACCTCGCCGCCGACGCCGCCGTCAACGCCGGGTTCGGCGCGGCCGGCGAGCGCTGCATGGCGGTGTCCGTCCTGGTCGTCGTCGACCCGATCGGCGACACGCTGGTCGAGAAGATCAAGGAGCGGATGTCCGGCCTCACGGTCGGCCCCGGCTGCAGCGCCGCCTCCGAGATGGGCCCGCTGGTGACCGGCGCCCACCGCGACAAGGTGACGTCCTACCTGGACGCGGGCCTCGCCGACGGCGCGACCCTCGCCGTGGACGGCCGTACCCACGCCGTCAGCGGCGAGGACACCGAGGGCGGCTTCTGGCTCGGCCCGACCCTCTTCGACGACGTCAAACCCGGCATGTCGGTCTACAACGACGAGATCTTCGGCCCGGTGCTGTCCGTGGTGCGCGTGGGCTCGTACGACGAGGGCCTGGAGCTGATCAACTCCAACCCGTACGGCAACGGCACGGCCATCTTCACCAACGACGGCGGCGCCGCCCGCCGCTTCCAGCACGACGTCGAGGTCGGCATGGTCGGCATCAACGTGCCGATCCCGGTGCCCGTGGCGTACTACTCCTTCGGCGGCTGGAAGGCCTCGCTCTTCGGCGACACGCACGCCTACGGCCCGGACGGCGTCCACTTCTTCACCCGCGGCAAGGCCGTCACCCAGCGGTGGCTCGACCCGAGCCACGGCGGCATCAACCTCGGTTTCCCGACCAACAACTGACACCCCCGCTCCGAGGCCCGCCGACCCGCGCTTCCGCGGTCGGCGGGTCTCGCCCGTCAGCACCGGGTGGGACGCTCACGCGTCCGTCCCCGGGCCGCCGACCTCAGGCAGGTGCGCGGAGAGGTGGCGCAGGTACGCGCCGGCGTCGGCACGGTAGTCCTCGGCGCCCCGCGCCTTGGCCAGCTCGAAGACGACGAACATGTTCAGGTTGAGGAGCCCGGCGACCATGCGCATCCGTTCCGCGCCGTCGAGACTCTCGACCACGCCGGCGATGTGTCTGGCGGCCCCCTCCCGGTCGTCCTCCAGCCACAGAGTGAGGAACTCGATCGCGAGGCGGGTCGCCTCTTCCGCTTTGCTCGGTTCGGTCATGTGGGGAGGGTAAGCCGCCGCGCCCGCGGTCCGTGCCGGTCACCCGGACCGGCGGCTCAGCGCGCTGGGTGAGGACGTCCCGACCGGCGACCGACCGCCAGGGCGGCGCCCGCGAGCAGGGCGCCGCACAGCAGCCAGCTCCCCACGACGTCGAGCGGCCAGTGGTAGCCGCAGCGGACCAGGGCGACCCCCACCGCGGCGTCGAGCAGCACGACGGCGGCGACCAGCAGCCGCCGTGCGGCCGTGCGCACCAGCCACGGCAGCAGCAGGAGCACCGCGCCGCCGTACGCGGCGGCCGCCGTCGCCGTGTGGCCCGAGGGGTAGAGCCCCGGATAACCGGGGGAGAGGGTCAGCGAACCGGGGCCGGCCCGGCCGATCAGCGGCTTGACCAGGGCGACCAGCAGCGGCGCGACGACCATCACGAGCGCGTAGGCCAGCGGCGGCAGCCAGGGGCGGGACAGCCCGTACCGCCGGGCGCGCCAGGTGGTCCAGACCATCGCAAGCAGCAGCACGGGCACGGCGACCCGCCAGTCGCCCAGGTCGGCGAGGAACTGCGACACGGAACGGTCCGCGGGGTGGGGGGAGGGTCCCGCGAGGGTGGCACGCACCGGTCCGTCCAGGGCCAGCAGGCGCCCTCGTATTGCCTCCTGCCAGGTCAGCAGTCCGAAGAGCGCCGTGCACACCACGGCCACCAGAGAAGTTGGCCGCCCCGGAACAGGGGGGAGAGTTCCGGGGCGGCCAGAACGATCGCCGTACCGCCCGCCCCGGGGGGTTTGGGGCAAGCGGCCGACCGATCGGCGAGGATTGCCGGAGCCTTCGGCTTCGGCGCTGTGCGCGAGGGCACTGCTGTGCCGGTGATGGGGAGTCACCGGCAAAGTGTCGCCCGCGGACTTCCGCAGACGGGGTGTTTCTTCCATCTGCCGAAACCGTACGTCACCGGGGGGCCGCCGGGCAGGGGTTGCACCCTCCCGCCATCAGGCCCGCACACCTTCTTCACGCTGTGTGCCGTACGCGCCCGGTCACCGGCGAAGCACCTGGTCACAGCCGGGCGAGCGCGCCCTCGATGATGTCCAGGCCCTCGTTCAGCAGGTCCTCCCCGATCACCAGCGGCGGCAGGAAGCGCAGCACGTTGCCGTAGGTGCCACAGGTCAGGACCACCAGGCCCTCGGCGTGGCAGGCCTTGGCCACGGCGGCGGTGGCGGCGGCGTTCGGGGTCTTGCTCCCCGGCTCCACCAGCTCGATCGCGATCATGGCGCCGCGGCCCCGGACGTCACCGATGACCTCGAACTTCTCCTGCATGCCGCGCAGCCGGCCGAGCATGATGCCGCCGATGCGGCGCGCCCTGGCGTTGAGGTCCTGCTCCTTCATCGTCTCGATGGCGCCCAGCGCACCGGCGCACGCCACCGGGTTGCCGCCGTAGGTGCCGCCCAGACCGCCGGAGTGCGCGGCGTCCATGATCTCCGCGCGGCCGGTCACCGCGGCCAGCGGCAGACCGCCGGCGATGCCCTTGGCGGTGGTGATGAGGTCCGGGACGATGCCCTCGTCCTCGCAGGCGAACCACTGGCCGGTGCGGCAGAAGCCGGTCTGGATCTCGTCCGCGACGAAGACGATGCCGTTCTCCCGCGCGAACTCCACCAGCTTGGGGAGGAAGCCCTTGGCCGGCTCGATGAAGCCGCCCTCGCCCTGGATCGGCTCGATCACGATCGCGGCCACGTTCTCCGCCCCGACCTGCTTGGTGATCATGTCGATCGCCTGGGCCGCCGCCTCCTCCGCGCAGTTCTCCGGGCCGGTCAGCCAGCGGTAGGGGTAGGCCAGCGGCATCCGGTAGACCTCGGGCGCGAACGGGCCGAACGAGTGCTTGTACGGCATGTTCTTCGCCGTCAGCGCCATCGTGAGGTTGGTGCGGCCGTGGTAGCCGTGGTCGAAGACGACCACGGCCTGGCGCTTGGTGTACGCGCGGGCGATCTTCACCGCGTTCTCGACGGCCTCGGCACCCGAGTTGAACAGCGCGGTGCGCTTCTCGTGGTCGCCCGGGGTCAGCTCGTTGAGGGCCTCGGCGACCTCCACGTAACCCTCGTACGGCGTCACCATGAAACAGGTGTGGGTGAAGTCGGCCAGCTGCGCCGACGCGCGGCGCACGACCGCCTCGGCGCTGTTGCCGACCGAGGTCACCGCGATGCCGGAACCGAAGTCGATCAGGGAGTTGCCGTCCACGTCCTGCAACACGCCGCCGCCGGCGCGGGTGACGAAGACGGGCAGGGTCACGCCGACGCCGCTCGGGACCGCCGCCGTCTTGCGCGCCAGCAGCTCCTGCGACTTGGGGCCGGGGATCGGGGTGACGAGTCGACGCTCCTGGGCCAGATCGGTCATGGCGGACGTACTCCTTCGAACCGTGGTCTTTCCTCGCAGGCTAAGCCCGTACGGCGGAGCCCCGCACACTCCGATAGGGCGCACTGCGGAACGCCTCTTCGACGTGACGGACATGAGCGTGCCAAGATCCTTCAGACTGCGGTGGCCGCTCGACTACATTGAGTGCGGACCTGCGAGGGGTGGCACACGCGATGGAACGCGACGGTACGCACGAGAAGCCCGCGGCGCCTCCGCCCGGGGGCTCCGGCCCGCAACCGGGCCCGCCGCCGGTACCCGGTGCCCGGCCGATGCCGGACGCCCCGCCCGCGCACGCCGGGCCGCCCCCCGTGCCCGGCGCGAGGCCCGGCCCCGCCGGCCCCGGACGCGCGCCCAGGGCCGTCCCGGCCACGCCCCCGCTGCCCCCCGGGCCCCCGCCGCAGCCCGCCACCCGCCCGGACACCGGCGCGTGGCGCGCCCCCGCCGAGTCCGCGCCGTCCGCCACCCCGGACGGCTCCGGTTTCCTCGCCTGGCTGCGGGCCCCGCGCCCCGCCGCCGCCCCCGGCGTCTGGCGGCTCGGCCACCGCCCCCGCCCCGCCGCCGACCCGGACGCCGTGCCGGGCCGCCAGCTGGTCGCCGGCGCCCTGATCTCCTTCCTCGGCGGCTGGCTGCTGTGGTCCCTGCTGTGGAACGGCTACCTCGGCAGCTACTGGCTCTGGCCGCTGCTCGCCCTGACCCCCGAGTCCTGGCGGCAGGCGGGCGGCAACCAGACCGCCTACCTGTGGGCCTCGTACCTCTACTACGCGCTCATCGGCGGCGCCCTGCTGGTCTTCTTCGCCCGCGTCGGACGCTGGGCCGAACTGTGGCGCCGCTCCATCAGCGCGCCGCTGCGGCGCGCGCGCGAGGAGGAGCGGGCGGCCACCGGCCGCGAACCCGCCGACCCCGCCCAGGACCCCGCCGCCTTCCCCGAGCTCCGCCGCGGCGGCGCCGCCGACGCCGCGGACCGGCTCGCCGAGGACGCCCGTTCCGGGCTGATGAACGACGTCGACTTCGCCCGCCTCGGCCGCGCCTGGCAGTCCGTACGCTCCGAACCCGGCCGGCTCACCGCCTTCACCGACACGGTCCTGCGCTACGGCGCCGCCGCCTGCGCCCACCCGTCCGGCGCCCGCGACCTGCCCGCCCGCACCGCCCGGCACGACCTGCTGGCCGGCCAGGTCCGCATCGGCGCCGCCTCCGACGACGAGCGCAACCCCCGCACCCACCGCGGCGCCGGCTACGCCCTCGACCCGTCCGTCCTCGGCACGTCCCTGCTGGCCGTCGGACCGCCCGGCTCCGGCAAGACCGTGCGCTTCGCGCGGCCCGCGCTGGAACTCATGTGCCTGCAGGCCCTTGCCGGGCGGGCGGCCGTCGTCGTGGTCGGCACCGACGGGGCACGCCTCGCGCCCGACGAGTCCTTCGACGTCGTCGTCAAGATCGGCCAACCCGACTCCGCGTACGACCTCGACCTGTACGGCGGCACCGCCGACCCCGACGAGGCCGCGGGCTTCCTCGCCGAGGCCCTCGTCGGGGACCTCGCCGCGGCGCTGCCCGGCGGCGACAGCCGCCGCGCCGCCACCGCCCTCGCCCAGCTCCTCGGGCCCTTCCACGCGGCCCACGGCCGTTTCCCCTCCGTCCCCGAACTGCGCGAGCTCCTCGACGGCACCGCGTCGGCCCTCGCCGCACTGCGCTCCGCCCTGCAGGCCCGGGGCGCCGCCGCCCAGGGGCAGTTGCGCGAACTCGACGCCCGTGAACGGCAGTCCGCCCGGGCCGGCGACGCGGGCCCCCTGCTCGCCGACCGCATCGCGCTGCTCGACCGGCCCGCGTTCGCCGGATTCTTCGACACCACGGGCGGCAGCCACCCCTTCTCCCTGCGCGGCCTCGAACACCCCCTGCGGGTCCGCATCGACCTCCCGGAACGGGGCCACACCGAGGTCTCCCGGATGCTGGCGCGGCTCGTCCTCGCCCAGTTCGCCGAGTGCGCCGCCGCCCGGCGGGACCGCTCCCTGTTCGCCTGCCTCGTCCTCGACGACGCCTCCCACACCGTGACCGCGGAGTCCGTGCGGGGCCTGCAGCGCATGCGCTCCGCCAACGCCGGCGCGGTGCTCACGCTGCGCACGCTGGACGACGTCCCCGAAGCGCTCCGGGGCGCCCTGCTGGGTGCCGTCGGCTGCCGGGCGGCGCTCGCCGGGCTCACCGCCTGGGACGGCGCCCGGTTCGCGGAGGTGTGGGGCAAGGAGTGGGTGGACGTCCACGACGTCACCAACCGTCAGATCATCGCGGACGAACCGCTCACGCGGGTCTTGCACGCCGTGCGGCGGCTCGTCACGGGGAAGGCGGTCACGGCGGAGTCGGTGACGGTGCGGCGGGTCGAGCGCGAGCGGTGGTCCGCGTCGGACCTGGCGCACGCGGTTCCCGCGGGGCACGCCGTGGTTTCCCTCACGGCGGTCGACGGGGAACATGCGGCTCCGGTGTTGGTGGATTTGCGCGCGTGATTCTTGTGTGTGGCCCGGTGGTTGTGTGCGGGTTGTCTGCGCCTGCGGCGAGCTGTCCCCCGCCCTCCCGCCCGATTGCCCGGCGCGGTCAGTGACCGTCTCGCACCGTGTGCCTGGGTCGGTGCCGCGCCGGCGCACGTCCTCAACGCTCGCGGTTCAGCCCTACGTCATTCGGCACCCGGGTCCGCCGCTCGTCGTTTCCGGGCGCACCCCGCCACACCCCCTCCCGCCGGTTCGGGCGCATGACGGCCGGAGGGTGGTGAGAGGGCGGTCCGGGGTTACCGCACGCGTTTCACCGAACGCCCACACCATCCGGCTCGATGCCAGCGGCACGGTGAGCACCGGGCCGGCCGCGCCACCGGTACAGCGCACCCTCGCTCGGCCTGCGGCCGGGGGACCCAGCTGAGGGCGGGGTTGTGCCCCCACCCCCGGCGCTCGCCGTGCCTCCGGCTACTGGTGCGCGCACCTTCGCTCGGCCTACGGCCGGGGGACCCCCGCTGGGGGCAGCTTCCAGCGGTGTGGGGAGGGGTGCCCCCCATCACGCCCCTCCGGCCGTTGGTCGCGACACACGGAGGGGGCGGGGTCGTAGGGGTGGGCGTTCTGGACGCTGACGTGTATTTGTTGTGCGGCATCCGGGGCGGCAAGGGCGGGTGCCCGCCATGCACATAAATGTGCGGTACAGAATGCCCACCCCGGAGGCCCCGGCCCCGGCCCACCATGTACGCGCGCAGGCCCGCACCAATCGCGCCGGGCAATCGGGAGGGCGGGTGGGCAACCCCCCAACCGCAGCCACGACGCACCCGCACCCACAGACGGCCCGGCACCGCAGGTATACGGTGAGGCAGAATCGGAAGTGAACGCACTCCGAGATGGAGAAAAAGCCCGTGCCGCCCACGCTCGCCTCGCTGCTGCGGAACCCCGCCCTGAAGCTGGCCGCCCTCGCCGGAGGCGACCGCCTGGAGGAGGCCGCCGTCCGCTGGGTGCACACCAGCGAGCTGGACGACCCCGCCCCGTACCTGGAGGGCGGCGAGCTGCTGCTGACCACGGGCCTCAAGCTGGACGTCGGCTCGCCCGAAGCGCTCGGCGCGTACGTGGCGCGCCTGGCCGGCGCCGGCGTCGTGGGCCTCGGGTTCGGCGTCGGGGTGAGCCACGACACCGTGCCGCAGGCGCTCGTGGACGCGGCGGCCGCGCACCGGCTGCCGTTGCTGGAGGTGCCGCACAGGACCCCGTTCATCGCGATCAGCAAGGCCGTCTCCGCGGAGATCGCCGCCGACCGGTACAAGGCGGTGACCGCGGGGTTCGAGGCGCAGCGGGAGCTGACCCGGGCGGCGCTCGCCCCGGACGGGACGACGGCGCTGCTGTCGCGGCTGGCGGCGCACCTGAACGGCTGGGCGGCGCTGTACGACGCGTCGGGCGCCGTGGTGGCCGCGGCGCCGGAGTGGGCGGGGCGGCGGGCGGCGCGGCTCGCCGGGGAGGTGGAGCGGCTGCGCGGCAGGCCCGCCCCGGCCAGTGCGGCGGTCGCGGGCCCGGCCGGCACGGAGGACCGCGTCGAGCTGCAGTCGCTGGGCACCGGCCGCCGCCCCCGCGGCTTCCTCGCGGTCGGCACGGAGGAGCGGCCGGACACCTCCGCCCGGTACCTCGTGCACGCCGCCGTGGCGCTGCTGACGCTGTCCCTGGAGCAGTCCCGGGCGCTGCAGGACACCCAGCAGCGGCTGGGCGCCGCGCTGCTGCGGATGCTGCTGGTCGGGGAGCCGGAGCACGCGCGCACCGTGGCGGGCCGGTTGTACGGGGGCCTGTTCGACGCGCCGGTGCGGGTGCTGGTCGCGGAACGCGCGGAGGCCGCGGGGGACGCGGTGGGGCTGCTGGCCGAACGGGTGGAGACGGCCGGGATGCGGGCCGCCGAGCCCGTGCTGGCGGTCCGTGACGAGGACCGGCTGACGGTGCTCGCGGCCGCGGACGGCGAGGTGACACGGGCCTGCGTGGCGGCGGTCGACGGAAGCGAGGACCTGGTGGCCGGGCTGTCCGCCGCGGTGCGCACCGCGGGCGTCCCCGGTGCGCACGAGCAGGCCGAGCGGGCGCTGGCGGTGGCCCGGCGGCGCGGCCGCAGTCTGGTCGAGCACGACGAGGTCGGTGCCGGCTCGATGCTGCCGCTGCTGGGCGACGACGCCGTACGGGCGTTCTCCGAGGGCCTGTTGCGGCCGCTGCGCGAGCACGACGCCACCGCCCGGGGTGATCTGGTCGCGTCGCTGCGGGCATGGCTGTCGCGGCACGGGCAGTGGGACGCCGCCGCGGCGGACCTGGGCGTCCACCGGCACACCCTGCGCTACCGGATGCGGCGCGTGGAGGAGATCCTCGGGCGTTCGCTGGACGACCCGGACGTCCGCATGGAGCTGTGGCTGGCGCTCAAGTCCGGTGGCTGAGCCCGTCCCGCCAAAACGTCGCATCGGCCCGGGACCGTAGGACGCACTGGACAAGACCGGCCGGGTGCCGCCCGTCCTACGGTGGTCCGCATGAGCACCCCCACCGCCTTCTGGCTCGCCGGCCGCCCCGCCACCGGCGAGGACACCTTCGATGTCGTGAACCCGTACGACGGCAGCGTCGTGGCCTCCGTCGGCGTGCCGACGCCCGCCCAGGTGGAGGAGGCCGTCGCCGCGGCGAAGGCCGTCGAGGCGGAGTTCGCCGCGACCCCCGCCCACGTGCGGGCCGCCGCCCTGGACCACGTGTCCAAGCGGCTGGCCGAGCGCGCCGAGGAGATCGCCCGGCTGATCACCGCGGAGAACGGCAAGCCGGTCAAGTGGGCCCGCGGCGAGGTCGGCCGCGCCGTGTCCGTCTTCCGCTGGGCGGCGGAGGAGGCCCGCCGCTTCAACAGCGGTGAGGCCCAGCGCCTGGACACCGACGCGGGCGGCACCGGCCGCCTGGCGCTGACCCGGCGCTTCCCGCGCGGCAGCGTGCTCGGCATCGCGCCCTTCAACTTCCCGCTGAACCTGGTGGCCCACAAGGTGGCCCCGGCGATCGCGGTGGGCACCCCGATCATCCTGAAGCCGGCCCCGGCGACCCCGCTGTCCGCGCTGCTCCTCGGCGAGATCCTGGCCGAGACGGACCTGCCGGCCGGCTCGTGGAGCGTGCTGACCGTCCCCAACGACCGCATGCCCGCCCTGGTGCGGGACGAGCGGCTGCCCGTCATCTCCTTCACCGGTTCCGACCGGGTCGGCTACCAGATCATGGACTCGGTGCCGCGCAAGCACATCACCCTGGAGCTGGGCGGCAACGCCGCGGCCGTCGTCCTGGCCGACTGGTCCTCGGAGGAGGACCTGGAGTGGGCGGCGAACCGCATCGCCACCTTCGCCAACTACCAGGGCGGCCAGTCCTGCATCTCGGTGCAGCGGGTCGTCGCCGACGCCTCGGTGTACGACCGGCTCGTGGAGAAGGTCGTCGCCAAGGTCCGTGCGCAGGTCACCGGCGACCCCGCGGACGACGCCACCGACGTCGGCCCGCTCGTCGACGGCAACGCCGCCGCGCGCGTCGAGTCCTGGGTCGACGACGCGCTCGCCAAGGGCGCGAAGCTGCTGACCGGCGGCCGGCGCGACGGCGCCGCCGCCTACGAGCCGACCGTCCTCGCCGACCTCCCCGCTGACGCGATCATCGCCACCGAGGAGGTCTTCGGCCCGGTCCTGTCCCTGCACAGGGTGGACGGTGCCGACGAGGCCTTCGCGGTCGTCAACGACTCCCGGTTCGGGCTGCAGTGCGGTGTGTTCACCCACGACCTGCAGACCGCGTTCCGCGCCCACCGCGAGCTGGAGGTCGGCGGCGTCGTCATCGGCGACGCGCCTTCCTACCGCGCGGACCAGATGCCGTACGGCGGCGTCAAGGACTCCGGCGTGGGCCGTGAGGGCGTCAAGTACGCCATGGACGACTACACGTACGAGCGGGTCCTGGTCCTGACCGGTCTCGCCCTGTAGTCCGAACGGCAGGAGCCACCTTTTCCAGCGGCCGGGGCGCATGTGCGGTGCGTCCCGGCCGCGCTGTGCGTGCTGTCGACATGGGCACGTAAAGTGACCCTCTCGTGAACGGCGCCGGGGAGGCGCCAGGGAGGGGAAACGCAAGGTGGCAACGTATGCGGTGGTCTGCACGGCGGAGGCCGGGGCGACCGCGGAGGCCGTGGCCGCGGGGCCGGTCGGCGGCTGGGTCGTCGGGGGCGAGGGCGGTACGGGGGTGCTGTTCGACGCGCCGGTGACCGAGGGCGAGGGCATCGGGATCGGCGACGTGGTGCCGGCCGGCCGTGAGCTGGCCCGGCGGCTGGAGGTGCCGGCCCTCGTGCTGGTGGCGACGCCGCAGGTCGCGTACGCGGTGTTCGTGCGCCCGGACGGCGAGGGCAGTCAGAGCATGGTGTGGGCCGCGGACTGGGAGCCGCCCACCGAGCCGCAGGAGTACGCGGAACACCGCGCCCAGTGGGACGAGCAGGCGGCCCGCTGCGCGCAGTGGTTCCGCCGTCCCGAGGCGGCCGCCGCCCTGGCGGAGGTCCGCAACGACCCGCGCCCCGGCGAGGCGAAGCCGGGCCCTGAGGATTTGCTGCGTCAGGTGTGCGCGGCACTCGGCGTCCCGTCCACGACGGTCGGCGTCTCCTCGCTGACCAGCCCGGACGGCGTCGCCGACGACGGGGTGCCCCAGGACGCGGTGCGCGCCGAGGCAGCGCCGCCCGCCGGATCCGAGCCGGCCGCGGCGGGCAGCTCCACGCTGCGCGCCGTACGCGCCCTGGTGCTGCTCGCGGGCTTCTACCTGCTGGGCGTGGTGCTGCTCGCGGTGCTGGCCGGGATCGACGTCCTGGTCGCCTCGTGGGGCGTGGGCGGACTGACCGGCAAGGTCGTCCTCGTCAGCGTCGTCCTCGCCGTCCCCATCGTCCGCGGCATGTTCATGCTGCGCCGCCCCCAGGACGACGGCCCGTCCGGCGTCCCCGTCACCGATGCGCAGCAGCCCGAGCTGTGGGCGGCCGTCCGCGACCTCGCGGCGCGCTACGGCACCCGCGCCCCGGACGAGATCGTCCTCGTCGGCGAGGTCAACGCCGCCGTGTCCGAGAAGTCCCGGCTCCTCGGCCTGCTCGGCGGCCGCCGCCGCATGTACATCGGCGTCCCCCTGCTCGCCGGGCTGACCGAGCGCCAGCTGCACGCCGTCCTCACGCACGAGCTCGGCCACTACGGCAACAGCGACACCCGGCTGTCCGCCATCACCCTGCGCGGCCAGGAGCGCATGCTGCGCACCATCGCCCACTTCGAGGAGCGCGCCGCCAGCGCCCAGGGCCGCGAACAGGCCCGCCAGGAGGACAAGGCCGCCAAGGCCCTGGCCAAGGGCCGCAAGGCCAAGGAGGTCGACACCTCGGGCGCCGGTGTCACCTACCGCGCCATGGCGGCGATCTACACGGCCTACGCCAAGTTCTACCTCCGCGCCTCGCACAGCGTCGGCCGCGCCCAGGAGCTCGCCGCCGACCAGGCCGCCGTACGCCTCGCCGGGCGCGACGCCACCGCCTCCGCGCTGCGCGAGATCCCGGTCCTGGACGCCGCCTTCGACCACTACATGCGGCAGTACGCCGCCTTCGGCGCCCCGGCCCGGCTGCTGCCGCCCGCCGGGGAGGTCTACGGCGGCCTGCCCCGCTTCCTGACCGACCCCGCGCGCCGCGCGGAGCTGGACCGGCTGCGGGCCCGGCTGCCGCGTGAGCAGCGCTCCCCGTACGACTCGCACCCCCCGATCGCCGAACGCGTCCGCCTCGTCGAGGCAGCGCCCGCCGACGGCCCGCAGGCGCCGGCCGCCGGGCAGGACCGCCCGGCCATGGAGCTGCTGCACGACCGTGACCAGGTGCTGATCGCCCTGGAAGCGGCCACCCTCAGCCCGGAGAGCCAGGCGTTCACCCGAGTGGAGTGGAGCGCGCTGGCGGATCCGGCGGTGCGTCTGGTGCTCGCCGAGAGCGCCGCGCCGATGCGCGTCGCGCTGTCGGCCGCGGGCACCGAGCCGACCGTGGCGGCCCTGCTCGACGCCGCCGACCAGGGCCGCCTGCCGGCCCTGGCGCAGGGGCTGCCCGAGGGCGCGCTGCACGCGGGAGTCGCCGCCCTCGCCGGTCTCGCACTGGCGGAATCCGGCGCGGCCCACTGGGAACTGACATGGGATCAGGGAGTGCGGCTGGTGCTGGCCGACGGCACCGACGAGTCGGAGTTCGGCTCCGCGGTCGACGCGCTCGCCGACCCCGTCACCGAGGGCGGCTCCGCCCCCGACACCGCCCCCCTGCGCAAGCTGCTCGCGTCGGCCTGAACCGCCGTCGGAAAGGTCACCGGCCCTCCGCACCCCGTGCGCGAGGGCTGGTGACCATGCCGGAACCGGGGTACTAACGAACAAGTAGCACCGGTCGGTAACCGACGCGAGGTGACGCCCCCATGTCCGCAGCATCCGCCCGCCCCACCGTTTCCGAACGCGAAGCGCGCCAGGTCGCAGAGGCCGCCCGCGAACAGGAATGGCGAAAGCCGAGCTTCGCCAAGGAACTGTTCCTGGGCCGCTTCCGGCTCGACCTGATCCATCCCCACCCCACACCGTCGACCGAGCAGGTCCAGCGCGGCGAGGAGTTCCTGGCCAAGCTGCGCGACTTCGTCGAGACGAAGGTGGACGGGGCCCTGATCGAGCGTGAGGCGAGGATCCCCGACGAGGTCATCACCGGGCTCAAGGAGCTCGGCGCCCTCGGCATGAAGATCGACCCCAAGTACGGCGGCCTCGGCCTCACCCAGGTGTACTACAACAAGGCGCTCGCCCTCGTCGGCTCCGCCAGCCCCGCGATCGGCGTGCTGCTCTCCGCGCACCAGTCGATCGGCGTACCCCAGCCGCTGAAGCTGTTCGGCACCCCGGAGCAGAAGGAGCGGTTCCTGCCGCGCTGCGCCCGCACCGACATCTCGGCCTTCCTGCTCACCGAGCCCGACGTGGGGTCCGACCCCGCACGCCTGGCGACCACGGCCGTACCCGACGGGGACTCCTACGTCCTCGACGGCGTGAAGCTGTGGACCACCAACGGCGTCGTCGCCGACCTGCTGGTCGTCATGGCGCGGGTGCCGAAGAGCGACGGCCACAGGGGCGGCATCACCGCCTTCGTCGTCGAGGCCGGCTCCGAGGGCATCACCGTCGAGAACCGCAACTCCTTCATGGGGCTGCGCGGCATCGAGAACGGCGTCACCCGCTTCCACCAGGTACGCGTCCCCGCCGAGAACCGCGTGGGTCCCGAGGGTTCCGGGCTGAAGATCGCCCTGACCACCCTCAACACCGGCCGCCTCTCGCTGCCCGCGTCCTGCGTCGCGGCCGGCAAGTGGTGCCTGAAGATCGCCCGCGAGTGGT
Organism: Streptomyces sp. NPDC111520; assembly: GCF_055635295.1. Taxonomy (NCBI): domain Bacteria; kingdom Bacillati; phylum Actinomycetota; class Actinomycetes; order Kitasatosporales; family Streptomycetaceae; genus Streptomyces; species Streptomyces sp. NPDC111520. The sequence continues at coordinate 64,893 of NZ_JBVKBW010000006.1, read as the reverse complement.
CGGCCGCCCGCGAGCAGTGGGGCCGGCCGGTCGCCCGCCACGAGGCCGTCGGCGCGAAGATCTCCTTCATCGCGGCGACCACCTTCGCGCTCGAAGCCGTCATGGAGCTGTCCAGCCAGATGGCCGACGAGGACCGCAACGACATCCGCATCGAGGGCGCGCTGGCCAAGCTCATCGCCTCCGAGATGAGCTGGACCATGGCCGACGAACTCGTCCAGATCCGCGGCGGCCGCGGCTTCGAGACCGCCGAGTCCCTCGCCGCCCGCGGCGAACGGGGCGTCCCGGCCGAGCAGTTGCTGCGCGACCTGCGGATCAACCGGATCTTCGAGGGCTCCACGGAGATCATGCACCTGCTGATCGCCCGTGAGGCCGTCGACGCCCACCTGTCCGTCGCGGGTGACCTCATCGACCCCGACAAGGCGCTCGGCGACAAGGCCAAGGCCGGCATGAAGGCGGGCGGCTTCTACGCCCGCTGGCTGCCGAAGCTGGTGGCCGGCCCCGGCCAGATCCCCGGTACGTACTCGGCCTTCCACCCGGCGGGCCACCCCGACCTCGCCGCGCACCTGCGCTACGTCGAGCGCAACTCCCGCAAGCTCGCCCGCTCCACCTTCTACGCCATGTCGCGCTGGCAGGGCCGGATGGAGACCAAGCAGGGCTTCCTGGGCCGCGTCGTCGACATCGGCGCGGAGCTGTTCGCCATGAGCGCCGCCTGCGTCCGCGCCGAGATGCTCCGCAACCGCGGCGAGAACGGACGCGAGGCCTACCAGCTCGCCGACGCCTTCTGCCGCCAGTCGCGGATCCGCGTCGAGGAGCTCTTCGGCCGGCTGTGGACCAACACCGACGCCATCGACCGCAAGGTCGTCGACGGTGTCCTCGGCGGCGCCTACACCTGGCTCGAGTCCGGCATCGTCGACCCCTCCAGCGACGGTCCGTGGATCGCCGACACCACACCGGGCGCCTCCGGCAAGGAGAACGTCCACCGGCCGATCCGCTGACAGGACAAGGTGCGCGCCCCCGGCGCGCGGGGCACCGCCTTCACGGAGGCGGTGCCCCCGCCGTGCCGGCGACCCGACACAATGGGGGGATGACGGACTCTCTCGCCGACCCCCACCTGCGGCTGCCCGTACCGGACGCAGCCGGCGGCGCCCACGACGGACCCCGCGACATCGTCGTCCTGGGCTCGACCGGATCGATCGGCACCCAGGCCATCGACGTCGTCCTGCGCAACCCCGACCGCTTCCGGGTGGTGGCCCTGTCCGCCGCCGGCGGCCGGGTCGGGCTCCTCGCCGACCAGGCGCTGCAGCTCGGCGTCTCCGCCGTCGCCGTCGCGGACGAGGACGCGGAGGGCCCGCTGCGGGAGGCGCTGGCCGAGCGCTACGGCACCGAGCCGCTGCCGGAGATCCTGGTCGGCCCGGACGCCGCGACCGAGCTGGCCGGCCGTCCGTGCCACTCCGTCCTGAACGGCATCACCGGCTCGATCGGCCTGCGCCCCACGCTGGCCGCGCTCGAGGCGGGGCGGATCCTGATCCTCGCCAACAAGGAGTCGCTGATCGTCGGCGGCCCCCTGGTGAAGGCCGTGGCGAAGCCGGGCCAGATCGTGCCCGTCGACTCCGAGCACTCCGCGCTGTTCCAGGCCCTCATGGGCGGCTCCCGCGCCGAGGTCCGCAAGCTCGTCGTGACCGCCTCCGGCGGCCCCTTCCGCGGCCGGGGCAAGGAGGAGCTGGCCGGGGTCACCCCCGAGCAGGCGCTGGCCCACCCCACCTGGGACATGGGCCCGGTGGTGACGATCAACTCGGCCACCCTGGTGAACAAGGGCCTGGAGGTCATCGAGGCCCACCTGCTCTACGACATTCCCTTCGACCGCATTGAGGTCGTCGTCCACCCGCAGTCGTATATCCACTCGATGGTGGAATTCACTGACGGCTCCACGCTGGCCCAGGTCAGCCCGCCCGACATGCGGATGCCGATCTCGCTGGGCCTCGGCTGGCCCGAGCGGGTGCCCGACGCCGCGCCCGGGTGCGACTGGACCAAGGCGGCCACGTGGACCTTCTTCCCGCTGGACGACGAGGCGTTCCCGGCGGTGGCGCTCGCGCGCCACGTCGGTAGCCTCGGGGGTACCGCCCCCGCGGTGTTCAACGCGGCCAACGAGGAGTGCGTGGCCGCGTTCCTCGCGGGCACGCTGCCCTTCACGGGCATCGTGGACACCGTCGCAAGGGTGGTGCAGGAGCACGGCACTCCCGCCGAAGGAACCTCCCTCACCGTGGAGGACGTCCTCGAGGCGGAGAGCTGGGCGCGGGCCCGCGCCCGGGAACTGGCTGCGGAACAGGCGACAACGGAGGCAGCACACGTATGACAGGACTCATGTGGGGTCTGGGGATCGCGGTCTTCGTGGTCGGGCTTCTGGCCTCCATCGCCTGGCACGAACTCGGCCACCTCTCCACGGCCAAACTCTTCAAGATCCGCGTGCCGCAGTACATGGTCGGCTTCGGGCCGACCATCTGGTCCCGCCACAAGGGTGAGACCGAGTACGGCGTCAAGGCGATCCCGCTCGGCGGCTACATCCGCATGATCGGCATGTTCCCGCCCGGCGACGACGGCCGGATCGCCGCCCGCTCCACCTCGCCCTTCCGGGGGATGATCGAGGACGCCCGCTCCGCGGCGTACGAGGAACTCAAGCCCGGCGACGAGACCCGGATGTTCTACACGCGCAAGCCCTGGAAGCGCGTGATCGTCATGTTCGCCGGCCCGTTCATGAACCTGATCCTGGCCTTCGGCCTCTTCCTGGCGCTCTTCATGGGCTTCGGCATCCCCACCCAGACGACGACGGTGGGCTCGGTATCGGACTGCGTCATCCCCGCTTCCGACACCGAGGCCCTCAAGGCCAAGGACCCCTGCACCCGCGGCGACTACCCGGCCGCTCCCGCCAAGGCGGCCGGTCTGCGGCAGCGCGACCGGATCGTGGCCTTCAACGGGGTGAAGGTCGACGACAGCCAGTGGACGGTGCTGCAGCAGGAGATCCGCAAGACCATCGGCCCCGCCACGATCACCGTCGTGCGCGACGGCAAGACCGTCGACCTGCACGCGAACCTGATCCCCAACAAGGTCGTCAAGACCGACGGGCACGGGGGCATCGTCAAGGACCAGTACGTCCAGGCCGGGTTCCTCGGCTTCACGCCCGCGGACGGCGTGGTGACGTACGGTTTCGGGCAGTCCATCGACCACATGGGCACCACCGCCGAGGAGAGTGTCCGGTCCCTCGCGGCGCTCCCCGGCAAGATCCCCGACCTGTGGAACGCGGTCTTCAGCGGCGCCGAGCGGCAGCCCGACTCCCCGGTCGGCATGATCGGTGCGGCGCGTCTCGGCGGCGACATCTTCTCGCTGCCGCTGCCGGCCACGCAGAAGGTCGCCACGATGGTGAACCTGCTCGCCATGATCAACATGGCCCTCTTCCTGTTCAACATGCTCCCGCTGCTGCCGCTCGACGGCGGGCACATCGCGGGCGCCCTGTGGGAGTCCGTCCGCCGGAAGTTCGCCAAGGTCTTCCGCCGTGCCGACCCCGGCCCCTTCGACGTGGCGAAGCTGATGCCGGTCGCCTACGTCGTCGCCGGAATCTTCATCTGCTTCACGGCCCTGGTCATGGCCGCGGATCTCATCAATCCGGTGCGTTTGACATAGCGCGATGTCGGAGGCGTGGGTGGGGTGACGTAGTCTCGTTCAACGGAGCCCGCCCACGCCGCCGGGACCTCGATCCGCTTACTTTGGGGATGCCACGCACATGACCGCGATTTCGCTCGGGATGCCGTCCGTTCCGATCAAGCTCGCCGACCGCCGCAAGAGCCGCCAGATCCAGGTCGGGTCGGTCGCGGTCGGCGGCGACGCCCCGGTCTCCGTCCAGTCCATGACCACCACCGTCACGGCCGACATCGGCGCCACGCTGCAGCAGATCGCCGAGCTCACCGCGTCCGGCTGCCAGATCGTCCGCGTCGCCTGCCCCTCGCAGGACGACGCCGACGCCCTCGCCACCATCGCCAGGAAGTCGCAGATCCCGGTGATCGCGGACATCCACTTCCAGCCGAAGTACGTCTTCGCGGCCATCGACGCCGGCTGCGCCGCGGTGCGGGTGAACCCGGGCAACATCCGGCAGTTCGACGACAAGGTGAAGGAGATCGCCAAGGCGGCCTCCGACGCCGGCACCCCGATCCGGATCGGTGTGAACGCCGGGTCGCTCGACAAGCGGCTGCTGGAGAAGTACGGCAAGGCGACGCCCGAGGCGCTGGTGGAGTCGGCGCTGTGGGAGTGCTCGCTGTTCGAGGAGCACGGCTTCCGGGACATCAAGATCTCGGTGAAGCACAACGACCCGGTGGTGATGGTCAACGCGTACCGGCTGCTGGCGGCGCAGTGCGACTACCCGCTGCACCTGGGCGTGACCGAGGCGGGTCCGGCGTTCCAGGGCACGATCAAGTCGGCGGTGGCGTTCGGTGCGCTGCTGAGCGAGGGGATCGGTGACACGATCCGGGTGTCGCTGTCGGCGCCTCCGGCGGAGGAGGTCAAGGTCGGCATCCAGATCCTGGAGTCGCTGAACCTGCGGCAGCGGCGGCTGGAGATCGTCTCGTGCCCGTCGTGCGGGCGGGCGCAGGTGGACGTGTACAAGCTGGCGGACCAGGTGACGGCGGGTCTGGAGGGCATGGAGGTCCCGCTGCGGGTCGCGGTGATGGGCTGTGTCGTCAACGGCCCGGGTGAGGCGCGCGAGGCGGACCTGGGGGTGGCCTCGGGCAACGGCAAGGGGCAGATCTTCGTCAAGGGCGAGGTCATCAAGACCGTCCCCGAGTCGAAGATCGTCGAGACCCTCATCGAAGAGGCCATGAAGCTCGCCGAGCAGATGGAGGCCGACGGCGTCACCTCCGGCGAGCCCTCCGTCTCCGTCAGCTGAACCACCGGCCGCTCCCGCGTCCCGGACCCCCGCGGTCCGGGATACGGGCCGGCCCGGGCGGAACACGCGTTCGCGAGGTAAGGTTCGGGGACTTCCCCCGACCGCTGCGGCCCGTACGGTGAGGCGCCCCACGTGTTGACGACCACGACGACCAAGGTCATGGAACCCGGCGAACTCGACGCCGCCCTCGCGGTGCTCGACCGCGACCCGGTGGCCAACGCCTTCGTTGCCTCCCGGGTCGCCGTCGCCGGCCTCGACCCCTGGCGCCTCGGCGGCGAGATGTGGGGCTGGTACTCCGGAGGCCGCCTCGAGGCGCTCTGCTACGCCGGCGCCAACCTCGTCCCGATCAGCGCCGGCCCCGAAGCCGTCCGCGCCTTCGCCGAGCGGGCCCTGCGCGCCGGACGCCGCTGCTCCTCCATCGTCGGGCCCGCCCCCGCCGCCTCCGCGCTGTGGTCGCTGCTCGAACCCAGCTGGGGCCCCGCCCGCGAGGTCCGCGCCCACCAGCCGCTGATGGTCACCCGCGCACTGCCCGCCCAGGTCGAGCCCGACCCCCACGTGCGGCGGGTCCGGCGCGACGAGATGGACGTGATCATGCCGGCCTGCGTCGCCATGTTCACCGAGGAGGTCGGCGTCTCCCCGCTCGCCGGCGACGGCGGACTGATCTACCAGGCCCGCGTCGCCGAACTCGTCAGCGCCGGCCGTGCGTTCGCCCGCATCGAGGACGGCAGGGTCGTCTTCAAGGCGGAGATCGGCGCCGTCACCCGGCACGCCTGCCAGATCCAGGGCGTCTGGGTCGCCCCCGAGTACCGCGGCCGCCGCCTGTCCGAGACCGGCATGGCCGCCGTCCTCCACTACGCGCTGCGCGACGTCGCCCCGGTGGCCAGCCTCTACGTCAACGACTTCAACGCGCCCGCCCGCGCCGCCTACCGCCGGGTCGGCTTCACCGAGGTCGGCGCCTTCATGAGCGTCCTGTTCTAGTAGTGTCGCCGCCCATGGAGGACGTGGCGGTAGAGCCGATCGACCTGACGGCACGGGTGGACGAGGCGCTGGCCGTCCAGGCGGTCGCCTTCGGACTGGGCGCGGAGGAGGTCGCCATCCGGCGGCAGATCGTGCTGCGGCACCTCTGCTTCCCCGGCGTCCGCTCGCTCGGCGCGCTCACCCCCGACGGACGGCTCGCCGGCTTCGTGTACGGCATGCCCAACAGCCGCACCCACTGGTGGTCCACCGTCGTCGAGCCCTACCTGCGGCGCACCGGCACCGACGCGTGGCTCGACGACTCCTTCACCATCACCGAACTGCACGTCCACCCCGATTTCCAGGGCCGCGGCATCGGGCGCGCCCTCATCACCACCATCACCGACGGCGCTGACGAACCCCGCAGCATCCTGTCCGCCATCGACACCGAGAGCCGGGCCCGGCGGCTCTACCGCGCCCTCGGCTACACCGACCTGGCGCGGCCCGTGCACTTCCCCAGCGCCGCCAGCCCCTACGCCGTCATGGGCGCCCACCTCCCGCTCGCCCGGTAAACGCGTTTCCGGCTGCGCGCCACGGCTCGATATCCTCGGCGGAACGGTACGAAACCCCCTGGAGAGCCCCATGGTCCTGCGCATGTCCCGGCTGATGCTCAAGACGCTGCGCGACGACCCGGCCGACGCCGAGACCGCGAGCCACAAACTCCTGGTCCGGGCCGGATACGTCCGCCGCTCCTCCGCGGGGGTGTGGACCTGGCTGCCGCTCGGCAAGCGCGTGCTGGAGAACGTCGCCCGCGTCGTCCGCGAGGAGATGGACGCCATCGGGGGCCAGGAGGTCCTGCTGCCCGCGCTGCTCCCGCGCGAGAACTACGAGGCCACCGGCCGCGCCGGCGAGTACGGCGACCTGCTCTTCCAGCTCCGCGACCGCAAGGGCGCGGACTACGTGCTCGGTCCCACGCACGAGGAGATCTTCACCCAGGTGGTGAAGGACCAGTGCACGTCCTACAAGGACCTGCCGGTGATCCTCTACCAGATCCAGACCAAGTACCGCGACGAGGCCCGGCCCCGGTCCGGCGTGCTGCGCGGCCGCGAGTTCCAGATGAAGGACTCCTACTCCTTCGACACCACCGACGAGGGGCTGGCCGAGGCCTACCGGCTGCACCGCGAGGCCTACGTCAAGATCTTCTCGCGGCTCGGCTTCGACTACCGCATCGTCTCCGCCGTCTCCGGCGCGATGGGCGGCTCGGCCTCCGAGGAGTTCCTCGCCCCCGCCTCCGCCGGCGAGGACACCTTCGTGGACTGCCCGGCCTGCGACTACGCGGCCAACACCGAGGCCGTCACCACCGTGGTGCCCCCCGTCGAGGGCGCCGCGCACCCTCCGCTGGAGGAGGTCGACACCCCCGACACCCCCACCATCGAGACCCTCGCGGCCCACCTCGGCGTGCCGGCCTCGGCCACCCTGAAGAACCTGCTCGTCAAGGTCGACGGCGAGATCGTCGCCGTCGGCGTCCCCGGCGACCGCGAGGTCGACCTCGGCAAGCTCGCGGAGCACCTCGCCCCCGCCGAGGTCGAACTCGTCACCGCCGAGGACTTCACCGGCCGCCCCGACCTCGTCCGCGGCTACGTCGGCCCGCAGGGCCTCACCGGCGTCCGCTACCTCGCCGACCCGCGCGTCGCGCCGGGCACGGCCTGGGTCACCGGCGCCAACAAGCCCGACACGCACGCCCGCAACGTCGTCTGCGGCCGCGACTTCGAGGTCGACGAGTACCTCGACGTCGTCACCGTCGAGCCCGGCGACCCCTGCCCGCGCTGCGGCGCCGGCCTCAAGCTGGACCGGGCCATCGAGATCGGCCACATCTTCCAGCTGGGCCGCAAGTACGCCGACGCCTTCGGGCTCGACGTCCTCGGCCAGAACGGCAAGCCCGTCCGGGTCACCATGGGCTCGTACGGCATCGGCGTCTCCCGCGCCGTCGCCGCGCTCGCCGAGCAGACCGCCGACGGGCAGGGCCTGTGCTGGCCGCGCGAGGTCGCCCCGGCGGACGTCCACGTCGTGGCGGCGGGCAAGGCACTGCAGACGGAGCTGGCCCTGGAGGTCGCGGAGAAGCTGCACGCCGCCGGGGTCCGGGTCATCGTCGACGACCGCGCGGGCGTCTCCCCGGGCGTCAAGTTCACGGACGCGGAACTGCTCGGGGTGCCCACGATTCTGGTGGTGGGGCGGGGGGCCGCGGACGGGGTCGTCGAGGTGAAGGACCGGCGGTCCGGGGAGCGGGAGGAGTTGTCCGTGGGGGATGCGGTGGCGCGCCTTTCCGCGTAGCGGGTGCGGGTGGGTGTGGTTGCGGCCGGTTGTTGTGTGCGGGTCCGTTGCGCCTGCGGTCGGCTGCGCCGGGCTGCCCGGGGGGTGTGTGCGGGTCCGTTGCGCCTGCGGCGGGCGTCCGCCCACCCTCCCGCCCTCCCCCAGCCTTCGGCCGGGGGGACCCCCATCCGGCGCGGTCGGTGCGGGTCTCGCACGTTGTTGTGGGGTCGGGGCCGCGCCGGCGCGGCCCCGACCCCACAACGAGGTCCGAGACCCGCACCAATTGCGCTGGGCAATCGGGCGGGAGGGTGGGGGAGAAACCCAACCCCAGCCACGTAAGACCCGAACGCGGGGACCCGGGGTCTACAGCCAGGCCGCGAACTCCAGCAAGAGCTCGCCGGCCTGACGGTCCCCCATGGAGAACTCCCACACCCCTGCCTCGACCGCGCGGAACAGTGCCCACCCGCGGACGCGGTCCCGGTCGGCGTCGAGGGAGTCGGAGAGCTTGGCGACCCTGCGGCGGGCCGCGGACTGCGAGCCCGGCGTGGCGACCAGCGTCTCGAGGCGGTCGCGGACGAGCCACGCCAGGTCGTACGCGGGCTCGCCCGCCAGCGGCCTGGGGTCGACGGCCAGCCACGGCACGCGGTCCGCGGCGAGCACGTTCCCGTGGTGGTAGTCGCCGTGCAGCAGCACCGCCTCGCCCGGGGCGTCCGCGCACAACTCGTCGCGGACCGCGAGTGCCTCGTCGACCAGGGGCCGGGCCTCGTCCGGCACGTACGGCTGTTCGCGCCGTTCCCGCAGCAGTGCCGCCAGGCGCGCCGTGTGCTCGGCGACGGGCACGAACGGGTGGCCCTCACCCGGGGGGACCCAGAGCCGCTGCAGGGTGGCGCACGCCTCGAGCATCGCCTTCTGCTCGGGCAGCGAGCGCAGCGACACGTCGTTGTGCAGGCGCTCCAGCAGGAGCGCCCCCGCGTCGGGGTCGGCCCGCAGCAGGCGGACCGCGCCGCGGCCGTCCCAGCGGGCGAGCGCGGCGTGTTCGTGCCGGGTCTCGTCCGTGACGAGGCCGACCTTGAGGGTCGCGGGGGTGTCGTCGGCCTGCTGTACGAGGACGGCCATGCTGGTCCGGCCGCCGGGGGAGAGGACGCGCTCGGGCCGCAGTTCCCAGCGCGCGAGGAGGTCCGCGACGCGCTCGGGGAGGCCGGCGAGCCAGGCGCGGCCCGCCTCGCCCTCCCGGGCGCTGACCGTGCGGACCAGCCGCTCGGGCGGTTCCAGGTGCTGGGGCTGAGGTGCCGAGGCCATGCGTGGGTACGTCCCTCCTGGTGCTAAACCTTCTCCGCGGCCGTCCGCTCGCGTTCGGCCAGCCCCGGGAAGGCTACGCTCCCCCCGCGCCAGCGCACGGCGCGGACCGCCGCCTCGCGCAGCGCGTCGGCCGCCCCGCGGCGCAGATCGGCGGCGGCGGCGCGCACGAGGTCCGCGTAGACCCCGGCGACCCGGTCCTCCAGTTCCGCGGCGAGACGCACGGCCGCCGCGCGGTCCGGCACGTCGAACGGGAGGGCGTACGCGGGCTCGGCGGCGACGGGTTCGCCGCCGAGGTCGCCGACGGTGCGGCGCAGCGCGTCGCGGCGGGCGCGGTGCGCGTCGTACGACTGCTGGGACTGCCGGGCGAGTTCCTCGCCGACGCGGGCGCCGACGATGCCGTAGCCGTACACCGCGGCGTGCTCGGCGGAGAGTGCGGCCTGGACGGCCTTGAGCAGCGCTTGCTGTGCCATGGGTCGGGTCAGTGCTCCTTGAGCAGCAGGACGTGCCCGGCGCCGCAGGCGGCCACCGAGGCGAGCAGGCGGGCGAGTTCGGCCGGCGCGTCCAGGAGTGCGGCGGTCCGGGCGTCGGCGAGCGTGCGCTCGGCCGCCGCCAGCGCGGACAGCGCGTCCCCGGCCCGCGCGGGGACGGACGGGGAGGCCGAAGGCGACGGCGACGCGGATGGCGAGGGCGCCGCGGATCCCGAGGGCGACGGCGAAGCGGAACGCACGGACGGGCCGAACGCCTCGGCGTGGCGCGCCACTTCGGCCCGCAGCGGCTGCAGCCGCTTCGCCAGGTCCGGGTGCGCCGTGATGGTGGCGTCGTAGCGCGCGAGCAGTGCCGCGCTGTCCCGGGCGGCCCGCCGGCGCAGCGTCACGCTCGCGTCGGCGGACGGCGAGCCCTTCGCGGAGGTCCCCTCGGGCCGTGTCCCGTCGGAGCATCCGCCGAGCAATCCTGCCGCGGCCGGCAGGACGAGGGCGGCGCGGACCGCGCGCCGGCGGGGAATGTTGCTGAGCGGCACAGTGCCCCTTCCCGTGATCACCTCACGTGAGGGTACCCGCGCGGCGGCCGACGGCCGTGACGGCGCCCTCCGCGGCGCCGAATCGTCGTTCCGGGACCTGAACCGATAGGCTTTGGCCCGACACACGACCTTCCATCACAACAGCACACGCGGCCGAGGAGTCACCCGGATGAGCACCACCCAGAGCGAGAGGCTGCGCGCGCTGCTCGAGCCGCTCGTCGTGAAGACGGGGCTCGAACTGGAAGAGGTCAAGGTGACCGCGGCCGGCAACCGTCGGCAGCTCCAGGTGATCGTGGACTCCGACGAGGGTGCCCCGCTGGACACGATCGCCGAGCTGAGCCGGGAGATCTCGCAGGTACTCGACGACGCCGACGCCATGGGCGGGGCGGCGTACCTGCTGGAGGTCTCCTCGCCGGGCCTGGACCGTCCGCTCACCGAACCGCGCCACTTCCGGCGCAACGAGGGCCGGCTGGTCAAGCTGACGACGGCCGGCGGCGAGCAGTTGGTCGCGCGGATCCTCGCGGTCGACGAGGAAGGGCTCGACCTGGAGGTCCCGGGTGTCAAGGGACGCAAGCCCAAGCCCGCCCGTGTCGCCTTCGGTGAGATCGCCAAGGCGCGGGTGGAGATCGAATTCAGTCGCAAGGACCCGGCCGGTGCCGATACTGACGGCGACGAGAGCACTGAGGAGGCGTAGCCGTGGACATCGACATGAGTGCCCTGCGGGGTCTGGTCCGGGAGAAGGAGATCTCCTTCGACCTGCTGGTCGAGGCGATCGAGTCGGCGCTCCTCATCGCGTACCACCGCGAGCCGGGCAGCCGCCGCAACGCGCGCGTCCAGCTCGACCGCACCAACGGGCACGTCACGGTGTGGGCCAAGGAGGACCCGTCGGAGACCCCCGAGGGCGCCGAGCCCCAGGAGTTCGACGACACGCCCAGCGGTTTCGGGCGGATCGCCGCGACCACGGCCAAGCAGGTCATCCTGCAGCGGCTGCGGGACGCGGAGGAGGAGATCACCTTCGGCGAGTACGCCGGACGTGAGGGCGACATCGTCACCGGTGTCGTCCAGCAGGGCAAGGACCCCAAGAACGTCCTGGTCGACATCGGCAAGCTCGAGGCGATCCTGCCCGTGCAGGAGCAGGTGCCCGGCGAGGACTACAAGCACGGCACCCGGCTGCGCTCGTACGTCGTCCGGGTGGCCAAGGGCGTGCGCGGTCCGTCCGTGACGCTCTCGCGGACCCACCCCAACCTGGTGAAGAAGCTCTTCGCGCTGGAGGTCCCGGAGATCGCCGACGGTTCCGTCGAGATCTCCGCGATCGCCCGCGAGGCCGGCCACCGCACGAAGATCGCGGTCCGCTCCGGACGCTCCGGGCTGAACGCCAAGGGCGCCTGCATCGGCCCCATGGGCGCCCGGGTGCGCGCGGTGATGGCCGAGCTGAACGGCGAGAAGATCGACATCGTCGACTGGTCGGACGACCCGGCGGAGATGGTCGCCAACGCCCTGTCACCCGCTCGGGTGAGCAAGGTGGAGATCGTCGACATGGGCGCCCGCTCCGCGCGGGTGACCGTGCCGGACTACCAGTTGTCGCTGGCGATCGGCAAGGAAGGGCAGAACGCACGCCTTGCCGCACGGCTCACGGGCTGGCGGATCGACATCCGGCCGGACACCGAGCAGGCCGAGCAGTAGCACCCGCGGGTGACGGAAGAACAACCGTGCGTCGAATAACCCGGAGGGGTGAGGTCGGCGCGGGGAGGTAGACTAAGGATGTCTGGCCGGACGCATGGCCCAGCACGCCCGGAGCGCACGTGCATCGGGTGCAGGGAGCGGGCGGTCAAGCATGATCTGCTGCGTGTGGCGGTGGTCGGGGAGTCCTGTGTTCCCGATCTTCGCGGTACGCTGCCCGGTCGGGGTGCCTATGTGCACCCCGACACCGTCTGTCTCGACCTGGCGGTCCGCCGCCGGGCGTTCCCGCGGGCCTTCCGGGCCCGGGGAGCGCTGGACACCGCGGACCTCCGCGGGTACGTCGAGCAGGCACACCGTGAGTAGGCAGGAAGACCGCTCGGGCGACCGTGCGGTCAGTACCCCGCGAGTTGGAAGTAGGTCGAGATTGCGATGAGCACTCGATGAGCACGCGATGAGTACGCCCATGAAGTAGCGACGGTCCGGCGGACGACCACCCCGGACCTCATGAAGGAGCGAAGTGGCTAAGGTCCGGGTATACGAACTCGCCAAGGAGTTCGGAGTTGAGAGCAAGGTCGTCATGGCCAAGCTCCAAGAACTTGGCGAATTCGTCCGTTCGGCGTCCTCGACGATCGAGGCGCCGGTTGTTCGCAAGCTGACTGACGCACTGCAGGGCCCCGGCGGCGGTTCCGCCTCCAAGCCCTCAGGTGCCAAGCCCGCGGCGCCGCGCAAGGCCGCGCCCGCAAAGCCGGCCACCCCCACTCCGGGTGCGCCGGCCCGTCCCGCTGCCCCGACCCCGAAGCCGGCCGCGGGACCTGCCCCCACCACCCCCAAGCCCGCGGGTGGCGCCGCGCCGGCCCCGGGCCCGCGCCCGACCCCCGGCCCCAAGCCGGCCCCGGCCAAGCCCGCCCCGGTCACCCCGGTGCCGCAGGCGGAGTTCTCCGCCCCGCCGGCCCCGGCCCCGGAGCGTCCCGCCGCCCAGGAGCGTCCGGCCCAGGCCGAGCGCCCCTCCGGCGGTCGTCCCGGTGGCCCCGGCCCGCGTCCCGGCGCCCGTCCCTCCGGTCCCGGTCAGCGTGACGGCGGCCGTGGCCAGGGCGGCCCCGGTGCCCCGCGTCCCGGCGGCCAGGCCGCGCGTCCGGGCGCCCCGCGTCCGGCCGGTCCCCGTCCGGGCAACAACCCCTTCACCTCCGGCTCCACCGGCATGCCGCGCCCGCAGGCGCCGCGTCCCGGCGGCGGCCACGGTGGTGCCCCCGGCCAGTCCGGCCCGCGCCCCGGTGGCGCCCCGGGTGCCGCCGGTCCCCGTCCGGGTGGCGCTCCGCGTCCCGGTGGCGGTGCCGCCTCCGGCGGTCCGCGTCCGACCCCGGGCGGCATGCCCCGTCCGCAGGGCGGCGGTCCCCGTCCGAACCCCGGCATGATGCCGCAGCGTCCCGCTGCCGGCGGTGCCCCGGGTCGTCCGGGCGGTCCCGGTCGTCCCGGCGGCGGCCCCGGCGCGCGTCCCGGCGGCGGTGCCGGTCGTCCCGGCGGCGGCGGCTTCGCCGGTCGTCCCGGTGGCGGTGGCGGCGGCGGTCGTCCCGGTGGCGGCGGCGGCTTCGGCGGTCCGCGTCCGGGCGGTGCCCCCGGCGGTGGCGGTGGCGGCGGCTTCGCCGGCCGTCCCGGCGGCGGCGGCTTCGGCGGTCGTCCCGGTGGCCCGGGTGGCCGCGGTGGCACGCAGGGCGCCTTCGGCCGTGGCCCCGGTGGCCGTCCGGCCCGTGGGCGCAAGTCGAAGCGGGCGAAGCGCCAGGAGTACGAGGCCATGCAGGCCCCGTCCGTGGGCGGCGTGCTGCTGCCCCGCGGCAACGGCGACACCGTGCGCCTCTCCCGTGGTGCCTCGCTGACCGACTTCGCCGAGAAGATCGGCGCCAACCCGGCGTCGCTCGTCCAGGTGATGCTGAACCTCGGCGAGATGGTCACCGCGACCCAGTCCGTCTCCGACGACACGCTGCAGCTGCTCGCCGACGAGATGAACTACACCCTCCAGATCGTCAGCCCGGAGGAGGAGGACCGCGAGCTCCTCGAGTCCTTCGACATCGAGTTCGGCGAGGACGAGGGCGGCGAGGAAGCGCTCGTCGCGCGTCCGCCGGTCGTGACCGTCATGGGTCACGTCGACCACGGCAAGACCCGCCTCCTCGACGCGATCCGCAAGACCAACGTGGTCGCGGGCGAGGCCGGCGGCATCACCCAGCACATCGGTGCGTACCAGGTGGCCACCGAGGTCAACGGCGAGCACCGGGCGATCACCTTCATCGACACCCCCGGTCACGAGGCGTTCACCGCCATGCGTGCCCGCGGTGCCAAGTCCACCGACATCGCGATCCTCGTGGTGGCGGCGAACGACGGCGTCATGCCCCAGACGATCGAGGCGCTGAACCACGCCAAGGCGGCCGACGTGCCGATCGTGGTCGCGGTCAACAAGATCGACGTCGAGGGCGCCGACCCGACGAAGGTGCGCGGTCAGCTCACCGAGTTCGGCCTGGTGGCCGAGGAGTACGGCGGCGAGACGATGTTCGTCGACATCTCCGCCAAGCAGGGCCTGAACATCGACAGCCTCCTGGAGGCCGTGGTCCTGACCGCGGACGCCGCGCTCGACCTGCGCGCCAACCCGGAGCAGGACGCCCAGGGCATCGCGATCGAGGCCCACCTCGACCGCGGCCGCGGCGCCGTGGCGACCGTCCTGGTCCAGCGCGGCACCCTGCGGGTCGGCGACACCATGGTGGTCGGCGACGCGTACGGCCGTGTCCGCGCCATGCTCGACGACACCGGCAACACCGTCGACGAGGCGGGCCCCTCGACCCCGGTCCTGGTGCTCGGTCTGACGAACGTGCCGGGTGCCGGCGACAACTTCCTGGTGGTCGACGAGGACCGTACGGCCCGTCAGATCGCCGAGAAGCGTGCCGCCCGCGAGCGCAACGCGGCCTTCGCCAAGTCCCGCCGCCGGGTCAGCCTGGAGGACCTGGACAAGGTGCTCAAGGCCGGCGAGGTCCAGCAGCTCAACCTCATCATCAAGGGCGACGCGTCCGGTTCGGTCGAGGCCCTGGAGTCCTCGCTGCTCCAGCTCGACGTCGGCGAGGACGTGGACCTGCGCATCCTCCACCGGGGTGTCGGTGCGGTCACCGAGACCGACGTCACCCTGGCGGCGGGCTCCGACGCGATCATCATCGGCTTCAACGTGCGGGCCGAGGGCCGCGCCACGTCGCTGGCCGAGCGTGAGGGCGTCGACGTCCGCTACTACTCGGTGATCTACCAGGTCATCGACGAGATCGAGGCGGCGCTCAAGGGCATGCTCAAGCCCGAGTACGAGGAGGTGGAGCTCGGCACCGCCGAGATCCGCGAGGTCTTCCGCTCCTCCAAGCTCGGCAACATCGCCGGTGTGCTCATCCGCTCCGGCGAGGTCCGACGCAACGCCAAGGCGCGTCTGCTGCGTGACGGCAAGGTCGTCGCCGAGAACCTCACCATCGAGGGTCTGCGGCGCTTCAAGGACGACGTCACCGAGATTCGTGAAGGTTTCGAGGGTGGTATCAACCTCGGCAACTACAACGACATCAAGATCGACGACGTCGTCGCGACCTACGAGCTGCGCGAGAAGCCTCGCGTCTGATCGAGGTACACATGACCGGGGCCGGTTGGCGGAGGGTAAATTCCGTCGATCGGCCCCGGCCGTTGCCTTTACTGTGGTGATTGCTGTTCACGGTGTTCGCACCGTTCACTACGAGGCCCCACAGGTCGGCTTGACCTGATGCCCATGTATGTAGGGACGCTGTCCTTCGACCTGCTTCTCGGCGACGTCCGCTCGCTGAAGGAGAAGCGGTCCGTCATCCGGCCCATCGTGGCCGAGCTCCACCGCAAGTTCGCGGTGAGCGTCGCCGAGGTCGACCACCACGACCTCTACCGCAGGGCCGAGATCGGCGTGGCGGTCGTGTCCGGGGACCTCGGGCACATCAAGGACGTCCTCGGACGCTGCGAGCGCTGGATGGCCTCGCGCCCCGAGGTGGACCTGCTGTCGGCGCGGCAGCAGGTGCACGGGGACGACGACTGACACTCACGTACCGAAGCGTGAAGAGAAGAGAGAAGAGCACGCATGACCGACACCGCGCGGGCGCGCAAGCTGGCGGACCGCATCCGGGTCGTGGTCGCGGAGACGCTCCAGAGGCGGATCAAGGACCCGCGGCTGGGCTACGTGACGATCACGGACACCCGGGTCACCGGTGACCTCCGGGAGGCGACCGTCTTCTACACGGTCTTCGGTGACGACGAGGAGCGGGCCGCCTCGGCGGCGGCTCTGGAGAGTGCCAAGGGCGTCCTCCGCTCGGAGGTCGGACGGCAGACCGGCGTGCGTTTCACGCCCACCCTGACGTTCGTCGCCGACGCGGTCCCGGAGAACGCGCGCACGATCGAGGACCTGCTCGCCAAGGCACGGCTGGCCGACGAGGAGGTCCGTAAGACCGCCACGGACGCCACGTACGCCGGTGAGGCCGATCCCTACCGGAAGCCGGGGGAGGACGAGGACGACGGCGAGGACGAGGGCGAGGGCGAGTACGCCGGCGAGGGCGAGGGTGGCGCGGGTGGGTCCGAGGGCGGGTCCGCAGGCGGGTCCGCGACGGAGGACGGCGCACGATGAAGGACGGGCTTGTCATCGTCGACAAGCCGGGCGGGATGACCTCGCACGACGTCGTGTCCCGGCTGCGCAGGCTGGCCGGGACACGGCGCGTGGGGCACGCCGGCACGCTCGACCCCATGGCCACCGGCGTCCTCGTCATCGGCGTCGAGAAGGCCACCCGGCTGCTCGGGCACCTCGCGCTCACCCGCAAGGAGTACGAGGCGACCATCCGGCTCGGCCGGAGCACGGTCACGGACGACGCGGAGGGCGAGGTCACGGCCTCGGTCCCCGCGGACGGGGTCACCCGTGAGGCCATCGACGCGGGCATCGTGCCGCTGACCGGGGACATCATGCAGGTGCCCTCCAAGGTGAGTGCGATCAAGGTCGACGGCGTCCGGTCCTACGCCCGTGTGCGCGGCGGCGAGGACTTCGAGCTGGCGGCGCGGCCGGTGACGGTGTCGGCGTTCGTGGTGCGGGACGTCCGGCACGTCCCGCTGGAGGGCGGAGCCGTGGTCGACGTCGACGTCACGGTCGAGTGCTCCTCCGGCACGTACATCCGGGCCCTCGCCCGGGACCTGGGCGCCGCGCTCGGCGTCGGCGGCCACCTCACCGCGCTGCGGCGCACCCGTGTCGGGCCCTACGGGGCCGACCTCGCCCGCACGCTGGAGCAGCTCACGGAGGCGTTCGCGGTGCTGCCCATCGGGGAGGCCGCGGCGGCGGCGTTCCCCCGGTGGGACGTGGACGACCGGCAGGCGCGGTTGCTCGGGAACGGGGTGCGGCTGGAGGCGCCGCCGTCCCTGGGGGCGGTGCCGACGGCGGTGTTCGGGCCGGAGGGGGAGTTTTTGGCGCTGGTGGAGGCGCGGGAGGGGCAGGCTCGGATCCTGGCCAACCTGCGCTGACGCTGCGCTTCCGGACCGGGTTGGTGGTTGTGTGCCCGGTGGGTTGTTGTGTGCGGCGCCGCTGTGGTTGTTGTTGGGGTTTCTCCCCCGCCCTCCCTCCCCCAGCCTTCGGCCGGGGGGACCCCCATCCGGCGCGATTGGTGCGGGTCTCGCACGTTGTGTTGGGGTCGGCGCCGCGCCGGCGCACTCCCCCAGCCTTCGGCCGGGGGGACCCCCAGAACGCTCGCGGTTTACGTCCACATCGTCGGGCGCCGCACTTGACCGCTCGCCTCCCCCAGCCTTCGGCCAGGGGGAGCACCCCGACACACCCCCTCCGGCCGGTTTGGGCGCACGACGGCCGGTGGGGGGTGTGGAGGTAGCCCGGGGTTGCCCCGGACCGCCCTCTGACCCCACGGCCCCACGGTGCAAGCCCGCATCATTCGGCACCGCGTATGGCGCTCGTCTTCCTCAGTCTTCGGCCAGGGGGAGCACCCCGCCACACCCCCTCCCGTCGTATGGGCGTACAACGGCCGGTGGGGGGGTCAGATAGGCGTGCGGGGGTACCCGGAACCGTTCTCTGCCCCCTGCGGCCCCGTGGTTCCAGCCCGCATCGTTCGGCACCGGGTCCGCCGTTCGTTTCCCCCGGCCTTCGGCCAGGGGAGCACCCCGCCACGCCCCCTCCCTGTTGTGCGGGCGCAGGGTGTCCCGTTGGGGGTGTGTCGGACAGGTGCCGTGCCCCCGGACTGCCTTCTGACCTCCCACCGGCCGTTGGCCGCGACGGATACGGAGGGGGTGGGGGAGGTGGGGGCACCCCCGGCCGAAGGCTGGGGGAGGGTGGGCGTTCTGGACGCTGACGTGTATGTGATGTGCGGCAGCGACGGCACCGACGAGTGCTCCCCGCCATGCACATGAATATGCGGTACAGAATGCCCACCCCGGAGGCCCCGCGCCCGGCCCACCCATGCACAGGGCGCAGGCCCGCACCAACCGTGCCGGATGGGGGTCCCCCCGGCCGAAGGCTGGGGGAGGGAGGGAGGGTGGGAGACAGCCCGCCGCAGGCGCAACGGACCCGCACACAACAACCGGGCCGCAAGCGCGTGAGCGTGGGCGCGGGCCCTCCCCCCTGGCGGCCCGCGCCGCACGATCCCCCCTCCCCCCGTCCCTATCCACCCCGCAAGATCGATTCACTCCAACGGGCAGGCGCTCGGAGTGAAGAGAGGGAGCGCTCGGGGGCGCTTTCGACATGGGATCTGTTCTGTCGATCAACGGACGTCTACGGTCGAAACGGGCACTGTGGCGGGGAGGTGCGCAGATGGCGGTGCTGCCCGCCGATGTCGACAGGGCGCTGGTGCGCGTTCGTGACCTGGCCGGACGGCCGCGAGGGACGGGGTTCCTCGTCGAGGCGCGGGACGGCCGCGGGATGCTCGTGACGAGCCACGAGGCCGTGGACGGCCTCGTCCGGCTCGTGCTGCACGCGCACGGGGAACAGACGACCCTCGTCGAGGTGCACGCGATCACGCCGTTGCCGGAGCTGGGGCTCGCGCTCGTGGCGACGGAGGGGCTGGACGTGCCGCCGCTGCCCGTGGCGGGGTTCGCGGGGCCCGGGCGGGCCGTGCGGTTGCGCGGCGCGGGCTGGGTGGAGGCCACGATCGCGGGGACGGCTCCGGTGACGTACACCGCGACGGACCGCTTCCATCTGCTCGACGCGGCGTACGAGTTGGCCGGCGCGCGCGGGGACGACGAGCCGCTGCGCGCGGTCGCCTCCGGGGAGCCGGTGATCGACGCCGAGACCGGGGCGGTGCACGGCGTCCTCGTGACGGCGATGCACGCGGGGCGGCGCGCGGGCGGATTCGCGGTGCCGTTGCGCGCCCCCGCCGAGGGCGGGGTGCTCGGGGAGGCGCTGGCGCGCAACGCGGCGACCGTGCCCGCGTACGGGCCGCATCTGAACATCGCCGGGGCGCTGCAGCTGACCGCGACCTCGGTAGGTTCCGCGGCCCGGCCGCGGGCCTGGCGGGAGGCCGTCGTACGGCCGGACACGGAGGCGGAGCTGGCCCGGTTCACGGGGGAGGGGTGCGCCCCGGTGCTGGGGCTGGTCGGCGCCCCCGGGAGCGGGCGTACGACCGAGCTGGAGGTGCTCGCCGCGCGGCGTGCCGCCGGTCCGGACCCGGCGCCCACGGTGTGGCTGCGCGGGGCCGAACTGCGGGCGGGGGACGCCGGGTTGCGGGAGGCAGTGGCGCGCGCGCTGGCCGCCGCGGGGCGCATCGTGCACGCCGGGACGGCGCCGGAGCACGCGCCGGCCGACGCGTCCCCCGATGCGGTCGCCCGCCTGGCGCGCACCGTGGGGCGGCCGTTGCTCGTCGTGCTGGACGCCCCCGAGGAGATGCCGCCGGTGCTCGCCCACGCGCTGCCCGAGTGGGCGGCTGAGACGGCGAGCTGGCTGCGGTCGGCGGGTGCCCGGCTGATCGTGGCCTGCCGCCCCGAGTACTGGGAACAGGCCGGGGCGCTCTTCCCGCCCGGCGTACTCCATGACGCCGGAACCCCGCCAGGCGCCCGCGCACTGCCCGCGTGCCTGCGCCTGGGCGCGCTGCCGGAGGAGCCGGCGCGGCTCGTCCGCGAGCGCCACGGACTGCCCGCCGGCGCCCTCGCCGAGCAGGACGCGGCGCATCCGCTGGCGCTGCGGCTGCTGTCGGAGGTACGGGCCGCCGGCGGCGGCCTCATGGGACGGCCGGGCCGGACGGAGGTGTTCTCGGCCCATCTGGACCTGCTGTGCCTGCGGATCGCGGACCGCATCGCGGCCGCCACGCCCCCCGCGCGGGCCCCGGAGGTGCGGCGGCTGGCCGCCCGTGTCGCCGGGCAGGCGCACGAGGTGGCCCGGCGCTGTCTGGGCCCCGGGCAGGGCGAACTGGACCGCGCCTCCTTCGAGGAGCTGTTCCCGTGGCGCTCCGGGTGGGCCGCGGCGGTGCTCACGGAGGGGCTCGTCGTACCGGCCGGCGCGGGGTACCGCTTCGCGCACGAGGAGTTCGGCGACTGGCTGCAGGGCTGTCAACTCGACCTGGACGAGGCGCTGTACGCCCTCGTGCACCGCTGGTCGGCCGGCGACCGGGACGGCAGCGCCGAGGCCCCCGTGCGCCTGCCCGCCCGGGCCGCCGCGCAGCCGCGGCACAGCGCGGTGCCACCGGTCCCGCCCGCTCCGTCGCTGGCCCCGCCCTCCGTGCCGCGCTGCCTGCCCGTGCCCCGGCACCGCATCGGACCCGTCGTGCAGGCGCTGCTGCTGACCGCGCGCCGCTCAGGGCCGGAGACCCTCGCCCGCAGGCTGCGGCAACTCGTCCTCGTGCTCGACCGTGACGCCGCCGTGCCCGCGGCCCACGGCGCCGCGGGCGTCCTGCCGCGCGGCCACGGCGGGCGGTCGGCGGTCCGGCGCGCGGACGCGGTGTGGTGGGCGGCGCATCTGCTGGGGGAGACCCTGCTCGCGGTGCCCGACGCCACACCGTACCGGGAGGTGCTGCGGCTGCTGGCGGAACGCGTCACCGCCCGCTCCATCGAGGCCGGTGGCTTCCACGAGGGCGCGGGGCTGGGGGAGTTCGGCCCGTGGTTCTGGCGGCGGCTGCGGCTTCCCCCGGAGGAGCGTCTGGCCCTGCTGCGGCTGCTGCTGCCTGCCGACGGGCCGCCGCGCGCCGCGGACGGCACACGCGAGCGGTTCCTGACGGCGGCCGGCGAGGTGCTGACCGGTGCGCCGCGACCGTCGCTGCCCGCCCTGTGCGACTGGTTCACCGACGAACGGCTGCTGCAGTCCGCGCCCTCCGGCCCCCGGCCGACGGTCGCCACCGCGGCGCAGGCCCTGCTCCACACCCACCGGCGGCAGGCGGTGGACGACCTCACCGAGGCCCTGGCCGCCACGGACCACGCGCGTTCCCGGGAGCTGCTGGCGGCCCTCGCCGAGGACGAGCCGTCCGCCGTGTGCCGCGCCGTCGACCGCTGGGCGCACGACGACCGGCCCGAGCGCCACACCGACGCCGCCACCTACGGCCTGCTGGCCGCCCCGCACGCCGCACTCGCCGCCGACCGCGAGCTGCTGCGCTACGCGGCCCTGGCGATCCTGGCCAGACCCGCCGACCGCGCCCTGTACGGTGCCGCGCTGGGCCTCCTCGTGCGGGACCCGGCGACCCGCTCCCTCCACCTGGCCGCCGCCCTGGACGGATTCGCCGCCGGCGATCCCCTGCTGCCGGCCGCGGCGCTCGCCGCTGCCCTGCCCACCCATCCCGAGCAGGTGCTCGCCGCCTTCCACCGCCGGCTGCGCGAACCCGGTCCCGGCGCCGCCGAGGTGCTGCGCGAGCTGGCCGAGGTCTCCACCCCGGCGCTGGCGCGGCGGGCCGCCGCCCTGGTGTGGGACCACCTCGCCCACCGCCCCGAGGACGCGCCGTACGCGGCGGCCTACCTCGACCGCCGGCTGGAGCACGGCCCGGCCGCCCGCGCCGTGCTCCTGCCGCTCGTCACCGGCCTGCTGCGGGAGCACCCGCCGCAGGTGCGCAGGGTGCTGGCGCCCGTGCTGGCCGCGCCGGGCGGCCAGGTCTCCCGTCCGCTGCGCCGGGAGCTGCTGGACGTCCTGCTGGAGCAGGAGCGCGACCCCGCGGTGCTGGACGCCCTGCTCACCGCGGCCGCCGACGGGTGCGCCCGGCGGCCGGCCCCGGTGACCCGCGACCTGGTGCACCGGGTCGGCCTCCTGCTCTGCCGTACGCCCGAGGGCGCGGCCCTCTTCGACCGGCGGCTGGTGCAGCTGGTCAGCGGGTCCCCCGGGTTCGGCCGGCAGGTGCGCGGATGGCTGGCCGCCGACGGGCCCGACGGCGCGGGCACCGGGGCATGGGACGCGGTCATCGGCCCCAGCGCCCGGCGCATGTGCGACCAGCTCGCGCCCGCGCGGGCGGTGGGCCTGTGACGGGCTCCCGGGCCGGGCGGTCGGGCGGGGGACGACCCGCGCCGGATCCGGAACGGCCCCGTCACCGGGGGTGCCGCGCCGGTGGGGGGCCCGGCATGGCAGGCTTGGACCTGCACATCGGAGAACCATCGGCGGTCGAGGAGAGCGGTCACTGTGCAGCGCTGGCGAGGCCTGGAGGACGTCCCCGAGGACTGGGGACGCAGCGTCGTCACCATCGGCTCGTACGACGGTGTGCACCGCGGCCACCAGCTGATCATCGGCCGGGCCGTCGAGCGCGCCCGCGAGCTGGGCGTCGCCTCCGTCGTCGTCACCTTCGACCCGCACCCCAGCGAGGTCGTCCGCCCGGGCAGCCACCCGCCGCTGCTGGCGGCCCACCACCGCCGCGCCGAGCTGATGGCGGAGCTGGGTGTGGACGCCCTGCTGATCCTGCCGTTCACCACCGAGTTCTCGCAGCTCTCTCCGGGCGACTTCATCCGCACCGTGCTGGTCGACGCGCTCCACGCCCGGGCCGTCGTCGAGGGCCCGAACTTCCGATTCGGGCACAAGGCGGCCGGTGACGTGGAGTTCCTCTCCGCGATGGGGCTGAAGTACGACTACGAGGTGGACGTCGTCGACCTCTACCTGACGGGCGAGGCGGGCGGCGGCCAGCCGTTCTCCTCCACCATGACCCGCCGCCTGGTCGCCGAGGGCGACGTGGCGGGCGCCCGCGAGATCCTCGGCCGGCCGCACCGCGTCGAGGGCGTGGTCGTCCGCGGCGCCCAGCGCGGCCGCGACCTCGGCTACCCGACGGCGAACGTCGAGACGCTGCCGCACACCGCGATCCCCGCCGACGGGGTCTACGCCGGCTGGCTGCACGTGGCGGGCGAGGCCATGCCCGCCGCGATCTCCGTCGGCACCAACCCCACCTTCGACGGCACCGCCCGCACCGTCGAGGCCTACGCCATCGACCGCGTCGGCCTGGACCTGTACGGGCTACACGTCGCCGTCGACTTCCTCGCCTACCTGCGGGGCATGGAGAAGTTCGACACGATCGACGCGCTCCTGGAGCGGATGGCCGACGACGTCAAGCGCGCCCGGGAGCTGGTCGACGCCTACGGCGCCACCGACTGAGTCCGCGGCCGGAGCGCCGCCGACCAGCCGGACGGAAAGGGCCCGTCCCGCCACGATGGCGGGACGGGCCCTTTTCCGTCACTGCTGCTGGGTCCAGCCCGGCGGGACCTGCCCCGGAGCCGGGGGCTGCTGTCCGGGCTGCGCCTCCTGGCCGGGCTGCGCCTCCTGCGGCGGGGGCGGCTGCTGCGTCCAGCCCTGGGGCATGCCGCCTTGGCCGGGCGGTGGCGGGGGCGGCGGCGCCGGCTGCCCGTACGGCGGCTGCTGCGGGTAGCCGTACCCCTGTTGCGGGGGCATCGGCTGCTGCGGCGGGTACGGCTGCTGTCCCTGCTGGGGCGGGTAGCCGCCCTGCTGCTGCGGCATCGGCTGCTGGGGCGGGTAGACGCCCTGAGCCTGCTGCGCGCGGACGAAGTCCTCGGCGACCAGCGACGCCAGGTGGAAGTACGCCTCCCTGGTCTTCGGCCGCATCATGTCGAGGTCGACCTCGGCGCCCGCGGCGAGGTGCTCGTCGAAGGGCACCACGACGACGCCGCGGCAGCGGGTCTCGAAGTGCGCGACGATGTCGTCCACCTTGATCATCTTGCCGGTCTCGCGCACCCCCGAGATCACGGTGAGGCTGCGCTGCACGAGGTCGGCGTAGCCGTGCGCGGCGAGCCAGTCCAGGGTCGTGCTGGCACTGCTGGCACCGTCGACCGACGGGGTGGAGATGATGATCAGCTGGTCGGCCAAGTCGAGCACGCCGCGCATGGCGCTGTAGAGCAGGCCGGTGCCGGAGTCGGTCAGGATGATCGGGTACTGCTGGCCGAGCAGGGCCACCGCGCGGCGGTAGTCCTCGTCGTTGAAGGTGGTGGAGACGGCCGGGTCCACGTCGTTGGCGATGATCTCCAGACCGGAGGGCGCCTGCGAGGTGAAGCGCCGGATGTCCATGTAGCTGTTGAGCTGCGGCAGCGCCTGGACCAGGTCGCGGATCGTCGCCCCGGTCTCCCGGCGCACCCGGCGGCCGAGGGTGCCGGCGTCCGGGTTGGCGTCGATGGCGAGGATCTTGTCCTGGCGCTCGGACGCGAGCGTGGAACCCAGCGCGGTGGTGGTCGTCGTCTTGCCGACGCCGCCCTTGAGGCTGATCACCGCGATCCGGTAGCAGGACAGCACCGGGGTGCGGATCAGGTCCAGCTTGCGCTGGCGCTCCTGCTCCTCCTTCTTGGCGCCGATCTTGAAGCGCGAGGGCTGGTTGTTGTTCTTGCGCGCCTTCGGCTGCTGCCGCAGCAGCCGGTCCGAGGACAGCTCCACGGCCGCGTTGTAGCCGAGCGGCGCGCCGTGCATCACGCGCTGCTGCTGCTCCTGGCCGGGACCGGGGCCGCCCCAGCCGGCCGCCGTGCGCGGGTCCACGGGCGGGGTGGGCTGCGGTTGCGGTTGCTGCTGCTGCGGCGGGGCCGGGGGCTGCGGGTGGGGCTGGGAGTGCGGCTGCGGTTGTGGCTGCGGTTGCGGCTGTACGGGCGGCTGGGGCTGGGCGTACGGGCCGGGCACCTGCTGCGGATAGCCGTAACCGTGCGGCGGCGGAGGGGGGTTGGCGCCGTCGGCGTACGGCGGCATCGGCTGCTGCCCCTGCTGCGGGAGCGGGCCCGGAGCGGGCGCGGGAGCCGGCGGCTGCTGCGGGCCGGGCTGCCCGTACGGCGGCACGGGCGGCTGCGGCTGGGGCGGGACCGGCTGCTGCTGCGGGCCCGGCCCCTGCTGCGGGTAGCCGTACCCCTGCTGCGCGTACGGCGGTTGTGGCTGCGGCTGCGGAGGCTGCTGCGCGTTGGGGTCGCCCCACGGGGCGCCCTGGTTCGGCTGCGGGTAGCCGTAGCCGTGCGGCGGCGGGACCGGCTGGGGGTAGCCGTAGCCGTACGGTGGCTGCGGCGCGGGCACGTTGGGGTCGCCCCAGGGCGCGCCCTGGTGGGGCGGCTGCGGGTAGCCGTACCCCTGCTGCGGCGCCTCCTGCGGGGCGGCCGGCTGGTACTCCGGGGGCAGCGGCGGCACCTGGGACTGCGGCGCCGGGGCGGGCGGCGCGGTGACGGGCGGCTGGGCCTGCGCCTGCTGCTCGGGGGCGGCCGGGGCCTGTGCCTCGGGCGTCTCAGCCGGTTGGGGCGCCGGTTCCGGCTCCGCGGGTGCGGGCGTCGCCTCGGCGGCGACGGGTGCGGGTTCCTGTGCGGGACGCGGTTCGGCCGGCTGCGGTTCCTCGGGCCGGGCGGGCCCGGGGTCGGCGAAGACCGCCGCCGCCGCGGCCTCACGGGCTGCGTCGGGGACCACGGGCGCGGGCTGCGGTTGCGCGGGCGCCGGAGTGGGCGGCTCCTCCTCCGCGGCCGGGGCCACCGCGGGGGCGGGCGCGGCCGGTTGCTCGGGCTGCGGTTGCTGCGGCTGCTGCGACGGGGGCTGCTGCTGCGGTGCCGCCGCCTCGGGGGCGGCCGCCGTCGTGGGCGCCACCGGCCCGCCGACCGGCGGACCCACGGGCGGCCCGAGCGGCGGGTTCACCGGAGCGGCGACCGGCGGCCCGACGGGCGGCGGCGGGCTGACCGCGGGGCCCGGACCCGGACCGGGGGCGGGCGCCGGCGGCGTGGCGGGACCTCCGCCGGCCTGCTGCGTGTACCAGGACGGCGGCGCGTAGTCGATCTGGAACTCGCCCGTGAGGTCCGCGTCGGACTGATCCCCGTCCGGGACGGCCCCGCCCGTGCGGATGTCGTCCTGATCGCTGCTCACTGTGCCTCCTGGTCAACTGATGTACGCGTCCCACCCGTCGGAGCGGACGCGTTTCCCCCGTCTCGGAGTTCCCGCGGCGCAGCCGCCACGGCTCACCGGAAGAGCCTAATCACCCGGCCCGCGGGTAGGGCAAGCGCCGCGGGCGTCACGGCGGGCACGCCGGCGTGATGCCCTGTTTGCCCCGCACGGGGGCCGCACCGCCGACGAGTTGACGCGACCGCTGCGGATCCCGGGACCCCTGTGCCCCATGCCCCGTGCCGCGGCCCGGAAACCGCCGCGGCACCAGAGCGGCCGGAACACCCCTGAGGGGGCCGCGCGGATCAGTCCACGCGCCGGGCCGGGCCGAGGAGGCCGGACTCCGCGTCGGTGGGCTGCGTCATCACGAACTGCCGGTGCTTGCGCGTGCACCACATGGTCACGTTGTCGCCGAGCGTCGGCAGCGCCGTCACGTCGGCCTCCGACAGACCCATGACCCGGCCGATGACCTCGGCCTCCTGCGGCGAGACCCGCTGCAGCCCCACCACGTCGGCGCCGGCGAGCAACCGCGGCGCCGTGGGCCCGAGGTACGGCAGCAGGGTCATGACCGACTGCCAGGACTGCGCCGCCACCCGGCTGCGCGGCGGACGGGCGCCGCAGTCCCGGACGATGACGACGGGGCTGTGCACCGACGGGCCCTGCGGGGCGATCCGCCCCACCTCGTGCACGGTCACGCACTGCTGGCCGCCGCCGGCCGCCTGCGCCATCGGCGCCCACGACTGGGGGCGGGCGGTCTCCACCGCCACCCGCGCACCGGTCGCGGCGGCGCGCAGCGACAGCACCTGCGCCAGCCACATGCTGCCGACCAGCACCACGTCGAGGCGGGCGGGGCGGCTCAGCGCCAGCACGGCGGGCTGGTTGGACGCGTCGATCCCGATGACGACACCGTCGTCACCGATCGGCAGGGACAGTCCGGCGAGCTGAGCGGGCGCCAGGGTGTGCCGGTCGCGGCGCGGCCCGAGCAGTCCGAACGCGGCGCGCAGCGTGCGCCGTCCGGCGCCGGCGAGGGAGGAGCCGCGCGGGTCGGAGCCCTGCGGCAGGTGGGAGGGGCGCGGTTCGGTGCCGCCGGGGAAGCCGGAGCCGGCACCCGGGCGCCGGCCGTCGAAGGCGGGAACGGTCGGAGCCGGCATCAGCGGGTACCTCCCAGGGGCAGCGTGGCAAGGATGCCGGGCACCTGCTCGCGGTCCAGCCGCAGCAGGCCCAGCCGGGACGCGGTCGCACGGTGCTCCAACTGGCGCCTGGCCTCGACCAGTTCGTTCTCACTGCGGCCGGTCAGCCGCACGTACCCCGACAGCAGCGCCGAACGGCTGCCTCCCGGCGCGAGGACCAGCGAGAAAGTGCTGGCCAGCGCGGGCGAGGAGGTCAGCAGGCCGACGAGGTCGGGCAGCGCGGTGGCGCCGGAGCCCAGGTGCGGCCAGCGGCTGACCCAGTACGTGGTGTGCCAGCGGTCGTCGCAGCGCCACGCCCGTGCGCTCTCCGAGGTGCGGCGCGCCTGGCGGCTGCCGTCGAGGGCGGCGCCGCCGGTGGTGGCGAGCGGGTTCACGCAACTCGACGTCGCCACGGCGGCGATGATCTCGGGCTCGGTCAGCACCTTGGCCTCGAGCCCGGTGCCCACCAGCCGGCTCACCAGGTGGTCGGCGGCCCGCAGCAGGGCGCGCCGCGCGCCGGCCATGCCGCCGCCGCGTGCCTGCACCGCCTCCGGGCACAGTTCGGGGTCGAGCTTGATCGCGATCCAGGTCAGGCGCAGCCCCGGCGTCCGGCTCTGTGCCTGGAGCGGCGCGTAGGAGCGCGCGGCCACCGCCTGCGGGGGCAGGTGCGGGGCGGGGGCGGGCTGGGTGTGCTGGACGACCTGTACCGACGCGAGCCGGATGTCGTCCACCGTCAGCAGGTCGTTCAGCAGGTCCAGGGGGAGCGAGCGGACGCCGCGGGCCGGGCGCAGCGGCTCGTCGACCGCCTGCACCTGGACGACGGCCGTCAGGAAGGTGCCGTCGCCGACCATGCCGATCTCGCGCTGCTCGCGCTCGTCGGTGTAGCCGTAGGTGCGCAGCGCCGGGTCGCACTCCACGACCGGCACGAAGCCGGGGTCGGTGCCCTGCGGGACGGCGACGGCGTTGCGCCGCTGACGGACCTTCAGCGCGCGTCCGGTGGCCATCCACTCCGGCATCGGGCGGCCGCGCCGCCGCAGCAGCCCGAACAGTACGAGCGGCACGGCCACGGCCGCGGCCACCACGGGCCCCGCCACCTTGTGGATCAGCCAGCCGCCCAGCAGCAGTGCGAGCGCCAGCTCGATCAGCACGAGCTGCTGCACCCGCACGGGGCCTATGCTCCCGGGTCTGCGGGTCATCGCCGGCGCCGCGGCCCCGGTCCGCGCCGCGGGGGCGCCGCCGCGGCCGTCCCCGGGTGGTCCTGCGTGCTGTTGCGATGGCTCGTCGCCCGGACTGCGCCGGGACCTGGTCGCCGTGGTCATCCCCCGTACAACCCTTCTGCTTCTGCCGGTACCTGTGCCGCGTGGGCGGCGTCCCGCGCCGTCCAGCGCTCGCTCGCGTCCGCTCGCCGGCCGGCGCGGGACGCTCCGGGTGCCGCTGGCGGGCCGATCGCGCCACCCCGTACCGTACGGTGCGATCGTCACACGGCATAGTAGGGGTCCCCCTCGCCACAGCCGTCACCACAGCGGGCCGACGTGACCGGGGAACGCCACAACAAAGCAGCGACATACGGGGAGTTGACGCAGCAATGGCGACACGTAGGGATGAGCTGAACGCCTACTCGTTCGCGCGCAGGCGCACGGTGGCCGCGTTCCTCCAGCCCTCCCCGCACGGTTCGGAGGAGGCCGCGCCCCGTCCGCTGAAGACCGTCGCCCCGAGCCTCGTGGTGGGCCTGCTGGTCGTCGTCGGCTTCGGATTCTGGGGCATATTGAAGCCCGCCGCCCCCAAGGGGTGGGACACGCCCGCCCAGAAGGTCATCGTCGGCGACGCGTCCACCACCCGTTACGTCGTGCTGAAGACCAACGGGGAGCCTCAGTTGCACCCCGTGCTCAACCTCGCCTCCGCCCGGCTCCTGCTCGACCCGGAGAAGTTCGAGGTCCTCAAGGTCAAGGAGTCGGTGCTCGACAACAGCGGGATGACGCTGGGCACCACCATCGGCATCCCCTATGCCCCGGACCGGCTGCCCAGCCAGGACGACGCGGGCAGGACCAAGACGTGGGCGCTGTGCGAGACCCCGGGCGGCGGCACGGACCGCTCCGCGCAGCGGGCGGTGCTCGTCATCAACCAGCAGAAGCCCAAGGAGGCGGCCCTCGTCGGGGGCGGCAACCGGCTCCGTGACGACGAGGCCATGTACATCGAGGTGCCCGGTGGCGCGCAGTACCTGGTGACGGACCGGGGCTTCACCTACCTGCTCGGCGGTCCCGACTGGAAGCAGCACCCGGAACTGGTCAACACCCTGCGCCAGGTCATCTTCGGCGCGTCCGCCCAGCCGCAGAAGGTCGACTCCGACTTCCTGTCGACCCTCAACAACGTGCCGGGCGCGGCCATCTCCTTCCCGCCGGTCGACGGGATGGGCGAGCCGTCCACCGCCCCGGGGCTGAGCCCCGAGCACGCCAAGGTCGGCCTGGTGCTGAGGGCCAACGACGACCAGTACGTGGTGCAGCGGGACCGGGTCGTGCGCGTCACCGACTTCATGGCGAAGCTGCTGCTGAACAGCACCCAGGCGAGGTCGCTCTACACCGGGTCGCCGGAAGCGGTCTCCGTCAACGTGGGCGAGGTGACCTCGGCCCGGGCGAGCGAGACGTTCATGGACGGGCTGGGCTGGCCGGAGAAGTCGGTCACGCAGGCCAACACCCAGGACGAGAAGGACGGCCGCAGGGTCGCCTGCAGCGTGTACGGCGGCGTCGACGACAAGTTGACCAAGAAGCCGGCGATGACCATGTGGGCCGGGAAGAAGTTCCCCCGGGACGTGGCGCAGAGCGGTACGAACACCTACGTCTCGCCGGGTAGCGGACTCTTCTACAAGGCGTACGACGGCACCGACAAGCGCATCGGGTCCATCTTCCTGGTCACCGACACGGGCCTGCGCTACTCGGTGCCGACGACCGGCGACAGCGACAGCGGCGGCGCGGCGAAGCAGGACGACGAGGTCGGCGTCGTGCAGACCAAACTCGGTTACGCGAAGAACTCCCCGGTGCCGGTGCCGCGGATCTGGTCGGATCTCCTCGCGAGCGGGCCGACGCTCGACGTTGACGCGGCAAAGCAGGCACAGGGCTCCTGAACTGGCATTTCCGCCGGGTTCCACGGGAATTGATTGAGTATTTGACAAACCATTGGCCAAACCATCAACTCCCGTGGGACGGTGAGGGTTTGGTGATGAAGGTCAGGATCCCGATACGGAACCGGGTACCTGTTCGCCTTGTCGCTGCTATTGGCTAGAGTTGAAGACCGGCGACATCTTCCGATGTTCGTCGAATCCGATCTTCTACGTCTCATGGGGGACGCGACACATGGCTGGACAGCAGTTCACCATGACCGAGGAGGAGATGGTTGCTTTCAGCAACCGCATCTCCACGGTCAACTCCTCGATCCAGGGCGAGATCCGCCGCCTCCAGACCGTGATCGACACGATCACCTCCGGGTGGAAGGGCTCCGCCGCCACGGCGTACAACAACCTGCAGTCGCAGGTGAACGAGGACGCCAACAAGATCAACCAGATCCTGGGCGACATCAAGGAAGCCGTGGACGCGAGCACCAAGAACTACTCCGCCTCCGAGGAGGAGCAGCGCGCGTCCATCCAGAGCATCTCGGCGCAGGGCGGCAACCCGTTCGGATGACCGTCCCCGCACGGTGACCTGACGCCGTGCCGGCCGGATCACGGTTCCGAATCCAACATCTGAGGAGACATCACATGTCCGGGCAGATCCTGGTCAACTTCCAGACCATCTCCCAGGCCGCGACCGACGTGCGTACGACGGCCAACAACATCAAGCGCCAGCTGGACGACCTCGAGTCCGGCGTGAAGAAGATCGCGACCACGTGGGAGGGCTCCGCGCAGGAGGCCTACCGCGCCAAGCAGACCGAGTGGGACCAGCGTGCCGCGTCCATGCACCAGACGCTGGAGGCCATCGCCCGTGCCCTCGACACGGCCGCGCAGAACTACCAGGACACCGAGAACAAGAACCGGCAGATCTGGGGCTGACTGCGCGCCTGGCCGCGTAGTTCGTGATGAGGGCGGGCGTGTACGGACGACGTACGTGCTCGCCCTCGTCGGCGGTTTGACCACGAACCGCACACAACGGGAGGACGGAACACCAGTGGGATCGCACGCCGTGAGGCGCACCGCCGCCACCGCCGCAGCAGC
Organism: Streptomyces sp. NPDC111520; assembly: GCF_055635295.1. Lineage (NCBI taxonomy): Bacteria > Bacillati > Actinomycetota > Actinomycetes > Kitasatosporales > Streptomycetaceae > Streptomyces > Streptomyces sp. NPDC111520. The sequence goes on along the minus strand of NZ_JBVKBW010000006.1, from coordinate 33,036 downwards.
GGCGTTCGCCGCCTTCGGCCTGCCGGCCTCCGGCGTCGCACCGGTGCCGGCCGTCGGTGACGTCCGCACGGTCCTCGCCGACGACGTCGACAACGAGCGCTTCCAGATCGACGACACCCAGTGCTCGTTCCCCTCCGACGTGATCGAGGGCACGCCCTGGTCGCTGCAGCGCATCGTCCTGGACCAGCTGTGGAAGGACACCCAGGGCCTCGGGGTGAACGTCGCCGTGATCGACACCGGCGTCGACAAGAACAACCGGCAGCTCGCCCCCGCGATCAAGTTCGGCGGCGGGGAGGACCTGATCGAGCCGGGCAAGAAGAAGGACGGCACCAGGAACGACGGCACCAAGGACCCGGTCGGCCACGGCACCAAGGTCGCCGGCATCATCGCCGCCCGGCCCTTCAAGGACACCGGCTTCGTCGGCATCGCCCCGCGGGCGTCGATCCTCGCGATCCGCCAGAACGACAACCAGGGCGGCGGCACGGTCCGGACCATGGTCGACGCGATCCGGCACGCCGTGGACAAGGGCGCCCAGGTCATCAACATCTCGCAGGACACCGCCACGGCGATGCCGCCCGACTCCGCGCTGGAGCAGGCCGTCAGGTACGCCCAGCGCCACGACGTGCTGATCGTCGCCTCGGCCGGGAACGACGGCGCGAGCGGCCAGGTCAAGCTGACCTACCCCGCCTCCTACGACGGCGTCCTCGCGGTGGGCGCCTCCGACCGAGACAACGCCCGCGCCAACTTCTCGCAGCCCGGCCCCTTCGTCGGCGTCGCCGCTCCCGGGGTCGACATGGTCTCCACCGTCCCCGCCGGCGGCCACTGCGTCGACCAGGGCACCAGCTTCTCCGCGCCGTACGTCTCCGGTGTGGCCGCCCTGATCCGGGCCAAGCACCCCGACTGGACGTACCGTCAGGTCATCACCCAGATCGAGCAGACCGCGGACCGCGGCAAGCCGGGCCGCGACGACTTCGTCGGCTGGGGCGTCATCGACCCGGTGGCCGCCGTCAACGACGACGCCACCACCCCGGAGGACGCCCCGAGGCCGGACCCCGTCGTCGACGCCGGAGCCCACGAGAAGATCGAGGCGGCCACCGTCATCCTCGGTGAGAGCCCCCAGGAACGCACCGAGCGCTACGCCGTGTACACGGTCGGCGGCGCCGTCGGCGGTGTCGCACTGCTGGTCGGTGGCGGCGTGGTGCTGGGCGACTGGCGTCGCAAGCGAGGGATCAACACATGAGTAGGAACGGGGAAGCGACACGATGAGTGACCAGTACAAGGTCGATCTGAGTGAGCTCGAGGACACGATCACCAAGCTCAACGGCGTGCTCAGCAGCATGGGCAGCGCGAAGTCGACCGCCGTGAACCAGACATTTCTGCCGCCGGGTGCACTGGGGATCGACTTCGTCGAGGCCAAGGAGCTCACCGAGGCCCACGACGGCATGAAGCTCTACCTCGAGGACATCATCAAAGCCGTGCACGAGGTCATGGACCAGTTCGGGAAGAACACGAAGAAGGCGCACGGCCATTACTCGAACGCGGAGTACGACACCCAGACCGGCATGTCCGGCGGCTGAGCGGTGCGGGTCCCGATGAACGAATTGCTGATCCATGAGGGGGTTGTGAAGCATGGGTGACGGACTGTCCTACGAGTACCGCGAAGCGGAGAAGATGTGCTTCGCCGGCGAGGTGAAGACGCCCTTCGCCACAGGCAAGAACATGGACGAGATGAAGGCCATGCTCGCCAACGCCAACCCGGACACGGTGGAGGGCGTGGCCCAGGCCTGGGGACGCGTCCACGACATGCTCGTGAAGGGCGACGGCAGCGTCAAGGCGGTCTTCGACAAGGCCGTCGACCACATCCTCCAGCACTGGGAGGGGTCCGCCGCGGAGGGCTTCGCGGCGAAGGCGAAGAAGATCAGCACGCAGATCGACAACACGGCGACCTACGCCCACTACACCTCCACCGCCATGCAGAGCGCCGCGAACGTGCTGCGGCCCGTCAAGGCGGATGTCGACAGTATGGAGAAGCCGAGCAGGCTGTCGAGCATGGGTGACGCGCTCACCGACGGGTTCGACCGCAGCGAGGACTGGCAGAAGGACATCCGGGAGAACCGGGGTGCTCAGAACGCCTTGGACAACAACGAGGGCAGTCTCTCGGCGGGCAAGGAAGCCCAGCTGCAGATGGCGGCCAGGATGGAGACCCTGGCCCTCACGTATTCGGCGCAGTCCAAGAGCATGGGCGAATGGCGTGGGCGGATCGACGATCCGGAGGATTACCCCCCGGCGCCCATCGGTCAGCCCCCGGTCCCCGTCGTCGTTCCCACCACGCCGTCCCGCACGGTCGACCGCCCGAAGACGACCACGTCCCGGACCAGCGTGACGGGGAACACCGGAGGGACGGTCAAGCCCTCCTCGAACGTGAAGTCCCCGCGTGACACGGGCATCACCGGCGGCGTCCCCAAGCCGGCCACCAGCACGAAGCCTCAGGTCGGTACGGCGATCGACGGGATAGCCACTCCTCCCGGCACGTCGACGGGCATCGGCGGAGGCACGGCCGGAGCCGGTGGTGGCGTGGGAGCCGGAGGCGCGGTCGGTGGCGGCGCCGGCGGTGCGGGCGGTTTGGCCGGCGGCCTCCCCGGCGGCGTGGCCGGTGCCGGGCTCGGCGCACGTGGTGGCGCCGGTGCCCGCGGTGGGTCCGCCGGAACCGGTGGGCGCGCCGGAGCTGCGGGTCGCGGCGGCATGCCGGGCGCCGGTGGCGCCGGTGCGGGTGCCGGCGGCAGGGGTGGCGCGGCCGCCGGCCGCGGCGGCAGCCTCGCCCGTCGTGGCGGTGGTGTCGTCGGTGCCGCGAAGGGCACCGGTTCGGGCACCCGCGGCACGCCGGGCGGTTCGGGTCTGCACAAGAGCCGCGGCGCGGCGGGCGCCGGCGGCGGCAGCGGCACGGGCAGGGGCGCGAACCGCATGATGGGCCGCGGCCAGACCGACCGTGGGGAAGAGGAAGAGCGGCGCGAGGGCGAGCGTCCCGACTACCTGGTCGAGGACGAGGAGACCTGGACGCCCGAGCAGAACAACGCTCCGCGGGTCATCGAATAACCGTTCGTCCAGTAGCTGGATGTAGAAAGTGGGGGGCGTGGCCATGCCGCGGCCCCCACTGCCCGAGGAAGGACACCGATGAGCTTCACACGAACGCTGCGCGTGGTCAGCGGAGCCGTACTCGCCGGCGCCCTGGTTCTGACCGCCGCGCCCGTGGCCGCCGCGGATCAGGTGAGAGACGACCAGTGGCCGCTCAAGGCGTTCGATGCCGAAGCCATCTGGAAGATCTCCACCGGCAAGGGCGTCACCGTCGCCGTCATCGACGAGGGTGTCGACTCCGAGCACGTGGACCTCAAGGGCAACGTGGTGCAGGGCAAGGACTTCATCGACGGTGACGCGTCGTCGCTGCCGGAGGGCGAAGACGCGCACGGCACCGCGATGGCATCCATCATCGCCGGTCACGGACACGGTCCCGGGAATGGCAGCGGGGTGATGGGTCTGGCCCCCGACGCCCGCATCCTTTCGATCCGCGACACCGGCGACGCCGAGGAGGGTTTCGGGCCGTCCATCCGCTACGCCGTCGACCACGGGGCCTCCGTCATCAACATCTCCCAGCAGATCTCCACGCAGTCGACCGCGGAAGAGGAGGCGGTCGCCTACGCGCTGCAGAAGGACGTCCTGGTCGTGGTGGGTACCGGGAACGACGGCGGCGGGCGGGAGGCATGGAAGTATCCCGCGAGAGATCCCGGTGTGCTGACGGTCGGCGCGGTGCAGAACTCCGGGGAGGTCTGGGAAGACTCCAACCACGGTGAGGGACTCCTGCTGACCGCACCGGGGACGCACATCGTGTCCGCCGGCGGCGGGGACGAGTCCTTCCCGTATCGATCCGCCAACGGCACCTCGGACGCCACCGCCTTCACCTCGGCCGCCGCCGCGCTCCTGCGGGCCAAGTTCCCCGACCTGACCGTCGGGCAGCTCGTCAACCGCCTGACGAAGACGGCGGGGCTCCCCGCGTCAGCGAAGGGCACCGCGCTTCCCGACGACCACTACGGCTACGGCTTCATCCAGCCGCTCGCCGCACTCCAGCGGGACGTCCCCGCGGGCGCGAAGTACGGCCCGCTCGCCGTTCCCGAGTCGCTCAAGGAAGGCGCCCCGGGGGCGACGGATTCCAAGGGGAACCCCACCGCGAGCGATGACGCGGCGTCCTCGTCCTCATCGTCCTCCGGCAACGGACCGGTCCTCGCGGTCGTGGGACTCGTCGCGCTCGTCGTCCTCGCCCTCCTCGTCCTGCTGATCGTCAGGATCGCGCGCCGGGGCAAGCGCAACGGCGGGGGACCGGGCGGGCCGGGTGCGCCCGGCGGGCCTGCCGGGTGGGGTGGCGGCGGGCAGCCGCAGTACGGGCAGCCGCCGCACCAGCCGCAGTACCAGCAGGGCGGCGGCCCGTACCAGCAGCAGGCGCAGGCGCCGGGGCGGTGGCCGAACCAGTAGCCGGGGCCCGAGCGGGGGCGGACCTCAGGCCGGCCGTCGTCAGGGCCGTGCGGCCCGGACGGCGGCCCCGCACCTGGTCCCGGCCGCCGTCGAGAAGCCTCAGGAAGGCTTCGCCGGGCTGCCGCACCCGTGGCGGGCGGCCGACTGCTCGGCGAAGTGCCGCAGATCGGCCTGCTCCGGCCCGGTGAGCGGGTGCGCCCCGAAGTCCCGGCTGCTCCCGTCGACCGCGTACGCCGCGAAGTAGCCGATGCCCAGCGCCCCGGGGCAGGTGGCCGAGGTCCACACCGAGGTGCGGTCGGCGCCCGCGGGCTTGTCGTGCCCGCCGTAGGGGCCGTTCGCGACGGCGCGGGAGTTGTCGTTGAAGGGGCCGTACGCGGCTGACAGTTGCAGACGCCCGCCGAGCACGCACTCCTCCACCGGCGCGGCCGCGGCGGGTGTCTCGCGTACCTCCGTCGCGGAGGTCAGCCCCTCGCAGGTGCCCTTGGCCCCGGCGGCCGGCACGGTCGTGGCGGCGGCCTGCGGGGCCGTCAGCGCGTCCGTGCTCCCCGGCCGCGTCGCGCACCCGGTGTTCTCCGCGGCGCGCTGCGCGGTCGCGGTCACGGTACGGGCGAGGGCCAGGCGCACGTCCTCGGTGACCTCGGTGCCGGTGGGGGACGTGGCCGCCACGAGGATCCCGCCGCCCTCGTCGGGCGCCCAGTTCTTGCAGCTGAGCACCACGGAGGCGGTGGCATCGTCGTCCTCGGTGACCATGAAGCCCTGCCAGCCCCCGCCGAGGGGGACGGGCAGGGTCCGCTCCTCGCTCTGGAAGGTGTAGGCGCCGTACGCGTTGAGGGCGCCCGCCGTCGTCTCCACGGACACCTTGACCCTGCCGACCTCGCAGCGCACGGCGAGCCCGTCGGGTTCCTTCACGTCGTCGGAGACGTCGAACCGCCGGCTGTCGGCGTCGAAGCCCGAGCCGAGCAGGCTCAGCCGTGATTTCCCTGCGAGGTCCAGCACCGGGTCGACCGGCAGCATCCCGCCGCACGCCCGGGCCGCCTTCGCCGCCGGGTACTGCAGTTGGAACCCGTAGTACCCCGCGCCGAGCGCGGCGAGCACCACTGCCGAGACGACCAGCCGTCGCCCGCCGTTCTTCCGGAGCCACGTCCGGTTGTCCCACTTCATGAGCCGCATTCCCTGTGTCGCGTGTCCGAGGCCGGTCCCGTGCTTGCGCCCGGGGTCAGCCCTGCCCGGTTCCCCTCGTGTCCTGGCCGTAGCCGTCCAGGTTGCTGTCTGCGGAGTGGAATCCCACCTCGACCTCGTTGGCGAGGATGTTCTGGTAGTCGGCGACGTGACCCTGTCCCTGGGCCTCCGCCGAGTTCCGGTAGGCGTCCTGGAGCACGGCGCTGGTGGAGTACTTCGCGTCCTCCCAGTCGCCGCCGCTGGAGTACACCGCGTTGCCCATGGTGTCGCGCTCGGCACCGCTGACGATCCGGTTGATCAGGTCCCCGGTGACGGTGGTCGCGACGCCGCCGACACCCGCGCCGACGGCCGGAGTGGCGATGAAGGACGTGCCGACACCGATGCCGGTGCCCACGATCCCCGACGCGTAGCCGCCCGCGCGTCCCATGGCGTCGTTGTAGGCCTTGTCGGCCTCCGCGGCGTCGCCGATGTCGGACTCGCGCCTGCCGATCGCGATGCTGCCCTGGACCTCGCCCGACGACCTGGCGATCTCCCGCAGCGCGGTGTCCGTGGACCCCTCGAAGGCGTCGGGGTGTTGCAGGTGGTGGTCGATGAGGTTCGAGGTGTACGCGCTCTCGGCGAGGTTGACCGCGGCGTAGCCGTCCGGGTCCTTGCCGACGGTCATCAGGAAGCGGGAGGTGTCCTGTTCGCTGAGGTTCGCCGCGGCGCCCTCGATCGGATAGAACTGGTCCCTGTTCCCCGAACGGTCGTTCGTCAGGGACTGGTGGATGTCCGGCATGTACTCCCCGGCCATCCGTCCGAGGCTGTCCTGCATCCCGTCGTGCGCGAGCTCCGAGTCCTGGGACACGGAGTGGACCACCTCGTGCATCAGGCGGGCCTGCTTCTCGTTGTGCGCCGGGGTGTCCGCCGAGGGGCCGGTGTCGTACGCGTGCCCGGTGGTCGCGGACTCCAGCGCGTGTCCGAGGTTGTTGTAGCCGCTGCGGTTCTGGGGGTCCCCGGTGAAGGCCGCGCCGTCGGGCCAGTGGCGGTCCTTCATCAGGTAGTCGAGGTGGTCGACCTTCTCGCCGTTGACCTCCGACTCGGAGGAGAGGAACGCGGTGGAGGCAGCCGGGTTGTGGCCCAGGGCTTCCATGAAGCCGGTCATGGGGTCCAGTGCGCCGATGTTGGCGGGCCCCAGGGAGCGGGTCATGTTGCCGGTCCAGTAGGCATCCGGGTTCTGGCCGCCGTTCGTGCCGTTCTTCTCGGCGGTGAGGAGGTCGTTCCCGTAGGCCTGGAGGAAGTCCGTGTCCCACGTACCGTGGCTCATCAGACTGCTGGTGAGCTGGTACCCGCTGAGGCCGTAGGGGGTCTCGGTGGGGTTGGCGTCGAACTCGCGGTGACCGGCTTCGAGCAGGTCGTCCTGGAACTTCGTGACGGCGGGGTCGCGGTGGCCGGCGCGGTCGTCGGACGTGGTGGCGGTACCGATGGTGGTGCCCAGGTTCTGCTGGATGTCCTTGAGCCGGGCCAGTTCGCTCTTGGACAAGTGCGTCCCCGCGGGCGGGGTGACGATCTCGTTGTACTTGTCCAGCATGTTCTCGGCGCCGGTCTTCACCGCGAACTGCCGTGCGAACTCCGGGTCGTTCCTGTTCGCCGCGAGGAGCCGGTCGAGCTTGGTGAGCTCGGCGTCGGTCAACCGCCCCTTCTTCGTCATCAGCGCGGACGCCTGGTCGGCCTCCACCGCGTCGAGGCTGGTGTAGACGCTGGTGTTGAACGACCGGCTGTCTGCGTTGGCGTCCCGTCCGAGGGCGGCGCTCGCGGCCTCGTCGGCGGCGGTGGCCTGTTCGAGGACCTGCCTCAGGCGGGAGGAGAGCGAGTCCAGCTTGTCCTTGCGCTCGGTCGCGAAGCCAGGGGACGCGGAGGCGGTCGGACTGTCCCAGCGGGAGTCGACGTCCTTGATCGCGCCGTCATCGGAGACGCGGAAGCTGTCGCGGCGGGCCTCGTCGAGCAGGGTGTGCAGCTGCTTCTGGTACCTGGCGAACTCGGTGTGGGCGTCCTGGAGCAGCTTGGCGACGCGGCCGGCCTCGGTGGCGGCGTTCTCGTACTCCGTGCGGGCCCTGTCCATGGTGGCGAAGGCCGCGGTCGCGGCGTCGCCCTCCCAATGGCCCTTGAGGTGGTTGATCACGCGCTGCTCGAACTCGCGCTGCAACGCCTCGTACTTGGCGGGAAGCGCGCCCCACGAGGCGGCGGCGTCGGCCAGCGGGCCGAGGTCGGCCTTGTCGAGGTAGGGGATGGACACCATGTCTGCGTCAGCTCCTGTCCGTCCCTGTGGACGGGTGTGGGTTTTCGCCCCGGACGTACGACGTCCGCCGTGCGCCGTCCCGGGCGACCCGGGTCCGGTGCGGGATCCGGCGCCGGGCTCAGCCGAAGGGGGTGCGGATGGAGGCCTGGCGGGCCTGTTCCTCCTGCTCGGCGCGGGTGTAGTGTCCGGTGCTGGCGTGGAGCCTGTCGCTGATGTCCTGGAGCATGAGCTTGAGGTTGACGACCTGGTCGCCCCAGCGGACGTCCAGGCCGACCAGGGAGCCCGCGGTGGTCCAGGAGCCGGCCTCGGGCGGGCCGGGGGCGGTGTGCCTGTTGAGGCCCGTGACGGCGCCGAGGGTGTCCTCGTCGGCCGTGTTGTCGACGTTCTCGGTGTCACCGCGCAGTTCGACCAGGGCGTTGGCCGCCCCGTCCAGCCGCTGTGTGTCGACCTTCGTCGTTCCGGCGGACGTCCCACCGCCGCCTGGGTCCGCGGGCACGGAGTTCAGCCGCGTCCGCGCGGCCGCGCCGCCCTGTGAACCTTCGAAGGGAGTGCTCATCCCCGTTGTCCCATCCCCGTTGACTGCGATTCCGGCACGTCCGCGGTGCGTACGGCCCCCGGCTCCGGTACCGCCGATCGCCTAAGCGAGGACATGCCAACAGCATCCGAACCTACCGGATCACGCAAGGGGCGGGCCCGTCACGCACGTAGAGATCCTGGGCGGAGCCCCCGGCGGGGGTGAAGCGGCACGTGGGGAGCGGTAGCCTCGGTGGGTCGGCTGAAACCACCGCCCCTGGCGCTGAGGCACGGCGGGCGGTCCACGCGGGGGACACACATTGGGTGACCACTTCAAGGTCGAGGTCCAGGACCTCGACCGGCTGCTGAAGCAGTTGCACGACAGCCAGGACGACATGCGCAAGGCGCTGAACGCGCTGAAGGACGTGGGTCCGAAGAGCACCGGCAGCGAGGCGCTGGACAACGCCTGCGACGAGTTCCACGACAGCTGGGACAACGCGATCGGGAAGATCGCCGACGGCACCGCGCAGATCGAGGAGAAGCTCAAGGCCACCAAGGACAACTACGAGGCCACGGAGCAGGCGATCCGCGACGCCATGACGCAGGGCGCCGCGCCGAAGCCCACCCCGTCCCCGACCCCCGAGGCACGGCCCACGGCGGGTGCGCGATGACGGCGACGGACTACCCCTCCATAGGCTTCGACCCCGCGCCGGGGAAGGTGGAGAGCGTCGAGGACCTCAACTCCAAGCTGTCGCGGGCCGCGACGGGCCTGGACAACGCCTACACCACGCTCACCGGGATCACCAAGGGCGGCAAGACCTGGGAGGGCGAGGCGGCGAGCGCCTTCGCCGAGAAGGTCGGCGACCTGCCGCGCTACGTCGGCGACAGCCGGGACGCCCTGCGCGAGGCCTCGCTCCAGCTGTCCTCGTGGCGGACGAAACTGGCGGAGTACCAGCAGAAGGCCCGCGACTACGAGGCCCAGGCCAAGGCCGCCAAGGAGCGCGAGAAGTCCGGGCAGGGCGCCTACGACCGTGCGACCTCCTCCTACAACCAGGCGGCGGCCGACCCGGCGCTGCGCCTGGCCGGCCAGTACTACGCCACACCGGGCGAACTCGCCGACGCCCAGGCGAGGATCGACGCGGCCTCGAACCGGCTGAACCAGGCGGGCAAGGACCTCGACCTCGCGGGGAAGCAGCTGGAGAAGGCGCAGCAGGAGCTCGAGGACATCATCAAGCGGGCCGAGGAACTGCTGGAGCACCACCAGTCCGACGCCCGGGGCGTCGCGGACCGCTTGCGCAAGGCCAACGACAAGGCGCCGGACGCCGGTTTCTTCGAGGGGCTGGCGGATTTCTTCACCAAGATCGGCCACGACATCCAGAACTGGTGCGTGAAGCACGCCGATCTGCTGAAGAAGGTCGGGGACATCCTCAGCGCCGTCTCCGGCGCGCTGGCCGTCGCCTCACTGCTGACGATGTGGTGCCCGCCGCTGTCCGGCGCGCTCGCCCTGGCCGGCGGCGTCACGGCGCTCGGCGCGCTGGGCGCGCACGGCGCCGCCAAGCTCGGCGGCGCGGACGTGAGCTGGACGAGCCTGGGCATGGACGCGCTCGCGGCGGTTCCGGGCGGCAAGTTCCTCGCCATCGGGGCGACCGGGAAGATCGGCAAGGCCTTCAACGCGGTGAAGGCGGACGCCGCCATCACCGGCGGCCTGAAGTTCACCCTCACCGGCAAGCTGCCCGTCCAGGGCGCGGCGAAGCTGGCGAACATCATGAAGGAGAGCAGCGCGCTCTCCTTCGCCAGGACGCCGCTGAGCAAGGTCGCGAGCACCCTCGACAACCTGCCCATGCGCCCGCAGGAGTGGTGGTACCGGGGTTCGTGGACGGGCATCACCGGCAGTGGTACCGGCCTGAAGATCCCGGGCCTGTTCAGTGACGAACCCCCCGCGGCAGGAGCCTGATCGATGACGGAGACGACGACGGACACCGGCGCGGAGGAGAGCGCACCGGCGTTCGTGCAGTGGCGGATCCCGCAGGAGTTCCGCTCCCTCGGGCTGGAGTTGGAGCCCGCGGAACGCGATCGGTACCTCGACGCGATGGCCGCCGACATCTGGGCCGCGGGGACCGGCTACCAGCGCGAGACCGTGGCGTACTGGTACAAGCGGATCGCTGAGGCGGCGGCCGAGGACGGCACGCTCGAAGCGGCCTTCTGCATGCTGCGCACGGCGGACGACCGGGTGACGACGGCGACGCTGTCGGTCATCGCGGAGCCGATCGAGCGCACCCCGGACGTCCGGACGGTGGTGGCCGGCCTCGTGGAGGCCCTGTCCGACGACCCGGTCAACGAGGTCCTGGAGGTCAACACCTCGGGCGGACCCGGGGTACTCGTCCTGTCCGGGCTGCAGATGACCGCGCGGGGCGGGGAGGACGGCACGGGTGGTTCCGTCACCCTCGACCTCGCCCAGGCGAGTGCCTACCTTCCGTGCCTCCCGGTCTCCCAGCTGGTCGTATTGACGCTCACCACACCGATGGTCCAGGACTTCCCCGACTACGTCGGCGTCCTGGCCGCCGTGGCGGACAGCGTCGAGGTGAGCATGGGAACCCGCCCGCCGGCCGTGTCCGGGCAGGAGTCCGCCGGCGGCCATCCGAGCACGCTCAGCGTGCGCGACGTGTTTGGGTGATGCCATGTCGACACCTCTTCTGCCACACGACCGTCCCACCGTCCGGCGCAGGAGCAGGACGGGACTGCTGCTGCAGTTCGTCCTGCAGTGGTTCTGGCTTCCGGTCTGGGCCGCCCTCGCGGCGGCACTCGGGGTGCTGGCGGCCCTGGCGTCGGCCGGGCTCAACCCTCCCCTGAAGTGGCTCAACCCCTGGCTCGGCGTGCTCACCTGGCCGCGCCTGCGGATCGAGTGGGCCTGGGACGCCGCCGCCTGGGAGGCCTACGCCACCGAGAAGATCCACGGCCGTATCGACCGGGCCGAAGGGCACCCGGCGGCGTACAAGTCCGGGACCGCGGCGGACGGCGGCCACGAGCTCGCCGTCACCGTCCCCGCCCGGCTGTTCCGCGGGGTCGGCCAGGAGCGCGCCAAGGCGATCGCCGAAGCGCGCGGTTGGTCGGCCGAGGCGAGGAGTACCGGGCGGGAACAGTGGAGCCCCGGTGCCCTTCGGCTGACCAGGACCGTCGGCCCCGCCTCGTGAGCGTGCTCGCCGCGTGCCCACCGGGGCCGGCGGTGATGCGCGGGCGCGGTTCACCCTCTACCGCGACCTCGCCGGGCGGGAGCCGTCGGGTCCTGTCGTACGCCCGCCGGCCGGGCAGCCGATGGGCGGGCGGTCGACCGTGCTCGGCCCCGACGGCGGGGAACCGGGCGAACCGCGCACGCCGCTGAAGCGGGCACGGTGGTGGCCGCGCCAGGAGATCAGGCCGGCCGGTGGGGCGACGCCGGCCGGCCGCGGCGGGGCGGTGACCTCCTGGGTGGTGTTCGTGCTGCGGTCGCCCCTCTGGCTCGTGCTCAACCCGTTCCGGGCCGTCGGCGGCAGCGGTGACTCCGCCTGGCCCCTGCCCGTCCGTACGGCTCGCCTGCGCCCAGGCGGTCGTCCACCAGGCGCACGGGTCGTCGTGAGGGGTGGCCGGGGACGCGCCGCGTCCCCGGCCACCCCTCACGCGGGTTCACCCCGGCAGGTAGCCCACCAGCAGGTCCGCCAGCCCGCCCGGGTCGGCGAGCGCCACCAGGTGCCCGCCCGGAACCACGTCGGCCTCGACGCCGAGCCGTTCCCGGGCCACGCGCCGCTGGAAGGCCGCGGGGAACAGCCGGTCGTCGCGGCCCACGACGACGCGGGTCGGAACGTCCGGCCAGGCGGACAGCGGGAAGGGCACGCCGAACGGGGTGTCCGACTGCGGGGTGCCCTGGGCGAGGCCCTCCTCCGCCAACGGCCCCGGCAGGTCGTGGAAGAAGGTCACCAGGGGGTCGAACTCCCCGTCCACCGGACGCCCCTCGGCGAGGTCCAGGGCGCGCCGGGCCTCCGGCTGGCCCGTGGCGGCCCACCACTCCCCGGCGGTCTCGCCGGGAGCCGGGACCATCGCGTTGACCAGGACGAGCAGCACCAGCCGGTCGCCGAGCCGTTCGCAGGCGAGGGGCGCGCTGAAGCCCGCCATCGACTGCGCGACGAGCACCAGCGGCGCCCGGTCGCCCGCGGCGGCGACCACCGCGTCCGCGTACTCCCGCAGCCCCGCGCCGTCGTCCCCCGTCGGGAGGTCCACCGCGACCGCGGCGTGGCCGCGGCGGCGCAGTTCGGGCACGAGCAGGTGCCAGTACCAGGTGCCGCCGCCCGCGCCGGGGACGAGGACGAAGGTCGTCGCCGTCACGTCCGCGGTCCCTGCCGTCAGGACTTCGCCAGGACGGAGGTGAAGCTGTCCAGGATGTGGTTGGCGCCGGCCTCGGCCGTGGCGCAGTACTCCTCGGGGACGCCGGGCTGGCGGTAGACGACCTCGGTCCGCTCACCGCGGTCGGTGAAGGTCGCGTCCATGACGACCTCGGGCTCTCCGGGGACCTCCATCGTCCACACCAGCCGCTTGTGGAGTTCCACCTCGCGGTACACCCCGCTCAGCGGCATCTCGCCCTGCGGCGTGGTGACGGTGGCGCGCCAGGCGCCGCCGGGACGGACGTCGCTGGCGACGGTGGGCAGCGGGGCCCCGAACCACTGGGCGAAGTACTCCGGCTCGGTCCACACCTTCCACACCTTGGCGAGCGGGGCGTCGAATACCCGGGTAATGGTGATGTCGTCCATGGTGCTGCCTCTCTGGTCGGGCCGGGCCACGGCGGAACGGCTCCGGTGATAGGACCGGGCGGGCCGGCGGAACTCATCGGTGGCGGTGTCGGACCCGGGTGGTGTGATGGTCAGGAGCGACGAGGGGAGCGGTGGATGGACACGCAGGTACGGATCGAGCCGTGGTCGGAGGGCGACCTCGAACTGCTCCGCCGGGCGAACGCGCCCGCGATGATGCGCCACCTCGGCGGCCCCGAGACCGAGGAGCAGCTGCTCGTCCGGCACGAGCGGTACCTGGCGAGCGGGGGCGAGGCAGGCGGCGGGATGTTCAGCATCGTCCTGCTGCCCGAGGAGGTACCGGCCGGGAGCATCGGCTACTGGGAGAAGTCCTGGCGGGGCGGGACGGTGTACGAGACGGGCTGGGGCGTCCTGCCCGAGTTCCAGGGGCGCGGTGTCGCCGCGGCCGCCGGGGCGGCCGTCGTCGCGCGGGCGGCCGCGGAGAAGGGCCCGCGCTTCCTGCACGCCTTCCCCAAGGTCGACAATGACGCCTCGAACGCGATCTGCCGCAAGCTCGGCTTCACGCTGGTGGAGGAGTGCGACTTCGAGTACCCGCCGGGGAACCCCATCCGCTGCAACGACTGGCGCCTGGAGCTGTACGCCCCCTGACGCCGTGCGGCGGACGGCGCCGGACGAGTCCGCCCTCGAAGACGGCGTCCGGGGCGGCGGTCCGGGTGACCGTCACGCGGTGGCAGGCCCGTCCGCGCCCTCCCGCGGCTGGCACACTCGACGCATGCTGACCCTCGGGACGATCGTGCTCGGAGTGACGGACGTGCGGCGCGCGGCGGCCTTCTGGGGCGCCGCCCTCGACTACGTGCCCCGCGACGGCCAGGTGCGGGCGGAGGACGACTGGGCGGTGCTGGTGCCCGCGGCGGGTGCGTCCGGACCGGGCATCGCGCTCGGCGCCAGTGCCACCCCGGTGCAGGAGCACCCCCGGGTCCACCTCGACCTGTACGCGGACGACGCCGCCGAACAGGCGGCCGAGGTGGAACGCCTGGTCGCCCTGGGCGCCGTGCGGGTCGACTGGGACCGCTACCCGCCGGACCCGGACTTCGTCGTCCTCGCCGACACCGAGGGCAACCGCTTCTGCGTCATCGACACGAGCCACGGCTGACGGCCGGCCCGGGTTCCCCGGCGCGGCCCCGGCCCGGTTCCGTCACAGCGGCTCCGGCCCCACCTGCGGCGGCTCCACGAAGAAGCTGTCGTGGCGGAGCAGGAACTCCCGGAACGCCGTACCCCCGCGCCGCGCCATCTCGCCGGCCCTCTCGACGTACTCCTCCCGGGGCGCTCCGGGGGCGAAGAGCAGCAGCATCGAGGCCGGTTCGTCGGAGTCGTTCTGGAAGGCGTGCAGCCCCCCGGCCGGCACGTGGAGGAAGTCCCCGGGGCGGGCGGTGATCCAGCGCTCCCCGTCGAAGAGCTGCACGGCCCCGGAGAGGACGAAGAAGGACTCCGAGATCGACCGGTGGAAGTGCGTGCTGGGACCGGGGGAGCCGGGGCCCATGTCGATCCGGTACAGGCCGAAGGCGCCCTCCGTCGACGCGTGCGTGGCGAGGTAGTGGGTGCGGGTCCCCGAGGGCGCGACCACGTCCGCGGCGGTTCCGGCGGCACGGAAGAGCGCGCTGACCTCGCCCTGTTCTCCGAGGTAGCGGGGCTCGGGGTAGGACATGGGCGCTCGTCGCCTCCTTCGGCATCGGTCAGACAGACCGTGCCACACCGGATCGGGCGACCCCGGCCAGCGCGCCCGGGACCGTGGTCGTGGCGTCCCCCTGATGGCACGATGGCATGGACACACGCGTCACGACACTCTCGACCGGGGGAACGGAGCCGATGAGCAAGGAGATCAGCGACGCGGACCTGATGGACGTCGCCGACGATCCCGCACAGGCCCGCCGACTGCACAAGGCGCTCAGGACACTCGCCGACAACCCCGACGTCGACGCCACCCTCAAGGAGACGGCGCGCCAGGTGCTCTCCGGCCGTGTCGGCGGGCGCGAGGCGCTGCTGTCCGGCGCCTACCTCGGCGCGATCGGCGACCGCATGGCCGAGCTGAAGCGCGCCGACGAGCGGATGACGCCCGAGGAGCGCGCGGCGCAGGAGGAGCGCGCCCGGCGCTGGTTCGAGCAGCGGGCCGGCGAGGAGGCGGCGGAGGCGGCGGACGAAACCCGCGAGGACGAGGCGGCCCGCGGCGACCGCCCGGCCGCCGTGCGGCGCGATCCCCGGGACGTACCACCCGCCTACCGGCCGCCGTCCCCGCGGGACTGAACGCCGGCACACGGGCGGGGGCGGGCCCTCCGGCCCGCCCCCGCCCGCCTGCGTCTCCCGGCGCCGCGCGCCGGACCGGTGTCAGCT
This sequence comes from Streptomyces sp. NPDC111520, assembly GCF_055635295.1. Taxonomy (NCBI): domain Bacteria; kingdom Bacillati; phylum Actinomycetota; class Actinomycetes; order Kitasatosporales; family Streptomycetaceae; genus Streptomyces; species Streptomyces sp. NPDC111520. The sequence continues at coordinate 17,382 of NZ_JBVKBW010000006.1, read as the reverse complement.
CTCCGGCAGGAAGCCGGTCTGGATGAGCTGGTTGCCGCGGCGCCGCGTGATGAACTGCGCGCGGCCCGGGGGCAGCCTGGTCGCCTTGACGTTGCCGAAGACCGGGCCCTCGCCGGGGTCGCCGGACAGCAGCACACCGGTCGCGCCGAGCTCCTTGGTCCGGGTGAGGAACGGCTCGAAGGAGGACCGCGACGCCCCCGAGGTGCTGCGCGACAGGACGATGCGCAGGCCCAGGTCGCGGGCGAACGGCAGGTACTCCATCAGCACCTGCATCGGGTTGCCCATCGAGGTCGCGACCAGGTCGTAGTCGTCGACAAAGACCCACGCGTCGGGCTCGGTGTACCAGCTGCGGTTGCGCAGCTGCTCGGGCGTCACGTCCTGGCCGGGCATCCGCCGGCCCATCGAGCCGGCCAGCGACTCCATGACCTCCTGCAACTGCGGTCCGGAGGCGCAGTACTTGTACATGTGGCTCTCCGGCACCTGACCGAGCAGCGCCCGGCGGAAGTCGGAGACCACGAACAGCGCCTTGCCGGGCTCGTAGCGCTCGCTGACCTGCTTGGCGATCAGCCGCAGCAGTGAGGACTTGCCGGACTCGCTCTCGCCGTAGATCACCATCAGCGGGTCGGTCTCGAAGTCCACGAACACCGGGGAGAGGGTGAGCTCGTCGACGCCGATCGCGATGCCGCGGTCGGAGAAGTCGCCGCCGTCGGGCAGCTCGGTCGCCGGGAGCATCGTCGGCAGCATCCGCACCTTCGGCGCGACCGGGCCCGGCCAGCCCGCGTTGACCTGGGCGACGAACTGCGCCATGCCCTCGGAGAGGTCCTCCACCCCCGAGGAGGCGTCGATGCGCGGCAGCGCCGCCAGGTAGTCCAGCTTCTCCGGGGACAGGCCGCGGCCGGGCTTGCCGACCGGCACGTTCTCGGCGCGCCTGCGGTCGAACTCGGACTCCATCGGGTCGCCGAGCCGCAGTTCCAGCCGGCTGAGGATCTGGTCGCGCAGCGCGGGCCGGATCTCGGTGTAGCGGGTGGCGGTGATGACCAGGTGGATGCCGAAGCCGAGGCCGCGGGCGGCGATGTCGTTGATGACCGGGTCGAGCATCTCGTAGTCGGTCTTGAACGTGCCCCAGCCGTCGATGACCAGGAACACGTCGCCCCACGGCTGGTCCGGGAAGTGCCCCGCCGCCCGCCGGGAGCGGAAGGTGTTCATGGAGTCGATGACGTTGCTGCGGAAGAACTCCTCGCGGGCGTTCAGAATGCCGTGCACCTCGGCGACCGTGCGGCGGACCTTCTCCGCGTCCAGCCGGGAGGCGACCCCGCCGACGTGCGCCAGCCCGTCCAGCGCCAGCATGCCGCCGCCGCCGAAGTCCAGCGCGTAGAACTGGACCTCCTTCGGGGTGTGGGTGAGCGCGAAGGACGCGATGAGCGAGCGCACCAGCGTCGACTTGCCGGACTGCGGGCCGCCGACGACCAGGGCGTGACCCCCGGAGCTCGACAGGTCCGCGTACATGACGTCGCGGCGCTGCTCGAAGGGCTTGTCGACCAGACCGACCGGCACCTGCAGCTTGCCGGTGGCGGTGTAGCCGTCCGCGTGCAGACCCCGTTCGGCGCTGACCGTCAGCGGCGGCAGCACCTGGTCGACGCTGAACGGCTCGTCCAGCGGCGGCAGCCACACCTGGTGGGCGGGCGGCCCCTGGCCCTCCAGCCGGCCGACGATGACGTCGAGCACGGTGTCGGCCAGCGCGTCGTCGACCTGCCCGCCGCGCTGCTGCGGCTCCGGCTCGGTGACGATGCGCACGGGCACCGGAGAGGCAGTGAACAGCACGGGGGAGCGGTCGACGCGCGCCCCGCCGGCCGTGCGGGTGCCCGGCGTCCGGTAGGTGCCCGACACGTACGCCGCCTTGAACTGCACCATGGTGTCGGTGCCGTACTTCAGGATGCCCGCGCCCGGGACGTTGGGCAGGTGGTAGGCGTCGGGCACGCCGATCGCGGTCCGCGACTCGGCGGCCGAGAACGTCCGCAGACCGATCCGGTACGACAGGAAGGTGTCCAGGCCGCGCAGCTTGCCCTCCTCCAGGCGCTGCGAGGCCAGCAGCATGTGCACGCCCAGCGAGCGGCCGATGCGGCCGATCTGGATGAACATCTCGATGAAGTCTGGCTTGGCGGCGAGCAGTTCGGAGAACTCGTCGATGATCAGGACCAGCGAGGGCAGTGGGTCGAGCGCCGCGCCCGCCGCACGGGCCTTCTCGTAGTCGGTGATGTTGGCGTAGTTGCCGGCCTGCCGCAGCAGCTCCTGGCGGCGGGTCAGCTCACCGGTGATGGAGTCGCGCATGCGGTCCACCAGGGTCAGCTCGTCGGCCAGGTTGGTGATGACCGCCGACACGTGCGGCATCGTGCCCATGCCGGTGAAGGTCGCGCCGCCCTTGAAGTCGGCGAGCACGAAGTTGAGGGTCTCCGAGGAGTGCGTGACGGCCAGGCCCAGCACCAGCGTGCGCAGCAGCTCGGACTTGCCGGAACCGGTGGCGCCGACGCACAGGCCGTGCGGGCCCATGCCCTCCTGCGAGGCCTCCTTGACGTCCAGCATGACCGGCTCGCCGGTCTCGCCCAGGCCGATCGGCACCCGCAGCCGCTCGTGCAGGGTCCGCGGGCGCCAGGTGCGCGCGACGTCCACCGACGCCGCGTCGCCGATCCCCATCAGGTCGGTGAAGTCCAGGTTGGCCAGCAGCGGTTCGTCGGCGTCCGCGGCGCCCAGCCGCAGCGGCGCGAGCTGCCGGGCCAGCGACTCCGCCTGCACCGGGGACAGCACGTCCGGGACGCCGGTGAAGGTGCCGGACCCGGCCTCCAGGTACAGCTGGTCGCGCCACACCTGGACGGACAGCGAGCCGCGCGCCTCGTCCAGCTCGCCGGGCACGACCTCGAGGATCGTGACGCCCTGCAGTCCCTCGGCGGAGGCGATCACCGAGTCCGCCGGCACGCCGCCACCGTCCAGGACGATCACCACGTGCGGCTGGTCCAGCACCGGCTGGCCCTCGCGGTTGAAGCGCGGCCGCCCGTCCAGCTCGTCCGACAGCAGCTCCTCGACCTCACCGAGGTCGCCGCATATCAGACGGCGCGAGCCGGCGCCGTCCTGCTCCGTGTGCTGCGCGTGCGGCAGCCACTTGACCCACTCCCACTCCGGCTGGGCGCCCGGCGCCGCCACGACGGCGACCACCAGGTCCTCCGGCGAGTGCAGGGAGCACAGCTGGCCCACGACGGAACGGGTCTGCCCGTAGACGGTGTCCGGGTCCCCGGAGATCGTCACGTGGTAGAAGGAGCGCAGCCCCACCGCCAGCGGCAGGTTGTCCAGCGAGCCGTGCGCCGCGATGAACTGCTGCATCGAGTGCGCGGTCAGCGGCTCCAGTTCGTCCACCGGCGCGGTCTCCGGCGCCACCAGCGGCGTCGACAGCTGCTGCGGGCCGAGTCCCACCCGCACCTGCGCGAAGTCCGGGTCGGAGGACCGGCGTTCCCACACCCGTGAGCCCTCGGCGACCAGCGCCCACAGCTGTTCGGGAGCCGGATGCAGGAAATACTGTGCGTCGCGCTGCTTGCGGGCGGTCTTGCGCACCCCGCGGCGCACCTGCGCCAGGTACTTCAGGTAGTCCCGGCGGGCCTCCGCCATCTGCCCGGACGGCCCCTTGCGGGCCCGCACGATCTGGGCGACGACCATCGCCACGGTGGAGCCCATCATGAGCACGCCCATGACCTTCATGAACCCGCCGGAGGTCCCCGACCCGGTGGGCAGGAAGAAGAACGCCGCCGACGAACCCATGCCGAGCATCGGCAGCAGGTTCATCAGCAGGCCCTGGTCCTCGCCGCGCGGCAGTTCGGGCGGGGCTTCGAGCCGTACCTCCTCACTCGGCACCTCCGGCGGGTAAACCCGCGGCGGGCGCTTGATGACGACCACGCTCACCGATGCACCAGTCCTTCACGCGAATCGCAGTTTCGGGCCGCCCCCGTGGCGACGGTCCCCCGTATGACACGTCCCGGTCGCGCTCCGCCCTTTCGCGGGGCGGGCGTTGGACCACAGGCAGGTGGCGATCCTACTGGGCATGACAGTTCCAGGGCACTGGGACGGGTGGGGGACAAGGGACTCGGGGTACCCGGTAGGGTGACGGATCGCGAAGCGCGGAACGGGGGTTCCGGCCCTGGACGGCCGCGCGGACCCGACCCCAACCCACCCATCACCGGACGAGGGGGACACTCCAGGTGAGCACGGTCTCAGCGACGGGATTCTGCAGAGTCACGGTGGCGGCGCCGAACAGCCGGATCGATGTGGCACTCCCGGAGGACGTGCCGCTCTCCGACATCCATCCCGAGATACTGCGCCTGTCGGGCCAGACGCCCGACGAAGCCGCCCCCACCGGCTACAACTTGGTCCGTCGCGACGGGCGGGTCCTCGACAGCACCCTGTCCCTGGCCGAACAGCGCGTGCAAGACGGCGAGTTGCTCCTGCTGCGGCCGTTCGCGGACTCGCTGCCCCCCGCCGTGTTCGACGACGTCGTGGACGCCGTCGCCGCCGCGGTCGAGACCGACCGCCGCAGCTGGAACGACGGCCTCATGCGCGTGGTGGGCCTGACCGCGGGCGTCGTCCTGCTCGCCCTCATGGCCTTCGTGCTCTGGTTCTCCGAGCCGGTCAAGCACGACATGCACGGCCTGCCCGGCATCCTCGCCGGCGCCGCGGGCCTGGTGCTGGTGGCGCTCGCCTCGGTGCGCGCCCGCGTGTACGACGACCGCCACTCCGCCGTCGCCCTCGGCCTCTCCTCGCTGCCGCTGCTGCTGGTCGCCGGCTCCGGGATCATGGGCGTGGGCAAGGACGAGGGGCCCGGCCGGCTGCACTTCCTCATCGGCTGCGTGGTCGTGCTGATCGCCGCGGTCCTGCTCGTGCTGATGCTGCCGCAGGGGGACGCGCCGTTCGTCGCGGCCTCCTTCACCGCGGGCGTCGGCACCGTGGCCACCTTCGTTGCGATCCTCACCGACGCCGCGCCGCGCGAGGCCGCCGCCGTCACCGCCGTCGTCATGATCGCCGTCATCGGCTTCCTGCCCGGCTGGTCCGCCCGCTTCGCCCGGCTGCCCATCGGCTTCCGCTCGCCCGACCAGGTCCAGGCCCGGCACCGCGGCGACGGCGACCGGCAGGGCGAGGAGGAGCCGGTCGACTTCGAGCGGATCACCAACCAGGCCCGCCGCGGCCACGAGCTGCTGCTCGGCCTGGTCGGCGGCTGCGCCGCCGCGGTCGTCGGCTCCGCGGGCGTCGTACTCGGCTTCTCCGACAGCACCTGGGCGCAACTGCTCGCCCTCGCCACGGGCCTGGCGACCCTGATGCGCGCCCGGCTGTTCCGTTACACCTCTCAGGTCGTGACGCTCATGGTCGCCGGCGTGATCACCGTCGGCCTGCTGATCATCGGCCTCTCCCTCAACCTGCCGACCGACGTCCTCACCGATCTGCTGCGCGGCAACCACTCCTCGCTCGACATCCGCACCGTGTGGCTGTCCGCCGCGGTCGCCCTGGGCGCCGCCCTCCTGGTCGCGGTCGCCCTCGTCGTCCCGAGCAAGGGCGTCACCCCCTTCTGGGGCCGGATGCTCGACCTCGCCGAGGCGACCGTGCTGCTCTCCCTCATCCCGCTCGCCCTCGCGGTCCTCGACCTCTACGCCGAGGCCCGCGGCATGACCAGCGGCTGAGCCCCGCGGCCCGCGGCCGCCCCCTGCCGCCCGCCACCCCGGCCCCGGACATCGCACCGGGCCCGGGGTGGTACTCTGTGTAACCGATGCGTCCGCCCATGCGCGGCGCGTCATGCCTTCAGGGTCGTCGAAGCTTCTCCTGTGACACAGACCAGGAGCGCCCGGAGGCACCGACACACAAGGAGACCGTATGTCGCTCGACGTCGAGACGAAGAAGCAGATCATCGCCGAGTTCGGCACCAAGGAGGGCGACACCGGCTCCCCCGAGGTCCAGGTCGCGCTGCTCTCGCGCCGCATCTCGGACCTGACCGAGCACCTCAAGACCCACAAGCACGACCACCACTCCCGTCGTGGTCTGCTGATCCTGGTCGGCCAGCGTCGCCGCCTGCTGCAGTACCTGGCCAAGAAGGACATCCAGCGCTTCCGTGCGCTCGTCGACCGCCTCGGCATCCGCCGCGGTGCCGCCGGCGCCCGCTGAGACAGCCGTGGAGGGAGCGGTTCCCAGCCGGGGGCCGCTCCCTTTGCGTACGTACGGGGCCGCGCTGGGCGCGAGACCGGGGCCGAGACTTTGTAGTCTGGTCCCATACACAACGCCATAGAGCATGCGGAGGGAGCGTCCTCCTAGCGCCACCAGAGCCGGTCCTCGGTAGTGGCCCCCGGGCAGCACGTACGTCCCGGTGGCTTCGATCGAAGACCGGCCCGGCGGGACGCCCCTCCACCGACGGTCCCCGGGAAGACGCCCGGGGGCACGAAAGAGGAGAATTCCCATAGTGGAGAACGAGACCCACTACGCCGAGGCCGTGATCGACAACGGCAGCTTCGGCACCCGCACGATCCGCTTCGAGACGGGCCGCCTGGCCCGTCAGGCCGCCGGCTCCGCCGTGGCCTACCTGGACGACGACACCATGGTGCTGTCGGCCACCACCGCCTCGAAGCACCCGAAGGACCAGCTCGACTTCTTCCCGCTGACGGTGGACGTCGAGGAGCGCATGTACGCGGCCGGGCGGATCCCCGGTTCCTTCTTCCGCCGCGAGGGCCGCCCCTCCGAGGACGCGATCCTCACCTGCCGCCTGATCGACCGCCCGCTGCGCCCGTCCTTCAAGAAGGGCCTGCGCAACGAGATCCAGGTCGTGGCGACGGTCATGGCGCTCAACCCCGACCACCTGTACGACGTGGTCGCCATCAACGCCGCCTCCTGCTCCACGCAGCTGGCGGGCCTGCCCTTCTCCGGCCCGGTCGGCGGCGTGCGCGTCGCGCTGATCCGCGGCCAGTGGGTCGCCTTCCCGACCCACAGCGAGCTGGAGGAGGCCGTCTTCGACATGGTCGTGGCCGGCCGCACCCTCGAGGACGGCGACGTCGCGATCATGATGGTCGAGGCCGAGGCCACCGACAAGACGATCAAGCTCGTCGAGGGCGGCGCCGAGGCGCCGACCGAGGAGGTCGTCGCGGCGGGCCTGGAAGCCTCCAAGCCCTTCATCAAGGTGCTGTGCAAGGCGCAGGCCGACCTCGCCGCGAAGGCCGCCAAGGAGACCGCCGAGTTCCCGATCTTCCTGGACTACCAGGACGACGTGTTCGAGGCGCTGGAGTCCTCGGTCGCCGACGAGCTGAAGCAGGCGCTGACCATCGCCGGCAAGCAGGCCCGCGAGGCCGAGCTGGACCGGGTGAAGGCGCTCGCCGCCGAGAAGCTGCTGCCGCAGTTCGAGGGCCGCGAGAAGGAGATCTCCGCCGCCTACCGCTCGCTGACCAAGAAGCTGGTCCGTGAGCGCGTCATCAAGGACAAGGTCCGCATCGACGGCCGCGGCGTCACCGACATCCGCACCCTGGCCGCCGAGGTCGAGGCGATCCCGCGGGTGCACGGCTCGGCGCTGTTCGAGCGCGGCGAGACCCAGATCCTGGGTGTCACCACGCTGAACATGCTGCGCATGGAGCAGCAGCTGGACACGCTGGCGCCCGAGACGCGCAAGCGCTACATGCACAACTACAACTTCCCGCCGTACTCCGTCGGCGAGACCGGCCGCGTGGGCTCCCCCAAGCGCCGTGAGATCGGCCACGGCGCGCTGGCCGAGCGGGCGATCCTCCCGGTCCTGCCGGCCCGCGAGGACTTCCCGTACGCCATCCGCCAGGTCTCCGAGGCGCTGGGCTCCAACGGCTCCACCTCCATGGGCTCGGTCTGCGCCTCCACCATGTCGCTGCTGAACGCCGGTGTGCCGCTGAAGGCCCCCGTCGCCGGCATCGCCATGGGCCTGATCTCCCAGGAGATCGACGGCGAGACCCACTACGTCACCCTCACCGACATCCTCGGTGCGGAGGACGCCTTCGGCGACATGGACTTCAAGGTCGCCGGCACCAAGCAGTTCGTCACCGCGCTGCAGCTGGACACCAAGCTCGACGGCATCCCGGCGTCGGTCCTGGCCGCGGCCCTCAAGCAGGCCCGCGACGCCCGACTGCACATCCTCGACGTGATGATGGAGGCGATCGACACTCCGGACGAGATGTCGCCGAACGCCCCGCGCATCATCACCGTCAAGATCCCGGTGGACAAGATCGGTGAGGTCATCGGCCCCAAGGGCAAGATGATCAACCAGATCCAGGAGGACACCGGCGCCGAGATCACGATCGAGGACGACGGCACCATCTACATCGGTGCCGCCGACGGCCCGTCCGCCGAGGCCGCCCGCGCCACCATCAACGGCATCGCCAACCCGACGATGCCCGAGGTCGGCGAGCGCTACCTGGGCACGGTCGTGAAGACCACCACCTTCGGTGCCTTCGTCTCCCTGCTCCCGGGCAAGGACGGCCTGCTGCACATCTCGCAGATCCGGAAGCTGGCCGGCGGCAAGCGCGTCGAGAACGTCGAGGACGTCCTCGCCGTGGGCTCCAAGGTCCAGGTCGAGATCGCCGAGATCGACCAGCGCGGCAAGCTCTCGCTGATCCCGGTCATCGAGGGCGAGGACGCCGCGGCCGACGACAAGGCCGACGACAAGGCCGAGGACGCGTCCGAGAAGTGACCACCCGTTCCACACGCGTGACGGCCCGCCCCTCCACCAAGGGGCGGGCCGTCCGCACGCAGACCCTCCTGCCCGGCACCGACGGCATCGGCACGGTCCGGCGCAGCGTCCTCCCCGGTGGACTGCGCGTCGTCACCGAGACCCTGCCCACCGTGCGCTCCGCGACCTTCGGCATCTGGGTCGGCGTCGGCTCACGCGACGAGACCCCCGCGCTCAACGGCGCCACGCACTACCTGGAGCACCTGCTCTTCAAGGGCACCGCGCGGCGCAGCGCCCTGGAGATCTCCGCGGCGGTCGACGCCGTCGGCGGCGAGATGAACGCCTTCACGGCCAAGGAGTACACGTGCTACTACGCGCGTGTCCTCGACACCGACCTGCCGCTCGCCATCGACGTCGTCTGCGACATGCTGACCGGCTCCCTCATCCGCCAGGAGGACATCGACGCCGAGCGCGGCGTCGTCCTGGAGGAGATCGCGATGACCGAGGACGACCCCGGTGACCAGGTCCACGACCTGTTCGCCACCGCCATGCTGGGCGACTCCCCGCTGGGCCGCCCCGTCCTCGGCACCGTCGACACCATCAACGCCCTCACCCGCGACCAGGTCGCCCGCTTCTACCGCAAGCACTACGACCCGACACGGCTGGTCGTCGCCGCGGCCGGCAACGTCGACCACGCGACCGTCGTCCGCCAGGTCCGCAAGGCCTTCGAGGACGCGGGCGCCCTCCGCGACGCCGACGCCGTGCCCCGCCCGCCGCGCGGCGGCGCCCGCACGATACGCGGCCAGGGCCGGGTGGAGCTGCTCGAACGCCGCACCGAGCAGGCCCACGTCGTGCTCGGCATGCCCGGGCTGTCCCGGCACGACGACCGGCGCTGGGCGCTCGGGGTGCTCAACACCGCCCTGGGCGGCGGCATGAGCTCCCGGCTGTTCCAGGAGGTCCGCGAGAAGCGCGGCCTCGCCTACAGCGTCTACTCGTACACCTCCTCCTTCGCGGACTGCGGCCTGTTCGGGGTGTACGCCGGCTGCCAGCCGCGCCGGGTCCACGAGGTCCTCAAGATCTGCCGCGAGGAACTGGACCAGGTCGCCGAGCACGGGCTGAGCGACGAGGAACTGCACCGCGCCATCGGCCAGTTCTCCGGCTCGACCGTGCTCAGCCTGGAGGACACCGGCGCGCTCATGAACCGGATCGGCAAGAGCGAGCTCTGCTGGGGCGAGCAGATGTCGGTGGACGCCACACTGGAGAGGATCGCCGCGGTCACGCCCGACGAGGTGCGCGCGGTCGCCCGCGACGTCCTGGGACAACGTCCCTCGCTGGCCGTCATAGGCCCGCTGAAGGACCGGCAGGCCGCCCGCCTGCACGAGTCCGTCGTCTGACCTGAGCCGTACCGACCGTCTCGAACGTCTGGACCGGAGGACTGGAACGATGAGCAAGATCCGCGTGGGTGTGATCGGGGCCCGCGGCCGCATGGGCGCCGAGGCGGTCAAGGCCGTCGAGGCCGCGGACGACCTCGAACTGGTGGCGGCCATCGGCCGCGAGGACAAGCTGGAGGCCCTCGCCGAGAACGAGGCCCAGGTCGCCGTCGAACTGACCACCCCGGGCTCGGTCATGGGCAACCTCGACTTCTGCCTGCGGCACGGCATCCACGCCGTCGTCGGCACCACCGGCTGGACCGACGAGCGCCTGGACACCCTGCGCGGCTGGCTCGGCGCGGCGCCGGGCACCGGCGTGCTCATCGCACCGAACTTCGGCATCGGGGCGGTCCTGGCCATGCGCTTCGCCCGGCAGGCGGCCCGCTTCTTCGAGTCCGCCGAGATCGTCGAACTCCACCACCCGGACAAGGTCGACGCCCCCAGCGGCACCGCCGTCCGCACCGCCCAGCTCATCGCCGACGCCCGCCGCGAGGCCGGGCTCGGCGAGCAGCCGGACGCCACCGCCACCGCCCTGGACGGGGCACGCGGCGCCGACGTCGAGGGCGTGCCCGTGCACGCGGTGCGGCTGCGCGGACTCGTCGCCCACCAGGAGGTCCTCTTCGGCGACGCCGGAGAGGTCCTCACCATCCGTCACGACTCCATGAACCGCGGCTCCTTCATGCCGGGCGTGCTGCTCGGCGTGCGCAGGGTCGTCTCCACGCCGGGGCTCACCTTCGGCCTGGAGCACTTCATGGACCTCGACTGACCGACCCAGAGACCACGACACAGACACAGCCAGAGACCGGAAGCCGGGTCCGCCCACCATGCGCGCAAAGATCACCTACTTCGTCCTCGCGGCCGTCCTGGTCGTCTACTTCGTGCTGGCCGGCGCCCGCGGCGTCTGGCTGATCCAGGACGGCCGCCCGGTCACGGTGGTCCTCGGCGTGGCCGTGCTCGTACTGCCACTGGTCGGCGTCTGGTTCCTGGTCCGTACGACGCAGTTCGCGCACCACGCGGACCGGCTGGCCCGCGAACTGGAGGCCGAGGGCGGACTCCCGGAGGACGAGCTGGTGCGCACCCCGAGCGGGCGTGTCGACCGCGCCTCCGCCGACGCGGTCTTCGCCCGGCGCAAGGCCGAGACGGAGGCCGCGCCGGAGGACTGGCGGACCTGGTTCCGGCTCGCCGTCGCCTACCACGACGCCCGTGACACCCCGCGGGCCCGCAAGGCCATGCAGCGCGCGATCGCCCTGCGGGGGAAGGCGCCCCAGACCCCCTGAGCGGGTCCGCCCGCCCTCAGCCCGGCAGGACGGTCGTCCCGGTCTCCCCGGGTCCGCCGCTCAGCGCCCGCACCAGGGCGTGCGCGACGCGGCCGTCGAGGACCCGCGCGCTGCGGACCCCGGCCCGCACCGCGCGCAGGCAGCTCTCCATCTTGGGCACCATGCCGCCCCCGAGGGAGGGCAGCACCAGCTCCAGCTCGCTCGCCGTGAGCCGGTCCAGCACCCGCTCCCGGCGCGGCCAGTCCGCGTACAGCCCGGGCACGTCGGTGAGCACCACCAGGGCCTCCGCGCCCAGCGCCGCGGCGAGCGCGCCCGCGGCCGCGTCCGCGTTGACGTTGTAGACCTCGCCGTCCGTGCCGCGGCCGAGCGGTGAGACCACCGGGACGTGGCCGTGGTCCAGCAGCACGTCCAGGGCCGCGGTGTTGACCTCCGTCACGTCCCCGACCAGGCCGATGTCCATCAGCTCCCCGCCGACCTCGGCGTAGCGGCGCACCGCGGTGAGGGTGTGCGCGTCCTCGCCGGTGAGCCCGACGGCGTACGGGCCGTGCTCGTTGACCAGCCGTACCAGCTCCCGCTGCACCTTGCCGGCGAGCACCATCCGCACCACGTCCAGCGTCTCCGGCGTGGTCACGCGCTGCCCGCCCAGGAACTGCGCGGGCACGCCCAGCCGGTCGAGCTGCGCGCTGATCTGCGGACCGCCCCCGTGCACCACCACGGTCCGCACCCCGGCCCGCCGCAGCCGGACCACGTCATCGGCGAAGGAACGCAGCAGCGGCCCGTCGGTCATGGCGTGCCCGCCGAACTTCACGACGACGGATCGGCCCCGCAGGCGTTCCAGTGCGGGCAACGGCCCGGGACGGCTGAGGAGCGGGTTCGGGTGCGGCGGTGCGAACAACAGTCGCTCCAGGTCCTCGACGGGCCAAGTCGGCCGGACGCTAACAGCCGCAGGCGAACGTCCGATGACGACCGTCTGTCGGCCACCCGGCGGCCACGACGCGGCGCCGTTCCGGCCCCAGGACGGGGCCGTGCCGCCGGTGCCAGGCAGGACCGGGCCTGGGTGCTCCCGGCTCCGGACGACGGCCTGTCGCGCGCCCAGGAGGGCGCGCGACACCGCGCGGGGCCGTCAGCCGCAGCCGTCAGGCGCTGCGGACGCCGGGGAGCGCCCCGGCGCCGCCCCGGGGGACCTACCGGCCCAGCTCCGCGGCCCAGCCCTCTATGGCGTCGGCGGCCTGGTCGAAGGCCTCGGTGCGGCCCAGGAAGTCCGCGTTGTGGTCGGTGAGCAGCGGTCGCATGCGCTCGCCGTCGGCCCGCGCGACGACCAGGGACTGGCCCTGCACGGTCCGGGGCAGCCCCAGCCACTTCACCGGCTGCTGGGCCGTACGGACGGACGCGACCCGGTTCCACGGCAGCGTCGTGGTGTACAGGAAGCCCACCTGCCGCAGCCCGCGCGCGCTCACCCAGATCCCCACGCGCAGCAGACGCAGCGCGCAACCGATGGCCAGCACCGCCGCGACGAGCGTGGCGATCACCCCGGACCCGTTGCCCGCGAGCCCCATGATCACCGCGGCGAAGAGCAGGTACGAGGCGAGCATCAGCAGCATCGCCGCCGCGGCGACCCGCCAGGGTCCCGGCCGGTAGGGACGGATCCACCCGTCCTGGACCCGGTGCGGAAGGGCGGCGTCCGCGGCGTACTCGTCGTGGCCGCTGTCGGCGGCGAGGAAGGGCAGAGACACATCGGTGAGGCTAGCGGGCCCCGCCGGGACCGGCCAGCAGTGGTCCGCCGGTCGTCTGCCTTGCTCCGCTTTGCGGGGGTGGGCCCGGTGTCGACGGGTGTCGGGGGATGTCGGAGCGGGCGCATAGGCTGGGCGCCGCCCCAAGCTCCGTGAGGAAGGACGCCCGGTGACCGAAACCTCCGCCGACGATTCCGTGCAGTTCCGCGACGACGTGACCGTCCAGCTCGTCAAGCACAGCGCGGCCGACTCCGACGTGCTCTGGGCCGCCCGGGTCTCCACGGCCGGCGAGCAGTCCCTGGCCGAGCTGACCAAGGACCCGGAGCGCTCCAAGGGCTTGATCAACTTCCTCATGCGGGACCGCCACGGCAGCCCCTTCGAGCACAACTCGATGACCTTCTTCGTCAGCGCCCCGATCTTCGTCTTCCGCGAGTTCATGCGCCACCGCGTCGGATGGTCCTACAACGAGGAGTCCGGCAGGTACCGCGAGCTGGAGCCGGTCTTCTACGTGCCGTCCACCGACCGCAAGCTCGTGCAGCAGGGCCGCCCCGGGAAGTACGAGTTCGTGCACGGGTCCCCGGAGCAGCACCAGTCCGTCGTGGACGCCATGGAGGCCTCCTACCGGCAGTCCTACGACGCGTACCAGAAGATGCTGGCGGCCGGCGTCGCCCGCGAGGTCGCCCGGGCCACGCTGCCCGTGGGCCTGTTCTCGTCGATGTACGCCACCTGCAACGCGCGCTCGCTGATGCACTTCCTCGGCCTGCGCACCCAGCACGAGCTGGCCAAGGTCCCGTCCTTCCCGCAGCGCGAGATCGAGATGGTCGGGGAGCGCATGGAAGCCGAATGGGCGAAGCTCATGCCGCTCACCCACGCCGCCTTCAACGCCAACGGCCGGACCGCTCCGTAGCAGGTCACCACTCATCCGGAATCTTCCGATTGCCGGGTTTCATGCAATTCGTCTAGTCTTCAGAAACGGATTCCGGTGCTGCTTGAACCCCCGAGCAGGCAGCGCCGGAGTCCTCATCGCAGGTCCCGAGGGGGTGCCCCGGTAGCGGCACCGAGTAGCGTTGGACCCATGGCTCCGACCTCCACCCCGCAGACCCCCTTCGGGCGGGTCCTGACCGCAATGGTCACGCCGTTCACCGCGGACGGCGCCCTCGACCTCGACGGCGCGCAGCGGCTCGCCGCCCACCTCGTCGAGGCAGGCAACGACGGCCTGGTCGTCAACGGCACCACCGGTGAGTCGCCGACCACCAGCGACGTGGAGAAAGAGCAGCTCGTCCGGGCCGTACTGGAGGCGGTCGGCGACCGCGCCTTCGTCGTCGCCGGCGTCGGCACCAACGACACCCACCACAGCGTCGAGCTGGCCCGCCAGGCGGAGCGCGCCGGCGCCCACGGCCTGCTCACGGTGACGCCGTACTACAACAAGCCCCCGCAGGAGGGCCTGTACCGGCACTTCACCGCCGTCGCGGACGCCACCGGCCTGCCGGTCATGCTCTACGACATCCCCGGCCGCAGCGGCGTCCCCATCGAGACCGAGACCCTCGTCCGGCTCGCCGAGCACCCCCGGATCGTGGCCAACAAGGACGCCAAGGGCGACCTCGGCGCCGCGAGCTGGGCCATCAGCCGCAGCGGCCTCGCCTGGTACTCGGGCGACGACATGCTCAACCTGCCGCTGCTCTCGGTCGGCGCCGCCGGCTTCGTCTCCGTCGTGGGACATCTGGTCAGCCCTGAGCTACGGGCCCTCCTCGAGGCGTATCTCTCCGGTGACGTCCACAAGGCGACCGAGATCCACCAGAAGCTGCTCCCGGTCTTCACCGGCGTCTTCCGCACCCAGGGCGTCATCACCACCAAGGCCGCCCTGGCCCTGCAGGGGCTGCCCGCCGGTCCGCTCCGGCTCCCGCTCGTGGAGCTCGACGAGGCCGCGACGGCACAGCTGAAGCAGGATCTCGCCGCCGGCGGGGTACAGCTGTAACCAAAGACTTGAGAACTGAATACCGCTCCATGAGGACAAACGCAGAAGCAAGCACGCTGTCACGCGCGCACGGTCTCCCCGGGCCTCGGCCCGGGGCCTGTGGCGTGCGTGGTGAGGAGAGACTTTGAGCCATCCGCACCCTGAGCTCGGCCCGCCCCCCGCGCTGCCCGAAGGGGGTTTGCGCATCACCCCGCTCGGCGGTCTCGGTGAGATCGGCCGCAACATGACGGTATTCGAGTACGGCGGCCGGCTGCTGATCGTCGACTGCGGGGTGCTCTTCCCGGAGGAGGAGCAGCCCGGAGTCGACCTGATCCTGCCGGACTTCACGTCGATCCGTGACCGCCTGGACGACGTCGTCGGCATCGTCCTCACCCACGGCCACGAGGACCACATCGGCGCCGTCCCCTACCTCCTGCGGGAGAAGGACGACATCCCGCTGATCGGTTCCAAGCTGACCCTGGCCCTCATCGAGGCCAAGCTCGCCGAGCACCGCATCCGCCCCTACACCCTCGAGGTCGCGGAGGGGCAGCGCGAGCGCATCGGGCCCTTCGACTGCGAGTTCGTCGCGGTCAACCACTCCATCCCGGACGCCCTCGCGGTCGCCATCCGCACCCCGGCCGGCACGGTCGTGCACACCGGCGACTTCAAGATGGACCAGCTGCCGCTCGACGGCCGGCTCACCGACCTGCACGCCTTCGCGCGGCTGGCGGAGGAGGGCATCGACCTGCTGCTCTCGGACTCCACCAACGCGGAGGTCCCCGGATTCATCCCGCACGAGCGGGACATCCTGCCGGTGCTCCGCAACGTCTTCGCCAACGCCGACAAGCGGATCATCGTGGCCAGCTTCGCCAGCCACGTGCACCGCATCCAGCAGGTGCTCGACGCCGCCCACGAACGCGGCCGCAAGGTCGCCTTCATCGGCCGCTCCATGGTCCGCAACATGGGCATCGCCCGCGACCTCGGCTACCTCCGGGTCCCCCCGGGTCTGATCGTCGAGGTCAAGACGCTCGACGACCTGCCGGACGAGAAGGTCGTCCTGGTCTGCACCGGCTCCCAGGGCGAGCCCATGGCGGCCCTGTCCCGGATGGCCAACCGCGACCACCAGATCCGCATCGTCGAGGGCGACACCGTCGTGCTCGCCTCGTCGCTCATCCCGGGCAACGAGACCGCGGTGTACCGGGTGATCAACGGCCTCACCCGCTGGGGCGCCAAGGTCGTGCACAAGGGCAACGCCAAGGTGCACGTCTCCGGCCACGCCTCCGCCGGCGAGCTGCTGTACTTCTACAACATCTGCAGGCCCCGCAACCTCATGCCCGTGCACGGAGAGTGGCGGCACCTGCGGGCCAACGCCGAACTCGGGCAGGCCACCGGCATCCCGAAGGAGCGCTGCGTCCTCGCCGAGGACGGCCTGGTCGTCGACCTCGTCGACGGCGTCGCCAAGGTCACCGGCAAGGTGCAGGCCGGGTACGTCTACGTCGACGGCCTCTCGGTCGGCGACGTCACGGAGAGTTCCCTCAAGGACCGCCGCATCCTCGGCGAGGAGGGCATCGTCTCGGTGTTCGTCGTCGTCGACAGCACCACCGGCAAGGTCGTCGGCGGCCCGTTCGTCCAGGCCCGCGGCTCCGGCATCGAAGACGAGGCCTTCAACGCGGTGCTCCCCAAGATCGAGGAGTCCCTCGCCCGTGCCGCCTCCGACGGGGTCGCCGAGGTCAGGCAGTTGCAGCAGCTCATCCGCCGCGCGATCGGCAAGTGGGTCTCCGACAACTACCGTCGCCGCCCGATGATCCTCCCCGTGGTCGTGGAGGTCTGACGCACCACCAGGAGCGGGGCACCTCCGATTTGCATCGGGGTGCCCCGCTCCAGTACGTTGGCACAACCCCCGCGACGAGAACGCCACGGAGACGTGCGTCCTCTCAGCGGCCGGTAAATCCGACGGAAAGCATCTGCTAAAGTCGGGGAGCGCGAAAGCCGAAAGGCCGGAACGCAAAAGCAGGAA
This sequence comes from Streptomyces sp. NPDC111520, assembly GCF_055635295.1. NCBI lineage: Bacteria > Bacillati > Actinomycetota > Actinomycetes > Kitasatosporales > Streptomycetaceae > Streptomyces > Streptomyces sp. NPDC111520. The sequence continues at coordinate 276 of NZ_JBVKBW010000006.1, read as the reverse complement.
AAGCAGGAGATCCCCGCCGGCGGGAATCGGGCCCGAAAGAGTCTGATAAGCTGGTGACAACGAAGGGAAAGCCCGGAGGGGCCGGTGAGACGGTCTCGAAGGAAGCTTCCGTTCCTTGAGAACTCAACAGCGTGCCAAAAGTCAACGCCAGATATGTTGATACCCCGTCTCCGGACCGCATGGTCTGGGGCGAGGTTCCTTTGAAGAAAAACACAGCGAGGACGCTGGGCACGTCGGGATTATTCCTCCCGATGGTGCCGCTCTCGTGAAGACATT